>NZ_AKJS01000133.1 GCF_000282215.1 Pseudomonas sp. GM21
TTTCAGGTAGACCGCAAACTCCGGTTTTACGACTGCTGCGCAGCCGAACGCAGGCTTCGCCAGCTGCTACAACAATTGCGTTACCGCAGAAATTGCTTAACTGACCGGCATTACGCACAGGGCGGGCGTTTTTCAGGCGTGCGGAAGAATCAGCGGTGTGATTCGACGAAACACTTCAAAATCTTCATGGTCAATGCCGCGATGAAGCCAAATCTCTTCACCCGCTGTACCATGACACCCCGTTTGCAGCGCGCCATCCCCACGCAATGGTGGGGGGGGCATGCATTCAGATACAAAGCGGATATTTTTTCAGGTTCAGGAACTCGCAATGACTCAATCGCAACGTTTGAAATACTCGATTCTGATCTCCCTGGTCGTGCTGGGGATCATGTTCGGCCTTTCGTATCTGCAAAACGAAGGTGTCATCAGCGAGAAGCTGTTTCAGTACATCGCCATCGGTGTGGCGGTCGTGGTAGTGGTGATCAACGGCATGATGCGTCGCAAGGTCAAGCCTTGAGCGACGCCCCGTTGAGCTGATCACTCGCGATGGAGCATGGCTACAGCGTGCGGATGCAGGCTGTAGCTTTTGTCTGGATTGAGCATGATCACGCCTTCGCTGCACAAACGTTTCAACACTTCCCGAACACTGAGAAAGGACAGGGGTATACCCAGGTCCAGCAACTGGCTGTGCACGCCGCGCACGCCAAGGCTGCGTTCGCTTTCAGCGGCGGCCAGCAAGGCATCAATGACTTTGAGGCGAACCAGGCTGGTCCGCAGGCCAAAGCTTTTGAGCAGCAATCGGATGCGTTCATTACCGCTGCGCTGTTCGAAAATGACGGAACCCACGGCAGGGCTCGTTGGCGCGTTGCTACCGTCCATTGGCAGTTGCGAGTTGTACATGCAATAACTCCTTTTTCCGAGCCGGCCAGAAAATGTGATGGGTGCTCTCAAATCATTTAGACGAACGAGCGCGTCAAATAATGAAGGCCAGGATGTAGAAAATTTGTCGACTCCATGTGAGTGTCATGTCATTTAGGGCATCTGGACTGTCTTTGCGAGCCTAAATTTTTGTTTTTTTGTTTCGTTTCAGTGAGAGGGCAGGGTGTTTGTCTTTTCGATCAGGAGCGAGCGTGATTATTTCCAGGCAGTTAACCAGGTTAAGCCTGGCGGGTTTGTTGGTGGGGCTGAGTCTTGCAGCCAATGCGCGCAGTCAGCCGGAGCAGGCGAGCGCTGATATTCGCCGCACCGGTTTTGGCGTGCCACACATTCGTGCCGACAACGAGCGAGGGCTCGGTTATGGCATCGGGTACGTTTACGCTCAGGACAACCTGTGTTTGCTGGCCAATGAAATTGTCACGGTCAATGGCGAGCGTTCACGGTATTTCAGTCCGGATCAGCGGACGGTCGAGGCGCGCGAAAACCTGGTCAGCGACCTGTTTTTCACCTGGCTGAATACCCCCGAAGCCGTCGCCGGTTTCTGGCAGGCGCAAACGCCTGAAGTACAGCAACTGATGGAGGGTTATGTCGCCGGCTACAACCGTTCGCTGGCGGAACGTCGCGAACAGGGTTTGCCAGCGCAGTGTAAGGGGGCGTGGGTGCGCGAGATCAGCGCCGAGGACCTGGTCCGGTTGACCCGTCGTCTGCTGGTCGAAGGCGGAGTAGGGCAGTTTGCCGAAGCGCTGGCCGGGGCCGCACCACCCAATGCCGTCACGCAGGTGACCGATGAATCGCCGTCCTTCCAGCTGGCCGCGTCGCGTCTGCAACGGTTTGCACTGGATCGCGGCAGTAACGCGGTGGCCATCGGCAGCGAGCGTTCGTTCAATGGTCGCGGGATGTTGCTGGCCAATCCGCATTTCCCCTGGGTTGGCGGGATGCGCTTCTATCAGATGCACCTGACGATCCCCGGCAAGCTGGATGTGATGGGTGCTGCATTGCCCGGGTTGCCGGTGATCAACATCGGCTTCAACCAGCACCTGGCCTGGACCCACACCGTGGATTCGTCCAAACACTTCACGCTGTATCGACTGCAACTTGATCCCAAGGACTCGACCCGCTATCTACTCGACGGCCAGTCCTTGCCGATGAAGAAACAGACCCTGACGGTAAACGTGAAGCAAGCCGATGGTCGGATCACTCAGGTTGAGCATGTGGCGTACAGCTCGGAATTTGGTCCGATCGTGCAATGGCCGGGAAAACTGGATTGGGACCATCGGTACGCCTACAGCCTGCGCGATGCCAACCTGGGCAACGACCGGGTCTTGCAGCAGTGGTATGCGATGAACCAGGCAAGCAGCCTCAAGGATTTGCAAGCCTCGGTGCACACCCTTCAAGGTATCCCGTGGGTTAACACCCTGGCCGTGGATGATCAGGGGCAAACGCTGTACATGAACCTGTCGGTGGTGCCCAACGTCAGCGCCGAGAAACTGGCCAGGTGCAGCGATCCGCGGGCCGGCTTAGAAATGATCCTGCTCGACGGTTCCAACCGTGCGTGTGCCTGGGACATTGACCCGCAGGCTGCACAAAAAGGTATCTATGCCGCCGACAAGCTGCCGCAGTTGTTGCGCAAGGATTTTGTGCAGCACTCCAATGATTCCGCCTGGATGGCTAACCCGACGCAACCGCTCACCGGGTTCTCGCCGCTGATCAGCCAAGAGGGCCTACCGCTGGGCTTGCGCTCGCGTTTTGCACTGGCTCGATTGGGCACACTCAACAAGGCCGGGCCTTTGACGGCGGTGGATTTGCAGCGGATGGTGATGGACGACGAGGTGTATCTGGCCGCTCAGGTCATGCCGGATCTGTTGCAGTTCTGTGCCGGTGACTTGGGGGCCGATGCCGTGGCGTTGAAACCCGTGTGTGCCAGCCTCAAGGCGTGGGACCGTCGGGCGAATCTGGACAGCGGTCTGGGGTTTGTGCACTTCCAGAATGTCATGGAGCCGTTGCAGGAGATTTCCAACATCTGGCGTGTGGCCTTTGATCCCAACGATCCACAAAACACCCCGCGTGGTCTGGCCATTGATCAAGCGGATGTCGCCAAGGCCCTTCGCGACGCGATGCTTGATTCAGCAGAGCAAGTGAACGCCCAGGGTTTGAAACCTGACGCGCGCTGGGGTGATATTCAGGTGGTCAGCAGCGGCGGCCAGCAAACACCGATTCATGGTGGCCCGGGCACACTGGGCGTGTACAACGCCATTCAAAGCGTACCGAGAACAGACGGCAAGCGAGAGGTGGTCAGTGGCACCAGCTATTTGCAGATAGTGACTTTCGATGACAAGGGGCCGCAAGCTCAGGGTTTACTGGCGTTTTCGTTGTCCAGCGATCCGGGTTCGAAGTATTCGCGGGACCAGACACAGGCGTTTTCGAACAAGCAACTCAGTGTGCTGCCCTTCACTGAGCAGCAGATCACGTCAGACCCGCACTACCAGGCACAGACGATCCGTGAGCAGGATAAAAAGGCAGGAAAGGTGGCTGCGCAGTAACAGCAAAGTCCCCTGAAGCCGACATGAAGGCCGCTGCCTGCAAGGGGAGCGGCCTTCAGCTTTTAGGCGTTTGGGTCGGAATTGAATTGAGGACCGGATTGCCGTCCTTGTTGCGGGTCAGGTAAACCGGCAGCACCTTGGGCAGGGAGGCCACCAGGCTGTTGAGTTCCTTGATGTTGTAGATACCGCCGAGGCGGATCTGGCCGGTGCTGTGATCGGCCACCATCACCGGTTTGCTCAGATAACGATTGATCAACGGCAAGGCATCGGCCAGTGACAGGTTATCGAGCACCAGTTTGCCACTGCGCCAGGCCAGCGAATTGTCATTGGCATAGGTCTGACTGATTTGTGGTGTGAAATCGCCGTGTTTGAAACGCGCCTGCATGGCAGGGCCGAGACGTAAGCCATCGCCGGGAAGGTCGTCATTGCTGGTGACCAGTACCGAGCCTTCGATCAGATTCACGCGGACCTGGTCTTCGTACATCCAGACATTGAATTGGGTCCCGGTGACGCGAATCCTTCCGTCTGCGGCCCTGACTATAAAAGGGTGAACCATGTCATGGCTGACGCTGAAGAACGCTTCGCCTTTTTTCAGCGTTACGCGCCGCTGATCCTTGTAGTTGCGGAACGTCAGCTCACTGCCAAGGTTCAGTTCTACCCGACTGCCGTCGCTCAGGGTGACCTGACGGGCCGTGTCGCTGGCTTCAAAGTGCTGATACGAATTCGGCAGCCAGCCCATGTTCCAACCGCTGAAAGCCGCGAGTGGCAATGCCACCGCACAAACGGCGGCGGCAATGCCGAGACTGCGCCAGGATGAAGCCGGTTTGAAACGCGCAATGGGTTCGACCGCTTCAGGACGCGGCAGCGCCCCTGCGACCTCCCAAATCTCCAGCATGGCCTCGTATTCGAATGCATGCAGCGGATGAGCGTCGCGCCATTGTTCGAAGGCGACCCGTTCTTCGGCGGTACAGTCGACAGCATGCAGACGCATGCACCAATGCGCTGCGGCATCGGTGATCGCGTCAAATTCGGCTGGCGTTAGAGAGTTGTCGGTCATTGACTCATCCTGATTTCCAGCATTCTAACCTTGCGGGGAAGCCTGCGAGAACTGCCGTCATGGCAATTAACCATCAAACATTGGTTATTTTTGCAGTCAGGGGGTGCTGACGTGCAGTTGGCGTCCCAGATGACCGATCAACCAGGCAATGCTATCGGCGTTCCCGAGCTGTACCTTCAGCCTGATCATGGGGTCTTTCTTGAACGTATGGCGGGCGCCGCTCAGGTTTTCTGCGCCGGTCAACGTCAAGATATGCTCTTTCACCCGTTCCGTATCCTCATGAGTTGTATTACCCAGATCCTCCCATTCTCCGGTATCAGGGTCCTCAACCATGAACAGTTGGGTATAGGGGGTCCTGAGCGACAGTGCGGTACTTTGAACCGTCGTCAACTCGTTTTTGAGGGTTTCGGCAAGCGGGCTGGACGTATCAATCAGATCAGCGAATGGACGGCCGGGGTCAAGGTAGGCAATGTCTTCGGCGTTACAAGCGATGTGTCCAAGCTCATGAAGAATCGTCATCGCTCGGCTATGGGCGCCAATAGGGAATTGCCCGTCGCTCAGGTGCTGGCGGTAGTTTTCGAAGTTGGGCGCGAAGAATTTTTCGGCCAGGTGAATTTTTTTCTTCGCGTCCGAGGGAATGATAAAGGCAAAAGTATGCTCCGCGCCGGCAATCACCCTGCCGACCACTAAACGTTCGGAATCGGACTTTCTCAGCGTTGGGTCCAGCAAGGCTGTAAAAATCTCTGTCACGACTTTTTCAAGATGCGCGACATGCGCGGGCAGTGCTTGCGATACGCCCATGAAGTCGGCGATGAGCTGATGCACCGGGGTGTTCATGTCGTCGGAAGACTTGAGCAATTGCAGGTTTCGGAAACTGGTCCAGGCATAGGTGGTGGCCTGGTCCAGCGCCTCGTCGATCAGACGGGCCTTTTGCGGAAACAGTCGACGGATCCTCGGCATGCCACTGGCGTCGATGTTCATGCCTCCCCACACCGCTAGTGCGGTATCCAATCGATTGACCAGGCTGAAGTGGGGTACCGCGGCGCCCCGGTTCAGGACCCATTGTTTCGCCTGGTTTTGGCGCAGCACTGGCCCGCGGTTTTTGGTGCCTGTAATGCGCCAGCGGCCGCCGTGCCTGGCGACCGGATACACTTTTCCTTCAACTGCTGCGTAGTGCTTCCTGGTTGTGGAGTGGGTGTAGAGCCCGAGCGTCGAGTCTGATGCCAGTGAACCCAGATCCACGTCGATGCTTTCATGGCGGCTTAGCTGGGTGCGTTCGGGAGCGGTGACGTCGACGTCATGCCAGTTGAATCGGCGGGCGGGAGTCTGCGGGACATCGACCTGTGGCGAAGTCAGCTGCGTTTGATTGCCCAGCGAGCGTCGTAACGTAGCGAGTTGAGCAATGCCGTTGATGAATTCTCTTATTGCGGCCCCCCATTTATGCGTCTGAAGGTCCTCGGCGGATTGCTTGATGTGGCGGTAACTGCGCCAGACCGTAATAGGGTAGGCGAGCTTACCCATGAAAAATGAGCAGGCTTCGTGGAGGTCTTCGCCCAGCACATGTTTGATGATCTCCCATTCACTGTGTTTTTTGTCGTCGGACTGACAACCCAGCAATCGAACCAATAGCGCGGCGTTGTCATTGAACAACTGACCGAACAGGTGCCCTCTGATCGGATTGGACGCCAGTGTGACTTCGCTGACCGGCTTGTCGGAAGACGCCCTTGCTGCTCGGGTCGTGCGGTTATTGGTGTTCGCCATTCGGTGATTCAGCAGGGTCCGGTCGGCCTCGGGCAGGTGTGTGAGTACCCAGTCGAGCAGCGGTCCCCGCGTTTTCAACTCCGTCAACAGTTGCGCTTCGTTTTCATATTCCTTGATCCCGTGACGTGGGCTGTGTGGCGCAAGCAGGACTTGCGGCCCTGCGCTATCAGTGTTTGAGCCGATCAAGTAAACACCGGGAACTGTGATCGTCTGTGCGCTCTTGACCCCCAGGAACTCAAGCGGGCGAATCATGGCGTGGGTGCCGTCGACTGCCGCACGGGCGATAGCGTCGGGCATGTCCATGATTTGCCGGATCAGATCAAATCCCGTTTCGCTCAGGCGTTCCTGCAGCTTTTCCGTGTGGGCGTAATGCATCAGTTGCCAAGGCAATTGTCGGTAAAACCGGGTTCTTCGAGCTGCGTTGGCGGGGGTGTCTGCAAGGGCTTCGCTCAGTATTTTCTGCTGGTGCTCGCCCGGTTTCAGGTTTCGTATCAGGACTTTGATGTAGCCTTCGTCCATATCTTCGGGAATTGCGGTGTTATCAAGTGATTGCAGTGTGAACCGGGCCTGATCCAGATCCTTGAAAGGGGTCAATGCAAAGTCGGTAAGGGTTTCAGTACGGGCCGGCGACGTCGGGCGTGCGCTGATCTGGATCAGAACCTTGTCCGGGTCGATGTTTAAGTCGTCTGCCTTGAGTTTTTTTTCAAGTTCGACCTGAGCCGTACGCTGCAACGACCGTATGCCCGTCAAGTAATCCTGGTCGTCATTGACGTTGTTGAGGTATTGCTGAATCAGTTCGCCATGCAGTACCAGATCTTTGATGGACGCCTTGGTCAGCCATGCCGGCAATGTTTCCTGAGTCGCCAGGGACTGGGCAATGTCCGTTGCGGTGCGTAATCCCGTCAGTGGAGCCCGTAGTGACACCAGATTCAGCATGTCCGCCAGCAGCGAGGGAGAGACTGGTGTCGCCAGCGCGCGGGTGATGCATGTCTGGTCAAGATGGACATAGGGTTTTTGAAGATGATCGAAAAAATTCCCGTGTATCCGTTGCAGGGGCGCCAGCGCATAGCTTCTACCCGGCAAACGCTCGCTACGGCCAAGGTTCTCCAGAAGTGTTAAACGCATAACGTCGTGCTTGAGGCGTTGATCAAGCACGGCGCGTAATCGTGACAGTGTCCCGAAGGCTTCAAATCCCGATGCCGGCGTCCACAAAATCGTCTTGCCCGAGTGCAGGGGGTCCAGGCCGCCTCGTTCAGTCAACACAAAACAACTGGCCAACTGCAACGGGTCTGCCAAATCAGTGGCCTTCAAAGCGAGGGCAAACACGTCCGGTAGAAAACCGTTCAAGGCGGCACGCTGTAAGTGTACCGGGCTATCGAGCACGGTTTTGATGATCGCCTGCGCCGTCGAATCCAGGGTGCGTGTGACCGTGCGTAGCTTCAATTCGCTGCGCAATGCGGTTGACAAGGTATGGGTAAAACTCGATTGCAGGTTAGCCAAGGATGAACTGACGAGGCTTTGTACTTGCTCGAAGGTGCTGAGGCCTGCGGGGATGGCCGGATACTGTGTTTTCAGTTGATCGAGTGCCTGTTCAACCGAATCGAGCAGCGCCAGTTCCTTTTTGGCTGACTCGGCTCGTACAGTCGCCGGTTGCCCACTCTTGCGCTGGTCGACCCTTGTACTCCAGCGGCCAGCGGCATCGGTGGACAGTAGCCGATCGTCGAGCAGTCCACGGACATCCAGCGCATTATCAAGCAAGGCATGGGCGGACAGTGTGCCTTCGCTTTCACGGTAACGGCTCAAGGCATGGCTGAGGTTGTCCCGTTGCTTGTCAAGAATATCGGCCATTACTGCTTCAAATACCGGACCTGTGACCGGGCGGCCTTCAATCAAGCACTCCTCCGGTGGCAAGGCCAGAAAGGTAGCGCGTTCATCCAGCGACATGAAGTTGAGCAGCGTGTCTTCATGCCCTTCGCTTTTCATCATCTGCAGCACGATTTTTTTGACGGCTGACAGGTCGTCAGTCGCTTCGATGCCTCGGGACGGGGTGTACAAAAAGCCCAGCGTGTCGGCACCTCCGATCATCAAGGCTGAGGCCAGCTCGGCAAAATGCTTGAAAGGTGCAGTGACTCGCACCTTTTCCACGCGCAGCGCGACGTCGGAGGGCGCGAGGCTGACATTCATCAGCCTCATATATTCTGGCGCTGATAAGACGCCTTCCTGGCGCAGGATCAAAAGCTTCAGGTGGAACGTATCGCGTAAGCCCTCGGTGAAAAACGCCCGACGCGACAATCCATTACTCATGGCGGTGTTCCAGAACACATCGAGTTGATTGTGCAAGTGCGGCGTGAAGCTTTGGGCGATCTCTTTTACCGCACCTTCCCACGCCAGGTTATCCGCATCGCTGCTGACGCTGTGCCCGGGATGGGAAAAGACCCTGGAATCGCCTGCGGGCCACTGGTTGGTCAGGTAAAAGTGGAGAAGTGCATCCCCCAGTGGAAGCGAGGAAATCGTGTGCTGGTACTCGTCGACGTCAAAGGCGGAAATAGTCCTGACAAAACTCTTGAGTCGCGTAAGGCGCTGGTCGAGGCCCGGAAACGGCTTGTGCAGGGCGTTTTTCAGCGTGTCGTTCAGCATCGATTGCAATGTCGGCATCTTGAGCAGTTCGGCCATCATCGACTGGATGTTCTGCGTCTGATTGCTTTCAAGGGTGAGCTGCTGGTCCTGGAACACCGCGCCCGTGATTGCTTTCGTGGAGATGTCAGGTGTGGCAGCTAATGCGCAGCGTTGTCCGATGGAGAGAAAACGCAACAGCTCACGTTTGCCGGTATCCGATGCCAGCCACTCCTTGAGTCTGCTTTTGAGGTCATCCATGTCCGCGAACTTGATCAGGCCTTTCCATGGCGTGTAGAGCGTGACTTCTCCATCCAGGGGGCGGCTCATGGCGAACGTGCCGGCCAGTGGAACATCGTCTGTGCCTGGCATGCTCAGCGACAGCTGCGAAACATGCATGGGGTCTTTTTGCGTGGTGCGGGCTGTGTTTGTCGCCAGATAAACGTTCTTCATCCATTTCAGGTCATCAAGCGTAAAGCCGAGCGCTTTTTCGCGGTCACCGGGTTCTCGGGCACCGGCGGCGCGTTGTGCTTCGTCAAAAAAATACGGCAGTGGGGAAGCAGTCATGGTTGTCCTCGATGTGTTGCGATCGATTGACCGCAGTCGTTAAGTCGAGGAAAAACAGTACGGCCGCTGGAAGGCTCATGTGCGGTACATATTGCTTGAACCAAACTGGCGCTTGAGGCTTGACAGGACGCCGGTACAACAGCGCTTAATCGGCGACTTTTCAGGTTGCCCTGCAGCCTCGCTTCACGCTGTTGCCCGTACTCAAAAATAAAATTGGAGCTTCAGATGACCGTATCGCCCGAAATGGCCGCCAGGTCGAATACTCAAACGCTCGATTTCGACGGGCTCGTTCAATTGCTCGAAAAGATTTTTCTGCGTCATGGCACCTCTGCCGAAGTCGCCCGGACGCTGGCCCTCAACTGTGCTGGCGCCGAGCGTGATGGTGCTCACAGCCACGGCGTTTTCCGTATTCCCGGTTATGTCTCGACGCTGAACAGCGGCTGGGTCAATGGCCAGGCCGTGCCGGTGGTTGAAGACGTTGCCTCGGGTTTTGTCCGGGTCGATGCCGGCAATGGTTTCGCCCAGCCGGCCCTGGCGGCTGCACGCGCCCTGTTGGTGGAAAAGGCTCGCAGCGCCGGCATTGCAGTGCTGGCGATTCGCAACTCACACCATTTCGCCGCCTTGTGGCCGGACGTCGAACCGTTTGCCTATGAAGGCCTGGTGGCGTTGAGCGTGGTCAACAGCATGACCTGCGTGGTGCCCCACGGCGCCGATCGCCCGTTGTTTGGCACCAACCCGATCGCCTTTGCTGCCCCTCGGGCCGGCGGCGAGCCGATTGTGTTCGACCTGGCCACCAGCGCCATCGCCCATGGCGACGTACAGATCGCGGCACGCAAGGGCGAGCGTTTGCCGGCAGGCATGGGCGTGGACAGCCTTGGCCAGCCGACGCAGGACCCGAAAGCGATTCTGGAAGGCGGCGCACTGCTGCCGTTTGGCGGGCACAAGGGTTCCGCCTTGTCGATGATGGTGGAACTGTTGGCGGCCGCGCTGACCGGCGGCAATTTTTCCTTCGAGTTTGACTGGTCGAACCACCCGGGTGCCAAGACGCCCTGGACCGGTCAACTGTTGATCGTGATCGACCCGAGCAAGGCGGCCGGGCAGAATTTTGCCGAGCGCAGTCAGGAACTGGTTCGGCAGATGCACGGTGTTGGGCTCAAGCGCCTGCCGGGTGATCGACGTCATAAAGAACGGGCCAAGTCCGGTTCGCAAGGTATTGCGCTCGACGCCGAGACGCTGGCGAACCTGCGGGAACTGGCGGGGCTCTGAGGCTCAATGCAGGTCAGTAGAGCCGACGCGGACTTTGTAGCAGCTGGCGAAGCCTGCGTCCGGCTGCGAAGCAGTCGTAAAGTCAGGCGATTCGGTGTTTCAGAAAATCCGCGTGTACAGGATTGACGACTGCTACGCAGCCGGACGCAGGCTTCGCCAGCTGCTACAAATCCGTGTGACGCAGGCAAGAGAAAGGCGAGCCCATGGCTCGCCTTCTTTTTGCTGTGTAATGCGGTTCTGTTTAACGCCGACCGAGCAACAACCCGACCACCAGACCAAATCCGGCGGAAATGGCCACGGTTTGCCATGGATGCCCACCAATGTAGGTTTCGGTGGCATCGAAGACAGGTTGGGTACGGTCACGCACACGGTTGACCGAATCCCGAGCCTGCTGGAGTTTCAGGGCGATTTGCTCGCGCAGGGTCTCTGCTTCCTCACCGACCAGCGCGGCGCTGCGGGTCAGCAGTTTTTCCGACTCTTCGATCAGCGTTGCCAGCTCGCTGAACGCCAGTTCCTTGGATTGGTCTTCGGCGATTTGTGCAGCGGTTTTCCGAGCCATGGTGGTACTCCTTGCAGGTAATCAGGCAGTGAACAATGGAGTCTAGCCCCGACGAAAAAGTTGCAGCGAATTTTCGCGTTGACCCCGTTGGGTAGAAAATTCCTGAGTCAGACGTTTCGTCCTACAGTGTAAGATGTCGCCTATTTTACGCAGCAGGAATTTCCCATGAGCTTCAATCTGGCCGACAAACCTCTCGCCGAGCGCGCTGCGCTTGAAGATGAAAAATCCCGTCTGTTCGACCTCTGGCAAAGCAACCTGGGCAAATCCAAGGGCGAGGCGGCGCGCTTGTTCGGTGAGCGCGCCAAGCGCAAAGGCAAATGGGCTGAATGGGTCCGTGCCGAGCTCGACGCGATGTCGCCGCCGGAGTTCGCCAACATGGTGCGCAGTGAAGTCAATCGCCTGATGGCGGCCAACAAGTAAGGCCGGGCCTCAGGCAAAACACGCGACAATCGCTTCGCGCACTTTCAGTACCACCGGATCGAGCTGTGTGCTGGTGCGCCAGCCCAGTTCGATCGGGTAGCGCGGCAAGGCCAAAGGGCAGGGCAGCAGCGCCAGCCCACTGAGCGCAGCGATGCTTTGCGCGGCATGCGCCGGAATGGTCGCCACCGCCTGACTGCCCTTGAGCAAGTGCGGTAACGCGGCAAAGTGCGTGGTCGACGCACACACCCGGCGACTCAGCCCCAGCGCTGCCAGCCCTTCGTCGGTGATGCCGATAAAACCGCCGGACGATACCAAAATATGCTCGCGCGCGACGAACTCGTCGAGGCTGATGACGTGTTGCCCTTCGGTCAGGCTGCTGCGATCCACCAGACATAAATACCCGCCTTCTCCCAACACCTGACGGCTGAGTAATCGCTCGGCAAATCCACCGGCGGTGATCGCCAGATCAATGCTTCGCTCCATCAGTGCATCGGCGACGATCTGGCTGTGGGTTTGCCGGAAGATCAGCCTCAGCTTGGGTGCTGTTCGGGCGATTTCCTCGATCAGTCGGCGGCCATAAGCGATCTCGAAATCATCCGACATCCCCACCGACACTGCGCGACCGTCGTACTGATGGGCCGCCGGATCGACCATCGCCAGACTCTGGCGACATTTGTTCAGCGCATCGCTGACCACCGGTTTCAGTTGGTTGGCCTTGAGCGTCGGCGCCATTCCACGGCCGGTGCGTACAAACAGCTGATCGCCATACACCTCGCGCAGCCTGCGCAGCGCGGCACTGACCGCCGATTGCGTTACGCCCAGGCGCAGGGCCGCACGGCTGGCGCTGGACTCTTCATGCAGCGCTTCGAAGACTTTGAGCAAATTGAGGTCGACAGTGGCGATATTCATAACGTTCATATCATTCAGCAGCGGATCGGGCTTTATTCATGATCCCGTGACGCCGGAGAATGGGCAATACCTGATGCCAATGGAGCTACTGCGATGCCCAAGTCAATTGTTGCCGCCCTGCAAATCGGGGCCTTGCCCGGTGGCAAGGCCGAGACCCTGGAGCAGATTCTTGCCTGGGAAAACGCCATTACGGAATCCGGGGCGAAATTGGTGGTGATGCCCGAAGCGTTGCTCGGCGGTTACCCCAAGGGTGAAGGGTTTGGCACCCAACTGGGTTATCGACTTCCGGAGGGACGGGAAGCGTTTGCCCGGTATTTCGCCAACGCCATTGACGTGCCAGGCGCCGAGACGGAAGCCCTGGCCGGGTTGTCGGCGCGCACCGGGGCCAATCTGGTGATCGGTGTGATTGAACGGGCTGGCAGTACGCTGCATTGCACGGCGCTGTATTTCGACCCGCAGGCGGGGTTGATCGCCAAGCACCGCAAGCTGATGCCCACCGGCACCGAACGGCTGATCTGGGGCAAGGGCGATGGTTCGACGTTGCCGGTGCTCGACAGCCAGGTCGGACGAGTCGGCGCGGTGATTTGCTGGGAAAACATGATGCCGCTGCTGCGCACCGCAATGTACGCCAAAGGCATTGAGGTGTGGTGTGCGCCGACGGTGGACGAGCGCGAGATGTGGCAAGTCAGCATGCGCCACATCGCCCATGAAGGGCGCTGCTTTGTGGTCAGTGCCTGCCAGGTTCAGGATTCACCGCAGGCCTTGGGCGTGGACATTGCCAACTGGCCGACGGACCGGCCGCTGATTGCTGGCGGCAGTGTGATAGTCGGGCCGATGGGCGACGTTCTGGCCGGGCCGTTGCGCGATGGGCCTGGATTGCTCACGGCTGAAATCGATACGGATGACCTGGTTCGCGCCCGATATGACTACGATGTGGTCGGGCACTATGCGCGGCCGGATGTGTTTGAGTTGACGGTGGATGAGCGCGCCAAACCCGGCGTCCGCTTCAACACCTGACCCCCCTTGTGGGAGCGGGCTTGCCCGCGATGCGGGAGTATCAGTCGACATCATTGTTGCCTGATCCATTGCTATCGCGGGCAAGCCCTAATGCCAGTCAGTTAAGCCGAACCGCACTTTGTAGCAGCTGGCGAAGCCTGCGTTCGGCTGCGCAGCAGTCGTGAAATTAGCCGA
>NZ_AKJS01000134.1 GCF_000282215.1 Pseudomonas sp. GM21
CGGCTGCGCAGCAGTCGCAAAACCCGATTGCACCGTAATCCTGAAACACCGCATTGCCGGGATTGACGACTGCTGCGCAGCCGAACGCAGGCTTCGCCAGCTGCTACGGGGACTGTCGTGGATCATAAGAAATACCCAGAAACAACAAAGCCGCCCGAAGGCGGCTTTGTTGATGGGGTCGAAGCTTAGTGCTTCTCGCCAGCGAGCTTGTGCTCAAGGTAGTGAATGTTCACACCACCTTTGCAGAAGCCTTCATCGCGGACCAGGTCGCGGTGCAGCGGGATGTTGGTCTTGATCCCGTCGACAACGATTTCGTCCAGCGCATTGCGCATGCGCGCCATGGCTTCTTCACGGGTTGCGCCGTAGGTGATCAGCTTGCCGATCAACGAATCGTAGTTCGGCGGAACGGCATAGCCACTGTACAGGTGCGAATCGACGCGAACGCCGTTGCCGCCTGGTGCGTGGAAATGCTTGACCGTGCCAGGGCTTGGCATGAAGGTTTTCGGGTCTTCGGCGTTGATACGGCATTCCAGGGCGTGACCGCGGATCACCACGTCGTCCTGGGTGTACGACAATTTGTTGCCAGCGGCGATGCTGAGCATCTCCTTGACGATGTCGATGCCGGTGACCATTTCCGAAACCGGGTGTTCTACCTGGACACGAGTGTTCATCTCGATGAAGTAGAAATGGCCGTTCTCGTAAAGGAACTCGAAGGTGCCGGCGCCACGGTAGCCGATGTCGATGCACGCCTTGACGCAGCGAGCGAGGACTTCCTGGCGTGCTTTCTCGTCGATGCCCGGTGCCGGCGCTTCTTCGAGAACCTTCTGGTGACGACGTTGCAGCGAGCAATCGCGGTCGCCCAGATGGATGGCCTGGCCCTGGCCGTCGGAAAGTACCTGGACTTCCACGTGACGTGGGTTGGTCAGGAATTTTTCCAGGTAGACCATCGGGTTGCCGAACGCCGCGCCTGCTTCGGTGCGGGTCAGTTTTGCAAAGGAGATCAGGTCTTCTTCGTTATGCACAACGCGCATGCCGCGACCACCGCCGCCGCCAGCGGCCTTGATGATCACCGGGTAACCGACTTCGCGACCAATGCGCAGAGCGGTTTCTTCGTCTTCAGGCAGAGGGCCGTCGGAACCCGGAACGGTTGGAACGCCCGCAGCGATCATGGCGTGCTTGGCCGATACCTTGTCGCCCATCAGGCGAATGGTGTCGGCTTTCGGGCCAATGAAGGCGAAGCCGGAGTTCTCGACCTGTTCAGCGAAATCAGCGTTTTCCGCGAGGAAGCCGTAGCCTGGGTGAATGGCGGTAGCGCCGGTCACTTCAGCCGCGGCGATGATGGCCGGGATGTGCAGGTAAGAGTGCGCGGCCGAGGCCGGACCGATGCAGACGGATTCGTCTGCCAGGCCCAGGTGCATCAGTTCTTTGTCGGCCTTGGAGTAAACGGCGACAGTCTTGATGCCCATCTCTTTGCAGGCACGCAGGATCCGCAGGGCAATCTCACCGCGGTTGGCGATCAGAACTTTTTCCAACTTCGCAGTCATCAAAGTTTCTCCGCGGTTCAAACGATGGTGAACAGCGGTTGGTCGTACTCAACCGGCTGGCCGTCTTCGACGAGGATGGATTCGATCACACCGCTGGTTTCAGCTTCGATGTGGTTCATCATCTTCATGGCTTCGACGATGCACAGGGTGTCGCCTTTCTTCACGGTCTGGCCGACTTCAACGAAGGACGGCGAGGATGGCGAAGATTTGCGATAGAACGTACCGACCATCGGCGAACGGGCAACGGTGCCGTTCAGGACAGGCGCGGCCGGAGCAGCCGGTGCGGCAGCAGCGGCAACCGGAGCAGCAGCAACAGGCGCTGGTGCCGGAGCGTGCATTGGAGCCGGCGCGTAGTACTGCTGAGCCGGGGTTTTGCTATGACGGCTGATGCGTACGGACTCTTCGCCTTCCTTGATCTCGAGCTCGTCGATGCCGGACTCTTCCAGCAGTTCGATCAGTTTCTTAACTTTACGGATATCCATGAATCATCAACTCCCAAGGGTCGGTCAGGGGCGTATAGCTTGTTGTTCAAGCTGCTCTAGTGCAGCCTCCAGGGCCAGTCGATAACCGCTGGCGCCAAGGCCGCAGATCACTCCCACCGCTACGTCGGAGAAGTAAGAGTGATGGCGGAAAGGTTCGCGTTTGTGCACGTTAGACAAATGCACTTCGATGAATGGGATGCTCACCGCCAGCAGCGCGTCACGTAATGCGACACTTGTGTGCGTAAAAGCTGCTGGATTGATCAGAATGAAGTCCACACCTTCGCCGCGAGCGGCATGGATGCGGTCGATCAATTCGTACTCGGCGTTGCTTTGCAGGTGCAGCAAATGGTGGCCGGCTTCACGGGCGCGGCGTTCCAGATCCTGGTTGATCTGCGCCAGTGTCGTAGCGCCGTAGGTGCCCGGTTCACGGGTGCCGAGCAAGTTCAGGTTAGGGCCGTGCAGCACCAATAGGGTCGCCATCTGCTGTTCCTTGTTATCTGTGAGCAAGAGTCAGAACTCGGCGACTATGCCGCAAAGGCTTTGTGACTGTCCAGTTCTATGCAATAGCCAGCACGATAGCCGATGTTTGCGCGAAATATGTGACCGGGTGTTTAAATCTGGTCATTTGCCCGTGCAACACGTTCGGCGAAGTCTGCGGCATTGATCTCGCCGATCACTCGCACATCGGCGCGTTCAACGCCGTCCTTGCCAAAAAACATCAAGGCGGGAGGGCCGAACAGTTTGTAACGGTCGAGCAGAGCGCGTTGCTCGGTATTGCTGGCGGTGATGTCGAAACGGACCAGTCGATAGCCTTGCAGGCGTTCGACGACTTTGGCGTCGTTGAGGACTTCGCGCTCGATGACTTTGCAGCTGATGCACCAGTCGGCATACCAGTCGAGCAGCAGCGGGGTGCCGGAAGCTTGAGCATCGGCGAGTACTCGGTCCAGCTCTGAAGGCGTGCTGACTGTTTGCCAGGTTCCGGTGTTTTGCGCCGGTTCGTTACTCGCAATCGCCCGCGATTGGCCAATGGGATTGAACGGATCGGTCTGGCCGCTGAAAGCCCCAAACCAGCACGACAACGCGTAAAACAGCAGGAACATTCCGAGCAACTGGCCGAGGCGTTTGCGAGGGGGTTTGTAGACGAACTCCAGAGCGCCCATGAACAACCCGACACCCGCGGCCAGCAAACCGATCAGCAACAAGGTGATCTGGCCCGGCAATACACGGCTGAGCAGGCCGATCGCCAATCCCAGCAACAACACCCCGATCGCGTTTTTCACATAGACCAGCCAAGGCCCGCTTTTGGGCAGCCAGGCCGCGCCACCGGTGGCGACCAGCAACAGCGGCGCGCCCATGCCCAGACCAAGCATGAACAGTTTCAGGCCACCACCCAACGCATCGCCGCTGGCGCTGATGTACAGCAGCGCACCGGCCAGCGGGGCAGAAACGCAGGGCGAAACCAGCAGGCTGGACACCACGCCCAACACAGCGGCGCCCCACAGCGAACCGCCTTCAGTGCGGCCGGCGATGCGATCCAGGCGACTGCTGATGGTCTGCGGCAGCTTGAGTTCGAATACGCCGAACATCGCCAGGGCAAATATTGCAAAGAACGTCGCAAACGGCACCAGCACCCAGGCCGATTGCAGGCGCGCCTGAAGATTGAGCTGCGCGCCGAACATCCCCATCAGTGCGCCGAGCAGGGCGAAGCAGGCGGCCATCGGCAGCACGTAGGCCAGGGACAGGTTGAAGCCGCGCAAACCACCGACCTGGCCACGCAGCACCACGCCGGAAAGGATGGGCAGCATGGGCAGTACGCAAGGGGTGAACGTCAAACCCAGGCCGGCGAGGAAGAACAGTGCAAGTTCGCGCCAGCCGACGCTTTGCGCCAAGGTCGGGGTGCCGATGCCATCAATGCTCAGGCGCTCGGTTTCCGGCGGATAGCACAGGCCTTTGTCCGCGCAGCCCTGATACGTCACGACCAGTGTGAAGGCGCGTTGGTCGGTGCGCGGTATTTCTACGTCAACAACGCCGTGATAAACCTCGACATCGCCGAAGTACTCGTCGTGCTTCTGCTCGCCCTTGGGCAGTATTGCGGCGCCCAGGCTTACATCGGCCGGCTCAGCCCGGAACTGGAAACGATGGCGATAGAGGTAATACCCCTCGGTGGCGACGAAACGCAGCTTGATCGATTGCGGTGTGCTGGCTACCAGGCTCAATTGAAAGGCTTCGCGCACCGGCAGGAAGTCGGCGCTGTTGTTGATCGCGCCCAAGGTGGAACTGGGTCGGGTGTCCGGCAACCCGCCGGCGGTGGCCGGCAGGGCGAGCACTAAAAGCAGCAGGCAGAGCAAACGGCGCATGACAATCTCGCGTATCGGAATAGGGGGCATGATAGCGGACAGTTGCGTTAGTTGCCTTGATCGTTCCTACGCTCCGCGTGGGAATGCAGTCCGGGACGCTCTGCGTCCCAAAAGCGGACGCAGAGCGTTCATTGAGGCATTCCCACGCGGAGCGTGGGAACGATCACCATCCCCTTATGGGAGCGGGTTTTCAGACGCGAAAGGCCTGAACGGCGGTACGCAGCCGTCCGCCCAGCACCAAAAGGTTCTCCCCTTGTTCACGCCCCTCACCAATGCGCAGCAAGTTATCCCCGCCCAATTGATGAATTCGCTCACTGTGGTGGCGAATCTCGCTGACCGCGCCGCTCTGCTGGGCGGTAACATCGGCGATGCGCACGGCGGTGTCGGAAATGGTCTGGATGGCCCCGACGATTCTATCCAGCGCCCCGTCGGCCGCTTGCGCCTGGTTCGCCGTGGCTTCGGCATGCTCAACCTGCGCGCGCATGCCCTCCACTGATTGACGCGCGGCGGTTTGCAGGCCAGCTATTAATGTCTGAATTTCTGCCGTAGCCCCGGCGGTGCGTTGCGCCAGTGAGCGAACCTCTTCCGCGACCACCGCAAACCCTCGCCCCATTTCCCCGGCGCGAGCCGCTTCGATGGCGGCGTTCAGGGCCAGCAGGTTGGTCTGGTCGGCAATCGAGCGGATCACCGTCAGCACGCCGCCGATGGTTGCCGATTCTTCGGCCAGGTGCTCGATCATCTGCGCGTTACCCTGCACTTCACCCACCAGCGCATGCAACCCGGTAAGGCTCAAGCCGATGACTTTCTGGCCATGCTCAACGGCCAGGCCCGCATGACGACTGGCATCGGCTGCCTGGCTGGCATCGCCGGCGACCTGTTGGATGGTCGCCTCCAGTTCACCGAGCGAATCGCGGATCAGTGCCGTGTCGCCTGCCTGATGTTCGGCGCCGCTGTGCAGGTCATTACTCAAATCGGCCAGGGTCCGGCTGCTGCCGGCGACTTGCTCGGCGTTGAGACGAATGGTCCCGACCAGATCCACCAGGTAGGCGCGCAAGCGATTGAGCGACGCCTGAATATCGTGCAATTCGCGATTGGTGTTACCCAGTTCGATGTCCCGGCTGAAGTCACCTTCTGCCCAGGTGGACAGGGCCGGCGCCAGGTTGGTCAGGGTTCGGGCCAGGCGCCGCTGCAGGGTGTCGATGAGTAAGGCGATCAGCAGGATGAGGCCGATCATCAGACCCTGCATCAATCGTACTTCGCCCTGGATTTGTCCGTGCTGGGCACGGACCACGGGTTCGAGTCGGGCAATGGCTTGCTGTACATCGGCGATTTTCAGGTGGGTGGCCACGCTTAGATCGGTGCGTTTCTGGATCTGATCGCGCGTGCGGGACAGTTCGGCCGGGTAGCGCGAGAGCAGGCTATTGAGTTCACGCTTGAGACCGACTCCAGCGTCTTCGGCGGCCGCTTTCTCGTTGTTCTCCAGACCCATCATCGACGCAAAATCATCGGTGTTCGATTCACTCTTGGCGGCGACGCCTAGCAATGGCAAACGGCCCAGCAGGTCCGCCTGCGTACGGATGTTGGCCACTTCGCGCTCGACGTCAGTGGCCAGTTCGCTGCGGCCACTGCTCACCAGTTTTTCCCGGGCCAGAGACAATTTGCCCAGGTGTTGAGAGGCGGTGAGTAGCGGCGTCAGGTAAGTCGCGTCGCCGCTCGCGTAATGGCTGAGTTGGTCGAGGCTGGCGCCGAGTTCGCGTTCGGCTTGCAGTAGCAGCGCTTGTGGGTCGCCCGCGAGTTTGCCGGCGGCCAACAGATCGGTTTTGCTGAATTCATCGAGGTTCGACAGGCTTGGGCGCAAGGTGTCGGCCAGCGCCGGCGGCAACTCGCCAAGCTCCTTTTGCAAGTCATCAGTGGCCTGACTGGCGCTGCTCAGACGCAGGGCATCGCCGCTGGCGAGGTAGTCCCCGATATTGCGCGCAACGTCATTCTGAAACTGCCGGGACAGGCCCAGATAGCGCTCCATCAGAAGATAAGGGCGCTCCAGGGCTTTTTGCGACCACCACAGCGTGGCGCCGAGGGCCACGCATACGGCGACTAAAAGGAGGGTGTTGAGATTGGTCAGCAATTTCAGGCGCATAGCGGATCTACCAGGGGCAGAATGGTAAGCGCCTGAATTTATTGCGTTTGTGTTACAGGGTTGTGACCGAATCAGTGGATTCTGATAAAAAAGTGGCACTTTGCCGTGATGTTCGTGCGGCCTGAACACGATTCCGTCCGGCGTCCTTGGCACGGTATAGCGCCTCATCCGCCTGGCTGGCCATCATCAGGCTGTCGGAGTGCTCGCACAGCTCCACCACGCCGGCACTGAACGTGCACCAAAGGTCTTGAGGCTGGGCGGGGTAGTGAATTTCGGCAAAGCGCTGACGAATTTCATCCAGCACCGAGTAAGCCGATGCGAGGTCGGTATCGGGCATGACGATCGCGAACTCTTCGCCGCCGTAACGGCCGATGAAGTCGGTCTTGCGCAAGCGTTGCTTCAAGAACAGCGCCAGGCTTTTGATTACCCGGTCGCCCATGGGGTGGCCGTGGCTGTCATTGACGCGTTTGAAGTGGTCGATGTCGAGCATCGCAAAGCACAGCGGCTTGTTCTCGCGGCGGGAGCGGAAGCTGCAGTCTTCAAGCAATTGCAAAATGTGCGTGTGGTTGTACAGGCCGGTAAGGCTGTCGCGGACCATCCGGGCTTTCAGATTGCGCGCCCGTGCCGCGCGGTTGCGCACGGTGGTAATCAGGTGGCGCGGCTTGATTGGCTTGGTCAGGAAGTCGTCGCCGCCCTCGCTCATGGCGTCGAGCTGCTTGTCCAGATCGTCTTCGGCCGACAGGTAAATGATCGGTACGCTGACGTAGCGGTCGTTGTGACGGATCACCTTGGCCAGTTCCGTACCGGTGCAGGTCGGCATGTACATGTCGAGGATGATCAGGTCAGGTTGAAAGTCCGAGAGCTCGGCCATGGCCTGAATCGGATCGATCAACGTGCGCGTGACGATCCCGGCGCTGTTCAACAGGCGTTCGGTGTGCAGGGCCTGGGCGCGGGAGTCATCGATGATCAGCACTTTATAAGGCTCGTACTGCGCGACACAGGTCAGGACTTCGATTTTCTCCAGCAGGCTCGAAGCCTCCAGGGTGCCGGTGAGAAATTCCTGGCCACCGGCACGCACGGCGGCGAGGCGGGTCGGAGTGTCGGTTTCGTGCAGGCTGAAGAACAACAGTGGCAGGCGCTGGTCGAGACCTTCCTGGGCTTCGGCGGCCAGTTTCAGGCCTATACCGGCACCACTGAAATCCACGTCCATGACGATGGCGGCGGGCAGGCGCTCAACCATCGACGCGCGAAAGGCTGCAACGCTGTCCAGGGACTGGGCGCTGAGTCCGAAAAACTCCAGTTGCTTGGCCAGGCGCTCGGCGCGGTCGTGATCTTGCAGCATCACATAGATCGGCTTGCGCAGGGGTGGCAGCAAGGTTTGCTCAAGCTGATCGCCATGTCGCAGGCCGGTGCGCGACAGGCGTTGCATCAAGCGATTGAGATCGGTGATCAGCCCGCTGCTGAGGCGTCCGCGATTGGCGTCGACAGCCTCCAGCGACTGACCGATGTGACGCGCCAGTTGCGTATGTTCCGGTTGCTCGAAACGCTCGGCAAACCGCAGCAAGCGCAGGTTGGCCTCGCTCAGTTCCGATAAGTCGGTGGTGGACCACTCGCTGCGTTGCAGGCGCTGCCAGATCTCAAGAATTTGACGTGCCTGATGAATTACCCGCTGGGCAAAGTGGTGCTTGAGGCGCTCACGGCTGGGGTCTTCTGGCTCGGTCATATCCTGACTACTGTTAGGGTAAATGCTGAGATCGACTGGTGGCCCTATGCTAGCACCTCTTTTCAATGGGATGAGAGTCGTAAGGCAATTATCTGTTAATCAGCCTCATTCAGTTTGTGACTGGTTGGTCTTGTTCGGCGGTTCTGTGTCGACCAGACACCCGAGAATGCGCCACTTGCGATCTTTTCTGTTCGTTTCACGGCAATTTCGTTACGTCCAGCGAACCGCATCTGTCAGGGAATTCTGATTTTTCGTTGGCAGAGTTCAGGCTGGAATTGCGGCTGTTAGGGTTCAGGAATTCCCCTGGAAGCCATCTTTAAATCATGACTCAGTGTTTTAAGCCGCACCCTTGCGATGACCAGCGCCTGAACCACAACAACATTCCCGTTGCTGACTGCGAATGCACAGAGGTGCGCCTGTACGGCAGCAAGACCTTGGTCACTGACGTGCCGATCCTTACGTGCTCATGCCTTTGGCGTCGCTACCAGCGCGAGGCAGAAGAGATCGTCGCACCGAACGGCGAATTGATAGCGGACCCGGTGGAACGCAACCGTGCGATCAACGCTGCCTACGCCCGGTTGTGGCTGCATGACCCAAGGTTTCAGTGGGCCGGACTGGCGGCGTTTGCTTCCAAGCAGGTTGGCTGCGGGTTGTTGCATGCGGCGCAGAGTGTTGAACGTATTCGCGAAGAGCATGAGTCACGCCAGCGTTTGCGCGACAGTCGCCGTGAGTCCGGGCTTTTGACCCCGGACAGGATGTCCGAACAGGCAGATGCCTTGCGTGACTATAAGGCTGCGGATGCGCGCAATCCTGTTCCCTCAGTGGATATCCGTTTAGCCGGGGAAGACTTGTCTCTGGTACAGCAGCAGTTCCGGCATGTGCACGACATGATGGCGTTGGGGAATACCACGCTGTTTCTGGATGTTTTTCCGTTGCATGCGTTTTATGCGAAGCGTGGGTGGCAGGAGTTTAAGAATTGCCTGGGCGCCCGGGGAGGAATTTATGGGCATTCGAAGTTTCCGGTGTTGTGGCCCGTGGGCCAGAGAAAGCTTCGTTTCGGACAGGTTTACCCACTGGTACTGCAAGCTTTCGAGGCAATAGAAGCGGGAAGTATCACCGCGAGCGTCGAGTATTTAGCCTGGCACGAGCAGCGCAACATCCTCCAGCCAACTATTTATGAGGATCGGCAATTGGTGACGTTGCTGCGCGGCAACCACGCATCCTACGTGACTGGTTTTCCTTCAGGTGTCGCTCAGGCTATCGAGTTGACGCTCACCAGCCAATGCCAGCGTGTTGAAGATGATCGCACCATCGAGTTTGACAATAGCCCGTTTGCGGATTTGTCGGACATCAACCAGAGAATGGCATTCGTACTCCGAGCAGCAGAACGCTTTGATCACATGCTCAACAATTACAACCGTACTGCATTGGTGCAATCGATCAGCGAGATCGCATCGGGCGGCGCAATCCTGTGAGTCTGTTGCAGCGTCGTCCCTGCTTACGTCATGGTGCAGGCCTGCTGTTTCTGGTTGTTTTGTTGGTGGTCGCCATACGTCAGTTGCAGCAGCCTCTTTGGGATGATCCGGAAATTGCTTTGGAAATAGGCGGGACATATGAAGAGATGCGGAAAAACTCTACGGCCCCTTTCAGTCCACTGATACGCGGACATGTCTGGGGCGGAATTCCCAAGACCGATGCTCGCTTGCGATTTATCGACCCGCAATATGGATTTGATACGCCTTTGGCTCGTTTTTTCACGATTACATTTAATGACAACGTCATTGAAGACGTCCTCATGTCTCCGCAAATCGAGCCATTACTGATCGACGACGCCCTGAAAGTTGTGATCGACCTGCAAGACCAGTTGTTTGCCAAAGGCTGGGTCGCGAAGGGGCTGCGGAACAATCCCACGATCGTCGATACACCTGAATGGCGGGCCTATCTGCAGAAAGGGATTCTGCATGGGCAATCTAATTGGCAAGCGAGCGATAAGTATCAGGTCACGCTCGCTCTGGGGCGTTTCGAGGACTACCGAAATCCGACTGAAGAACGCTACCTCATCACCCTCGCACTCGCCAAACCCTGGACGCCCTTCGACGAAATCGAAGACATGTACGACGAGCCCCAGCACTTCCCCGCCCCGCAACCCAACTAAAAAGGAGCCCCATCATGCCAACCCCCGCTTTCATGACGCTCAAAGGCGAACGACAAGGCCTCATCAGCGCAGGCGCCTTCACTGAAGCGTCAGTGGGCAACGTCTACCAACTGGGTCGTGAAGACCAGATCATGATTCAAGCCCTGAGCCATGGAATTTTTGTGCCCAAAGGGTCAGGAGCAGGGCGCCGGATGCACAAGCCCTTGGTCATTACCAAGTCCATCGACAAGGCGTCCCCATTGATCAACATCGCCTTGTGTTCCGGGGAGCTGCTCAGCAAGTGCCGCGTCGAGTGGTATCGCACCTCGGCACATGGCACGCAGGAGCATTTCTACACGATGGAGCTTGAGGACGCGGTAATCATCGGTGCCGAGGTGCTTTTGCCCCACTGTCAAGATGCGGGCACTGCGCACATTACCCAGCTGGAGAAGGTTCACTTCAGCTACCGACGCATTTACTGGAGACATGAAATCAGCCGGACCATGGGCTCCGACGAGTGGAACGCCGAGACGCTGGCATGAGGCTGGTCCAAGACGTTCATCTGACCACGTGGGAGCGCCAGCATGCTTGTCCAGGCGAGGAAGCGATGGATCATGTTCGTCAGGCGTTGAACGATCGGCAACCCATCGAAGGCCTGAGCGAGTTGCGTGCCGGTTTGCTGATCGATATCGACAGCGAAGTGCTTGACCAGATTGAGCGGGGTGAGTGGTGGCTGGTCAGGGCTGAAGCCGACTACGGTGACTGGCCGATTGCGGCGCAGGCCTTTGACTGCAAGGTCATGGAATTGATGAACAATCCGCCGCCCCAGCCCTCTCGGACACCCAGAATTTTCCGCCTGATGGACAGCTTCACGGGCGAGACGCTGGTGCAGCGCAGCTACATCGCGACCGTGGACGGACAGACTGTCCAGCGCACAACAGACGGCGAAGGTATCGCCCATCTTTTCACGCCGGGAGAGGTGCGGCAGATTTCAATAGTGCTCAGGGGGCATTAAAGCGGGCATGCACACTTGAGTTCATTGGCAAGGGTGGCTGGTCTTTCTACGCCAATTTTCTGGATAAGCCCAACGACGGGTGCCGGCCAAAGGCACGTTGTTGTATGGTTGTGGTCGAACCGATGAACTCAAGTGATTGAAAGGATATCGCCATGCTGGACTGGAAGAACCGCGCGGGCAGCGCGCCTGAACGTGCCGCTGCACCTGAATCGGCCACCCGCAGTTACTTTGGCGGCCTGCTGTTCAGCCGGGCGCTGGCCACACTGATCGGCCTTTACCTGCTTGTGACGATTGCCCTGGGTTGGTACTGGAGTGCAGAGCCTGCGCTCTTCCCGGTCCAGCAAAATGCCCAGGTCGCTGCCGAAAAAGAAGGCAAGCAGATGGTCGTCGGCTACACCACGGTGGAAACCCTCAAGACCGTCGCCGGAACGTTGCTGACCAAGCCGGGTGGCTATATTTCCAACGACCGTTTCCCGCCAGGCCTGTGGATGGACAACATGCCGAGCTGGGAATATGGCGTGCTGGTCCAGGTCCGAGACCTGAGCCGTGCCCTGCGTAAAGACTTCGCCCGCTCCCAGTCGCAATCGGCCGAAGACGCCGATCTGGCCAAGGCCGAACCGCGTTTCAACTTTGACAACAAAAGCTGGGTGCTGCCTTCCAGTGAGTCCGAGTATCAGGAAGGCATCAATTCCCTGAGCCGCTATCAGGCACGTCTGTCCGATCCGAGCCAGAAAAGTGCACTGTTCTATGCCCGCGCCGACAACCTGAACAACTGGCTGGGTGACGTGGGTACCCGACTGGGTTCGCTGTCGCAGCGTCTGTCGGCCAGCGTCGGCCGGGTCAAACTCAACACCGCGCTGAAAACCGAAGTCCTCGCGCCGGGGCAAGTACCACAGGTCGACGAAGAAATCGTCGAGACCCCGTGGATGCAGATCGACAACGTGTTCTACGAAGCCCGTGGTCAGGCTTGGGCACTGTCCCATCTGTTGCGCGCCATTGAAGTCGACTTCGCCGATGTATTGGCCAAGAAAAACGCCACGGTCAGCGTGCGTCAGATCATTCGTGAACTGGAAGCCTCGCAAGAGCCGGTCTGGAGTCCGATGATCCTCAATGGCAGCGGTTTCGGTGTGTTGGCTAACCACTCGCTGGTCATGGCCAATTACATTTCCCGGGCCAACGCCGCAGTGATCGATCTGCGTCAATTGCTCAATCAAGGCTGATTTATGGTCGACAACGCCAAAGAGGCCGCCCATCGCGCGGCCTCGGATGCTGAACAGATCGCCTGGGTCGACGAACAGGACAACCTGCTAGGTGCCCTGGTCCGTTGCGACTTGCGTGAGCGCGGGCTGATCGGGCGCGGCACCTACATCATGCTGTTCAATTCGGCGGGCGAATTGTGCGTGCACCGGCGAACCCTGAGCAAAGCCATTTATCCGGGGTACTGGGATGTGGCAGCGGGGGGCATGGTGCTCGCCAGCGAAACCTACGCCGAATCGGCCGCCCGCGAACTCGAAGAAGAGCTGGGTGTGAGCGGTGTGGAATTGATCGCCCATGATCACTTCTTCTTTGAAGACACCGGTAACCGGCTCTGGTGTTCAGCGTTTTCGGCGGTCTGGGACGGGCCGTTGACCCTGCAGCCGGAAGAGGTGCTCGAAGCGCGCTTCATTCCCATCGATCAGGTCCTGTTGGAAATCCAGCAAAAGCCTTATTGCCCGGACTCTCTGGCTGCGTTGAAGCGCTATCTGCGCGCTCAACAGGATGACGTCGCAAAAGAGCTATAAATTGGCGCCGATTGGCTCTTAGCAAGTCGGCTTTTTGCCGTTACACTGCGCGACCTTTTCAAACTGAACCAGCGTGCCCGGTTCAGTAGCGCTGCCCCTGCCTGAGTGGGGCTTCGCGGTCGATGGCCACTTCCCGAGTTGCCGCGACCAGTCTTTGTCCTCCCAAGAGGATTGCCGGTGGCCAAAAAAGCCGCATCCTTCGCCGCCCTTGGTGGCCTGGTATTTTCCACCGACGCAGGTCGTCATTGCCCGGAATGCAGTAAACCGGTGGACGCCTGTATCTGCAAACAGACCGTTATCCCGGCCGGCGACGGCATCGCTCGCGTACGTCGCGAAAGCAAGGGCCGTGGCGGCAAGACGGTGACTACCATCACCGGTGTGCCATTGGCCGAAGACGCGCTCAAGGACCTGGCCACCACGTTGAAGAAGCGTTGTGGTACAGGCGGAGCGTTGAAAGACGGAATTATCGAAATCCAGGGCGATCATGTCGAGCTACTCTTGGGCGAGCTGATCAAACTCGGTTTCAAAGCGAAGAAGTCCGGCGGCTAGCAGCCTCTGTGAAAACCACCCTCGGCTTGATCCAGTCCTGACAGCAGGTCTGGCGTCGTCTACATGGTTTTCACAGAGCCTGTTCTGATCCGGTTTCTAAACTCAAACCTGAATGTGCGGTCTATCGCCCTTGCATGCAGGCTAATCGTCATTTTCATTCTTTAGACTGCGCCGGCCTGAACTCAAGGCGACGCTCTATGACTTCTTTATAGGGGACTTCAATGTCCGTACGACGCACACGCAAAGACGATGGCAGCCAATGGACAGTTGCGGACAGCCGCAGTGTTTACGGGATTCGCCATTGGGGGGCCGGGTATTTCGCGATCAACGACGCCGGTCGCGTCGAAGTTCGTCCGAACGGTCCGACCAGTTCGCCTATTGATCTGTTCGAGCAAGTCGACCAACTGCGCAAAAGCGGTTTGTCCTTGCCATTGCTGGTGCGTTTCCCGGATATCCTGCAAGACCGCGTGCGTCAGCTGACCGGCGCCTTCGATGCGAACATCGAGCGTCTGGAATACCAGAGCAAGTACACCGCGCTGTACCCGATCAAAGTGAACCAGCAAGAAGCGGTGATCGAAAACATCATCGCCACCCAGGACGTTTCCATCGGTCTGGAAGCCGGCTCCAAACCTGAACTGCTGGCCGTTCTGGCCCTGGCGCCGAAGGGCGGCACTATCGTCTGCAACGGTTACAAGGACCGTGAGTTCATTCGTCTGGCACTGATGGGCCAGAAGCTGGGTCACAACGTCTTTATCGTGATCGAGAAAGAATCCGAAGTCGGCCTGGTGATCGAAGAAGCGGCGGCGCTGAAGGTCAAGCCTCAAGTCGGCCTGCGCGTACGTCTGTCGTCCCTGGCCTCGTCGAAGTGGGCGGACACCGGTGGCGAGAAATCCAAATTCGGTCTGTCGGCGGCGCAATTGCTGTCGGTGGTCGAGCGTTTCCGCGCAGCCGGCCTGGATCAAGGGATTCGCCTGCTGCACTTCCACATGGGTTCGCAGATCGCCAACCTGGCGGACTACCAGCACGGTTTCAAGGAAGCGATTCGTTACTACGGCGAACTGCGCAACCTCGGCCTGCCGGTGGACCACATCGACGTTGGCGGCGGCTTGGGCGTGGACTACGACGGTACGCATTCGCGTAACGCCAGTTCGATCAACTACGACATGGACGATTACGCCGGTGTCGTGGTCGGGATGCTCAAGGAATTTTGCGACGCGCAGAGCCTGCCGCACCCGAACATTTTCTCCGAAAGTGGCCGCTCGCTGACCGCTCACCACGCCATGCTGGTGGTGCAAGTCACCGACGTCGAGAAACACAACGACGACGTGCCGAAGATCGACAACAAGGAAGAGCTGCCGGAAACCGTGCAATGGCTGGTTGACCTGCTGGGCCCGACCGACATCGAGATGGTTACCGAAACCTACTGGCGCGCGACGCACTACATGAGCGACGTGGCTTCCCAGTACGCCGATGGCAAGCTGACCCTGGCGCAAAAAGCCCTGGCCGAGCAATGCTACTTCGCCGTGTGCCGTCGCCTGCACAACTCGTTGAAAGCCCGTCAGCGTTCGCACCGTCAGGTGCTCGACGAACTCAACGACAAACTGGCCGACAAGTACATCTGCAACTTCTCGGTGTTCCAGAGCCTGCCGGACACCTGGGCCATCGGCCAGGTCCTGCCGATTCTGCCGCTGCACCGTCTCGACGAAGAGCCGCTGCGCCGCGCCGTGCTGCAAGACCTGACCTGCGACTCCGACGGCAAGATCAAGCAATACGTCGACGAGCAGAGCATCGAAACCAGCTTGCCGGTGCATGCCCTGAACGAAGGTGAAGACTACCTGCTGGGGATCTTCCTGGTGGGGGCTTACCAGGAAATTCTGGGCGACATGCACAACCTGTTCGGTGACACCGATTCGGTGAACATCTACCAGAACGCTGACGGCAGCGTGTACCACGCCGGTATCGAAACCCACGACACCATCGAAGACATGCTGCGTTATGTGCACTTGTCGCCGGAAGAGTTGATGACCCACTACCGCGACAAGTGCGCCAGTGCCCGTATCACCGCTGCCGAGCGCACCCAGTTCCTCGACGCGTTGCGTCTGGGTCTGACCCGTTCGTCTTACCTGTCTTCTTGAGGTAGGGCACTGCTCTCATCAGGCTGTCTGAAAATGTTCCGCACGCAGCGGAAATTTCAGATGACCTGGTGAGACGCGTCTTTGTTTTTCAGCGAAATGACTCACATCCACGTCTATCCATGCGAAGTCGTCTTCTTTTCGCGTAGGCCGTTTCCTAAGTTGTATTTCGGCACTCTACTCGGCCAACTCTCTCGGAGAGAATCCCCGGCCGCCCCTCCTGTAGAGAATCGCCGATGTTCGATCCAGTCAACGAGCCGTCATTTCGTCTGGATGTAGCGGGTCTGCCCGATCCCTTTGAGGTCTTGGCCTTTACCGGCAGTGAAGCGATCAGCGAACCCTTTGAATTCAACGTGGATGTGCTGGTCATTGATCCGGCGCTGGACCTGGCAAGCTTGTTGTACCGGCCAGCCTTTTTGCATTTCGGGCCTGCGGCGCACGGTATTCACGGGCAGTTGCATGAACTCGTCCAGACTGGACATGGCACCCCCTGCAGACTTTGTCGTGTAAGCCTGAGGCCGAAACTGGCGTGCCTGGCCCTGCGGTTCAGCCAGCGAATGTTCAGTAACCGTTCGGTACCGGACATCCTTGCCCAGGTGCTCAAGGAGCATGGCATTGCGGGCAAGGACCGGCGATTCGAGTTGACCTGCGATTACCCTCCTCGGGATTTCTGTGCGCAGTATCAGGAGTCGGATCTGCAATTTTTCCAGCGACTGTGTGCGCAAGAGGGACTTCATTATCACTTCGAGCATCGCAGGCGCGGTCACTGTCTGGTCATTGGTGACGGGCAGGGCCGCGATCCGAGTGGCGCAGAGTTGATCTTTGCGCCCGACACCGGACAACCCGGCGTGCATCAGTTCACGCTCCATGGCAGCCCGCAGGCTGCCGAAGGCCATACGAACCTTGCAACGCTGCGCAGTGGCCAGCGCGTGCCGATGACGGGTCATCCGTGTGCCGACTGGAATCGTCTTTGGTTGCTGACCCATGTCGAGCATCAGGGTGGACAGCTGCCGGAGTTTTCGTATGGCAACCGGATCCGCGCGGTGGCCGCAGTGTTGCCTTATGTGACGATGAACCTGGCCATTGGCCCCAGGATGCACAGCCTGCAGCGGGCTTGGGTAGTCGAGGTCGATGAGCCTCAACCCGACGCTTCCAGACCCGTTGCGGTGCAGTTTGACTGGCTATATCAGGGCGAAGGCGCGGTACCTGGCCATTGCTGGTTGTCCATGGCGTCAGAATTGCGCGACGCGCTCGTCCTGCCGTTGAGTGAAGGTATTGAGGTGCTGGTGAGTTTTATCGACGGCGATCCGGATCAACCGCTGATCACCGGGTTTCTTTGCGGCACGTCCGAGGTTCAGGCGTCAGACTCGCCCGAGCTGCAAGCGGCTGCGGTGGCAGATGACAACGTGTCGATTGACGGATTGTTGCGCTTGTTACAGTCCAGCGAGCCCTTGGTGTTGCTGTGTCTGTTGCCTGGCGGGGGCAGCTTCACTCAATGCACACAAACCTTTTGCACTTGCCGGGCCGCGACGCAGCTTGGCCAGAGCGGTGCGGCATGATTGCCGTACTGGCTCCCGAAGCAACCTCGCAATGGTTGTTGCTCGATGCACCGGGCGAGCCTCGGGCCGTTACAGCGATGCGGCAGCAATTTGCCCACATCCGACAGTTCTGTCTGTTTGACGACACCGAATGGCAGCCGTTGAGGGAGCACGGGCCGGTGTTGGTCGACCTCAGCGAATGCCCTGCACTGGCCGATCGGTGCTACCGCGAACCCCACCTCTGGCGCGGATTGTGGCTGGTCAGTGAGGCATCGCCTGCGCAGTTGCTCGAACATCTGCGCCGCATGCTCACCGTCACCGTTGGCCTGCATCACCGCGCCTTGCTGAGTTACTACAACCCCCACACGGCCAGCTATTTTTTCGATGCGTGCGATGCCCGGGAGCTGAGTCGCTGGCTCGGTCCGATCAGCCAGTTACGCTGGTTCGGTGGAACCTGGGCTGACCGGGCAATTGGCTGTCAGGGCTGGCAGCGGTTGTTCAATCCCGGGCTCGCGGTCAATCCGCTTGGCATCGAGGAAGACCTCAGCGCACGTCAGCGCGACGCGTTGCAAACCTGCCTGCTGGAACAACACGCCTGGCGCTGGAGCCAGTCCACCGGGAGTGATTACATCCGCCTGTGGTCCCATCTGCTGGAGGGGCTGGCGCTGGGTTTCAGCGAACGGCCGGTCCTCGATGACTGGTTATGGCTACGTTTGCAGTACCCCGACGCAGTGCCTTTACAGCCGTTGCCGGGAATCACTCAACAGGAACGTCTCGATAGCCTGCGTGACCAGTGGCAGAACGAACAACCCTGAACGCGTTGACACCCTGGCCTCCCATTATCCAGCGAACCAGCCGTCGCTCTTGCGCAAGTACCAGGCAAACGCACCGAGGGTCAGGCTGCGCAACACCATGAACAGCAAAAACGTGATCCACAGTCCATGGTTGCCCTGGCCTTGCAGAGCCCAGGCGAAGGGCAGCAGCAGAATCAAGGTCAGCAGCATGCCGTTGCGCATTTCCCGGGCGCGAGTGGCACCGATGAACAGCCCGTCGAGCAGGTAACTCCACACGGCAATCAGCGGCAACATAGCGAGGTAGGGCAGGTAGATGAACGCGGTATCGCGCACGCTCTGGATGTCAGTCTGCATCTCGATAAACAGGTGCCCGGCGAACGCAAACAGCACGGCAAAACCCAGGCTTGCCAGCAATGACCAGCCGCAGGCCACCACCAGTGAACGGCGCAACGCCACTCGATCACGCGCGCCGATGGCGTGCCCGCACAAGGCTTCCACGGCATGCGCCAAACCGTCCAGTGCGTGCGCCGTCAGCAGCAGGCCGTTAAGCAGAAGCGCGTTAGCGGCAACGGTGGCATCACCGAGTCGCGCGCCCTGCACGGTGATCAGGAAAAACACCGATTGCAGGGCCAGGCTGCGGATGAAAATGTCGCGATTGACCGCCAGCAATGGCCGCCAGCTCTGCCACAGTGCCAACGCGGCCCAGACGATATGCCCTGGGTAGGCAAGCAAGGCTTTGCGCGTCAGCAGCAGGCCAATCAGCGCACCGGTCCATTCGGCAATCACCGACGCCCGGGCCGCACCGACCACGCCCCAATCCAGCCCGAGGACGAACCACAGGTTCAGCGCGATGTTCACCAGGTTGGTGCTCAGCAGAATCGCCAGTGGTGCCCGAGCGTTCTGGGTGCCGAGGAACCAGCCGACCAGAGCATAACTGGCCAGGGCCGCCGGTAGACCGAACAACCGCGTGTGAAAAAACTCGCGGGTCAGTTGATCCAGTTCGGGCGACGGTTGCATGAAGTGCAGCGCGACGCCGCTCAACGGAACGCCGACCGCGCCAAGGACAATCGCCAGGCCCATGGCCAACAACAAACCTTGCAGCAAGATCTGCCGCAACGCCGCGCCATCCCCGCGTCCGGCGGCCTGTGCCGCGAAGCCGGTGGTGCCCATGCGCAAAAATCCCATGGCCCAGGCCAGGAGCGTATACAAGCTGGCACCGACCGCGACGGCACCCAATTGATGGGCGTGGGGCAGGTGGCCGATGACTGTGCTGTCGACCAACGCCACCAGCGGTACGGAAATGTTCGACAGAATCATCGGCGCAGCCAGCGCCCAGACCCGACGATGGGTCGGGCGGTCACGCCAGTCGGCAATCAGGTTGGACATGCAGGCTCCTTGGCGAAGCCGGCATTGTAGCGACAGTTGGTGGTGATCGTTCCCATGCAGAGTGGGAACGATCAGGTACAGGGGGGAAGGGTGGTGTCAGTGAATGATCCAGCTCAGCAACCACAGCCCCAGCACCAGCCAGATGATCCCCATGATGATCGACGCATTCATGAAGGCCCGAATGGCCGACCACAACAGCATCAATCCCAGAATCAGCGCGATGATACTGATGATTGAAGCGTCCATCCCCAGCGTTCGGGACAGTCCTTCGACAAAGTTGCTGCCGGCATGGCTCAGCAGATTGAACAAGCCACTCAGGGCGTCAACGATAAAGCGGATGACCGAACCGAGCGCCTGGCCGAGCCATTCGAAAAAACCTTCTACCTGCATATGGTTAACGTCCTGATGAAAGTGGTTGAGCCTTGGGCCAATGATCGCAGTGGCGAGTTCCCCACAAGCATAGAGGGTTGCATTGAACCTGTGGGAGCGAGCCTGCTCGCGATAGCGGTGTGTCAGATAAATATATGTTGAATGTGCCGCCACTATCGCGAGCAGGCTCGCTCCCACAGTAAAAAGCGCCCTTGCCATCCCCGGCCATCCCCCCGAAGCTATACGCCTTCAGGAGAGCCCGATGAACCTTGTTGAACTGACCGAACGCCTGCACGCCATCCGAGATCGCAATGACTGGCGGCAATTTCACAGCCCGAAAAACCTGGCCATGGCGGCCAGCGTGGAAATGTCCGAATTGGTGGAGATCTTCCAGTGGCTGACCGAAGACCAGTCGCGTCAGCTGCCGGCCGACAAGCTTGCCCACGCCGGGCAGGAAGTGGGCGATATCGTGCTCTATTTATTGCTGCTGTGCAGCGAGTTGGGGTTGGACATGAATGAAGTCGTGCGCAGCAAACTCGCAGACAGCGAAAAGAGGTTCAGCTGATGAGCGATCGTCATTTCGATCAACTGGCGACACGTTTCGCCGAAAAAATCTACGGCGGGGCCAAAGGTGCAATCCGGCTGGCGGTGCTTCAGGCCGACCTGGCTGAAACGCTGCCGGACCGGCCGCTGCGCGTCCTCGACATCGGTGCCGGTCTGGGGCACATGTCGTTGTGGCTGGCTCAACGCGGGCATGACGTCACGCTGGCCGAGCCCGCCGAGCCGATGCTCGAAGGCGCCCGCCAACGCTTCGCCGAAGCCGGGCAGAACGCGACATTCATTCAGGCGCCGTGGCAGGAGCTGCTCGGTCAGCTCACCGAACCCTATGACGTGGTGCTGTGCCATGCCGTGTTGGAGTGGCTGGCCGAGCCGCATGCGATTTTGCCGGTTTTGCATCAACTGACGAAGAAAGACGGCTGGTTATCCCTGGCCTTCTACAACCGCGATGCGCTGATTTACCGCAACTTGCTCAAGGGTCACTTCCGCAAGATGCGCAAGAACGACATGGCCGGCGAGAAGCAGAGCCTGACCCCGCAACAGCCACTGGACCCGCGCGAGTTGGCGGCGCAACTTGAAGGTCTGTGGCAGGTCGAAACCCAAAGTGGTGTGCGGGTTTTTCACGATTATATGCCGGTGGAGTTCCAGGCCCGCGCCGAGCTGGTGGACTTGCTCGAAATGGAGTTGGCCCACCGTCGGCACCCGAGCTTTGCCGGGCTTGGGCGCTATCTGCACTGGATCTGTCGGCCGATCTGAGCGGAATACGAAATGAAAAGTCGTTCAGGGTTGCTGGTGATCTGCCTGGGGCTGGCGGCCTGTGAGGGCAGCAACCCTTATGTGGCATCGTCCAACCCGATACCGCCGGCGCCCCCCGGCGCCGCCACCACCTTCGACCGCAGCGCCTACCCGGCGCCACCGCGTGACTTCGGGCTCTATCGCAGCTGGACGTGGCTTGACGGTCATCTGCCACCGGGCACCACCTGGGCAGACTCGGCACAGGTGGCTGAATTGGTCAGTAATGCGCTCGATCAGCGCGGCTTGCGACCGCAGCACGATGATCGTCCGGCAGACCTGTTTGTCAGCGCCAACCTGTACCTCGAAACCCGCATGCGTCAGGTGCAGGACGACTACGGTTATTACGGCGCCGGCTATGGCGGTTATGGCGGTTACAACCACTACGGCAGCGGTTACGGCCTGTACGGCAGCGTGCCGATTCTGCACACCTATCAGGAACAAGTCGTGGTGGTGCAGGTGGACATGTACGATGCCGGCACCGGTCAGTCAGTGTGGAGCGGCAGCGCTGAAACCATCAATCGCGGCAGCCAGAGCGAGCAAGCCGATGCCCTGCGAGAGGCTGTAGAAAAGGCCATGTCGGCGTATCCTCCCAGTTAGCCTCTGTAGATAAGAAGCATTGCGCATGTCACTGGAGAAACATCATGTTCCGCCGTTTCGCTGTACTGGCTGTGGCCGCGCTGCTCAGTGCCTGCGCCGCCAACCAGGTCAATCACGACTACGACGCCAGCCGCAATTTTGCCGCCTACCGCAGCTGGAGCTGGAAAGAACCCGCCCTGCAATATCGCCCCGATGATCCACGGATCAAGAGTGACCTGACTGAGCAACGCATCCGCCAATCCGTAGCCGATCAACTGGATCAGCGAGGCTTGCGTCCGGCGTCCGCCGGCACCAAGGGTGACTTGAACGTCCAAACTTATCTGATCGTCGAAGAGCGTCAGCAACAAGTCACCACCAACTATGGCGGCGGTTATGGCAACCCCTGGTACGGTTACTGGGGCGCGCCGATGTACAACGAAACCCGCAACGTCAGCTACAAAGTGGCGACCATCCAGATTGACCTGCTCGATGGCAAGGACGGCAAACTGGTGTGGCGCGGCAGCGACGAACAACTGCTCAGCGGCTCGCCGAACCCGACGGATCGTAGCAATGCAATACATGAGACCGTCGTACGGATCCTGGCCAACTACCCACCTACATTGGCCCACTGACCCCACATTGGCTCGCTCTCACATTGGATTTGCACATCAACACAAATCCCCTGTGGGAGTGACGGTGCGACGATTCGACCTGCTCGCGATAGCCATCTCAAACGCTCAAAGGATTTCTCTGTCAGCCACCGGCCGCCAATCCCCGACCATGTGCTCAAGCTCCCCAACGCCCACCAACCGAAAGTCCCCACTGGACCCCGCCGCGCTCGCCAGCAATGTCACTTCACTGGGCAACCGCACTGGTTTGCGAAACTGCACGGCAATCTCGATGTTTGCCGTAGGCAGGTGATCGGCAAGCGCCGCCAGCGTGCGCGCCTTGTTCCACAATCCATGGGCGATGGCGGTTGGGAAACTGAAGAGTCTGGCGCTCACGGCACTCAGGTGGATCGGGTTGTAATCGCCGGACACTTTGGCGTACCGGCGGCCAATATCGGCGGGGGCTTTCCAGCGGCTCACTTCCATCATCTCCAGTGTGGTTGCCAACACCTCTTCGACCGGCTCGCCGTCCAGATTGACGCCCCGGCACAGCATCTGGCTTTGCGCCTCCCAGAGCGTTCCCAATTGGTCGTTCAGCGTGGTCACCAGATCAAATGTCGCGCCCTTGGCGTGCGGTTGCAGATTTTGCACCTGCACGCCGACGCGTACCCGATGCACGCCGCCCATGGGCCGCAAGACGCGAATGCGGTTGCTCAGGTGAATCAACCCCAGCAAGGGAAACGGAAAATCCTTGGCAGTGAGCAATTGCATCTGCAAGGCAAACGCGAGGATGTGCGGATAGGTTGGCGGCAACAATCCGTTGTCGGCAAACCCGCAGACGTTGCGATACGCCGCCAGACGCTTTGGATCGACATCGACCCAGCAGTGCAAACCCGTATCGGGCAACGTGGTGCCGGTGATTTTGCGCCGTGTCGCCGCTCGCGCGTACAACGCCGGCAGGCTCGGTTCGCGGTCGAGTGTGTGCCAATCAGTGATCATCACTAGGCCCCCAGGACACTTTGTCCACAGACACGCAATGCTTGCCCGGTAAACGCGCCGGTGCCCGGTTGCGCCAGCCAGGCCACGGCTTCGGCGACGTCTTGCGGCAAGCCGCCCTGGCCGAGTGAACTCATGCGGCGGCCCGCTTCACGCAAGCCAAACGGGATGTGCGCGGTCATCTGCGTTTCAATAAACCCCGGCGCGACTGCGTTGATGCTGATCCCACGCTGATCCAGCAACGGCGCCCAGGCTTGCGCCAGCCCGATCAGCCCGGCCTTGCTCGCGGCGTAGTTGGTTTGCCCGCGATTGCCGGCGATACCACTGATGGAGGCCAGCAAAATCACCCGGCCGTTGTCGTGCAAGGTGCCGCTGTCGAGGAGGGCCTTGGTCAGCACTTGCGGCGCATTGAGGTTGACCGCGAGCACCGCGTCCCAGAATTCCGGGGTCATGTTGGCCAGGGTTTTGTCGCGGGTGATCCCGGCGTTGTGGACGACGATGTCCACACCGTCAGGCAGTTGTTCGATCAACTGTGCGGCGGCGTCTTCAGCGCAAATATCCAGAGTGACGCTGCGCCCGCCGAGGCGAGCGGCGAGGGCGTCGAGATCGGTTTTGGCGGGCGGCACGTCGAGCAGGATCACGTCGGCGCCGTCACGGGCCAGGGTCTCGGCGATCGAGGCGCCGATGCCGCGCGCTGCGCCGGTCACCAACGCCTTGCGTCCGGCCAGCGGTCGCGTCCAGTCCTGAACCGGTGTGTCGCACGCCTTCAACCGGATTACTTGCCCGGACACAAACGCGCTTTTAGGTGAAAGGAAAAACCGCAGCGGCCCTTCCAGTTGATCCTCGGCACCGTCGCCGACATGGATCAACTGCAAGGTGCCACCGCTGCGCAGTTCCTTGGCCAGCGAACGGCTGAAACCTTCCAGTGCGCGCTGGGCGCTGGCGGCGAATGGGTCGCTCAAGGTTTCTGGCGCACGGCCCAGAATCACCAGGTGCGCGCAGTGATCGAGGTTTTTCATCAGCGGCTGGAAGAACTCGCGCAGCTGTTTTAGCTGCCCGGTTTGCTCCAGGTCACTGGCATCGAACACCACGGCTTTAAGTTTCGGACCGTGGCCGGGAATCCACGCGGTGGCCAGTGACGGCTCGGTGCCGTAGCTGTAAATCGCGTCGGTCAGGCGATTGGCGAAAGCACTGACTTTCTCAGCCAATGGCCCCCCGCCAATCAACAACGCCCCTTCGACAGGCCGCAGTCGGCCTGCCTGCCAGCGCTCCAGGCGGACCGGCGACGGCAGACCCAGGGCCCCGACCAGGCGATGGCCGATGGACGAATTGGCGAAGTCGATATAACGGTCAGACATGGAACGTGCTCCGGCAGCTGGGGTTCAAAGTGTGGACCACGAATGGCAATCAGTCGTTCGATCCACGAGATAAGGCCTACGCTTGAACATTGCAGAGTAGTTGGAGCTTGGGTTTAGCAGAACTTGCGGGGGGATGCAGAAAACTGTGGGAGCGGGCTTGCCCGCGAAGGGGCCAGCACATCCAACATATTTGTTGGCCGATCTACCGCAATCGCGGGCAAGCCCGCTCCCACAGGGGGCGGTGTTGTTTTCAGACATTTCACAAGGAGCTTTTCATGACTCAGCTGCGCCGCGTCGCGATTATCGGCGGTAACCGTATTCCGTTCGCCCGTTCCAATGGGGCGTATGCCGCCGCCAGTAACCAGGCGATGCTCACCGCAGCGCTCGAAGGTTTGATCGAGCGCTACAACCTGCACGGCCTGCGCATGGGCGAAGTGGTCGCGGGCGCAGTGCTCAAATTGTCGCGGGACATGAACCTGACCCGCGAGTGTGTGCTCGGGTCGCGGCTGTCACCCGAAACGCCGGCCTATGACATCCAGCAGGCGTGCGGCACCGGGCTGGAAGCGGCATTGCTGGTGGCAAACAAGATCGCCCTGGGGCAGATCGATTGCGGCATTGCCGGTGGTGTCGATACCACCTCCGATGCGCCGATCAGTGTCAGTGAAGGCCTGCGCCGGATCCTGCTGCAAGCCAATCGGGCCAAGACCACCGGCGATAAACTGAAAACATTCCTGCAATTGCGGCCCCGGCACCTGATCCCGGAATTTCCGCGCAATGGCGAACCCCGCACCGGTTTGTCCATGGGAGAACATTGCGAGCTGATGGCGCAGACCTGGCAAATCCCCCGGGAAGAACAGGATCAGCTGGCGCTGGAGAGCCATCGCCATCTGGCCGCGTCCTACGCCGAAGGCTGGCACAACGACCTGATGACGCCCTTTCTCGGCCTGACCCGCGACAACAACCTGCGCCCGGACCTGACCCTGGAACAACTCGCCAAGCTGAAACCGGCCTTCGAGAAAAGCGCCAAGGGCACGATGACGGCGGGCAACTCCACGCCACTCACCGACGGTGCGTCGCTGGTGTTGCTGGGCAGTGAAGAATGGGCCAAAGAACGTGGCCTGCCGATCCTCGCGTACCTGCGCGATGGCGAAGCGGCGGCAGTGGATTTCGTCAACGGCACCGAGGGCCTGTTAATGGCGCCGGTGTATGCGGTGCCGCGATTGCTGGCGCGTAATGGCCTGACCTTGCAAGACTTCGACTACTACGAAATCCACGAGGCCTTCGCTGCGCAGGTGCTCTGCACGTTGAAGGCCTGGGAAGATCCGCAGTATTGCAAAACCCTGCTCGGGCTTGATGCACCGCTGGGCTCCATTGACCGCAGCCGCCTCAACGTCAAAGGCAGTTCACTGGCGGCGGGGCATCCGTTTGCGGCGACGGGCGGCCGTATTGTCGCCAACCTGGCGAAGTTGCTGGATGCGGCGGGTAAGGGCAGGGGATTGATTTCGATCTGCGCGGCCGGAGGCCAGGGTGTCACCGCGATTATCGAGCGCTGAAGATTGCACTGGCAGAAACCGGAACCTGTGGGAGCGGGCTTGCCCGCGATAGCGGTGTATCTGGCAATAGAGTTGTCGAATGTGCGGCCCCTATCGCGGGCAAGCCCGCTCCCACAGGGAATGTGTTTGTAGAAATTGATGACTTGGCCTAACGTCGGCCCCATCAGCCCTCTTGCGACACAAGGCTAGTTGATGCCGACTAACGGACAAATCTCCCTCGAACGAACCATTCCGACACTGTCTGTGCTGCCGCGTCCGCTATTCGCGCGAGTAGAAAGCCTGAATGCCGGCTCATGGACGCCGCCGCATCGCCACGATTGGGTGCAGTTTTCCTATGCCATCAGCGGTGTTCTCGGTGTGCACACTGCCGAAGGCAGTTTCTTTGCGCCGCCGCAGTGGGGCATCTGGATTCCGGCGGACCTGGAGCATCAGGTCGTGACGTCGATGCGCGCCGAAATGCGCAGTCTGTACGTGCGCCGTGAGGATTGTGAGTGGGCAGACGGGCGCTGCCGCGTGCTGGAAGTTACACCGCTGGCGCGGGAGCTGATCAAGAGTTTTTGCTTGCTGCCCGTGGAATACCCACAGGGCGACAGCCAGGAAGCGCGGTTGGTGAATGTGTTGCTGGATCAGTTGGCGAACTTGCCCGAGGTAGGGTTTTCCCTGCCGTTGCCACGGCATGAGCGGCTGCTGGGGTTGTGCAACGAGCTGATTGAAAGTCCCGAGCAGAACGTGACATTGCAGCTCTGGGCGGAGCGCTTGGGGACGTCGGAAAAGACCCTGATGCGCCTGTTTCAGCGTGAGACCGGGTTGAGCTTTCGCGGCTGGCGCCAGCGGATGCGGCTGTTGTCTTCGTTGAGTTTGCTGGAGGAGGGCGACAGCGTGACCAATGCTGCGCTGGCGTGTGGGTATGATTCCACGTCGGCGTTTATTGCCGCATTCAAAGGCCTGTTCGGGTTTACCCCCGGCGAACTCTTCAAGCAATAGAGTGTAGCGGCGTGACTGTAGGAACAATTGTCGGATAAATACCTTTGCCCCGATGACTTCGGCTATTCGATGGAGGAAATTGAAGACTGGTTGGAAAATTCCTACGAGTGGGATGGGCATTTATGTAAGCTCCTGTCGTAAATACATTCAAAACCCTTTACCAACAAAGATCGCTGGCTCGGCTATGATCTCGGCCGGTTGTTGACGACCGGCGGCGGATGAGTGATTAATCCGGCACATTGCGTGCTTCACGACGTTCATAGGTCGGCAACCCCTCCCCCGAACGACTGGATTGCCGTATAACGAATGACTTTCGCGTGTTTGGTAATAAAGGACCCACAATAAAAGCTGATGAAGACTCCAAAACGCATTGAACCCCTGATCGAGGACGGTCTGGTCGACGAGGTGCTGCGCCCACTCATGAGTGGTAAAGAAGCAGCTGTTTATGTGGTGCGCTGCGGCAACGAGTTACGTTGCGCGAAGGTTTACAAGGAGGCGAATAAACGCAGTTTCCGTCAGGCGGCCGAGTATCAGGAAGGCCGCAAGGTACGCAACAGCCGACAGGCTCGTGCGATGGCCAAGGGCTCCAAGTTCGGCAAGAAAGAAACCGAAGACGCGTGGCAGAACGCCGAAGTGGCGGCTTTGTTCCGTCTGGCTGGTGCCGGTGTGCGGGTGCCCAAACCGTATGACTTCCTCGAAGGCGTACTGCTCATGGAGCTGGTGGCCGATGAATACGGCGACGCCGCTCCGCGTCTGAACGACGTGGTGCTGGAGCCGGACCAGGCGCGCGAATATCACGCGTTCCTGATCTCGCAGATCGTGCTGATGTTGTGTACCGGCCTGGTGCACGGTGACCTGTCCGAATTCAATGTGCTGTTGACGCCGGACGGCCCGGTCATCATCGACTTGCCTCAGGCGGTAGATGCGGCGGGCAACAACCACGCGTTCAACATGCTGGAGCGGGACGTGGGCAACATGGCGTCTTATTTCGGGCGATTTGCGCCGGAGTTGAAAAAGACCAAATATGCCAAGGAAATGTGGGCGTTGTACGAAGCCGGCACCTTGCACCCGGCCAGTATGTTGACCGGGGAGTTCGACGAGCCGGAAGAGTTGGCCGACGTTGGCGGGATCATTCGCGAAATCGAGGCCGCACGGCTGGACGAAGAGCGTAAGCAAGCGATCCGCGCTGCTGACGACGCGCCACCGAGCAAAGCCGAAGAGCCGCCTCCGCCTTGGATGCAGTGACCCGCTAAACAAAAAACCCGGCTTCGGCCGGGTTTTTTGTGCAACACACAATAAATCGATGCGATGCGCAGATGTTCTGTCTGCAGCAAAATTACTGTGGGATCGGATCAGGTACGAACAGGTCCGGCACAGCAACCCGATGCCAGGTTCTTGAGGATCGGGCAGTCGGGGCGATGGTCGCCCTGGCAATGTTCGACCAGGTCTTGCAGGGTGTCGCGCAGTTGGCCGAGTTCGCGGATCTTCTGGTTCAGTTCGTCGATGTGCTGACGGGCCAGGGCCTTCACATCGGCGCTGGCGCGTTGGCGGTCCTGCCAGAGGGTCAGCAGCTTGCCGACCTCTTCCAGTGAAAACCCCAGGTCCCGGGAGCGCTTGATGAAAGCCAGGGTGTGCATATCGTCGTCGCCGTAAACACGGTAGCCGCTGTCGGTGCGATGGGCGGCCTTGAGCAGGCCGATGGACTCGTAGTAACGGATCATCTTCGCGCTCAGGCCGCTTTGCCGGGCTGCTTGGCCGATGTTCATCGATTGTCCTCCAGGTCCTTGGGCTTCCAGGTTTTCAACAGTAACGCATTGCTCACCACACTGACGCTCGACAACGCCATGGCCGCACCGGCCAGCACCGGGTTGAGGAAGCCGAACGCCGCCAGCGGTATGCCGATCAGGTTATAGACGAAGGCCCAGAACAGGTTCTGGCGGATCTTCGCGTACGTCTTGCGGCTGATCTCCAGCGCTGCCGGCACCAGCTGTGGATCACCGCGCATCAGGGTGATCCCGGCCGCGTGCATGGCCACGTCGGTGCCGCCACCCATGGCGATGCCGATGTCCGCCGCCGCCAAGGCCGGAGCGTCGTTGATGCCGTCGCCAACCATCGCCACCACGCCGGTTTTTTTCAGCTCGGCGACGGTGGCGGCTTTGTCGGCAGGCAGCACTTCGGCATGCACATCCGTGATGCCCAATGCCTGGGCAACGACGTTGGCGCTGCCGCGATTGTCGCCGGTCAGCAGGTGGCTGCTGATGTTCCGCGCACTGAGTTGTTGCACGGCTTGCAGGGCGCCGGGTTTAAGGGTGTCGCCAAAGGCAAAGAGGCCGAGCACTTTCGATTCCGGGCTTTGCTCGATCAGCCAGGACAGGGTTCGGCCCTCGGTTTCCCAGGCTGTTGCCGAGCCCGCCAACGAGCCAGCGTTTAAACCACTTTCTTCCAATAGACGCCGATTACCCAATGCCAGTCGACGACCCTCAAGCGTGCCAGCGATCCCTCGGCCTGTCAGTGATTGACTGTTGCTGACATCGGCCACGGTCAATCCACGTTCGGAGCAAGCGTCCAGCACTGCCTTGGCCAACGGATGTTCGCTGCCACGTTGCAGCGCGCCGGCGTGTTGCAGCAGGGCTTCTTCATCACCGTCGATGGCCGTCAGGTGAGCAATGCGCGGTGCGCCTGACGTCAGTGTGCCTGTCTTGTCGAACACCACCGCACTGACTTCATGGGCGCGCTCCAACGCTTCGGCATCCTTGATCAGAATCCCGTAGCGTGCCGCCACGCCGGTGCCGGCCATGATGGCTGTCGGTGTCGCTAGCCCCAGCGCACACGGGCAGGCAATCACCAACACCGCGACGGCATTGATCAAGGCTGTTTCAATCGGCGCGCCGTACAGCCACCAACCGATGAACGTCGCCAATGCGATCAACAGAACGGCAGGCACGAACACTTGGCTGACTTTATCCACCAGTTTCTGAATCGGTGCCTTGGCGGCCTGGGCATCTTCGACCAGACGAATGATGCGCGCCAACACAGTTTCCGCGCCCAAGGCCTGGGTGCGAACGAGCAATCGGCCTTCACCGTTGATCGCGCCACCGGTGACCTTGTCCCCCGGTTGTTTGGGCACCGGCAGGCTTTCGCCGCTGATCAGCGCTTCGTCGGCGTGGCTCTGACCTTCGACCACTTCGCCGTCCACCGGGAAGCGTTCGCCGGGTTTGACCATGACCAGATCATTGAGACGCAAAGCGCTGATGGCGACGTCCTGCTCGCGACCATCGATCACCTGAATCGCCCGCTCCGGGCGCAAGGCTTCGAGGGCGCGAATGGCGCTGGCGGTCTGGCGTTTGGCGCGGCTTTCCAGGTACTTGCCCAACAGCACCAATGCAATCACCACCGCCGAGGCTTCGAAATACAAGTGCGGCATGCGTCCGGCGGCGGTGGCCCATTCGTAAACACTCAGGCCGTAACCGGCGCTGGTACCGAGGGCGACCAGCAAATCCATGTTCCCGGCCCCGGCGCGCACGGCTTTCCAGGCGGCCACATAAAAGCGCGCACCGAAGATGAATTGCACCGGCGTTGCCAGCGCAAATTGAACCCAGGCAGGAAGCATCCAGTGCACGCCGAACGGTTGCAGCAGCATCGGCAGGACTAGCGGCAAGGCGAGGACGATGGCCATGATCAACGCCCAGCGCTCACGGTGCAGGCGTTGTTGTTGAGTATCGGTTGGCGGGTTTTCGACTTCCCGGACGCTGGCGGAGTAGCCCGCTTTGGTCACCGCCGCGATCAGGCTTTGCGGATCGACGTGGCCAAGCAGTTCGAGGTGGGCGCGTTCGTTGGCCAGGTTGACGCTGACGTTCTTGACCCCCGGCACCTTGGACAATGCACGCTCGACCCGGCCGACACACGAGGCGCACGTCATGCCGTCGATGCTCAGTTCCAGGCTGTGCTGCGGTACGCTGTAACCAGCCTGCTCAACCGCATCCATCAACGCAGGCAAGCTGTCGCTGGGCGCCTGGACGCGGGCCTGTTCGGTGGCCAGGTTGACGCTGACGGCGGAGGCCCCGATGACTTTGCTCAAGGCTCGCTCGACACGCCCGGCGCAGCTGGCGCAAGTCATGCCGGCAATTGGCAGGTCGAATGTGGTGGATTCGGACATCGGTCGCACTCCCTGTAGTAGTTGCCTACAGGATCAACCTTGCCATGCGGGCAAGGTCAAGCGCCAGTCTGCTAATTGCCGCAGACTAAGTGAGGGAGCGGCGGTGCGGCGATCCGGTTTGCCCGTGATAGCGGTGCCTCAGTCGATGTGATGTCGAATGTGCCGCCATCATCGCGGGCAAGCCCGCTCCCACAGGATTTTTGTCAGTAGTCGAGAATGGCGGGCTTGAGGTACATCCCTTCCTGCGACATCGCAATCCGGTACTTCAATACATCGCCGGCCTTGAGCACGATGTTCTGCGCGGCGGGTACCAGCATGCCCGGGTTGCATCCCGGCATCTGTCCCGGCAGCAGTTTGAGGCGCAAGGACACATTGCCCGGCGGCAGGTTGAACGAGGTGCTTTGCTCCTGGAACAGTCGTGCAGACAGTTCGTCCTGGATGTACACACCGATCTCGCAGGAGGTTGAAACTTCCAGGCGCTCGCGGGAAATGATCAGTACGCCATAGTTTTCCCCGGCAGCGTGAACCGAAGGTGTCGCGGCAAAGAGGCTGAGGAAGCCAAACAGGCTGAGAGCTGACCAGCGCATGGCTGAATCTCCTGAAGTCGAGTCATTGATGCCCGCAGCTTGGCCGAGCGCGACGCCGATTGCCAGCCCGGCAGATTGTTGAAGAACTTGACCTTGCCATGGTGGCAAGCTCGAGACTGCTCGCAACCTCAATAAAGGAGCCACACCATGCAAGTGTTCAACGTTCAGGGCATGTCTTGCGGTCACTGTGTCAAAGCCATTACCCAGGCGCTGCAAGCCAAAGATCCGGCGGCCAGTGTGCGGGTCGATCTGGCTGCCAGGGAAGTCGGGGTTGAAAGCGCGCTGACGACCGAGCAAGTGATCGCCGCGATCACTGAAGAAGGCTACGAGATCAAAGTCGCCTGACCCAGCGCAAATCCCTGCATCCATTCGGCAGAATTTTGTTAGTTAGCAAGCTATCGTTATGTTCAAGGCGTTCATGCACCGCTAGACTGTCGGCCTGACGACTCATGTCCAACTGGATGCCTGATGAATTTCCGTACCATTTTGATTCTTGGCGCCCTGAGCGCTTTCGGTCCGCTGGCGATCGATTTCTATTTGCCGGCCTTCCCGGCGATGGCGCTCGCCTTCGGCACCGATGAAAAACACGTTCAACTGACGTTGGCGGCGTATTTCCTCGGATTGTCGATTGGTCAACTGGCCTACGGCCCGGTGGCCGATCGTTTCGGGCGGCGTATTCCGTTGCTGACCGGGGTCGGTTTGTTCACCCTGGCTTCGTTGGCCTGCGCCTATGCACCGAACCTTGAATGGTTGATCGGCGCGCGTTTTGTCCAGGCGTTAGGCGGTTGTGCCGGGATGGTGATTTCCCGTGCGGTGGTCAGCGACAAATGTGATGCCGTGGGTTCGGCGAAAGTTTATTCGCAACTGATGCTGGTCATGGGGCTGGCGCCGATTCTCGCGCCGATGCTCGGTGGCGTGTTGGTCAACACCACGGGTTGGCAGTCGATCTTTCTGGTGTTGACCGGTTTCAGCGCTTTGGCGGGATTGGCCGTGGCCCTCGGGTTGCCGGAGAGCCTGCCCGCGCATGTGCCGCGTCAGCCGTTGTCGGGGGCTTTCAGGCAGTACGGTCGCCTGTTGTCAGATCGGGTATTTCTCGGCCACGCCCTGACCGGTGGTATCGCCATCGCCGGGATGTTTTCCTACATCGCCGGTTCACCGTTCGTGTTCATCAAACTCTACGGTGTACCGGCCGAGCATTTCGGCTGGCTGTTCGGCACCAACGCGGCGGGGTTCATTCTGGTGGCGCAAGTCAACGCACGATTGCTGGCCAAGCGTGGCCCGGCATTTTTGCTGGCACGTGCCGTGTGGGTCTACCTGATTGCCGGTCTGACGCTTCTTGCCGTCAGTGCGCTGCGACCCGAGCATTTGTGGCCATTGCTGATTCCGCTGTTTATATGTATTTCCAGCCTCGGCTGTATCCTCCCCAACGCGTCGGCGTGTGCCATGAACGGGCAGGGCGCCCGCGCCGGCAGTGCATCGGCGATGCTCGGCTGCCTGCAATTCACCGTCGCGGCCGGAGCCGCTGCGCTGGTCGGTGTTTTGCACGATGGCAGCGCCATGCCGATGGCGATGGTCATCAGCTTGTGCGCAGTGTTGGTGGTGAGCATGGCGATGCTCACCCGGCGTTTGCAAACTGCCCGGGCGTTGGCGCAAGCCCAGGTCTGAGGGCGGATTCAGCCAGCAGCGCGCTGCTGGTGACCGGGAATTTGATGGGGGGCGTACAGGCGTGCTTCGAGGGTTCGGGTAAAGGCCAGTGCTTCGGCTTCGCTGCGGAATGTCACGGCAAGCTGGTCCAGACGGACCTGCCATTGTGATTTAGCCACTTCTTTTATCAGGATCTTCATTGCTGATCTCTCCTCTCGTAAAAGATGCTACGTAAAGAATATGCCGCAGAGGATTCGATTGTAGACCCGAATACGATCGCTATTGTGACAGCGGTCAACTGTCAGACTGACGGTGTCGTCCATTCCTGAACGACACTGTTTCAACTTGTTTCAGAACCCTTCAAGCACAATTTTTCCCTTGGCCTTGCCACTCTCCAGCAACGCATGTGCACGGCGCAGGTTGGCCGCGTTGATGGTGCCGAAGTGCTCGCCGACCGTGGTTTTCAGTGTGCCGGCGTCGATCAGCCCGGCGATACGGTTGAGCAAACGGTGTTGCTCAATCATGTCCGCAGTTTCGAATAGCGAGCGGGTGTACATGAACTCCCAGTGCAGCGACAGGCTCTTGCGTTTGAGCTTGGTCACGTCCAGCGACTTGGGATCATCGATCAACGCCAGCTTGCCTTGCGGCGCCAGCGCCTCGACCAATTGGTCCAGGTGATGATCGGTTTCGGTCAGGCTGGCGACATGGGTCACGTAATCCACACCGGCACGCTTGAGCTCCTCGCTCAGCGGTTGGCTGTGATCGATCACCAGGTCGGCGCCCAGTTCACGTACCCAGCTCTGGGTTTGTGGACGGGAGGCGGTGCCGATGACATTGAGCCCGGTGAGCTGACTGGCCAGTTGCGTAAGGATCGAACCCACCCCACCGGCCGCGCCGACGATCAGCAGGCGTTGGCCTTCATCGGTGTTGCCTTCGTGCACTTGCAGACGTTCGAAGAGCAGTTCCCAGGCAGTAATCGCGGTCAGCGGCAGCGCGGCGGCATCGGCGAAACCGAGGGTTTTGGGCATGTGGCCAACGATCCGCTCATCCACCACATGGCGTTCGCTGTTACCCCCTGCGCGGGCGATGGAGCCCGCGTAGAAGACCTTGTCGCCGACTTTGAACAAGGTCACTTCGCTGCCGACGGCCTTGACCACACCGGCCACGTCCCAACCCAGCACCTTGGCCGCGCCTTCATCAGGCTGGACGTTCTGGCGGACCTTGGTGTCCACCGGGTTGACCGAGATGGCTTTGACGTCCACCAACAGGTCGCGGGGACCGGCAACCGGTTCTGGCAGCTCGATGTCTTGCAGTGATTTTTCGTCGCTGATCGGCAACGAGTTGTAGTAAGCAATAGCTTTCATCTAGGGAATTCCGAAAGGTAATAAAAGAAGGAGGCTGACCCCATGCCGATCAGTTAAGCGCGAGTCGAACTCTGTAGCAGCTGGCGAAGCCTGCGTCCGGCTGCGAAGCAGTCGTAAATCCTGTACACGCGGATTCCCTGAAACACCGCATTGTCTGATTTCACGGCTGCTTCGCAGCCGGACGCAGGCT
>NZ_AKJS01000135.1 GCF_000282215.1 Pseudomonas sp. GM21
AGCGTGTTTTCACACAGTCTGCTAAGCGGGTTTTTTACTTAAAGCCTTCGATTAATCATCGCGGCTCATGATGCCAAACAGCTGCAACAAGCTGACGAACAGGTTGTAGATCGATACATACAGGCTGATGGTCGCCATGATGTAGTTGCGCTCGCCGCCATGAATGATGGCGCTGGTCTGGTACAGAATGCAGACCGAGGAGAACAGCACGAAACCTGCGCTGATCGCCAGTTGCAGGCCGCTGATCTGGAAGAAGAAGCTCGCCAGCGTCGCACCCAGCAGCACGAAGAAGCCTGCCGTGATGAAACCGCCCAGGAAGCTCATGTCCTTGCGGGTAATCAGCACGTAAGCCGACAGACCACCAAACACCAGCGCCGTCATCGCGAACGCCGAACTGACCACTTCAGCGCCACCCTGCATTCCCAGGTAACGGTTGAGGATCGGGCCGAGCAGGAAACCCATGAAACCGGTCAGGGCAAAAGCAGAAACCAGGCCCCAGGCAGAATCACGGAGTTTGTTGGTGAGGAAGAAAAGCCCGTAGAAGCCGATCAGCACCACGAATATGTTCGGGTAACCGACACGCATCTGCTGAGCGACAAACGCCATCACGCCACTGAATGCGAGGGTGAGAGCGAGTAAGCCGTAAGTGTTGCGCAGGACGCGGCTAACCTCTAGCTGCTCAGCCTGCACGCTGTTATTAACTGCGTAATCCTGTTCGCGCATGGCGACACTCCTGTTGGTTTGAAACGTTCAGTCGCAAAGATCATAACAGACGCTCTGTAACAAGCTATGCAGAGAGTTTGACAGTGTGTTTCATTCAGGTATTATGGCGCCCGCAACACAAACGGAGGTGTGGCCGAGTGGTTTAAGGCAACGGTCTTGAAAACCGTCGACTGTAACAGGTCCATGAGTTCGAATCCCATCGCCTCCGCCATCTTTATACGACAAAGCCCTGATTATTCAGGGCTTTGTCGTTTCTGGGGTTTGAGAAAATCCTCCAGCCTGCACCCTGGGTGAAGTATCGCTTTTCGACCCGCGGCCAATTTTTCAAATGATCGTCTGCCTGTCCTAATAATCTGAAATCAGCGAGATTGACAGGTTGGCGAACAGGACGCGGGCGCGAGTCTGAAATAACCACCGGTTTCCTACGCGGCTATGTCGCTCAGGAAATCGGTGATTTTTCCGTCCCGTCACGCGAGGCGTCGTATACGACGATAAATACTGAGCACTATTTCCCGCACTCCTGACATCCAACGGTTGCGAATTCTTCGTTGCCTGGCCCTCCTGATATCCAGTTACCCGACTCAAGCAGACGGCACCAACTGACAACGCTCGCGCCTCACACAACTGCGCCAAAACGAACGGTCAGGCTCAAAAAAAGGGAGGGCATAATGCCCTCCCCTCCGTTGTTCGCGCTCCCTGCGACAGTACTAACCAGACCTCAACCAACCAAAATGAAGTCCGTGGCAGTGATGGTTGTTGCGTCGGCCACACCCACCAGGCGGATGGAATCAGCTCCTCCGAAGCTGACTACAGTATCCGCACCCGCATCGGCGATGTTGACGTTTCCCGCGAAGTTCGCCGCCGTGATGTTGAACACAGAAACATTGAGCCGATCCTGACCGTCAGTGAAACCGATAATCTGATCGTTTCCGAAACTTGCGCCGAACACGAAAGTGTCATTGCCAGTGCCCCCAACGAGTACGTTGTTTAACGTATTGCCGATCGCCGTGAAGTTGCCGGTACCGCCGAAGAACAAATTCTCGACGTTTGCGCCCAAGGTGTAACTGCTCAAGGATGTCCAGACGCTGTCAACACCGCCTCCGATGCCCTCGATCA
>NZ_AKJS01000136.1 GCF_000282215.1 Pseudomonas sp. GM21
TTGCATGTCCCCCGTATTGGCGGTTTAGCCACTCTCGGCTTCCAGCGTGTACTTCGCCGAGAGGCTCAGCGTATTACTGCGCAGCAACGTCACGCCCAGCGCCAGCACCCCGGTGTCGTCCACTGGCTTGGCGCCCGGACTGCTGAAGCTGGTGGCGCCCGAGGTATCGACGGCAAAATTGGAGACCGACTGCAGGCGCGTGTCCTGGTACTCATGACGCCAGATCAACTGCGCCGACGGCACGACGTTGCCGTAGGTGGTGGCGAAGGAACGCTCCAGCCTGGTGCCCAGATCGCTTTTCAACGAGTGGGTGCTGGTGGAATCAACGTGCAGTGCCGCGCCGTTGCCGCCGCTTTCGGTGAAGCTGTCCTCGTCCAGGGAGCTGTAGGTCAAGCCGGCAATGGGTGTCAGCACCGTGTGGTTAGCCAGCTCAATCGGGTAACCGGCCAGTGCAGATGCGATGTACTGCATCCCGTCGTGGTTGCCATTGGCCACGCCGCTGAAACCGGGGAAGTTGATTTCACGCCGGGTGTCGTATTGCTGCTGGACAGCACCCAACGACAGGTCCAGGTACCACGGCTGGCCTTGGTAGCTGGCATAGCCGAACAGACCGTAGGACTTCACGTCGGCAGAACTGCCTGTGTTATCACCGTCGCTGTTCACCGTGGTCTGGGTGTAGCTGAACAGGCCGCCGGCCTGCCAGCTGTCGTTCACGGCGCCATCGGCACCGATCAGCATGCCACCGTAGTGGCTGTGATAACCGGCGATATTATTGCTCTCGCTCAGGCGCGAAGTGCCGCCGAACGCCTGGCCCCAGAGCCCGGAGTTGCTGGCGCCTTCACCCGTGGCGATACCACTGCTGCCGCCCGTGTTGTTCTGGGCGGTGCGCAGCCCGTCCAGGTGCGCCGCCGTGACATTGAGCACCTGTACGGTGGAAGCAGTGGACGCCTGAGTGGCGGCTGACGCGGTCGCCGCCGGGCTCAGCTGCGCGCCGGCCTTGTTGCCCGCAGCCGAAGAAGGCAGCGCGGCGGCAGCGTTGAACAGGTTCATCAGTCTGGCATCGTAGCCGTTGTAGTTGAACAGCCCGGCCAGGGTTGTGGCACCGCCAAGGGTGGTCGATTGGTTGATCGGAGCAATGGATGGCGCTTCGGGAGTGCTGACGACAGGTGGTGTGACAACCACAACTGGCGGCGTAACTTCCGGCGGTGTGACAGCCACTATCGGCGGCGTGACTTCCGGCGGTGTGACAG
>NZ_AKJS01000137.1 GCF_000282215.1 Pseudomonas sp. GM21
AAACTCAGGTATTACGACTGCTTCGCAGCCGAACGCAGGCTTCGCCAGCTGCTACAACAATTGCGTTACCGCAGAAATTGCTTAACTGACTGGCATTAGGGCTTGCCCGCGAAAGCGGCTTGTCAGTCACATCTATGCTGGATGTGCCGCCGTCTTCGCGGGCAAGCCCGCTCCCACAATTGATCACCTTTTTGGCATGTCATTCAGAGCAGGCCACAGGTTCTGTGTTCTGGTTTTAAGCGGTCTTCCAGGTGATTTCTTCTTCACCGTCCGCGCTGATGCGCATCCAGCGATCCGCTGTTTCTTCACCTTCTTCCTCGACCCACGTACCCGGCGCGCAACGCACTTCGACGTTCAATGCGGCAAAGGCTGCGCGGGCGCAGGCGATGTCGTCTTCCCATGGGGTCTGGTCGCTGTCCAGGAACAGGCTGTTCCATTTGCCCACGGCCTTGGGCAGCCAGGTAACCGGTACATTGCCGGCCTTGCACTTGTAGGTTTGCCCTTTCTGAACCCAGTCGGTGCACGGGCCCAAAGCAGTGCCGAGCCAGGCCGCAATGGCCTTGTAGTCGACGTCGGCGTCTTTCAGGTAAATCTCGATATCGGGTTGGCGCATGGATGTCCTCACTGCGGGTCTGAAAAATCCATTCGCGGATTTAGCCGGCCTCAAGCTGTTTGCTCAAGACCAAAATTTAAGAGTTTATTGAAGAACAAAATAATCGTAGCGCATCGACACGGTGACCTCGAACGGCTCGGCCTGTTCGATGACTGCCGCCCGGCGTTCGGCACTGGCGCGCCAGCCGTGGGGTGTCATGGCCAACAGGTTCGCCCGGTCCTGACCGTTTGAAAGCGTCAGTTTGAATTCCAGGGTTTCGCTGTGTTGCAGCGCCATGCCTTCCGGCACCAAGGCCAGATGCTTGTCGTCGGTGTATTCACGCACTTCGTCGTACAACCGCTCGCGCAATTCCATCAAGTGGCCACTGGTCGGTCCGACTTTCATCAAGCCGCCACCGGGGCTGAGCAGGCGCTTGGCTTCTTCCCAGTCGAGCGGGCTGAAGACGCTGGCGAGAAACTGGCAACTGCCCGAAGCCAACGGCACCCGCGCCATGCTGGCGATCAACCAGGTCAGTTGCGGGTTGCGTTTACAGGCGCGTTTCACCGCTTCCCGGGAGATGTCCAACGCGTAACCATCGGCGTTCGGCAAGGCCTCGGCGATTTGCGCGGTGTAGTAACCCTCGCCACAGCCGATGTCGAGCCAGCGTTGTGGTGCATATTGCGCCGCCAGTTCGGCCAGACGCTTGGCCACCGGCGCGTAATGGCCGGCGTTCAAGAAGTCGCGGCGGGCTTCGACCATGGCCAGGTTATCCCCAGGGTCGCGGCTGTTTTTGTGCTGCACCGGCAACAGGTTCAGGTAACCCTGGCGCGCGCGGTCGAAACGATGCCCGGCGGGGCACGCCACGCCGTTGTCCACCGCGTTCAGCGGTTCGCTGCAGATCGGGCAGGCAAGCATCAGGCGAGCAACTTGATCAGGGTCTGGTAGTAGATTTCGGTCAGCACATCGAGGTCAGCGGCCAGTACGCGCTCGTTGACCTGGTGGATCGTCGCGTTGACAGGCCCCAGCTCAACCACTTGCGTGCCCATGGTCGCGATGAAACGACCGTCGGAGGTGCCGCCGCTGGTGGAGGCCTTGGTTTCACGACCAGTGATGTCCTTGATGCTCGATGCGACCGCGTCCAGCAACGCACCCGGTTCGGTGAGGAATGGCAGACCGGACAGCGCCCAGTCGATGTGCCAGTCCAGGCCGTGCTTGTCGAGAATGTCGGCGACGCGCTTTTGCAGGCCTTCAACGGTGGATTCGGTGGAGAAGCGGAAATTGAACACCGCCACCAGGTCACCCGGAATCACGTTGGTCGCGCCGGTGCCGGAGTTGACGTTGGAGATCTGGAAACTGGTCGGCGGGAAGAAATCGTTGCCGTGGTCCCAATGCTCTGCGGCCAGTTCAGCCAGGGCCGGGGCGGCGAGGTGGATCGGGTTCTTGGCGAGGTGCGGATAGGCCACGTGACCTTGCACACCGCGAACGGTCAGTTTGGCACCGAGGGAGCCGCGACGGCCATTCTTGACCACGTCACCCACCAGGGTGGTGCTCGACGGCTCGCCGACGATGCACCAGTCCAGACGTTCCTTGCGCGCGGCGAGGCGTTCAACCACAGCCTTGGTACCGTGATGTGCCGGGCCTTCTTCGTCGCTGGTGATCAGGAAAGCCACTTTGCCCTTGTGATCCGGGTAGTCGGCGACAAAGCGCTCGGCGGCCACGGTCATGGACGCGAGGCTGCCTTTCATGTCCGCCGCGCCACGGCCGCAGAGCATGCCATGTTCGTCGATCAGCGCGTTGAACGGGTCGATCTGCCAGGCGGTCACCGGGCCGGTCGGCACCACGTCGGTGTGACCGGCGAAGCACAGCACCGGACCGTCGTGTTTACCGTGGGTCGCCCAGAAGTTATCCACATCTTCGATGCGCATCGGTTCCAGCATGAAACCGGCATCGCCCAGGCGCTGCATCATCTGCTTCTGGCAATCGGCGTCGAGCGGCGTCACGGACGGACGGCGGATCAGGTCGATGGCGAGTTGAAGGGTCGGCGAAAGGTCGGCGTGGGCCGTCATGGAAAACTCCGGAAAACTGTAAATGTGGGAGCGAGCCTGCTCGCGATGAACGATGACACGGTCTGTATGACAAACCTCATCGCCTGCATCGCGAGCAGGCTCGCTCCCACAGGTATTGGGTCAAGCCATTGGGCGCAAGGCCTGCAAAATGGCGGTTATCTTAAAGCAAAACGGCGACCATTGGCCGCCGTTTAGTGCATCTGTACAGATTTAGACGGCTGGTACCGGCTCAGGCTCGGCGGCCGGTTTGGGCAGCGAAGACAGAAATGCCATGACCAGCGCCGCCAGATACGGCAACGACTGCACCAGCAACATGATCACCCAGAAGCGCATGTCGTTGCTCGGCAAGCCGTTCACCAGGAAGATCCCCAGCGCCGCGCCCCACAACAGCAGCATGATGAACACCTCTTCACGTGCCTCCGAAATGGCGACCCAGAAGCCATGGTTGTCGGCGTTTTTCGGCGTGCGGAAGAACGGAATGCTGCTGGTGAAGAAGCCGTACAGCACCGCTTTGGCGATGGTGTGCGACAACGCCAGCCCGGCCAATGCCGCGCAGAAGGCATCTTTCAGGTTCACGCCGACTGCACGGCGATACAGGAAGATGATCTTGCCGACCTTGAACACGAACAGTGCCAACGGTGGAATTGCGAAAATCAGCAGCGGTGGATCGACCCGCTGCGGCACGATAATCATCGCCGCCGACCACAACAACGCACCGACCGTGAAGAAGATGTTCATGCCATCCGCAACCCACGGCAACCAGCCCGCGAGGAAGTGGTAACGCTGGCCGCGGGTCAGTTCGGTGTCCTTGCCACGCAGCAGGCTGGCGGTGTGACGCTTGATGATCTGAATCGCCCCGTAGGCCCAGCGGAAACGCTGTTTCTTGAAGTCGATAAAGGTATCGGGCATCAGGCCCTTGCCGTAGCTGGTGTGGTAGTACGCCGCCGACAGGCCTTTTTCGAACACGCGCAGACCCAACTCGGCATCTTCACAGATGCACCAGTCGGCCCAACCGAGTTCCTCAAGCACCGAGCGTCGGGTCATGGTCATGGTGCCGTGCTGGATGATCGCGTCACGGTCGTTACGGGTGACCATGCCGATGTGGAAAAAGCCTTTGTATTCCGCGTAGCACAGCTTCTTGAAGGTGCTTTCGTTCTGATCGCGGTAATCCTGCGGCGACTGCACCACAGCAATTTTCGGGTCGGCGAAGTGCGGCACCATGTGCTTGAGCCAGTTCGGGTCGACGCAGTAGTCCGAGTCGATCACCGCGATGACTTCGGCATCCTTGGCCGTGTGCGGAATCAGGTAATTCAGCGCGCCGCCCTTGAAACCGGCCAGCGGGGCAACGTGGAAGAACTTGAAGCGCGGGCCGAGGGTTGCGCAATAATCGCGTACCGGTTCCCAGACCGCCGGGTCCTTGGTGTTGTTGTCGATGATCAGGACTTCGAAGTCCGGGTAGTCGAGGTTGGCCAGGGCATTGAGGGTCTGTTTGACCATCTCCGGCGGCTCGTTGTAGCAGGGCACGTGGATCGAGACTTTCGGTCTGTAGTCCGAATCGCCCACCACCGGCAGGAATTCACGCCGGCGCTTGTGGGTCCAGACGGCTTCGGCCAGTTCATGGGCCTCGGTCAGCAAAACAATAAAGACCCCGAGAGCGCCGAGGGCCAGGAGGAATCCGACGGTCAGGCTGAACCAGGTGCTGTATTGCTGGCTGTAGTCATAGCCGATCCACACCAACACCGAGCCGCACAGAAACGCGATGAAGGTCAGGAAGGTACGGCCACGTTGGCGCAGGGCCGAGCCGTCGATCATCAGCAGGGTCAGGGACAGCAACGCCAACACGGCCGAACCGATCGCCAGCACTCGCCATTGCGGGATCGCGACCACCGGGCCTTCGAAGTTGAATTTCTGCTGGCGCGCGGCGTTGAACACACCCCAATACGCGCCCACCGAACCTTCGTCGCTGGCTTTCCACGGCTGGTCAAACGCTTCGATCACGAAGTAGTTGAAGCCCTGGCGATTGAGTTTGTTGACCAAGGTGCGCAGGTAAATCGCCTGATCCGCCGGGCTGGCATCGGTGCCGCCACGCATACGACCGTTGCTCGGCCAGCCAACCTCCGAGAGCAGCAGTGGTTTTTTCGGGAACATCTTTTTCAGGTCGCGGGCGCGATCGAGAACGAACTGACCGGCCTTGTCCACCGGGATAAATTCCCAGTAAGGCAGGACGTGGGCCGCGATCAGGTCGACGTGTTTGGCCAGTTCCGGGTGTTCTTCCCAGACGTGCCACTGCTCGGAGGTGGTCACCGGCACTTTCACGGCCGCGCGGACGCGATCCAGCAGTACGCTGAGTTCGGCGGCAGTAATTTCCTTACGGAAGATTGCCTCGTTGCCTACAACCACACGAACCACGCTGCGCGAGGTGTTGGCGATTTCGATGGCGCGAGTGATTTCGCGCTCATTGCGCTCCTGGTCCGGGCTGATCCAGATCCCCAGGGTGACCCGCAGGCCGAATTCTTCTGCCAGTTTGGGAATGTCTCCCAAGGTGCCATCGACTGAGTAAGTACGGATGTTGTCCGTCAGCTTGCTCATGATCTCCAAGTCGCGACGCATTTGATCGTCGGTCGGGTATTGCTCTTTTTGTGGGTACTGGCCTTGCTGGTACGGCGAGTACGAGAAACCAGCGATCTGTTCAGGCCAGTTGGGGGCGGTGACCGGGCGATTGACTAGCGCCCAGAAGCCGGTAAACAAGGCTGCGATGGCGAGCACCACGACCAGGTTGAGTCCAAATTTACGCGATGACATGGTTATTTCGGGTTCCGGAGGCAGTGGAACGAAGGAACGGTCGGCAGAACGGCTGCCAAAGGACTTTTGGGCGCGCATCCTACACCGTGCTTTCACTTGCCGTACAAGAGGCAAGGAAAAGTCTGACGTTGGGCAATCCCGTTTCACATAAGTTCTTACACTTGTAGCCGGAAGGTTAAAAGTTCTCGCGCTGTGGCCCTATAATGCGCGCCGGTTTTTGGGGTATTGGTCATGAGCACAGAAGATCCGCGGTTTGCAGGCATCGCCCGTTTGTATGGCATTGAGGGGCTGGAGCGCCTGCGCGCGGCGCATGTGGCGATTGTCGGCGTCGGTGGCGTCGGTTCCTGGGCGGCAGAAGCCGTTGCCCGTTGTGGCGTGGGCGAGATTTCGCTGTTTGACCTGGACGACGTCTGCGTTAGCAACGCCAACCGTCAGTTGCACGCGCTGGACAGCACCGTCGGCAAACCCAAGGTAGAAGTGATGGCCGAGCGCCTGCGCGGGATCAACCCGGACTGCACGGTGCACGCGGTGGCGGATTTCGTCACCCGCGATACCATGGCCGAGTACATCACGCCGAACATTGACTGCGTGATCGATTGCATCGACAGCGTTAATGCCAAGGCCGCGCTGATTGCCTGGTGCAAGCGACGCAAGATCCAGATCATCACCACCGGCGGCGCGGGCGGGCAGATCGACCCGACGCTGATTCAGGTGTGCGACTTGAACCGCACGTTCAATGATCCGTTGGCGTCGAAAGTTCGTTCTACATTGCGCCGCGATTACAATTTCTCCCGCACAGTGACGCGCCATTACAGTGTGCCGTGTGTATTTTCCACCGAACAACTGCGCTACCCGAAACCCGATGGCAGCATTTGCTTGCAGAAAAGTTTTGTCGGAGATGGCGTGAAGCTGGACTGTGCCGGCGGGTTTGGCGCGGTGATGATGGTGACGGCGACGTTCGGCATGGTCGCGGCGACCAAGGCTGTGGATAAGATTGTGGCGGGTGTGCGGCGCCCTTCGGATCGGGTTAAACCTGAGGCTTGATCGCCGAAAACGAGAAAAGCCCTGCAAGCGTAAACCTGCAGGGCTTCTCGGTCAGGCTGACCAGTTCATTAAGCCCGGCATAAAAGCCGGGTTTTTTGACTGGCGTCGAGCTTAAGCGGTGAAGGTTTTGCCTTCGAACTGCTCAGCCACGAATTTCCAGTTGACCAGGTTCCAGAACGCTTCAACGTACTTCGGACGCAGGTTGCGGTAGTCGATGTAGTAAGCGTGTTCCCAGACGTCGCAGGTCAGCAGCGGGGTGTCGCCGCTGGTCAGCGGGTTGCCGGCGCCGATGGTGCTGGCCAGGGCCAGGGAACCGTCAGCCTTTTTCACCAGCCAGCCCCAACCGGAACCAAAGGTGCCGATGGAAGTCTTGCTGAACTCTTCCTTGAACTTGTCGAACGAACCAAAGGCAGCGTTGATGGCATCAGCCAGCGCGCCTGTTGGTTGACCGCCGGCGTTTGGTGCCAGGCAGTTCCAGTAGAAGGTGTGGTTCCAGACCTGAGCGGCGTTGTTGAAGATACCGCCCGAGGAAGATTTAACGATTTCTTCCAGGGTCTTGCCTTCGAACTCGGTGCCTGGCACCAGGTTGTTCAGGTTCACGACGTAGGTGTTGTGGTGCTTGTCGTGGTGGTATTCCAGGGTTTCCTTGGAAATGTGCGGCTGCAGGGCGTCGTGTGCGTAAGGCAGCGGCGGCAATTCGAAAGCCATGATGATTCTCCTAATCAGGTCAGTTGCGGTGAGCGCAAGGCCGATCACGGGCGGCCAGACAAGCGCCGGGGAGTTTGTACTCTTTGCGGCGCAGGGAATCGGATCATAGCACCGGGGGTGCGGCATAACCACGCAACAACTGTGTGGAATAGAGGTTCCAGAGCCATTTGGAATAATTAAGGGGCGACGATTAATTGAAAGGCCACGGCAAACATCATCACCGCCACCAGCAGATCGAGAATTCTCCAGGTGCCAGGCCGTGCGAGCCAAGGCGCCAACCATGCCGCGCCCAACGCCAAGGTGAAGAACCACAGTAACGACGCACTCGCCGCGCCCACGACATAAGCGCCAGGCTCGGTTTGCTGCGCACCGAGGGAGCCAATCAGTAAAACCGTGTCCAGATAAACGTGTGGGTTGAGCAATGTCACTGCCAACGCGCTGAGCATGACCGCCCGCAGTGAGCGAGCAGTCTGGTTTTCACCCTGTTGCAGGCTCTGTTTCGAGCAGGCCCTGCGCAATGCCTGGCTGCCATACCAAATCAGAAACACCGCGCCTCCCCAGCGGGCAACCGCCAGCAATGTCGGGTTTTGCGCGAGCACGGTCGCCAGACCGAACACGCCTGCGGCGACCAGCAGTGCATCGCACGTCACGCACAACGCTGCCACCGGCAGGTGATGTTCACGCCGAAGACTTTGCGCCAGCACAAACGCATTCTGCGTGCCGATCGCCATGATCAGCCCGGCGGCCACCAACAGGCCGTTCACATAGCTTTGCCACATAAGGTTTACTCCGCGTTGGCTGCAAGGTCGCGCAGCACGCGCAGTGCGCGTTCGGCGTCGGCTTGACCGACAAACAGGTGGTCGTGGTAGTAACCGGCGATCACGTTGCAACTGATGCCGGCCTTGCCTAACGCGGTGGCGAAGGCGGCGGTCAGGCCGACGGCTTCCAGCGCCGAGTGAACATTCAAGGTGATCCAGGCCGCGACGTAATCGAAGCTGAAACCGGCCTGTTCGGCGTGGGAACGTTCCAGAATCACGGTCAGGCCTTCCTGCTCGCGAAAGCTGCCGACAATCTCAAGGCCCGCCGGCAGCTTGCCGTCGCGCAGGGTGCAAAACACATATTCGCCGGCGTTGAGTTGCGGGCTCATGCTGCGAAGCAGGGTTGCCAATGATGTTTCGCCAGCCATGTCGGTGTTCCTTGTTCAAGAGATCTTGATGGGCATTCTCCGCTGCTAACCTGTATAAGAAAAACCAATCATGATGATCGCTCATTAGGAAAACTGATGTTCGACTATAAATTACTGTCTGCCTTGGCCGCCGTGGTCGAGCAAGCCGGTTTCGAACGGGCCGCCCAGGTGCTCGGGTTGTCGCAATCGGCGATCTCACAGCGCATCAAGCTGCTGGAGGCGCGGGTCGGCCAGCCGGTGCTGGTGCGGGTTACGCCGCCGGCCCCGACGGACATTGGCCGTCGCCTGCTCAACCATGTGCAGCAGGTACGTTTGCTGGAGCGCGACTTGCAGTCCCTGGTGCCGGCGCTGGATGAAGAGGGCCTGCCGGAGCGCCTGCGCATCGCCTTGAATGCCGACAGCCTTGCCACTTGGTGGGCGCAAGCGGTGGGCGACTTTTGCGCCGAACAACACCTGCTGCTGGACCTGGTCGTCGAAGACCAGACCGTCGGCCTCAAACGCATGCGTGCCGGAGAAGTAGCGGGGTGTCTGTGCGCCAGCGAGCGCCCGGTGGCCGGTGCCCGCAGCGTTCTGCTGGGGGCCATGCGTTATCGGGCGTTGGCCAGTCCGGCGTTCATCGCGCGCCATTTTCCGGACGGCGTTCGCGCCGACCGACTGGCGAAAACCCCGGCGCTGGTCTTTGGCCCGGACGATTTCCTGCAACATCGCTATCTTGCTTCGCTGGGGGTGGATGGCGGTTTCCAACACCATTTATGCCCCTCGTCTGAAGGCTTCATTCGTTTGACCGAGGCCGGTCTCGGCTGGGGGCTGGTCCCGGAATTACAGGTGCGCGAGCAACTGGAGCGTGGTGTTTTGAGGGAGCTTTTGCCAGATAAGCCCATCGACGTGCCGCTGTACTGGCATCATTGGCGCAATGGCGGTCAACTTCTGGGGTTGTTGACCGACCAATTGGTGCGTTCGTCGAAGCAATGGCTGGTGCCTTGGACGCAGCCGTAAGCGTCAAGCTGCAAGCGGCAAGTGAGCGCTTGCGGATCGTTTTTAACTTGCAGCTTGTAGCTTGAAGCTTACATCTGCATTTGTGGAGCACTACATGAAAATTCTGGTCACCGGCGCAAGCGGCTTCATTGGCGGACGCTTTGCGCGTTTCGCCCTGGAGCAGGGCCTGGACGTGCGGGTCAACGGTCGCCGGGCCGAAAGTGTCGAACACCTGGTGCGCCGTGGCGCCGAGTTTATTCAGGGCGACTTGAGCGACCCGGAACTGGCGCGCGAGCTGTGTTCAGACGTCGAGGCCGTGGTCCATTGCGCGGGGGCGGTGGGGTTGTGGGGACGCTATCAGGACTTTCATCAAGGCAACGTCCAGGTCACGGAAAACGTGGTCGAGGCTTGTCTGAAGCAGCGCGTTCGCCGGTTGGTGCACCTGTCCTCGCCGTCGATCTACTTCGATGGCCGAGATCGACTGGGCTTGACCGAAGAACAGGTGCCCAAGCGTTTCAAGCATCCTTACGCCGCGACCAAATTCCTGGCCGAGCAGAAAGTCTTCGGCGCCCAGGAGTTCGGTCTGGAAACCCTGGCCCTGCGCCCGCGTTTCGTCACAGGTGCCGGTGACATGAGCATTTTTCCGCGACTGCTGAAAATGCAGCGCAAAGGACGCTTGGCGATCATCGGTAATGGCCTGAACAAGGTCGATTTCACCAGTGTGCAAAACCTCAACGAGGCGTTGCTCAGCAGTTTGCTCGCCAGCGGCTCGGCCTTGGGCAAGGCCTACAACATCAGTAACGGAACGCCGATTCCCTTGTGGGATGTCGTCAATTACGTCATGCGCAACATGGAAGTCCCACAAGTGACGCGCTACCGTTCCTACGGTTTGGGCTACGCCGCCGCAGCGCTCAACGAAGGGGTGTGCAAGCTATGGCCGGGGCGTCCCGAGCCGACCTTGTCGCGACTGGGGATGCAGGTCATGAACAAAAACTTCACCCTGGACATCAGCCGCGCCCGGCATTACCTGGACTACGATCCGAAAGTCAGCCTCTGGGCCGCCCTCGATGAATTTTGCAGTTGGTGGAAGGCTCAGGACATCCGCTGACCTGCCAGCCTGGCCTGCCGGCACTGAACCGAGTCGGGTGTAGAGAGTCAATCGGTGCGGCTGTGGGGGTTATACTCGCCGCATAAAGCCATCACCTCGTTCTACAAAGGTTGATTCAATGTCCATGCGTAACGATGCCAACGACGATTTCGATGTACCGAGTCTGCGTGCTGACAGCCTCGACGATGATTACCCGCCTACCGTTCGTACTCGCGTGCATTCGCGGCCGGCGCCGGTGGTAAAAGTCAAAAGCGCCAGCACAGGCCCACTGTGGGCGTTGGTCGGAGCGTTGTTTTTTGCGTTTGCCGGCCTTGCTTGGTGGAGTTTTCAGCAGATCTCGCTGATGGAACAACAACTGGTGGCCACCCAGGAAAGTTTCGCGCGTATCAGCGAGGAAGCCGCAGGGCGCTTGCAGGACATTTCCGGCAAGGTCGTCGCCAGCCAGACCAACGTCACCAGCGACAGCGAAGCGCTGAAGCTGCAAATCAAAGTCCTGGAATCCAAACTGCTGGATCAAGGCAAACAGCAAGAAGGCGTTGTTGGGCAGGCCTCGGATCTGGACAAGCGTCTGGCGCAGATGACGGCACAAACCAGTGAACTGGATAAGCGACTGGCGCAACTCACCGCCCAGGACACAGAGCATCAGGCGGCCAATACGCAATTGCAGGCCCAGGTCAAAGCCTTGAGCGCTGAACTCACCGCCCTGAAAAGCGCGCCGGACGACAGCAGCAAATTCGACGCTCAGCTCAAGAGCCTGGGCGCCGACATTGCCGCGCTGAGAAAACAAGGCAACCCAAGCGCCGCTATCGAGCGTCTGGAGGAAGAGATAATTGTGCTCAAAAGCGTGCAGGACAACCGTCCAGCCGCTGCGCAAGGTTCCACCAATACCGCCGAGTTTGACGCGTTTCGCGGCCAGGTAACCCGCAACATCAACACTCTTCAGGCGCAGATCCAGAATTTGCAGCAACAACTTCGCGCACGGCAGTAGAGCCGCCACACCGCTCCTGTAGCAACTGGCGCAGCCTGCGTCGGCCGGTCCGCGCTCGGGCGAAGCAGTCGTGAAATCAGTCCACGCGTTTTATCAGACAAATTGCGGGGTCGGGATACAGCCTCGCTGGGGCTCGACAGCTGCTACAAATTCGTAGATATCCAACGGCCGTCTACGCTCTTGAAACACCAATAAGATTGAGGGATGCACTATGGGGGTTCTGCAAAAACTGGCATTGCTGGGCGCGATGCTACTCCTGTGCCTCGGGCAGGCTCAGGCCGCCGGTACGGAAAAGGAAGACAGTCAGGCCGCCAAAGCCTTGCTGGAGAAGGCCCTGGCCTATTACCACGACAATGGCGACAAGGCGTTCGCGGCATTCAGTCGTCAGGGCGAGTTTGTCGACAAGGATCGCTACGTCTTTGTGGTCGACACCAAAGGTGTGATGCTCGCGAGCGGCGGGCCGTCTGCGGCGTTGATCGGACGTGATGTCACCGAAACCCTCGGGCCGGACTTGCAGAAAGCCTTCAAGGACGCGGTTAACGTGCCGGAGAGCAATGGTATTCAGGAGGCGGAATACCGCTGGCAGAACTGGGAGGACGGCAAAGTCGAGCGCAAACATGTGTACTTCCAGCGCGTCGGTCAACGGATTCTGGCGGTCGGTTACTACCTGCCACGGGCATCGGCGGAACAGGCAATGGCGCTGCTGAACAAAGCCGCGACCGATCTGGCCAAGGACGAGAAGGGCACGCTGACCGCGATCAACTCCCTCAAGGGCGGTTACTTGCAGGATGATCTGTATGTGTTCGTTGTCGACCTGAACACCCAGCGTTACGTGGCCCACGGCACCAACCTGCGGCTGGTCAACACCGACTTTGGCGCGATCAAGGACCCGGAAGGCAATCCGGTGGGTGAGCCGATCCTGGCTTTGATGGCCAAGAAGGATTATGGCGATTACAAGTACCGCTGGAAAAACCCAGTGACCAACAAGATTGAAGACAAGCATGCCTACCTGAAAAAGGTCGGGCATTTCCTGGTGGCTGTGGGGTATTACAGCCCTTGATTTTCAGTGACTGACAGACCGCTTTGATTGATCGTTCCCACGCTCCGCGTGGGAATGCCTCAATGGACGCTCCGCGTCCGCTTCGGCAGGGACGCGGAGCGTCTCGGGCTGCATTCCC
>NZ_AKJS01000138.1 GCF_000282215.1 Pseudomonas sp. GM21
ACGCGGAGCGTGGGAACGATCCCATCCCCTAAAGTCAGCCCGTCTGCGCTACCATGCTTGGCCGGACGCGGCAGCCTGCTGCGCGCAGGAGTCAGCATGGCCCACCCGTTTGCAACCCTCACCCCAGACCTCGTGCTCGATGCCGTCGAAAGCATTGGCTTTCTCAGCGACGCGCGCATTCTGGCGCTCAACAGCTACGAAAACCGCGTTTATCAAGTCGGTATCGAAGACTCCGAGCCGCTGATCGCCAAGTTCTATCGCCCGCAGCGCTGGACCAACGAAGCGATTCTCGAAGAACACCAGTTCACCTTCGAACTCGCCGAATGCGACGTGCCAGTGGTTGCGCCAATGATTCACAACGGCGCCAGCCTGCACGAACACAACGGCTTTCGTTTCACCCTGTTCCCCCGCCGGGGTGGCCGTGCGCCGGAGCCGGGCAATCTCGATCAGCTCTATCGCCTCGGTCAGTTGCTGGGACGCCTGCACGCCGTGGGCTCCACCAAACCGTTCGATCACCGTGAAGCGCTAGGCGTGAAGAACTTCGGTCATGACTCGCTGACCACCTTGCTCGAAGGCAACTTTGTACCCAAAAGCTTGCTGCCCGCCTACGAGTCCGTGGCCCGTGATCTGCTCAAGCGAGTCGAAGAGGTCTACAAGGCCACGCCGCACCAGAACATCCGCATGCACGGCGACTGCCACCCCGGCAACATGATGTGCCGCGACGAAATGTTCCACATCGTCGACCTTGACGACTGCCGCATGGGCCCGGCGGTGCAGGACATCTGGATGATGCTGGCCGGTGATCGTCAGGAATGTCTCGGTCAGTTGTCGGAACTGATGGACGGCTACAACGAGTTTCACGATTTCGATCCGCGAGAACTGGCGTTGATCGAACCGTTGCGCGCCTTGCGCCTGATGCACTACAGCGCCTGGCTCGCCCGTCGCTGGGACGACCCGGCGTTCCCGCACAGTTTTCCGTGGTTTGGCAGTGAGCGTTATTGGGGTGATCAGGTGTTGGCGTTGCGCGAGCAGCTTGCGGCGCTGAATGAAGAACCGCTAAAACTTTTCTGACACACAGCCCTGCCTGTAGGAGTGAGCCTGCTCGCGATGGCTGCGAAACATTCAGCACATCAGTGGCTGACACACAGCTATCGTCGGAACGCCGCCCGGAGCCGGCTCACTCCCACAGGGTTGTGTGTTCACAATTGCTCAACCTATTCAGGCAGGACATCCACAGACAAATCTCCTTACAATCCCCTTTTTGTTAGCTGCCTAAGCAAGGATTCTGCATGCAAGTCGCCAACCCGCGTCGCGGGTACATTTTGGGTCTTACTGCCTACATCATCTGGGGACTGTTCCCGCTCTACTTCAAAGCCATCGCCAGCGTGCCCGCCGTGGAGATCATCATCCATCGCGTGCTGTGGTCCGCGCTGTTCGGTGCCTTGTTATTGATGGTGTGGAAACATCCAGGCTGGTGGCGCGAGTTGCGTGACAACCCCAAACGTCTGGCGATCCTGGCCCTGAGTGGCACGCTGATCGCGGCCAACTGGCTGACTTACGTGTGGGCAGTGAATGCCGGGCGGATGCTTGAAGCGAGCCTCGGCTATTACATAAATCCGTTGGTGAACGTCTTGCTGGGCATGCTGATCCTCGGCGAACGATTGCGGCGCATGCAGTGGATCGCCGTAGGTCTGGCGGCAGTCGGCGTGGCGCAACAGGTGTGGCAAGTCGGCAGCCTGCCGTGGGTGTCGCTGGTGCTGGCGTTGTCCTTTGGTTTCTACGGATTGATCCGCAAGCAGGCGCCCGTCAAAGCGCTGCCTGGTTTGGTGGTGGAAACCTGGATGCTGGTGCCGATTGCGGTCGCGTGGCTGCTGTTCAACCCGACAGCGGCCAGCGCGCAACCTGAATTCTGGACCACCTCCGAAGCCTGGTGGCTGGTCGCCGCCGGTCCGATCACGCTGGTACCGCTGATCTGTTTCAACGCCGCCGCGAGGCATATCCCCTACACGACATTGGGATTCCTCCAGTACCTGGCGCCGACGCTGGTGCTGCTGCAAGCCGTTCTGCTGTTTGGCGAACACCTGTCGTCCAGCACATTGGTCGCGTTCATCTTTATTTGGGCGGGCCTTGCGGTTTACAGCGTTGATGCGTGGATAAGTTTGCGTCGCCGCACCTGATCAAAAAACACACAAACCTCTACAGGCCACGCCCCTCGTGGCCTGCACCGATCCTTCCCAAGGTTATCCACAGCGTGATCCCCGGCGTTTGTGCGCAACTCATTGAAACTGATGGTTTTTTGATCAGATCCTGAAGAAGCCCGGCCGGCGTGGGCTGGCGGGCCGTCTCTACAGGTTATCCACAGGCGGGTGCACGTTAAACTTGGATAACCCTTCTTGAATAACCCGGTCAAGGCTCACTGCGCAACACCAGTTCCACCATCAAATCGTCCGCCAGGGTTTCCAGGCGCGACTGCAATACGTCCAGCGACAAGGTCAGCGGCACTGCGAGGATCGCCTCAGCGTGGAACAGCGGCTCGCTGCTCATCGGCGCCGGGCGCACTTCTGTGACCAACCGTTCAAGGTTCACGCCTTGCTCGCTGAGCAGACGGGTGATGTCACGCACGATCCCCGGGCGATCATTGCCCACCAACTCCATCGCGATCGGCTTCCAGGTGCAGGATTGTTCGATACCGCTTTCGGCAATCAGTACGCGAATGCCGTGGGCGGACAACGCCTGTAGGGCATCGACCAATTCATCGTAGGCCTCGGCCGGCACGCCCACCCGAAGTATCCCGGCGAACTGCCCGGCCATACGCGACATGCGGCTTTCCAGCCAGTTGCCGCCGTGCTCGGCAATGCACTGGGCGATGCGCTCGACCTGCCCGGGCTTGTCTGGAGCAAACACTGTGAGTACGAGGTGGTCCATGGCGCAGCCCTCTTTTGTTATAGAAACAGAAGTATAGGCAAGGCTTGATCCTGCAATGAATCGTCTGACGCCTTCGCGGGCAAGCCCGCTCCCAGAAGGACAGCGCATAGCCCTGTGGGAGCGGGCTGCCCGCGATTGAAGGCAACGCCAAATGAACTGAAAACCACAAATCGTGTACAAGTTTTTATATTTAACTGGAACAATCCAATAGTTTTTTGAGAACATCCCGTACCTCGACGTGACTGCAATGCGTCACGGGGTCGCAGAACGACGTAATTAGTCTGATTTTCACAAGCGCAATTCATCATGTAGTATGCCGCAGCGCGCACTACATAACGTTGGATCGATGTCCGCCACGGCCATACTCGCAACCCTTAAAAGCCCAGTCAGCAAGGCCTAAAAGCCGTTGATCGGACCGAACCCAGCCGCCCGTTTGGGCATGTACTGGAGGACAGGTTTGTGGTTTAAATGGCCATAGGCTTCATTGTCAAAATTGAAGAGCTGAAAAGCGAAATAGCTGAGCAGAGTGAGGCAAGCAATGACTGAACACGTTCAAGTCGGTGGCCTGCAGGTCGCCAAAGTCCTGTTCGACTTCGTGAACAACGAAGCCATTCCCGGTACCGGTCTCACCGCCGATAAGTTCTGGGCCGGTGCCGACAAGGTCATTCATGACCTGGCGCCGAAGAACAAAGCCCTACTCGCCAAACGCGATGATTTCCAGGCTCGTATCGATGGCTGGCACCAATCCCGTGCCGGTCAATCACACGATGCCGTGGCTTATAAAGCCTTCTTGCAAGACATCGGTTATCTGCTGCCAGAAGCAGCCGATTTCCAGGCAACGACGCAAAACGTCGATGACGAAATCGCCCGCATGGCCGGTCCACAACTTGTGGTCCCGGTGATGAACGCCCGTTTCGCGCTCAATGCTTCGAACGCCCGCTGGGGTTCGCTGTACGACGCGCTCTACGGCACCGACGCCATCAGCGAAGCCAATGGCGCGGAAAAAGGCAAAGGCTACAACAAGGTTCGCGGCGACAAGGTCATTGCCTTCGCCCGTGCTTTCCTCGACGAAGCCGCGCCGTTGGCTGCCGGCTCCCACGTCGATTCCACCGGCTACAAAATCGTAGACGGCAAACTGGTGGTCGCCCTTAAGGGTGGCAGCAACACCGGCCTGCGCAACGACGCGCAGCTGATCGGCCTCCACGGCGACGCCAGCGCTCCGACCGCGATCCTGCTGAAGAACAACGGCCTGCACTTGGAAATCCAGATCGATGCCAGCACCCCGGTCGGCCAGACCGACGCTGCCGGCGTCAAAGACATCCTGATGGAAGCCGCGCTGACCACCATCATGGACTGCGAAGACTCCGTCGCTGCTGTCGATGCCGATGACAAAGTGGTGATCTACCGCAACTGGCTCGGCCTGATGAAGGGCGATCTGTCGGAAGAAGTCTCCAAGGGCGGCCAGACCTTTACCCGCACCATGAACGCCGACCGCACCTATACCGGTGTCGATGGCAAGGAACTGAGCCTGCACGGTCGTTCGCTGTTGTTCGTGCGTAACGTCGGTCACCTGATGACCATCGACGCCATCGTCGACAAAGACGGCAACGAAGTGCCGGAGGGCATCCTCGACGGTCTGGTGACCAGTCTCGCGGCGATCCACAGCCTCAACGGCAGCAGCTCACGCAAGAACAGCCGCACCGGATCGGTTTACATCGTGAAGCCGAAAATGCACGGCCCGGAAGAAGCCGCGTTCACCAACGAGCTGTTCGGTCGCATCGAAGACGTTCTCGGTCTGCCGCGCAACACGCTGAAAGTCGGGATCATGGACGAGGAACGTCGTACCACGGTCAACCTCAAGGCCTGCATCAAGGCGGCCAGCGAGCGCGTGGTGTTCATCAACACCGGTTTCCTCGACCGTACGGGCGATGAAATCCACACCTCCATGGAAGCCGGCCCGATGGTGCGCAAGGCCGACATGAAGGCCGAGAAGTGGATTGGCGCCTACGAAAACTGGAACGTCGATATCGGTTTGAGCACCGGCCTGCAAGGTCGCGCGCAGATCGGTAAAGGCATGTGGGCCATGCCCGACCTGATGGCCGCGATGCTCGAACAGAAAATCGCTCACCCGCTGGCCGGTGCCAACACTGCCTGGGTTCCATCGCCGACCGCCGCTGCACTGCACGCGCTGCACTACCACAAGGTTGACGTGTTCGCCCGTCAGGCCGAACTGGCCAAACGTGCTCGCGCCTCGGTGGACGACATCCTGACCATTCCGTTGGCGGTGAACCCGCAATGGACCGCAGAACAGATCAAGAACGAACTGGACAACAACGCCCAGGGCATTCTCGGTTATGTCGTGCGCTGGATCGACCAGGGTGTCGGCTGCTCGAAAGTGCCGGACATCAACGACGTCGGCCTGATGGAAGACCGTGCGACGCTGCGTATTTCCAGCCAGCACATCGCCAACTGGCTGCGCCACGGCATCGTTACCGAAGAGCAAGTGATGGAAAGCCTCAAGCGCATGGCACCAGTGGTTGACCGTCAGAACGCCAATGACTCGCTGTACCGTCCGCTGGCACCGAACTTCGACAGCAACATCGCCTTCCAGGCGGCGGTCGAACTGGTGGTCGAAGGCACCAAACAGCCGAACGGCTACACCGAGCCGGTTCTGCACCGTCGTCGTCGCGAGTTCAAGGCAGCCAATGGCCTGTAACTAAGCGATAACACCGGACAAAAAAAGGCCCTGATCGAAAGATCAGGGCCTTTTTCGTTTTGGGATAGAACGCTACAAATTCATGCCCAGTTCATGCTTGACCAACCCCAGCAATATCTCGGGATCGATAGGCTTGAGTAGAAAGTCCACCACACTCAAATGCATCGCCGCGATGGCATCTTTCACGTCAGCGTCGCCGGAAACGATGATGATAGGCAACGCCGCCCGAACTGATTCACGTATCTGACGGATAAGGTCGAGGCCATCGACATTGCCCATGCGCAAGTCGGTGATCACCAGACCGATTGAAAGCTTTTTCACCTCATCTTCAGCAATCAAAAGTTTGAGCGCGCTTTCACCACTGTCAGCGGTAATGCAGCGAATTCCACCCAATCCAAGAAGCTGCGACAACAGCTCGCGCGCATCTTTATCGTCATCGACGATCAGCACCCGCTGCGTTGGCAAATCGGGTTCGAGCATGACGGCACTCAGCGCCTCGCGCTCGGCATCACTCAAAATATCTTGGTCGGACATGGCGTTCTCTACGTTTTCAGATCTAGCACCTGGCACATTCGTCAGACATCGCTATGCAGACCCTCAATGTGCACTCCGTCGGAAAGATTTCCAAGAGGCAAGTTGAGCGGTTTTTCGTTGAATTGTGTCAGGCGCTGGCCAAATCGCGTCGCTCGGAAGGCCAACCTAGACTTACGTCCAATGGGCACCCTGTGCGCAGGGGCCGACCATGGCTGAGTCATCCGACAATGATAATTCCAAACGACTGCGGTAATGGTTATGAGTAAAGCGGACGCCTTCACACAGGCAGGGAAAACCGCGGTGTTGCAGAACATCCAGGGCACGATGCAATTCCTTCAGCGTTTCCCGCCCTTCAATCAGATGGAACACGCTCACCTGGCGTACCTGGTTGAGCAATGTCAGCTGCGTTTTTATGCCCCCGACGAAAGCATCATCAAGCCTGCCGATGGGCCGGTTGAGCACTTCTACATCGTCAAACAGGGCCGCGTCGTCGGTGAGCGCCCGCACACCGCCAAGGGCGGCACCGAAACCACCTTCGAAATCACCACCGGCGAGTGCTTCCCTCTCGCAGCGCTGCTGGGTGAGCGGGCAACCCGCACCGAACACCTCGCCGCCGAAGACACCTTTTGCCTGCAGCTGAACAAGCTGGCGTTCATCAAACTGTTCGCGCTTTCCAGCACCTTTCGCGACTTTGCCCTACGCGGCGTCAGCAGCTTGCTGGATCAGGTCAACCAGCAAGTCCAGCAAAAAGCCGTGGAAACCCTCGGCACCCAGTATTCGCTGAACACGCGCCTGGGCGAATTGGCGATGCGCCACCCGGTGACCTGCAGCCCGGCGACGCCATTGCGTGAAGCGGTGACGCTGATGCACGAGCAGCAGGTCGGCAGCATCGTCGTGGTCGATGAACACAAAGCCCCGCAGGGGATTTTCACCCTGCGCGACCTGCGCCATGTCGTGGCCGAAGGAATCAACGACTTCAACGAAGCTATCGAGCAGCACATGACCCGGGCGCCGTTTTTCCTGACGCCGGACCACAGCGCTTTCGACGCGGCCATCGCCATGACCGAGCGGCACATCGCCCACGTGTGCCTGGTCAAAGATCAGCGGCTGTGCGGCGTGGTCTCAGAGCGTGACCTGTTTTCCCTGCAACGGGTTGATCTGGTGCACCTGGCACGGACGATTCGCAACGCCCCGCGCGTGGAAAACCTGGTGTTGATGCGCGGCGAGATCGGCCAACTGGTCGAACGCATGCTGGCGCACGGCGCGTCATCGACACAAATCACTCACATCATCACCTTGCTCAACGACCACACCGTGTGCCGAGTGATCGAGCTGACTCTCGCCGAGAAAGGCGATCCCGGTGTGCCGTTCAGTTGGTTGTGCTTCGGCAGCGAAGGCCGTCGCGAGCAGACGCTGCACACCGATCAGGACAACGGCATTTTGTTCGAGGCTCGGGATGCTGCGCAGGCGGCAGAAATACGCGGCAAGCTGTTGCCGATTGCCCAGCAGATCAACCAAAGCCTGGCGCTGTGCGGCTTCACGCTGTGCAAGGGCAACATCATGGCAGGCAACCCGGAGCTGTGTTTGTCGCGTGCCGAATGGGCGCGACGGTTTGCGGCGTTCATCCGCGAGGCGACGCCGGAGAACCTGCTGGGTTCGAGCATCTATTTCGACTTGCGGGTGGTCTGGGGTGATGAGCAAGGGTGCGAGCAATTGCGTCGGGGGATTCTCGATCAGGTCGGCGATAACCGGCTGTTCCAGCGGATGCTGGCCGAGAACGCCTTGCGCAATCGTCCGCCTGTGGGGCGTTTCCGTGAGTTCGTCCTGGCGCGCAAGAACGGTGAAAAAGCCACGCTGGACTTGAAGGTGCAGGGACTGACACCTTTCGTCGACGGCGCCCGGTTGCTGGCATTGGCTCACGGGATCGAAACCAACAATACCCTGGAGCGATTTCGCCAACTGGTGGCCAAGGAAATCATTCAGCCACTGGACGGTGCGGCCTATGAAGAGGCGTACCACTTCATTCAGCAAACCCGCATGCAGCAACATCAGTTACAGACCCGGGAGAACTTGCCCTATTCCAACCGGGTTGATCCAGACAGCCTGAATCATCTGGACCGACGGATCCTGCGTGAATCCCTGCGCCAGGCGCAACGCCTGCAAAGCAGCCTGACCCTGCGGTATCAGCTATGAGCCTGTTTTCATGGCTGCGCCCGGCCACGCCCCTCCTGTCCGGTGAATGGCAACAACGTTTGCAGCGCTTGCCCGCGGTAGCCGAGCTCGGTGGATGCAGCCTGCGCGAACAGCGTTGGGTAGTGCTCGACCTGGAAACCACCGGGCTGAACCTGAATAAAGATCGGGTGTTGTCCATCGGTGCCGTGGTGATCGAAGACGGCGCCATCGATTTCAGCCATCAGTTCGAACGCACGCTGCAATGCGCCGACTTGAAGCTGGCACCCAGCGTGCTGATTCACGGGTTGGGCCCAAGCGCCATTGCGGCCGGCAGCGACCCGGCGCAGGCCTTGCTGGAATTCATGGAGTTCGTTGGTGACAGCCCGGTGTTGGCGTTTCATGCCCCCTTCGATCAGCACATGCTTGGCCGCGCACTGAAAGACCATTTGGGCTACAAGTTGGCCCATCCGTTTCTGGATGTGGCAGACATCGCGCCGCTGCTGTGCCCACAGGCTCACATACGAGACGCCGGGCTGGATGAGTGGATCGACTGGTTCAAACTGGAAGTGTTCGAGCGACATAACGCCAGTGCCGACGCGCTGGCGACGGCCGAATTGGCATTGATCCTGTTCAGCCGGGCGCGGCAGCAGCAGATTCATAGCCCGCTGAACCTGCAACAGCGGCTGAGTCAGTGGAAACGCCGGCAGCGGGCACCTTCCTTTTAGATCTTCACTGCATCGACTGACGCCATCGCGAGCAGGCTCACTCCCACAGGGATTACACGGAACCTGGTGGGAGCGAGCCTGCTCGCGATGAACGATGACGCGGGAAACTGCATGCATACAACTCAATCCACCCGACCAGCGCCGATTGCTTACCGTCCCCGCCTCTGCCACAATCGCGAACAATTCTCGTTAGTTAACACTTCCCAATCGGTGATGCTGCGTGTCGTCAATCCAAAGCCCCCACAGTGAGCTCGTTGGTGCGTTATATCGCGACCATCGCGGTTGGCTATTGGCTTGGCTGCGACGCAACGTGGCGTGTCCGCAACGTGCAGAAGACCTGAGTCAGGACACTTTCGTGCGCTTGCTGGGCCGGGATGAACTGAATGAGCCTCGCGAGCCGCGGGCATTCCTGGTGGCAATTGCCAAAGGCCTGCTGTTCGACTATTTCCGTCGCGCCGCGCTGGAACAGGCTTACCTCGCCGAACTGATGCTGATCCCCGAAGGCGAACAACCGTCGGTCGAGGAGCAGCAACTGATCCTCGAAGACCTCAAAGCCATCGACCGCCTGCTGGGTCAGCTGTCGAGCAAGGCCCGGGCCGCGTTTCTCTACAACCGACTCGACGGTCTTGGTCATGCCGAAATTGCCCAGCGACTGGGCGTCTCGGTGCCGCGTGTTCGGCAATACCTGGCCCAGGGGATTCGTCAGTGCTACATCGCGTTGTACGGGGAGCCGGTATGAGCCCGGTCAGTTCCAAACCGGTGTCGGCAAAAGTGCTGGATGCGGCGATTGCCTGGCAATTGTCCCTGGACTCCGGCAATCCGCTGGAGCGCGAAGCGTTCAGGCAATGGCACGCGGCCCACGAGGAACATGCCCGAGCCTGGCGCCAACTGGGCATGCTCGACCAGCGTTTCAGCGTCGCCAACGGCCCCGCGCGTACGGCGTTGCTGCAATCGCGTGAAAGCATTCGCCGTCGCGTGCGCAAACTGGGCAGCGGCGTGGCCAGCGTGGTCGCGGTGATCGGGCTGGCCCTGTTTGCCGGTGAGCGTTATCTGCCTCTCGACTATTGGCTGGCCGACCAGCGCTCCGCCACCGGTGAGCAGCGCACCGTGCGCCTGGCAGACGGTACGCTGATCAACCTCAATACCCACAGCGCCGTGGACATCCGTTTTGATGAGAAGCAACGGCGGATCATCCTTCAAGAAGGCGAAATCCTCGTCGAGACCGGTCACGGTGATGCCCGGCCGTTTATCGTCGAAACCCGCGAAGGCAGCATGCAAGCGCTAGGGACGCTCTTCCTGGTCAAGCGCGAGGAACAAGGCACGCGCCTGAGCGTGTTGAAGTCCGCGGTGGCGGCGCATCCACAATCCAGCTCCGAGGAGCAGGTTCTGCACGAAGGTCAGCAAGTGTTGATGCACAGCAATGGCCTTGGGCCGGTTGTCGCCGTCGACCTCGGCGCCGATGCCTGGACCCGCGGCATGCTGGTGGTCGACAACGCTCGCCTGGAAGATCTGGTGCAGGAGCTCGCTCGTTATCGGCACGGGCATTTAGGCGTAGCGCCGGAGATTGCCGACCTGCGCATTACCGGCAGTTTTCCGCTGCACGACACCGACAAAGCCCTGAGCACCCTGCTGCCAACCCTGCCGGTGCAGATTGAACAGTACACGCCGTGGTGGGTAACGGTGGCGAAAGCTGATACCAAACCTTAAGTCCTGCGGTGTCTGATCTGCCGCCATCGCGAGCAGGCTCGCTCCCACAGTTTGATCTTAGGTGTACACAGAATTTGAGCCCACTGGAGATCCCCTGTGGGAGCGAGCCTGCTCGCGATGAGGCCATCAGACTCAATCAACTATCTGAATCTAAATTATTTTCATCCAGCCCTATCACTTTTTGATTCTCGTACGGCACCTAAGCAATTGAGAAATATTTCCATTCAGGAGCCGCTGCATGCCCCGTTCGCTCTATACCCTGTTGCGCCCCAGCTTGCTGGCTGTCGCCATTGCCTTTTGTACGCCCTTGGCCAGTAGCCAACTGATCGCCGCTGAACAGGCATTGAGCGTTCGCGCCTACAACCTGCCGGCCGCACCGTTGGCCAGCACCCTTAACCAGATTGCGAGCCAGGCCGGTCTGGCGCTGTCGTTGAATCCATCGCTCGCCGCAGGCAAATCCTCGGCACCGGTGAAGGGCCAGTTCGACGCCGCTGGTGCCCTGCGTGAAGCCTTGCGCGGCACGGGCCTGCAACTGGAACAGAGCAGCGCCGGCACCTACAGCCTGGTCGCCATTCCCGAGGGCACACTGGCCCTGCCGGAAACCGCCGTCATCGGCGTGGACAATGGCGAAACCGCCTGGAGCCCGGTAGAAGGCTACCTGGCCACTCGCACCGCCGCCGGCACCAAGACCGATACAGCGCTGGTGGACGTACCGCGTTCGATTTCGGTCGTTACCCGCGACCAGATGGACGATCGCAACGTGCAAAACCTCGATGACGCCGTGCGCTACATGCCCGGTGTCACCGCCAGCAGCTACGGCAGCGACACCCGCGCCGACTGGCTGCGCGTTCGCGGTTTTGAACCGACCCAGTTCCTCGACGGCCTGCCTCTGCCTAAAGGCGTGTACGCCAATCCGAAACAGGAAACCTGGAACCTCGACCGCCTGTCCGTACTGCGCGGCCCGGCTTCTTCAGTTTACGGCCAGACCCCGCCGGGGGGCCTGCTGGACATGGTCAGCCGCCGTCCAACGGCGATAGAGAGCAACGAGATCGACCTGCAATACGGCAGCGACAATTATCGTCAGATCAACTTCGCCAACACCGGCAAGATTGATGACGAAGGCCAGTTTCTTTACAGCCTCAGCGGCGTAGTGCGCGACGCCGGCACGCAGATCGACCACGTCGACAACAAGCGCTACAACATTGCGCCGAGCCTGACCTGGAACATCAACCCGGACACCCAGTTCACCTTGCTGACGCAATTCACCCGCGACGATACCGGCATCACCAGCCAGTTCCTGCCGATACAAGGCACTAAAATCGACATGCCGTTTGGTGATATTTCACATCACAAGAACCTTGGCGATCCGGACTGGGAATATTACGACCGCACCTACTACGCGCTGGGCTATGCGTTCGAACATCGTCTGAACGACGTCTGGCAGTTCAAGCAGAACCTGCGTTATACCAAGACGGACCTGTCGTTCCAGGGCATCACCGTCGGCGCGTATCCGTTCACCCAGGTTGATGATGCGGGCAACGTTGGCCGCACTACCACCAGCGTCGATGAAGACATCAGTCAGTTCGCCGTGGATAACAACTTCCAGGCCGATTTTGCAACGGGTGACGTGCGTCACACCGTGCTGGTGGGTCTCGATCACCAGCGCAGCAATACCAACTACCTCTCCATCTTCGGAACCGCACCACCGACCAACGTCAACAACCCGATATACGGTTTGCCGATCGAGCGTCCGGACCGTTCCACCGCGTTCTACGATTACGACCAGAAGACCTACCAGACCGGTCTGTACTTGCAGGACCAGATGGCCCTCGACCATTGGCTTTTCACCCTCGGCGGACGTGAGGACTGGGTGCACACCGGCACCAAGTTCTTCAACAAAGGCGATGCCACCAACACCGAACGTGACAAGAACTTCAGTGGCAACGCGGCTATCAGTTACGTGTTTGACTCGGGCTTTGTGCCGTACCTGTCGTACGCCGAGTCCTTCCAGCCCACGACCGGTGCATCGGCCTCGGCCACCGAATCGTTCAAACCTACCGAAGGCAATCAGTGGGAACTGGGTATCAAGTACCAGCCACCCGGCAGCGACACCCTGCTGACTGCCGCAATCTATGACCTGACCCAGAAAAACGTCTCGGTCACCACCAACGTTGGCGGCACATCGATCACCAGCCAGACCGGCGAAGTCAAAGTCAAAGGCCTGGAACTGGAAGCGGTTTCCGATGTAACTGAAAACCTCAAGCTCGTCGCGGCGTACACCCTGGCCAAATCCGAAGTACAGGATGGCGAGTTCAAGGGCAATCGCCTGCAACTGATGCCTAACCAACAGGCGTCGCTGTGGGCTGACTACACCTGGCACAACGGCTTGCTGGACGGCTTCGGCGTCGGTGCCGGCGCTCGCTACACCGGCAATACCTACGGCGATCAGGCCAACACCGAACTGGGCAAGGCCGATGCCTACACCGTGTTCGATGCGGCCGTGCACTACGACCTCGGTCGTCTGGACAGCAGCCTGAAAGGCGCGTCCCTGGCCTTGAACGCCACCAACGTGTTCGACAAGGACTACATCTCCACTTGCGACAGTTTCTACTGCTACTACGGCGACCAGCGCAGCGTCGTCGCCAGTGCAAGCTACAAGTGGTAATTGTCTGACCGGCATACCCCAACACCAGGCCGTCCTCTTCAGGACGGCTTTGGTATTTCTGAAGGCCTGGATATGAAAAGTAAAACAATACGACGCTGGTCCTTTGCCCATACCTGGAGCAGCCTGATTTGCACGGTCTTTTTGTTGATGCTGGCAGTGACCGGGCTGCCGTTGATCTTCCACCATGAGATCGATCACCTGCTGGGCGATGCCCCCGAATTGAAGCAAATGCCGGCGGACACGCCATTGCTCGATTTGCAGCAGTTGGTGTTGGCGGCTGAAAAGCATCGCCCCGGTGAGGTCATGCAGTATTTCGGTTTTGACGAAGATGAGCCCAACGGCGCCTTTGCAATCATGGCCGCTACTGCCGGTGCCGAGCCGAATTCGTCACATACTTTCATGCTCGACGCCCGCACCGGCGAAGCCCTGGAAATGCCCTCGGCCAACGGCGGTTTCATGATGGTCATGCTGCGCCTGCATGTGGACATGTTTGCCGGTCTGCCGGGCAAGTTGTTCCTGGCGTTCATGGGGCTATTGTTTGTGATCGCCATCATTTCCGGGGCGGTCCTGTATTTGCCGTTCATGCGCCGCCTGAAGTTCGCCACCGTCCGCCAGGACAAATCCACCCGCCTGCGCTGGCTTGATCTGCATAACCTGATCGGTGTGGTCACGCTGACTTGGGCGCTGGTGGTGGGCGTGACAGGCGTTATCAGCGCCTGCGCCGACCTGCTGATTGCCGCCTGGCGCTACGAGAGCCTGAACGCGATGGTCGCGCCGTACCGCGACGTGCCACCCCTGACGCAACTCGCGCCGGCGACCCGCCTGTTCGACATCGCCAAGGAAGTTGCGCCGGACATGACGCCGGACTTCATCGCCTTCCCCGGTACGCGGTTTTCCAGCGAGCACCATTACGCGGTGTTCATGAAAGGCAACACCCACCTGACTTCGCACCTGCTGACACCGGTGCTGATCGACGCCAGCACCCTGCAAGTCACCGCCGTGGCGGAACGACCGTGGTACATGGACGTCATGGGCATGTCACAACCCCTGCACTTCGGTGATTACGGCGGCATGCCGATGCGGATCCTGTGGGCGACCCTCGATGTGCTGACCATCATCGTGCTCGGCAGCGGGGTTTACCTGTGGGTGGTGCGGCGCAAAGCGGCAAAACCGGTGCTCGAATCCGCCGAGGCTCAAGCATGAAGCCAAGGCAATCGAACTTCTGGAAGGTCTTCGGCACGCCCACGGTTATCGCCTTGCTCAGCGCCGCCGGGTTATTCGCGGCGCTGCTGGGTGATGGCGTGTGGGACGCCTTGAGCTGGCTTGGCCTGGGCGTTCCCGCCTTCTTCGCTCTGCGCGGCCTGCTGCAACGCCGCTGATCTGTGTAGGAGTGAGCCTGCTCGCGATGAGGCCGCCACACTCAACATTCTTGTTGCCTGTTTCACCGCTATCGCCAGCAAGCCGGTCTCACTCCTACAGGGGTCGACCTTGAGCTATCGGGTCAACGCGCTATGCTGCCGACACTGCCACCGACCGAGACGCTGCCATGTCCGCCCCCAGCATGACCCTGTACCACAACGCTCTATCGCCCTTCGTTCGTAAAGTCATGGTGCTGCTGCACGAGACCGGTCAGATCGGCCGCGTGGCGCTGCAAGATTGTGTGCTCACACCGGTCAGCCCCGATCAGTCACTCAACGAAGACAACCCGCTGGGCAAAATCCCTGCGCTACGCCTGGCCGACGGCACCGTCATCCATGACAGCCGGGTGATCCTCGACTACCTCGATCACCAGCACGTCGGTAACCCGCTGATTCCACGCGACGGTTCGGCGCGCTGGCGGCGCCTGACCCTGGCCTCCCTGGCCGACGGGATCATGGACGCATCGGTAATGGTTCGTTATGAGATGGTCCTGCGCGATCCGCAGAAGCATTGGGACGAATGGCTGGAAGCCCAGCGCGACAAGATTCGTCGCGGGTTGGCGTTGCTGGAAAAAGATGCGATTGCCGAGCTGACCAGCCATTTCGATGTCGCGGCGATCAGCGTTGCCTGTGCCCTGGGTTACATCGATTTGCGCCATCCGGATCTGGCGTGGCGCGAGGCGAATCCGCAGTTGGCGGCGTGGTATTTCGAGGTGAGTCAGCGGCCTTCGATGTTGGCGACGATGCCCAAGGTTTAGATCTGCGCTGGAAACCGCTTGAATTCAGCAGTCGGGTTTGTCGGCGGTAAACCGTCGCGCCGGGTTCACCGCCGCACCGAACTCACGCAAAGCCTTGGCGCCGATCAGCAGCGGATAATTGAAGCTGCTGCGGTCGGTCAGGTTGACCTCGACGGTGCGCTTGACATTGCCCAGGCACAGCTCCAGATCGACTACCGGGCGCTTGGTGGGCGCGACCACATCCGCGTCTTCCTCATCTTCTTCGGAGCGGGTCTTGATCTTGCTGATCCGCGCGACTTTGTGTTCGTAGACCTTGTTGCTGGCGTCCTTGGTAGCGAGGCGGAAACGCACCCACTCTTCACCGTCACGGGTGAAGGTCTCGATGTCTTTGGCCGACAGCGACGCGGTCAGGGCACCGGTGTCCATCTTGGCCTTGAGCACTTCACCGCCGATTTCCGGCAGCGCGATGTATTCGTAACGCCCGTACAGGGTCGGCTCGGCAGCCATAATTGGCAGGGCCACCAGGGAAAGCAGTGCAAGGATCGATTTCACGTAATGGGCATCCATAAGGAGTGGGCAGCGGGATTTTAGACCGTTGTCGAGTAGATCGTTCCCACGCTCTGCGTCCCAGAAGCGGACGCGGACGCGTAGCGTCCATTGAGGCGTTCCCACGCAGAGCGTGGGAACGATCGTGTCACAAGGTTAACGCCTCAAAGGTGAAACATTCGTCACCCCCGATTTGGCCTGTCGCCCCAAGCTGCTTATCATGGCGCGCCCAAAATGATTCCAAGAGTTACTTATGCGCCGCCTGCTCACCGGCTGTTTCGTTGTCCTGCTGCTGTTGCTCAATACCCTGGTCCTGATCGGGCCGCTGATGGTGTTTGCCCTGCTCAAACTGGTGCTGCCCGGTCGCTTTCGCGACTACGCCTCATGGGCGGTGATGTGGATCGCCGAGACCTGGGCGGAGATCGACAAGCTGATCTTCCGGTGGTGCATTCCGACCCGGTGGGACATCCGTGGCGGCGATGGCCTGCGTGTCGATACGTCGTATCTGGTGATCAGCAATCATCAGTCCTGGGTCGATATCCCCGCCTTGATCCAGGCCCTGAATCGGCGCACACCGTTCTTCAAGTTCTTCCTCAAGAAAGAGCTGATCTGGGTGCCGTTCCTGGGGCTGGCATGGTGGGCACTGGATTACCCGTTCATGAAGCGCTACACCAAGGCCTTCCTGGCCAAACATCCAGAGCTGGCCGGCAAGGATCTGGAGATCACCAAAGCGGCGTGCGAGTTGTACAAGCGCCAGCCCGTGACGGTGGTCAACTACCTGGAAGGCACACGCTATACCGCCGCGAAAAGCGCCCGACAACAATCACCCTTCACTCACCTGCTTCGGCCCAAGGCCGGCGGTGTGGCGTTCGTGCTGGCGGCGATGGGCGAACAGCTGGACGCCGTGCTCGATGTGACGGTGGTGTATCCGCAGCCGACGATTCCGGGGTTCTGGGATTTGATCAGCGGCAACGTGCCTAAAGTCATCATCGACATCAAAACCCGCGAACTCGACTCCGAGCTGTGGCAAGGCGATTACGAAAACGATCCGCTGTTTCGCGAAAAAATCCAGAACTGGGTCAACCAGCTATGGATCGAGAAGGACCAGCGCATCGACACGTTGCGCGCCGAGCGCCGTTGAATTGACCGCCGGTGCCGGCACCCCGGAAAACCGCGTGTAAGTGCGGTGTCATGCACCTTTCCGACATTCATATTACCGCTCCTTATACCCCCTTCCTCCACAACTTCATTCAGTTATAAAAAAATGCCATATAAAACTGTCACATCTGACAGTGGCTGTCTTTTCCAGCTACAGCGAACATGAGCTGAAATAGCATATGGAGAGCAGATCATGAAAAGGATATTCGTTGTAGGGGCATTAGTTTTGGCTGCATTAGCGAACAATTCTTATGCGGCAACATGCCCCGAAGTCTCGGAAATCATCCAATCCCCGATGTCTGGCGGCGGGTTCTCATACCAAGCGCCATTCCCAACAGGAACACTCATCAATTGGACGGGTGGTGATAAGTGGACTGGCGAGGGAGATATCAAAACTCTCGCCTTCACATCGGTACGTATCCAGCCAGAGACCATAGATAGAGTCGACCCCAAAAAAACCAAACAGTGGGCCGTTATCTGTCGCTATGAAGGGCAAGGGAAAGGAAATGAGGAGGCCAATGCAACGATGGTGCTCAAACCTGGCAGGCGGATAGAAGCCGACTCCGATAATTGGAAGACGCCTGCACTAGATGCCAGTGGCGAAGCCACCGCACCAGTCGGAACACTTGATTGCACATCGGAAGAACCAAACGGGTGCAAGTTCAAATGAGTTTTATTGCGGGCAAAATTAAATGCAGGACGTTTTCGTCAACCCAATCGGGTTAAATCCTAATGGCTAACTCGCCCCTGACTCGTCAGACCTGAAAGTAATCAACACACAAGGAAGTACGCCGAATGTTAAATAAACAAATCGCCAGTATTTTTCTGCTTTTGGCTTTGGCAGGCCATGTTTATGCGGACACCTGCCCGGACAGCGCTGAAATCAAAGTTGGATATGACGGTATTTTTTTTGCCAAGGACAGTTCCGGGCGGATCTGGAAAGGTGAAAATCCGGGCATTCAAACAATCGACAACACAGCTTTCGTTTTTGAAAGCGCAACCTACATCACCGAAGACGAAGATGAAACCGGCCCCATCAACGTGAGTCAACTGAGCTGTCGTTACAAAAAAATCGCCTTGGTTCTCGACAACGTGACGGGTTGGAAGTCGAGCTCGATGGCGTGGGACACGTCCAATAACTGTACGGAATCCATCAGTGAATGCTCCTTCACCATAACCAATAAATAACATCACTGAAGAATAAAAAAAGGGCGAAATTCACTCTCGCCTTTTTCTAGTTGCGTACGTTTACCGACGCACTACGTGCCGAACGCCGTTAAATCAAATGCCGGTGCCGGCGCCCCAGATCCCGCCCAGATTTTCCAGCAACGAACCGCCAACGCCTTGCTGACCGAGGTATTGCAGCAGCACCGGGGCAAACTGGCCGATCATTCCGCCGTCCATCCCCAATGCGCTGAACGCATCGTTCAGGTCGTTGGTGTTCTTCACGTTGCCCAGGGCGTTATCCAGACCGGCGGCTTTGCCGGACGAACCGAGCAAGCCCGCGAGGGCACCCAACTCACCACCGCCCGACAAAATGTCGATGCCTGGTACGCTTTTGGCCAACTCGGAGTAATCGGTCGAACTCAATTGATTCTTGGCCAACCCGAGCATCGCCCCGGCGCCGCCAACGGCTTGTTGTGGCGTCACGTTCAATTCGCTCAGCGCACTCAGCAGATCGGCCGTCTGCGGGGTCGGCGCGGCTGCAGCGGCTGCGTTATCGCCCTTCATGCCGGAGATGGCATTGGCCGCATCGTTCAGGCTGAACTGAGCAAAGACCGGGCTGGCCGCCAGACTCATCAGCGAAGCCAGTGCAAAACCGCGTGAAATCTTCATCCAGACATCCTCTTGTGCCATGAAAACCACCCGTGAGCGGGCGGGAAAACTGCCGGTTTGACCCGGCATTTACTGCCTTGTTCCGAAGCGAAGCTTTACAAGTGCTATCGCCCTCAAGCTAAAAGGCATTAAAAGCCTAAAAATCATAATAAAACGATATAAAAATCTGTCAGATCTGACAGTTGGCACCAACCACAAACAAAGCCAAGATTTTTGCTCCTTTTAAGTAACGGAATACAAATGATGAAGCTGAAAATTGTCGCTAGTGCCCTGGTTAGTCTGGCTATGATGAGCACCGCCTATGCAGCAACCTGCCCCACACTCTCGGTAACCAATGGTCAAGGCGCCGAAGATCTCACCTTCACCTCTGCACGCCTTCAAGACAAAGACAATGCCAATTCGGTAGTCATCTGCCGATATGAAGGCAAGGACGACCTGGGCGCCTCTTCTGGTATCAGGACCGGTGCTCCGGTACAAGGCACTGTAAGCAATTGGAAAGGCGATGATTGCGCAACCAAAGACGGCGACGCCAGCAAGTGCGCATTTAAATAGCCAGTTTGACTCAAGAATAAAAAGGGCAACCCGACGGGTTGCCCTTTGTATATGACTGAAACTTACGCCGCACTAAACAACTTATGCGGATCAATCACAAACTTCTTCGGCACGCCCGCATCGAACTCGCCGTAACCGCGCGGCGCGTCATCCAGGCTGATGACTTCCACGCCGACGATGTCGGCAATATGGATACGGTCCCACATGATCGCCTGCATCAGCTGGCGGTTGTACTTCATCACTGGCGTCTGGCCGGTGTGGAAGCTGTGGGATTTGGCCCAGCCCAGGCCGAAGCGAATGCTCAGGCTGCCCATTTTTGCGGCGGCGTCCACGGCACCTGGGTCTTCCGTCACGTACAGGCCAGGGATACCGATTTTGCCGGCCACACGTACCACGCCCATCAACGAGTTGAGCACAGTGGCCGGAGCCTCGTGCTTCACCCCGTCATGGCCATGACCGCGTGCTTCGAAGCCTACGGCGTCGACGGCGCAATCCACTTCCGGCTCGCCCAGCAGCGCAGCGATTTGTTCGTGCAGCGGCGTGTCCAGGGACAGGTCGGCGATTTCGAAACCCTGGGCTTTGGCGTGGGCCAGGCGAACGGTGTTGACGTCACCGATGATCACCACCGCTGCGCCCAATAGTCGAGCGGAAGCAGCTGCGGCCAGGCCAACCGGGCCAGCGCCGGCGATGTATACGGTGCTGCCTGGGCCAACGCCAGCGGTCACTGCGCCGTGGTAACCGGTGGGCAGGATGTCGGAGAGGCAGGTCAGATCGCGGATTTTTTCCATCGCGCGATCGCGGTCCGGCAGTTTCAGCAGGTTGAAGTCGGCGTAGGGCACCATCGCGTATTCGGCCTGACCGCCAGTCCAGTCGCCCATGTCGACATAACCGTAGGCACCGCCCGGACGCGCCGGGTTAACGCTGAGGCAGACACCGGTGTGCATTTCCTTGCAGGAACGGCAGCGCCCGCACGCCACGTTGAACGGCACGGACACCAGGTCGCCGATTTGCAGGTTCTCGACGTCGCTGCCCTTCTCGATGACTTCGCCAGTGATTTCGTGGCCCAGCACCAGACCGGTCTGAGCGGTGGTACGGCCGCGCACCATGTGCTGGTCGGAACCACAGATGTTGGTGGAAACCACACGCAGGATGACAGCGTGGTTAATCTTCCTGCCGCGCGGGTCCTGCATTTTTGGATAGTCGATTTTCTGTATTTCGACTTTGCCATTGCCGAGATACACCACACCACGATTGCCAGACATGCTTTCACCTCGCTGTTGTTTTTATGTAGCGGTCGCGTCGCCATGGATCGGCGGCGCGTTGATTGCTCGGGTTATTGCCTGTGTCTTGTGTTGTCCTTTAAGGCCTCATCGCTGGCAGACCAGCTCCCACAGTTGATCTTTGATGTGACTGAGATCTGTGGGCAGACACAAATCCCTGTGGGAGCTGGCCTGCCAGCGATGGCGATCTACAGAACGACGGTTCTGTTCGCGTTCAAAAACACGCGTCGTTCAATGTGATAACCAACCGCCCGCGCCAACGTCAGCCCTTCAATATCCCGCCCCTTGGCGATCAGGTCTTCCGGGTAATGACTGTGGTCCACCGCCTCCACGCCCTGGGCAATGATCGGCCCTTCGTCCAAGTCGTTGTTGATGTAATGCGCCGTGGCGCCGACCAGTTTCACGCCCTTGTTGTAGGCCTGGTGATACGGTTTGGCACCCTTGAAACCGGGCAGCAGGGAGTGATGGATATTGATCGCCTTGCCGTCGAGCTTGCGGCACAGCTCTGGCGACAGGACTTGCATGTAACGCGCAAGGATCACCAGTTCGGCGCCGGACTCTTCGATCACCTGCCACACTTGACGCTCCTGCGACGGCTTGTCGTTCGGGTCCAGCGGGAAGTGGTAGTAAGGAATCTGGTGCCAGTCGGCCAGCGGCTTGAGGTCCGGGTGATTGGAAACCACGGCGGCCACGTCCATCGACAATTGGCCGATGCGCTGGCGGTAGAGCAAGTCATTTAGGCAGTGATCGGCCTTGGAGACCATGATCACTACTTTTGGCCGGTAATTCGGCGCGGTCAGCTCGAAAATCATGCCGAAATTGGCACCACGCTCTTCGAGACCGGCGCGAAAGGCCTGCTCGTCGAAACCGTCGGGTTGACGGAATTCCACGCGAATGAAAAAACGGCCCGAGAGCCGATCATCGAAGGAATGGTGCTCGGTGACGTAGCAGCCCTGCTCGAACAAAAAGCGGGTCACCGCGTCCACGGTGCCGAGAACGCTTGGGCAGTCGGCGGTCAGAATCCATGTGTCTGGGGCGCGGCTCATAGTGCGGTGACTCCTTTTGGTGGGCAACCTTGCCCGTGTAGCAGCTGCCGAAGGCTGCGTTCGGTGGCGCAGCCGTCGTAAAACCTGAAGCCCGGATACTGAATAGAAACCGGGCTGCCTGCATGATGGCGACGACTTCGTCGTCGAACGCAGCCTTCGGCAGCTGCTACAGGGATCGCATCAAGCCTGAACGCTGAGGCCGTATTCGGCGGCCGCATCCTGCAACCACAACCACCAGTAATCCGAGAAGCTGCGACGAATCAGCAGTTCCCAGGTGTCTTCAGCGGTATGGCGGATCACCAGTTGCGACTTGGCGAACACCGTGCCCACAGCCTTGCCCACCGGGAAGCTGTTGGGGTGCACGTCGTAGCTGGTGGACTTCATCAGCACCTGACGCACCTTCGGACCGCTCAGTTCGAGGATCTGCTGGCCGCCGCTGACGTTGGTGATTGCGATGTGCAGGTCGCCCAGCGCTTCGCGCAGCTTTTGCTCGGCGGCGAATTCTTCACCGGTCGGCACGATCAGCAGCCACTCATCCGGCCCCATCCATTGCAGGCTGGTTTCGCCTTTGATGACGACGGTCAGCGCACCCGGCAATTCGATGCCGAGGGCTTTGTGCACGCCGGCGGCAAACGCGGCATCGTGGCCATCGCCACGGATGGTCAGGTGGCCGAGGAGTTTTTTCTCACGCACGATCACGCCGGCGTTTTTGCGGCCCTTGCCCGCCAGGCTGGCGAGGTCGGCATGATGCAGCGACGACTCGGCCTTGGCCCCGGTGGTTGGGCGTTGTTGGTAAACATTGGCTGCGGTCATAAAGCACCTTTCCTGAATGATCGTTCCCACGCTCTGCGTGGGAATGCCTCTACGGACGCTCCGCGTTCGGCTGTTAGAGGGACGCGGAGCGTCCCGGGATGCATTCCCACGCAGAGCGTGGGAACGATCGACTTACACGTTCTGGCGATCACCTTTCGGATCGAAGAACACCGAAGAAACAATTTCCGCCTCGATCACGCTGCCATCCGCCAGCGGTGCGAACACTCGCTCACCGATGCGCTTCAACCCGCCTTTGACCACGCCCATGGCAAACGAATAGCCAAGGGAGTTGTGCAGGTAGCTGGAGGTCACGTGACCGACCATGGTCATCGGGATCGCTTGCTTGGTGTTGAACACCAGTTGCGCGCCTTCCGGCAGCCACTTGGTCGGATCGATCGGCTTCAGACCCACCAGCTGTTTGCGTTGATCACGCACGCAGTCTTCGCGGTTCATGCCACGCTGGCCGATCCATGAGAAAGGTTTAGTGCGACCGACGCACCAGCCCATGTTCAAGTCGTCCGGGGTCATCGAGCCGTCAGTGTCCTGCCCAACGATGATGAAACCTTTCTCGGCCCGCAGGATGTGCATGGTTTCGGTGCCGTATGGCGTCAGGTTGTACTGCTTGCCAGCCTCGACAATTTTTTCCAGCACACCCATGGCGTAGTCGGCTTGCACGTTGACTTCGTACGACAGCTCACCGGTAAACGAAATCCGGAACACCCGCGCCGGCACACCGCCGACCAAACCTTCTTTCCAGGTCATGAACGGGAAGGCTTCGTTGCTCAGGTCGATGTCGGTGACGTGGCTGAGCAGCTTGCGGCTGTTCGGCCCGGACAGGGTCATGGTTGCCCAGTGATCCGTCACGGAAGTGAAGTACACCTTCAGCTCCGGCCATTCGGTCTGGTGGTAGATTTCCAGCCATTGCAGCACGCGTGCAGCGCCGCCAGTGGTGGTGGTCATCACGAAATGGTTGTCGGCGAGGCAAGCGGTTACGCCGTCGTCGAAGACCATGCCGTCTTCTTTGCACATCAGGCCGTAGCGCGCCTTGCCCACATCGAGCTTGGTCCAGGCGTTGGTGTAGATGCGATTGAGGAACTCACGGCAATCCGGACCCTGGATATCGATCTTGCCCAGTGTCGATGCGTCCAGCAGGCCGACGCTGTCGCGCACGGCTTTGCATTCGCGTTTCACGGCGGCGTGAATGTCTTCTCCGGTTTTCGGGAAGTACCACGGACGTTTCCACTGACCGACATCTTCAAACTCGGCGCCGTTTTTCACGTGCCAGTGATGCAGCGCGGTGTGACGCACCGGCTCGAAGATGTGCCCACAGTGACGACCGGCCACAGCGCCGAACGTCACCGGCGTGTAGTTGGGGCGGAACATGGTGGTGCCCATCTGCGGGATGGTCACGTTCAGCGAACGGGCGGCGATGGCCAGGCCATTGACGTTGCCGAGCTTGCCCTGGTCCGTTCCGAAACCCAATGCGGTGTAGCGTTTGACGTGCTCGACCGACTCGAAGCCTTCGCGGGTCGCCAGTTCGATGGCGGCAGCGGTGACGTCGTTTTGCAGGTCGACGAATTGCTTCGGCGCCCGTGCGGTGTTCTTTTCGTGAGGCACCTGGAACAGCGCCAGCGTTGGCTCTTCCAGACGGCTCAAGGCTTTTGGCAGTACGCCTTCAACCATTTGGAACCCGGCTTCAGCAGCGGCGCGAGCGCCCCCTTCAAAACCATCGGCCAGAGAATCACCAAGACCGTAGACGCCGTTGATGCCACCGACGCACACGCGTTTTTGCGGTGCTTCGCCCGGCACGAAACCGAGGATGTCTTCACGCCAGATCGGCTTGCCGCCCAAGTGCGAAGCCAGGTGAACCACCGGGCTGTAACCACCGGAACTCGCCACCAGATCGCAGTCGAGCCACTCGCCAGGACTGGTCACGGCGTGGGCTTTGACATCAATCGCAGCGACACGAGCAGCGGTCACGTGCTTGCTGCCACGGGCCTCGATCACGGCGCTGCCGGTCAGGATGCGGATGCCTTTGGCACGTGCTTCTTCAACCAGGGCACCACGCGGATTGCTGCGGGCATCGGCGATGGCGACGACTTGCAGGCTGGCGTCGAGCCAGTCCAGCGCCACGCGGTAGGCGTGATCGTTGTTAGTCGACAGCACCAGTTTTTTGCCCGGCGCCACGCCGTAACGACGAATGTAAGTCGAGACGGCGCCAGCGAGCATGTTGCCCGGCACGTCGTTGTTACCGTAGACCAGTGGACGCTCGTGAGCCCCGGTGGCGAGAACCACACGCTTGGCGCGAACCCGGTGGATGCGCTGACGCACCTGGCCAATCGGGGCGCGGTCGCCGAGGTGATCGGTCAGGCGCTCGTGGATGGTCAGGAAGTTATGGTCGTGGTAACCGTTGACCGTGGCGCGCGGCAACAGCAGCACGTCCGGGGTGTCTTTCAGTTCGGCGATGACGCTGGCGATCCATTCGGCGGCAGGCTTGCCGTCGAGGCTTTCGCGGGAGTCGAGCAGGCTGCCGCCGAACTCTTCCTGTTCATCAGCGAGGATCACGCGGGCACCGCTGCGGGCTGCTGCCAATGCAGCGGCCAGGCCAGCAGGGCCACCGCCGACGATCAGCACGTCGCAGTGCTGGTTCATGTAGTCGTAGGTGTCCGGATCGTTCTCGGTCGGCGAGCGGCCAAGACCGGCGGCCTTACGAATGTACTTCTCGTAGGTCATCCAGAACGATTGCGGGTACATGAAGGTTTTGTAGTAGAAGCCCGGCGGCATCAGCTTGCCGCCGACCTTGCCGAGAATCCCCATCATGTCGTTGTTCACGCTTGGCCAGCCGTTGGTGCTGGTGGCGACCAAACCTTGATACAGCGCTTGTTGCGTGGCGCGTACGTTCGGGATCTGCGTGGCTTCGGTCGCGCCGATCTGCAGCACGGCGTTCGGCTCTTCGGCACCGGCGGCGAAGATGCCGCGCGGACGGGAGTATTTGAAGCTGCGACCGATGATGTCCACACCGTTGGCCAGCAGGGCGGCGGCCAGCGAATCGCCTTCAAAGCCTTTGTAGCTCTGGCCGTTGAAGGTGAAGTTCAGCACTTTGTTGCGGTCGATCCGTCCACCGTTGGACAGGCGATTGATCTGGCTCATACCTTCGCTCCCAGAGCCTGCGCGGCCGCTTTCGGACTTTCAGTCTTGTCGGTGAACTGCGGCTTGGTGCCGATCTTGTAGGTCTCGAGAATCTCGTAGGTCACGGTGTCACGGGTGACGTTGAAGTATTGACGGCAACCGGCAACGTGATCCCACAGCTCGTGGTGCAGACCGCGAGGGTTATCGCGGAAGAACATGTAGTCGCCCCACTCCTCGTCGGTGCAGGTGGTCGGATCCAGTGGACGCGGGATGTGCGCCTGGCCGGATGCATGGAATTCCTCTTCGGAGCGCAGTTCGCCGCAGTGAGGACAGAAGATATGCAACATGGGGATTTCTCCTGTTAGTGGGCAACCGCAGCAGCGCCATGTTCATCGATCAACGCACCGTTGTGGAAACGGTCGATGGAGAAAGGTGCGGCCAATGGGTGCATTTCACCCTTGGCCAGGCTTGCGGCAAATACGTTGCCCGAGCCAGGTGTGGCCTTGAAGCCGCCGGTGCCCCAACCGCAGTTGAAGAACATGTTCGGTACCGGGGTTTTGGAAATGATCGGGCACGCATCCGGGGTAGTGTCGACGATGCCGCCCCACTGACGGTTCATGCGTACGCGGGACAGTACCGGGAACATCTCGACGATGGCCTGGATGGTGTGCTCGATCACCGGGTACGAACCACGCTGGCCGTAGCCGTTGTAGCCGTCGATACCGGCGCCGATCACCAGGTCACCCTTGTCGGACTGGCTGATGTAACCGTGCACGGCGTTGGACATGATCACGCTGTCGATAATCGGTTTGATCGGCTCAGACACGAGCGCTTGCAGCGGGTGGGATTCGATCGGCAGACGGAAACCGGCGAGCTTGGCCATGTGCCCGGAGTTACCGGCGGTCACGACACCGACGCGCTTGGCACCGATGAAGCCCTTGTTGGTTTCCACACCGATGCACACGCCGTTTTCCTTGCGGAAGCCGATCACTTCGGTCTGTTGAATCAAGTCCACGCCCAGTGCGTCAGCGGCACGGGCAAAGCCCCATGCCACGGCATCGTGACGGGCCACGCCGCCGCGACGCTGGACGGTCGCGCCCATCACCGGATAGCGAGTGTTCTTGGAGCAGTCGAGGTACGGAATCTCATCGGCCACTTGCTTGGCATCGAGCAATTCGCCGTCCACGCCGTTGAGGCGGTTGGCGCTGACCCGACGCTCGGAATCACGAATGTCTTGCAGGGTGTGGCACAAGTTGTAGACGCCGCGCTGGGAGAACATCACGTTGTAGTTCAGGTCCTGGGACAGACCTTCCCACAGTTTCATCGCGTGTTCGTACAGGTGCGCCGACTCGTCCCACAGGTAGTTGGAGCGAACGATGGTGGTGTTGCGCGCGGTGTTACCGCCGCCCAGCCAGCCTTTCTCGACCACGGCCACGTTGGTGATGCCGTGTTCCTTGGCCAGGTAGTAGGCGGTCGCCAGACCATGCCCGCCACCGCCGACGATGACCACGTCATAGACCTTTTTAGGGGTCGGCGTGCGCCACATTTTCTGCCAGTTTTCGTGATGGCTGAGGGAGTGTTTGAAGAGGCCAAAGCCCGAGTAGCGTTGCATAGTCATTTACTCCAAAACCGCGCTCAGCGATAAACCGGGAAGTCCGCGCACAGGGCCGAAACCTGCTCGGCGACATTGGCCTCGACATCGGCATCGCCGAGGTTGTCGAGGATGTCGCAGATCCAGCCGGCGAGCGTCACGCACTGGGTCACCTTGAAGCCGCGCGTGGTCACCGCCGGGGTGCCGATGCGCAGGCCGGAGGTCACGAACGGCGACTGTGGATCGTTCGGGACAGCGTTCTTGTTCACGGTGATGTGGGCGCGACCGAGTGCTGCATCCGCCTCTTTGCCGGTGAGGCCCTGACGGATAAGGCTGACCAGGAACAGGTGGTTATCGGTGCCGCCGGACACTACATCGTAGCCGCGTTTGATAAACACGCCGGCCATGGCCTGGGCGTTGTCGATCACTTGTTGTTGATAGGCCTTGAAGCCAGGCTCCAGCGCTTCCTTGAAGCACACCGCCTTACCGGCGATCACGTGCATCAGCGGGCCGCCCTGGGCACCCGGGAATACCGCAGCGTTGAGTTTCTTCTCGATTTCTTCGTTGGACTTGCACAGGATCAGGCCACCACGCGGACCGCGCAGGGTCTTGTGGGTGGTGGTGGTGACCACGTCGGCGTAAGGCAGCGGGTTCGGATACAAACCGGCGGCGACCAGACCGGCGACGTGCGCCATGTCGACGAACAGCAGGGCACCGACTTTGTCGGCAATCTGACGGAAGCGCGGGAAGTCGAGGGTCTTGGAATAGGCCGAGAAACCGGCAACGATCATCTTCGGCTTGCACTCGACGGCCAGACGCTCGACTTCGTCGTAGTCGATCAACCCGGTTTTGGTGTCGATGCCGTACTGCACGGCGTTATACAGCTTGCCCGAGGACGACACTTTGGCGCCGTGGGTCAGGTGACCGCCATGAGCCAGGCTCATGCCGAGAATGGTGTCGCCCGCTTGCAGCAGTGCCAGGTAGACGGCGCTGTTGGCCGAAGAACCGGAGTGCGGCTGGACGTTGGCGTAGTCGGCACCAAACAGTTGCTTGGCGCGATCGATGGCCAGGGCTTCAACCTTGTCGACGTGCTCGCAGCCACCGTAGTAGCGCTTGCCCGGATAGCCTTCGGCGTATTTGTTGGTCAGGCCGCTGCCTTGCGCTTCCATGACGCGTTTGCTGGTGTAGTTCTCGGACGCGATCAGCTCGATGTGATCTTCCTGGCGTTGCTCCTCGGCATTCATCGCCGCCAGCAGTGCATCGTCGTAACCCTGGATCTGGTCTTGCTTGCTGAACATCGCGTCTCTCCCAGCGGCGGTGGTGCGCCATTCGTCTCGGTGAGGCATGCGCCTTTCGGCTGTGCCCTTTGAATGCGATGGTATGACCGGCGCTGGCAGATCAAATGCCTACGCACGCCACGCAAAGGTGCGTTTACGACATGGCGGGAAATGCTCTGACAGACACACCCTCCTAATCTGCGCAAATCCCCTGTGGGAGCCAGCCTGCTGGCGATGACGGCGGCACAGGCGACACTGAAGGTGGCTGAACCTCCGCAATCGCCAGCAGGCTGGCTCCCACAGGGGTTATGTGAAGACTTGGCGGACTGCGAGCAACAGCAGGAAATGCAGCGGATACAGGGCATATGCCCAGCGCCGCATCGGCGGCGGATGAACGCCTCTGGCATGTCGCAATAGCAACATTCCAAGCAGTGGCGCAATCAGACAAGCGACGATGCCAGGAACGGCAGCACTGTTGCCCAGCTTCGCGGCGTAATACAGCACGTGCAATTCGTTGGCTGCCAGACAGACCAACCCCGGTAGCAGCGCGAAATACCAGGGACGCCGAATCACCAGCACCATCGCCAACGGCAACAGCACCCCAAAGAAACCAAACATCACGTGTTCGCGGAACAATGCCGCCAGCGACAGCGCGCCAATCGCCAGCAGCCGCGATGACAGCGTCGGGTGCTGCCACCCACGCGCAACCAACAGACCGAGCGCCAGCGTTGGCATCACATTCAAGGTGGAAAGATGAGGGATGAACAGCCGGTAAGGTATTTCGCTGACGGCACTGAACAGCAGCAACCAGCCCAAATACCGCCATTGATGTGTAACTTCCCGTGCACGGGAAAGGTTCACCGCCATCGCCAGGCAAAACCACGGAAACGCCAACCGTCCCGGGACATACAGCAGATCGACGGAATAACCGACATATCGCAGGTGATCGAGCACCATGCTCAACAGCGCCAGCCACTTGAGCAGATCCAGTGCCCCATCCCGTTGCGTCATGTGCATAATTGCCCGTCGTCTTTGTGTTTTTCTGTCAGACGCATCGCGTGTGCTCCCCGGATGATCTTCGGTAAAGTGCGCACCATCATTGACCACGAGTCGCTTCACCATAGGCGTCTCGACCACGGAAAGCAGGGCTATGACCGATAAGAGCCAACAATTCGCCAGCGACAACTATTCCGGTATCTGCCCTGAAGCCTGGGCGGCCATGGAACAGGCCAACCACGGCCACCAGCGCGCTTACGGCGACGATGAATGGACCGCTCGCGCCTCCGACTATTTCCGCAAACTGTTCGAAACCGACTGCGAAGTGTTCTTCGCCTTCAACGGCACTGCCGCCAACTCCTTGGCCCTGTCGTCGTTGTGCCAGAGTTACCACAGCGTGATCTGCTCGGAAACAGCCCACGTCGAAACCGACGAATGCGGCGCACCGGAATTCTTCTCCAACGGTTCCAAGCTGCTGATCGCCCGCACTGAAAACGGCAAGCTGACCCCGGAATCGATCCGCGAAGTCGCCCTCAAGCGCCAGGACATTCACTACCCAAAACCGCGCGTTGTGACCCTGACCCAGGCCACTGAAGTCGGCAGCGTCTACACCCCGGAAGAAATCCGTGCCATCAGCGTTACTTGCAAAGAGCTGGGCCTGAACCTGCACATGGACGGCGCGCGTTTCTCCAACGCTTGCGCGTTCCTCGGCTGCTCGCCAGCGGACCTGACCTGGAAGGCCGGCGTCGACGTGCTGTGCTTCGGCGGCACGAAAAACGGCATGGCGGTCGGTGAGGCCATTTTGTTCTTCAACCAAAAACTGGCTGAAGACTTCGACTACCGCTGCAAACAGGCCGGGCAGCTGGCCTCGAAAATGCGCTTCCTCTCGGCGCCCTGGGTCGGGATCCTGGAAAACGACGCCTGGCTCAAATACGCCCGCCACGCCAACCATTGCGCGCAGTTGCTAGCCGAACTGGTGAGCGACATTACGGGAGTGGAACTGATGTTTCCGGTGCAGGCCAACGGCGTATTCCTGCAACTCTCGGAACCGGCCATCGCCGCCCTGACCGCCAAGGGCTGGCGCTTCTACACTTTCATCGGCAACGGTGGCGCCCGCTTCATGTGCTCGTGGGACACCGAAGAAGAGCGCGTACGGGAATTGGCCGCAGACATTCGCGAAGTCATGTCCCGCTGATCTCCCACCAGCCAGAAACGACACAGTCCCTGTAGCAGCTGGCGAAGCCTGCGTCCGGCTGCGAAGCAGTCGTAAACCCTATAACGCGGTGTGCATGACATACCGCGTTGGCCGAATTCACGACTGCTGTGCAGCCGAACGCAGGCTGCGCCAGCTGCTACATAAAAGCGCTGTCGCCCTCCCGATACAAAAAGTGCCTCTGAGCGTGACGCAACTCTTGGTCTACATTGTCTGCGAGCGGTTTTGATCCGCTCTCATAACAATAATCGGGAGCGCACGCATGTCATTGAAAGGCAAAACCCTTTTCATCACCGGCGCCAGCCGCGGGATCGGTCGTGAGATCGCGCTGCGCGCGGCGCGTGCCGGGGCCAACATTGTGATTGCGGCCAAAAGCGCCGAGCCGCACCCCAAGCTACCGGGCACGATTTTCAGCGTGGCGCAGGAAGTTGAAGCGGCGGGCGCAAAGGCGCTGGCATTGCAGGTGGATGTGCGTGACGAAGACGCGGTACGAAAAGCCCTGGCCCAAGCCAACGAACATTTCGGCGGTATCGATGCGCTGATCAACAACGCCGGGGCGATCAAGCTGACCGGGGTTCAACACATCGAACTCAAGCGTTTCGACCTGATGCACCAAATCAATACCCGCGCCGTCCTGCTGTGCAGCCAGGCCGCCCTGCCCTATCTGAAAAAAACCGGTGGGCACATTCTTAACCTGTCGCCGCCATTGAATCTGGCGACCCAGTGGTTCGCGCAATACAGCCCCTACACCGTGACCAAATACGGCATGAGCATGCTGACGATTGGCATGAGCGAGGAATTCAAGAATTACGGCATCAGCGTCAACTCGCTGTGGCCACAGACCATGATCGCCACTGCCGCCATTGAGTTTCAGCTCGGCTCACGGGAATCGTTCAAACACGCGCGCACGCCGGAAATCATGGCGGATGCCGCCCACGTCATTCTGGACAGCAGCGGGCGCAGCATCACCGGGCGATTGCTGATTGATGAGGAAATTCTGCGGGAGCATGGCGTGACCGAATTCGATCACTACCGCTTTGAGCCCGGCACCAACGACAAGTTGATGCCGGACTTGTTTATTGACTGAAATCTCCACCCCCCCTGTAGGAGCTGTCGAGTGAAACGAGGCTGCGATCTTTTGACTTTGATTTCAAAAGATCAAGATCGCAGCCTCGTTTCACTCGACAGCTCCTACAAGGTAGTTGTGCAACCGTCAGAACTCGATCCGCACGTCACCCTTCGGCACGCTGCAGCACGACAGGATGAACCCTTCGGCCTCGTCTTCTTCGGTGATCCCGCCGTTGTGGTCCATCTCGACTTCGCCACCCAGCTTCATCACCTTGCACGTCCCGCAGATCCCCATCCCGCACGCTTTCGGAATCAACAGCCCGAGCTTGGCCGCGGCGGCGTGAACGGTTTCACCCGGCGCCACGCGAATGCTTTTGCCGGACGCGGTGAATTCCACTTGATGCAGGTCCGCCAGATCGACTTCCGGCGCATCCGCCGCTTGCTCGGCTTGTTCCACCGCATCGGCACGGGCTTCCGGCGGCGTGGCGCCAAAGGATTCCTCGTGATAGCGCTTCATGTCGAAACCGGCGTTTTCCAGCAAGCGTTTGACTGCCGTCATATACGGCGTCGGGCCGCAGCAGAACACTTCGCGCTCAAGGAAGTCTGGCGCCATCAGCTCAAGCATCTTGTGGTTCAGGTACCCGCGATAACCGGCCCATGGTTCGCCCAGACCATGCTTCTCGCAGATCAGGTGCAGGCTGAAGTTATCGATCCGCGACGCCATGTGTTCCAGTTCGCGGTGGTAAATGATGTCTTTGGGCGAGCGGGCGCTGTGGATAAACACCATGTCGACGTTACCGTTGGTGTCGTAGAACCAGCGCGCCATGGACATGACCGGCGTGATGCCGACGCCGCCGCTGAGGTACAGCACTTTCGGCGCGGTGAAGTCCATGGCGTTGAACAGCCCGACCGGGCCGTGTACCGCCAGCTCCTGACCTTCATGCAGGGTGTCATGCAGCCAGTTCGAAACCTTGCCGCCCGGCACACGCTTGATGGTCACCGAAAAGCTGTACGGCACCGACGGCGAGCTGGAAATGGTATAGGAGCGCATGATCGGCACGCCTTCGATTTCCAGCTCCAGGGTGACGAACTGCCCCGGTTTAAAGAAGAACATGATCGGCTGGTCGGCCATGAAGCAGAAGGTGCGCACATCCCAGGTTTCCTGGATGACTTTGACGCAACGGACGATGTGTCGACCATTGGCCCAGGTCTGGGTCGTTACCGGATTCAGGAAGCTGTTGGACATGCTGTTCTCCACCGCCGATGCTCGGCCTTATGTTGGCGATTCTGCGTAACGCGCGGACCACCCATTTACCTATCTGCGACATTCACATACTTATCGCGACCAGCCAGCAGCTACCGGGGGTTGCGCGTCGGGAACAGAGTGGGCCATGTCGCTCGTGGATAAGGTTCTGGCCGGCGCCGGCCCCACACTCGCCCCATACCAAGACACATCCTTTACACCTTGCGTAGCAACCTCTAGCAGTACACCTGATTAGCCACTTTCGCCGGCCACACAGAATGGCCATGAGGATCAAATCGATGGACGTCACCGCAAAAATCAGTCTGGGCGATCCACTGGAACCCGCACGCAAGGCCACCGCGCAGATGCTGCAAGAGCGCGAGCGTACCTTCTCGCTGCCGCAGCCGTTTTACTCTGACGAGCGGCTGTTTGATATCGACATGCAGGAAATCTTTCAGAAAGAGTGGTTGATCGCCGGCATGACCTGCGAGATCCCGACCAAGGGCAACTACCTGACCCTGCAAGTCGGCAAGAACCCGATCATCGTGATTCGCGGCGCCGACGGCGTGGTGCATGCGTTCCACAACGTCTGCCGCCACCGTGGTTCGCGTCTGTGCACCAGTGAAAAAGGCAAAGTCGCCAAACTGGTCTGCCACTACCACCAGTGGACCTATGAGCTGGACGGTCGTCTGCTGTTCGCCGGCACCGAAATGGGCGCCGACTTCGACATGAATCAGTACGGCCTCAAGCCGGTGAACGTGAAAACCGCTGGCGGTTACATTTTCATCAGCCTGTCGGAAAATCCGCCCGCCATTGATGACTTCCTGTCGACGCTGAACCATTACATGGAACCGTACGACATGGAGAACACCAAGGTGGCGATTACCACCACCTTGATGGAAAAGGCCAACTGGAAACTGGTGCTGGAAAACAACCGCGAGTGCTACCACTGCAACGCATCGCACCCGGAACTGCTGAAAACCCTGCTGGAATGGGACGACGTCACCGATCCGCGTGCCGACCAGGCCTTCAAGGACCACGTCGCCGCCTCCGCCGCCGCCTGGGAAGCCGAAAAGATCCCTTACGCCCACGCCAGCTTCGGCCTGCGTAACCGCATCGTGCGCATGCCGCTGCTCAAAGGCACCGTGTCGATGACCCTGGACGGCAAACAGGGCTGCGCCAAACTCATGGGGCGCATCAAAAACCCGGACCTGGGTTCGATGCGCATCCTGCACCTGCCACACTCGTGGAACCACTGCATGGGCGATCACATCATCGTCTTCACCGTGTGGCCGATCAGCGCTCAGGAAACCATGGTCACCACCAAGTGGATCGTTCACAAGGACGCAGTCGAAGGCGTGGACTACGACGTGGAGCGTATGCGCAAAGTCTGGGACGCCACCAACGACCAGGACCGTCGCCTGGCCGAAGAGAACCAGCGCGGCATCAATTCCACGGCGTACCAGCCAGGGCCTTACTCCAAGACCTATGAGTTTGGCGTGGTGAACTTTGTGGACTGGTACAGCGAGCGCTTGCTGAACAACCTTGGGGCCGAGCCTGCGCCGTACCTCAAAGGGATTCCAGTTCAAGGCTGACAGAGCTAAAAGCATCGCGAGCAGGCTCGCTCCCACATTTGATCTGTGTCGTTCACAAATCCCCTGTGGGAGCGAGCCTGCTCGCGATAGCGCCCTCCCTAACAACACATTCTTCCCCGATATCCCTCCCCTTATTCAGAACTGTACGAAATATGACCTATTCCGTTCAGCGCTATGCCACACGCACCTTCCAGCCTTCCGCAAACAAGTTATCCACACCTCCACCCACAGCTATTGGGGACAAGTGTGCTGTTACAGATAACTTTCTCCACAGAAACCGAAGAAAATCCGTGACTTATCCAGAAGCAGGGTTTTTAACAGCGTCTGATCGTTTTTTGATCAAAAGCTTGCAGGGCACGTTCTATATGGCTTGCAGAGGATGGCGAACACCTTATCCACAGAAGCGCCAACAGAGTTTGGGGGCAACTTCTGCGGTTCTGTGGGAAACCGTTGAAAGCCGCGACAAATCGGGGTTTGCGGGCAGTTTACCGGTCCAATACGATGGATTGATCGTTTTTTAATCAACCACCTATGACACCCGGTTTACATGGCCTGTAGCGGTTAGCGAACATCTTATCCACAGAAGCGCCAACAGAGATTGGGGGCAAGTATTGGAAAGCGAGAAACCTTATCCACCGCAAAAAGCCTGTAAAAACCGCGAGTTAGGCTGGTTGTTTTTTGTACGAAGGCTTACAGGGCTTGAAATGTATGGGGTGTAGCGAGGGGCAAACACGTTATCCACAGAAACGCTAACAGGGTTTGTGGGTAAATCAGATTCTATTCAGGCACGAACGACCCGCTTCAGTGTCCAGGTTCAATTCATAATCATTGAATGCCCGCCACCCCAACAGAATCGAAGGCACATACTGACCCGACACCAACGACGGAGGAATGGTGAAGCCCGGGTAGTATTTGTAGGTCATTAACCTGATGTGCCCGGACAAATCCAACTCACCCTTGAAGATCTGGTGGCGCGATTTTTCGGCGACGTGAATCGGGTGATCACCCGGTGAGGCCGACGTCAGGTAATCCACATTCCCTGTATCAACAATCGCCAGCGTCTCCCGACGATCCAGCCGTGCGGCAATGGTCAGTCTTTGATTGATGTCCGCACGCGAATAGGTAATGGGGGAATCGCATCGCGCAGGAGGTTCAGCATTAAGTGCCAGGGTCTTTTTTTTGAGCTTCAGACGCCCCAGCTTACCGATCAGATCAAGCCCCAACAGGTTATCCCGGTCACTGACAAACACCAGGACGTTCTTGAACTCGCTCCCGCCGATCTTCAAAGAATCGAAGATCCCGAGTTTGGCAGGCAGGTTGTGCTCGCCATAATAGGTGCTATAGCCGTAATGGGAGTCGGTCAATAACGTGATGCCCATCCGCTTGGCAGTTTTGTCGTTGACCCGGGTTTGCGGGGCGCCGGTGTCTAAGATAAAGCGTGTCGAGACACCATTGGCCGCTTTGACGTCGATGTAGGGCAGCACTTCGTCTGTGACGTATCCCTCACCGGGACGTGGATAAATCGGCAGCACCTCGTGCCGTCGGGAGCGGGTCACCGAGAAATCACCGACCGCGCGCAGGGTGGCGAGCGATTGGCGGCCAAACATGGAAAACAGGATGTTGAGCTCGGAATCACTCGCGATGGCCCGGGCATGGCGGCGCTTGATCGCCAGGTAGTAATCAGGCAACTGATTGGCGGCTTTGGCCTCGAACATTCGGGCGAAAACGGACACGGAGCAATTGAGGTTATTTTCGGCGTCCAGCACCTTGTCGCACTGCTGGCGCAGTTGGGCCAACGACGCTGTTTGCCCTGGCTCCGACTCTAGCCACTGGTAAAAATCCTGATCGGACTCAGTTTTGGAAGCCGCCATCAACCCCGCAGGCTCGCACATCACCGCACTGAGCAACCACGTTGCACGCCTACGCAGAACCTTCATGTTCAACCCACGCATAAAAACCAGGTTTATGACTCAGCGCTGAACCTCTGAAAGCTCCGTAAACCCTTAACCAGCGCACAGCAAAACTTTAGCTCACTGCGCGGCAGAGCGATCGGCAGCCCTTATGGCCGGTACATCAGATAGGCCTCCCCCGTAACCCGAATCATCGGGTGGGGCGTGATCTGGCAGGTATCGACGATACGAAAGCCATGTCGCTCGTAAAACCGCCGGGCACCGGTGTTGGCGGCATAGTCGATCAGGCTCAGGCCATTGAGCCCCAACTGGTTGGCCCGGTCGTAGGCGAACGCGAGGAATTGCTTGCCCAGACCGAGGTTGCGCCAGCCCTCATGCAGCGCGAGGCTGGAGATATAGAGGGTGTCGGGGATTTCCATCGTTGCGTAGGGCGCCAAGACCGGATCGGTCACCGGCGCCGCCAGCGGATCATGGCGCATCACATAGCAGTGCATCATGCCGACGATTTCCCCGTTTGACTCGGCGATCAGACAGTTTTGATAGGAAAAATCCACATCGTCGCGGGCATAACGGATGGCGCCAACGTCCAGCAGGTCCTGGCCGGGCTCTGCTATCTGGCTCCAGATGTAATCCGAAGCCCCCTCCGATGAAATCTGGAACAACCGCGCAATCTCCCGCGCGTCGCTGCGCCGGGCAGAGCGAAACTCAACAGCCATAGACTTCCCCCAACGGTCCGTTAGCGGACCACTCCTTCTTCAATCAACAATTTGAGAATGGCGTCAGCCCCCGCTTGCGCCGTAACGCCCTTGAGCACTTGCCCCCCGCCCCCGCTGGCCTTTGCCGTCGCCGCCTTCATGCGATCGGCGCCGCTCTTGGCCTTGATCACTTTCAAGCGTTTGGGCCGTGGTTTGGCCGGTTGCAGAGTAGCGACCGCCAGCAATTCATCGTCGACGACTTCCACGTCATCGGCGTGTAACACACCCCGACGCGCCGGTCCGTAGGCGCTCTGCCGAGGCTTCGGCGCAGCGTTATCCACAGTGGCGAGAAACGGCAGGCGCACTTTCAAGCGACGGCGCTGACCACGCGGCAAGGCTTGAAGCACCAGCGCTGAATTGCCGTCGATGGATTCCACCTGCGCCAACCCCACCACCAGCGGCCAGCCGAGGCTTTCCGCCAGCAGGAACGGCAACATGCCCGAACCCTCACCAGTTTCCGCCTGACTGCCGGTCAGCACGACCTGCGCCCCCGCATCGCGCAAATAAGCGGTCAACGCCGGCAAGGCATCGGCGCCCGATGGTTGTTCCAGCACGTGTAGCTGGTCGAGGCCCATGCCCAGGTAAGCGCGCAACGCCGGTTCCGCGACGTCGCCAGCGTGCAGCACTTGCAGGTTATCCCCGGCCAGTTGCAGGCCCAGTTCCACCGCCCGCGCATCCTGCTCCGCGCGACGTGGCCGGCCAGAGGTCGGGTGGGCGCCGATGGACACCAGGCTGATGATTTTCGTGCTCATAACCCTTTCCTTCTCTTAAGCCGCATCGCGCTTGGCGTCGTTGCGGTAAGCCGCCACCGCATCGATCAAGGCTTGAAGAATCTCGGCGCTCTCGCCGATTACCGACAGGTCGGCCCGTTTGATCATGTCGCAGCCAGGATCGAGGTTGATCGCCACCACCTTGTCGCAGGCACCGATGCCCTGCAGGTGCTGGATCGCCCCGGAAATGCCCACCGCGACGTAAACCCGCGCGGTGACCCAGGTGCCGGACGCACCGACCTGACGGTCACGCGCCATGAAGCCATCGTCCACTGCCACGCGGGACGCGCCTTCGGTGGCGCCCAGTGCTTCGGCGGTCCTGTGGAAAAGTCCCCAGTCCTTGACCCCGTTGCCGCCAGAGAAGATGAATTCGGCTTCGGCCATTGGAATCGCCGCCGGGTCCACCGCCACCGCGCCCAAGTCCTCGATACGCGACAAACTGCGCGCAACGGCTGTGGATAACTCCACCGGCAAGGCTTCGTGACGGGTTTCGCTGACCGGTTCGGCGCATTCGGCAGCGGCCAGAATCAACCGGGCGACAGGACGCGCGAGGTCTTGCAAACCGGCACCGGCCCGGCCGATGCATTCCTGGTCCTTGACCTGCCAGACCCGCGTGGCCGGGCGTTCGCCCAGTGCGGCGGCAAAGCGTCGACCCAGTTCGCCACCACCGCTGCGGCTGTCCGGCAGCAGCCAGTGACGCGGGCTGAACTGGTTATCCACAGCCCGCAGGCCCTGGACCCGTTGTTCCGGTGCATAACCGTTGAATTCGTCGCCCTCCAATACCAGCAAGCGATCAACACCTGCGGTGACGAAGGTGTTTTCTTTGTGTTCACCGAAGACCACGGCCAATACCGCGCCGTCCTTGCCGGCCAATTGATGGGCCAGACCTAACAAGTCGCGGTCGTGGCTGCTCAAGCGACCGCCAACCATGTCCGGCACCACACTGATGTAGAACGCCGGTGCCGGCACTGAATGCAGCGGCAATTGCACCTCAACGGCGGCGGTTCGTTTAGTCGCCCCGCCCTGCTGAGCGCCGCTGCGGTCAATGCGCTTGATGCCGTTGGGGCCGATAAAACCGATGCCATGCAGATTCTTGCGGATGACGCCATTGGGGCCCATCCAGCTGTGTTGCGCCGGTTGCATGGCCGCGTGCAGCGGATGCAAGCGGTTACGGGCAATCCATTCGGCGCGTGGGTCACGGCGGATAATGTCGCTCATCAGTGGGCCTCCGCGGGTTCACGTTGGGCCGGTGCAGCCGGTTTGCTCGGTGCGGCATCTTCGAGCAATGCATCGGCCACCAGTTCGGCGATGTCCTTGATCAGCGGACGCGGTTCGACCACGCCTTCGAGCATCGCGGTGCATTGTGGACAACCCACGGCCACCAGTTCGGCGCCGGTTTCGCGGATGTCTTCCATGCGCATGTCGGGGATCCGTTGCTTGCCCGGAATGTCGGTGATCGGCGCACCGCCACCGCCGCCGCAGCAGCGCGAGCGGAAACCGGAGCGTTGCATCTCTTTCACTTCAATTCCGAGGGCGCGCAGCACTTCACGCGGCGCCTCGTATTCGCCGTTGTAGCGACCGAGGTAGCACGGATCGTGATAGGTCACGCTGCTGCCTTTGTGCTGACCTAGGTTCAGGGCGCCAGCGCCGATGATTTGCGCCATGTAGGTGCTGTGGTGTTGCACGAGGTAGTTGCCGTCGAAGGCGCCGTACTCGTTTTTCAGCACGTGAAAGCTGTGCGGGTCGCAGGTGACGATACGGTTGAAGCTGTACTTGGCCAGGGTCTGGATGTTGCGTTTGGCCAACAACTGGAAGGTTGCTTCATCGCCCAAACGCCGGGCGACGTCACCGCTGTCGCGCTCTTCCAGCCCGAGCACGGCGAAGTCGACTTTGGCCGCTTTCAGTACTTTGACGAAGGCGCGCAGGGTGCGCTGGTTGCGCATGTCGAAGGCGCCATCACCGACCCAGAACAGTACGTCGACAGATTTCTTTTCGCTCATCAGCGCGAGGTTCAAGTCCGCTGCCCAGTTCATCCGCCCGCCCGGCGCAAAGCCGCCCGGGTTGTCGGTGGCGATCAGGTTTTCCAGGACTTCGGCGCCCTTGTTCGGAGTCGCGCCTTTTTCCAGGGTCAGATGGCGGCGCATGTCGACGATGGCGTCGACGTGCTCGATCATCATCGGGCATTCCTCGACGCAGGCGCGGCAGGTGGTGCAGGACCACAGGGTTTCGGCGTCCACCAGACCGTTGACGATCGGTTGATGGGGATTACCGGCGTGTTCGCCGATCGCCTTGCCTGGATAAGGGCTACCGGCGAATTTCGCATCAGTACCACCGGCCAGGCCGACGACCATGTCCTGGATCAGCTTTTTCGGGTTCAACGGCTGACCAGCGGCGAATGCCGGGCACGCGGCTTCGCACTTACCGCACTGCACACAGGCGTCGAAACCGAGCAGTTGGTTCCAGGTGAAATCCTTGGGCTTTTCCACGCCCAGCGGCGCGGTCGGGTCGTTAAGGTCAAGCGGTTTCAAACCGGTGGAACGGCCACCATTAAAACGCTCGGCGCGACGGTGCCAGGCCAGGTGCAGCGCACCGGCGAAGGCATGCTTCATCGGCCCGCCCCAGGTCATGCCAAAGAACAGTTCCGAGACGCCCCACAGCACACCGACGCCGAGGATCGCAGCCACCAGCCACCCCCCGAAGTTTTCCGGAAGGATGCCCGCGACCGGCAGAGTCAGCAGGAAGAACGATGCCGAGAACGCCAGCAGGCTTTTCGGCAGGCGCATCCACGGGCCTTTGGACAATCGCGCTGGCGGGTTGCGCCGACGCAGGTAGACAAAGATCGCGCCGACGAACATCACTGCCGTCATCAACAGCAGCGCATAACCAAGAATGCGGTTATGCAGGCCGAAACCGTGCACCAGTATCGCCAGCACGATGGACGCCACCGCACCGCCAGCCGTGGCGACGTGAGTGTTGGCGATATATTTGTCCCGCGCGACGACGTGGTGCAAGTCGACCATGTAACGCTTGGGCATGGCGAACAGACCGCCGATCAGGTCGACTTTCGAAGCCCGGCCCTGACGCCACATGGCCACCCGCCGCAACGCGCCCAGGACAGCCAGGCCCAAGGCAGCGAACAACAGGATTGGAAGAAGGGTGTTTAACATCAGAGTCACCTCTGGCGAGGTGCAAGCGACAGGCTACAAGCTGCAAGAAAAAGCTGCGGTGAGGCTGAGCTTTTACTTGTAGCTTGCAGCTTACGGCTTGCAGCTAAGCCGTCAAAAATCCTTACAGAGCCGGAGTGCGTCATAAATGGCGGCGTGTGTGTTGCGCTGCGCCACGCAGTCGCCGATGCGGAACAGCAAATAGCCGTCGCCCGCCTGGCTCAGTGAAGGTTGCGGCTTGATCGCGAACAGGGCTTCGATGTCCATCTGGCCTTTGTTACGCGAGCCTTCCTTCAGGGCGTAGTAGATTTCTTCGTCCGGACGCACGCCGTTTTCGACGACGACCTGGTCCACCACCCGCTCCTCTTTGACGCCGGTGTATTCGTTTTCCAGCACCGCCACCAGCTTGTCGCCTTCGCGGTAGACCTTCTCCAGCATCATGTCCCCGGTCATGATCACTTCTTTGGGGTACATGCTGCGGTAGTACGTCGGGAACGAGGTGCCGCCAATCGCAACGCCCGGTTTGATGTCGTCGGTGACGATTTCGACCTGACTGCCCTTATCGGCGAGGAAGTCCGCGGTGGACATCCCGGTGAACTCGCAAATGGTGTCGTAGACCAGCACGTTTTTGCCCGGTGCGACCTTGCCGTCGAGGATGTCCCAACTGCTGACCACCAGGCCTTCAGCCGCGCCCCAGTGCTCGTTCTGCTCCAGGAACGGATGACCGCCGACGGCGAGTACCACCACGTCCGGACGCAGGTCGAGAATGGTTGCCGCATCGGCCGCCACGCCCAGGCGCAGATCGACTTTCAACCGCGCCAGTTCCAGCTGGAACCAGCGAGTGATACCGGCGATCTGGTCCCGTTGCGGGGCTTTCGAGGCGGTGGTGATCTGCCCGCCAATGAATTCTTTTTTCTCGAACAGGGTCACGTCGTGGCCACGTTCGGCCGACACGCGAGCGGCTTCCATCCCGGCAGGACCGGCACCGACCACCACAACTTTGCGCTTCACGCCGGTGGTCTTCTCGATGATATGCGGCACGCCCATGTATTCACGGGAGGTCGCGGCGTTCTGGATGCACAGCACGTCCAGCCCTTGGTACTGACGGTCGATGCAGTAGTTGGCGCCGACGCATTGTTTGATCTGGTCGACCTGACCCATTTTGATCTTGGCGATCAGGTGCGGGTCGGCGATGTGGGCACGGGTCATGCCGACCATGTCGACGTAGCCGCCCTCCAGGATTCGGGTTGCCTGATTAGGGTCCTTGATGTTCTGCGCGTGCAAAACCGGGGCCTTGACCACTTCCTTGATACCGGCCGCCAAATGCAGAAATGGCTCCGGTGGATAACTCATGTTCGGGATAACGTTGGCCAGGGTGTTGTGGGTATCGCAACCCGAGCCCACCACGCCGATGAAGTCGATCATGCCGGTGTCGTCGTAGTACTTGGCGATCTGCTTCATGTCCTCGTGGGACAAGCCGTCCGGGTGGAATTCATCACCGCACAGACGGATGCCGACGCAGAAATCCGGGCCGACTTCCGCCCGCACAGCCTTGATCACTTCGAGGCCGAAACGCATGCGGTTTTCGAAGCTGCCGCCCCATTCGTCGGTACGTTTGTTGACCCGTGGGCTCCAGAACTGGTCGATCATGTGCTGGTGCACTGCCGACAGTTCGACGCCGTCCAGGCCACCGGCCTTGGCCCGCGCAGCAGCGCTGGCGTAGTTGCCGATCACCCGCCAGATTTCTTCCGGTTCGATGGTTTTGCAGGTCGCACGGTGCACCGGCTCACGGATGCCCGATGGCGACAGCAGGGTTGGCCAATGTTCACCGTCCCAGCGCGAGCGACGGCCCATGTGGGTAATCTGGATCATGATCTTGGCGCCATGCTTGTGCATGGCATCGGCCAGGTTCTGGAAGTGCGGAATGATCCGGTCGTCGGCCAGGTTGACCGATTTCCACCAGCCTTGCGGGCTGTCGATGGCCACGCTGGAGGAACCGCCGCAAATCGCCAGGCCGATCCCGCCCTTGGCTTTCTCTTCGTAATACTTGACGTACCGGTCGGTGGTCATGCCGCCGTCGGTGGCATAGACCTCGGCGTGCGCGGTGCTCATCACGCGGTTACGGATGGTCAGTTTGCCGATCTGGATCGGCTGGAACATTGCTTCGAAAGCCATGGCGGGTTCCTCGACTTACAACGGCTTGACGGTGAACAGGCCGTCGTCGTGGCCTTCTTCGGAGCCACCGTAGACTTGCTCGGCAACCGTACGGATCTTGCTGCCACGGGCTTGCAGAATCTGGTCCATGGCACCGGCAAACCAGCCGGTGAACATATAGTCGACCTTGCGCCCGACCTTGCCGTAGACGTAGACAAATGCGGAGTGTTCGAGCTTGACGCTGGCAGTGCCCTTGTCGAGGTCGATGTCCTGGATCTTGAAAAGACCCCAGCCACGTTGCGACAGGCGCTTCATGTAGTGCTCGAATACAGCAACGCCTTCCAGGCCGTGGCATTCAGCTTCTTTTTCACACCAGTGCCAGGCGGATTTGTAGCCGGCCTTGTAGAGGATTTCGGCGTAGGCTTCGGCGCCCAGCACTTCCTCGATGCCCATGTGGTTGTTGACGAAGAAATGACGCGGCACGTACAGCATTGGCAGGGCGTCGGAGGTCCAGACACCGGTTTCGCTGTCGACTTCGATTGGCAATTGCGGGGCGATTTTAGCCATGGGTAAAGCTCCAGAATTCGATGTTTTGAGGCGATATGTAGCAGCTGGCGAGCCTGCGAGGCTGCGTTGGGCTGCGAAGCGGCCCCGAGGGCGGTCCTGCGGACCGCAACGCAGCCTCGTACCTCGGCAGCTGCTACAGGAATCGATGTTTGTAAGTGGGCTTACTCGCCCCAGACGTCTTTGAGGACGTTCACCCAGTTTTCGCCCATGATCTTGCGCACCACGCGCTCGGAATGGCCGCGCTTGAGCAGGGTTTCGGTCAGGTTCGGGAACTCGCCCACGGTGCGGATGCCCAGCGGATTGATGATCTTGCCGAAGCTGGTCAGGCGGCGGGCGTAGCCCTTGTCATGGGTCAGGTATTCGAAGAAGTCCTGGCCGTGGCCCTGGGTGAAGTCGGTGCCGATACCGATAGCGTCTTCGCCGACGATATTCATCACGTACTCGATGGCTTCGGCGTAATCGTCGATGGTCGAATCGATGCCTTTGGCCAGGAACGGCGCGAACATGGTCACGCCGACGAAACCGCCGTGATCGGCGATGAACTTCAGTTCTTCATCGGACTTGTTGCGCGGGTGAATTTTCAGACCCGATGGCAGGCAATGGGAGTAACACACCGGTTTTTTCGATTCGAGAATGACTTCTTCTGAGGTTTTCGAGCCAACGTGGGACAGGTCGCACATGACGCCAACACGGTTCATCTCGGCAACGATTTCACGACCGAAACCGGACAAGCCGCCATCGCGCTCGTAGCAGCCGGTGCCGACCAGGTTTTGGGTGTTGTAGCACATCTGCACAATACCGACGCCCAGCTGCTTGAACACCTCGACATAACCGATCTGGTCCTCAAAGGCGTGAGCATTCTGGAAGCCGAACAGGATCCCGGTCTTGCCCTGCTCTTTGGCTTTGCGGATGTCGGCGGTGGTGCGCACCGGAATCACCAGGTCGCTGTTCTCGCGAATCAGCTTCTGGCTGGCGGCGATGTTGTTGACAGTCGCCTGGAAGCCCTCCCACACCGAAACGGTGCAGTTGGCCGCGGTCAGACCGCCCTTGCGCATGTCTTCGAACAGTTCACGGTTCCACTTGGCAATAATCAGCCCGTCGATAACGATGCTGTCGGCGTGCAATTCGGCTGGGCTCATCAGGCTGTCCCCTATTAGCGATTCATGCGCCGAATCGTGTGCCGGCGCTTTGGGGCCAGCATATGCCTCGGTGCCTTGGTAGCCGGGTGCAAAAACGACAGGGGGTTTGCCGAAAGCGTCAATCCGCGACAAAGGGTCGCCATCGGACATCTCGGGCCACCTGTTCAAGGACCTGCGCATCGGCCAGAATTCGCTGCTTTACTGAATGCACTATTGGATTGGGGCGGCGGCGCAATGAAATCGATCTTCCTGGCATTGGCACTGATAGCGACCAGCGTACACGCGGTTGAAGAGTCCGAAGACAACCCTTGCGACAAAGTCGAAAACGACATCCAGACCCTGGAATGCTCGGCCTACAGCAGAACCGCCGCCGAAGACTTGTTGAAGAACAACTACCAAAGCCTGGCCGAGCGCATGCAAACGGCCTACGGCAAGAACCCGGCACAACTGGCCGACATCACCGCCAAGCTCAAGGTCGCCCAGCAGCAATGGCTGAAGACCCGGGATGCGGATTGCGCGGTTGAGGTTTTTCCAGCGACGAGCGGTAGCAAGGCATTCACGATTGCGCAGAATGATTGCGTGGCGCGGATGAGTGATGAGCGGTCGGAATTTTTGGAGTCGATTGGGCAGGAGTGATGCGTTAAAGCGCCTGCCACACCGACTCAAGAGTGGTCAGCAGTTTTTTGCTGGCCGTTTTATCGATTTCCAGATCGGCGCCACAGACTCTCCACTCGGAAAAAGCATCTAGCGTTTGTTCTATGTAGCGTTCGGGCGCAAGGAAACTGAAAGGTTTGCACACCTCAATGAGAGCCTTGCGTGTGGGTTTGCCTCTTCCCGCGAAGGCTGTGGTGTGTTCGTTGCCGCGCCCTGCGGTACTGGAAAATGTCAGGTCGTACGCCGGCGCCATTTTCCAGCCATCCTTGCCGCCGAAAAAAGAGAAGTTCTTCGCGTGATCGTCATGGTTATGAGCCAGAGCGTTGAACACCATCAGTCGGGCCATTTTCTCGACCTCGGCCGCGTCCTTGGTCATTGCCCAGGTCGCTCGCAGTAAGTCACTGTAATCGAGGCTAGGTTTACGAAAATCGGCGTACAGAATCGCCGCCGCGGTCAGCATGTGGCGCTTGGTACCTTCTGCCCGATCAAAGCGTTTGGTGGCAAAGAATCGTTCTTCGCCCTTATTGGTTTCTACCTGAAACAATTGCGACTCGGAAATTTCGATCCCTGCCCGATGGGCCATCAATGCATAAACCTGCTCTATGGCGCCGCTGTCACGATGCTCCTCTTCACTGCGAAACTTGATTAACCAGTGTTCATAACCCACGGGCATTTCGCCAAACGACGAAATAGCGCGATGTTTGTCCGGTGAAAGACCAATCACCGCTTTAGGTCGTGCACCACCGGGGGAACCGCCCGCCAATCGCAGAGAACTGATGACCTCGTCAGTGCTGCCTGAAAGTATCGTTTGTGAAGCCTCGTATAGAGCAGCCAAGTCGAGGTCTTCGTCTGCTTCAACGGCTTCGAACATCGGCGCGTATTCAAGCGCGCCCATGCTGCGATTGCCCATATAGGCCAGTCGATCCAGCGGGCCAATTTTGTGACGCTCGACGCCCAACTGACTGCGAAAGAAGCGATCCATGAGTAGCAATCCCCAGCCGTCGGGCAAAGAATCGCTGAACGCGCCGTGCAAGCTGTCGAACAGCAAGGGGTCAGCCGCACTCTGGGGCTTGACCGAAAAATCCATATGAAACGGCGCGAGGTTAAATCCTTTTGCCAGCCAGCCGGGATCATAAGAAAAGAACACCCCCCTACGAGGAATGGCGACAAGCTCACCGACGCGTGATCCTTGAAGCATAACGCTGAGTGCATTGACGTTTTTCATTGTCGGCCACGAGCCCTTTCGTAGTTTTTCAGTTCCTGGAGTGTCAGCGACTGGGTTGAGGCAAACAAATTCGTTAGCGGTTCCTCCGCCCCGAGGCAAATTGCGATCAGCAACAAGCCATCAAGGGAGATCTTTCCGGTCGTTTCAAAACGCTTGATATTCGACTCAGGGACACCTGATTTTTGCGCGAGCGTGCGTCGCGAAAGGTTTTTTCCGAGTCTCAGACGCTTGGCATTCCCGGCAATCTGTAAAGCGATCTCTCCAGGGGAGTAGAGGATATGGGTAAGGGCCATGATTCGACCTCAAGTGGAGTGTGAGCAAGTGTAGCAGCGCGATCGGCAATCAACATTTAAAGGATAATATTTTGACTTATATATCGTAAATAATTACTTAATAGACAACATTTGAACCTTTATTCATATTCAAAAACACCTTCCTACCTATTACGCACCCGTTACGTTTATTCTTTGAGCTATAAGCTGCACATCATCAACCGGGAAAGGGACTCAAATGAAAATCTGCGGCATCGAAATCAAAGGCAGCGAAGCGATCATCGCCTTGGCCTCCCTCGACGATCAGGTGCTGACCCACGTCGCTCTGGCCACCAAGAAAATAGCCCTCGACGATGACGAGGACGCGGCGAACGTAAAAGTCTTTGCCGCTCAGGTCGCGTCGTTTGTGCGTGAGAATTCCATCGACCGGATCGCGATCAAGAAGCGCAGCAAGAAAGGCGAGTTTGCCGGTGGGCCGACCACGTTCAAGATCGAAGGGATTGTTCAGTTGCTGGAGAGTTGCGAGGTGACGCTGCTGTCGCCACAGACGATCAATGCGCAGAGCAAGAAGTTTGATTTTGAGCTGCCGGCGACGCTGAACAAGTATCAGCATGAAGCCTACAAAGCAGCCTGCTCGGCCTTGATGAAGAAGTAACGCCCTCCACCGATCGTTCCCTCGCTCTGCGTGGGAACGATCAACGATCAACTACGCTTTGGCGGTGCGCCGGTCTTCTCGCGGACACCGCTCAAACTTCGCCCGATAGCTACGCGTGAAATACGACGGCGATTCAAACCCGCACGCAATGCTTACCTCCAGCACACTCATATCCGTCTGCCGCAGCAACTGCCGCGCCTTTTCCAACCGTAAACGCAGGTAAAAATTGCTCGGCGTATCGTTCAGGTGCAGCCGAAACAATCGCTCCAGCTGTCGCCGCGTCACCTTGATCGATTCCGCCAGCGCAAGCGTGCTCAGTGGTGGCTCGCTGTGCTGTTCCATCTCGCCGATGACGTGCACCAGCTTCTTGTTGCGGATGCCATAGCGCGTGGCGACTTCCATGCGTTGGTGGTCTTTGCGTGGGCGGATGCGGCCGAGCACGAATTGTTCGCTGACCTGGATCGCCAGTTCCGGGCCGTGGGCCTGGGCGATGAGGTCGAGCATCAGGTCGATGGAGGCGGTGCCGCCAGCCGAGGTGATGCGGCGGCGGTCGATTTCGAACAGCTCCTGGGTGACGCTGAGCTGCGGATAGGATTCCTTGAACGCGTCGATGGCTTCCCAGTGCAGGGTCAGGCGATGGCCGTCGAGCAGACCGGCTTCGGCGAGGATAAAACTGCCGGTGTCGATGGCGCCGAGGGTCACGCCTTCGTTGTCGAGGCGACGCAACCAGTGCTCCAGCGCCGGGGTGGCAAATTTCAGTGGTTCGAAACCTGCCACGACTAGCAGGATCGCGCCTTTCTTCAGTGGCTCCAGCGTCGCGTCGGCGTTGACCGACATACCGTTGCTGGCCAGCACCGCCCCACCGTCAGCACTCAATACGTGCCAGCGATACAGCTCGCCGCGAAAGCGGTTGGCGACCCGCAGCGGTTCGATGGCCGAAATAAATCCAATGGCCGAGAAACCCGGCATCAACAAGAAGTAGAAATCCTGGGACATGGAGCGCACTCGCTTAGCAGGTAACAAGAGGCCAGGTAACGAGAGGGCGGGCAGCGTAGGGACGTTGATACCCCACTTGCAACAGGCATTCAAGAGGACAGGTCGCTGCAGTGCAATAGCTGGTCGCCGTAGTGCGTGTTCATAGGGCCTGAGCTGCGTAACGTGGCATCACCGGCGCGCAAAGATGACCGGACCCACAATAACGAACTGCCGAGGAACCTGAGATGAAACGACTGATCAGCAGCTGTGTTCTTGCACTCAGCGGTACCGCTTTGCTGAGCGCCAGTGTCATGGCCGCCGAACCCGCGTCGTGCCAGAACGTGCGCATGGGCGTAGTGAACTGGACTGACGTAATCGCCACCAGCGCCATGACCCAGGTCCTGCTCGACGGCCTCGGCTATAACACCAAACAAACCAGTGCGTCGCAGCAAATCATCTTCGCCGGGATCCGCGACCAGCGTCTGGACTTGTTCCTCGGTTACTGGAACCCGCTGATGACCCAGACCATCACACCGTTCGTCGATGGCAACCAGGTCAAAGTGCTTGAAGCGCCAAGCCTCAAAGACGCCCGCGCCACCCTCGCCGTACCGACTTACCTCGCCGACAAGGGCCTGAAAACCTTCGCCGACATCGCCAAGTTCGAGAAAGAACTGGGCGGCAAGATCTACGGCATCGAACCAGGCTCGGGCGCCAACACCCAGATCAAGGCGATGATCGCCAAGAACCAGTTTGGCCTGGGCAAGTTCCAGCTGGTCGAGTCCAGCGAAGCCGGCATGCTCGCGGCAGTGGATCGCGCCGTGCGCCGTAACGAGGCCGTGGTGTTCTTCGGCTGGGCGCCACACCCGATGAACGTCAACGTCAAGATGACCTATCTCACCGGCAGCGACGACGCCCTGGGCCCGAACGAAGGCATGGCCACCGTCTGGACCGTCACTGCACCGAAATACGCCGAGCAATGCCCGAACATCGGCCGCTTGCTGAGCAACCTGACCTATACCGCCGAAGACGAGAGCCGGATGATGCAGCCACTGCTGGATCACAAGGACGCCTTCGAATCGGCCAGGCAATGGCTGAAAGATCACCCGCAAGACAAACAGCGCTGGCTCGAAGGCGTCACCACCTTCGACGGCAAACCGGCGGCTGAAAACCTGAAACTGACCAGTAAATAAACCTGAATCGAACCACCGATTCGCAGCCCGACCGGGCTGCGAACGGGGTCATTACGCCCTGCCTTTCTCCTAAAAAGCACTTGCCTGTAAGGAACCGCCCAATGAACCACGACGTCATCATCACCTGCGCACTCACCGGTGCTGGCGACACGACCAGCAAGAGCCCACACGTGCCGGTCACCCCGAAACAAATCGCCGCCGCCGCCGTGGAAGCCGCCAAGGCTGGCGCCACCGTGGTCCACTGCCACGTGCGTAACCCCGAAACCGGCAAGTTCAGCCGCGACGTGGCGCTGTACCGTGAAGTGATGGAGCGCATCCGCGAGGCCGACGTCGACATCATCGTCAACCTTACCGCTGGGATGGGCGGCGACCTGGAAATCGGCGCCGGCGAGAACCCGATGGAGTTCGGCCCGAACACCGACCTGGTCGGCCCGCTGACCCGTCTGGCGCATGTCGAAGAACTGCTGCCGGAAATCTGCACCCTCGATTGCGGCACCCTGAACTTCGGCGATGGCGACACTATTTACGTGTCCACCCCGGCCCAGCTGCGTGCCGGCGCCAAACGCATTCAAGAGCTGGGCGTGAAAGCCGAGCTGGAAATTTTCGACACCGGTCACCTGTGGTTCGCCAAACAGTTGATCAAGGAAGGCCTGCTCGACGACCCGCTGTTCCAGCTGTGCCTGGGCATCCCGTGGGGCGCGCCGGCGGACACCACGACCATGAAAGCCATGGTCGACAACCTGCCGGCCAATGCGGTGTGGGCAGGGTTCGGCATTGGTCGCATGCAGATGCCAATGGCCGCGCAAGCGGTGTTGCTCGGCGGCAACGTGCGGGTCGGCCTGGAAGACAACATCTGGCTGGACAAAGGCGTACTGGCGACCAACGGCCAACTGGTCGAGCGTGCCAGCGAAATTCTCAGCCGACTTGGTGCCCGCGTGCTGACCCCGGCGGAAGGTCGCATAAAAATGGGGCTGACCAAGCGCGGTTAACTGCTAACAACTCTTTCCAACTGTGGGAGCAAGCCTGCTCGCGATGGGGCCGTCACATCCGGCATCTCTGCCGACTGACACTGCGCAATCGCGATCAGGCTCGCTCACACAGGGGATCACCGAATACTTTCAGGACGTCGCCATGACCTTCATCACCGAAATCAAAACCTTCGCAGCCCTGGGCAGCGGTGTCATCGGCAGCGGCTGGGTGTCCCGCGCCCTCGCCCATGGTCTCGACGTCGTCGCCTGGGACCCCGCGCCGGGTGCCGAAGCCGCCCTGCGCAAACGCGTCGCCAATGCCTGGGGCGCACTGGAGAAACAAGGCCTGGCACCGGGCGCTTCCCAGGATCGCTTGCGCTTTGTCGCGACGATTGAAGAATGCGTGCGCGATGCCGACTTCATTCAGGAAAGCGCCCCCGAGCGTCTCGAGCTGAAACTGGAACTTCACAGCAAAATCAGCGCGGCGGCCAAGCCCAATACCTTGATCGGCTCCAGCACATCGGGCCTGTTGCCGAGCGAGTTCTACGAAAGTGCGACACACCCTGAACGCTGCGTGGTCGGGCACCCGTTCAATCCGGTTTACCTGCTGCCGCTGGTGGAAGTGGTCGGCGGCAAAAACACCGCGCCTGAAGCGATTCAAGCGGCAATGAAAGTGTATGAATCCTTGGGCATGCGTCCGCTGCATGTGCGCAAGGAAGTCCCCGGATTTATCGCCGACCGCTTGCTCGAAGCGCTCTGGCGGGAGGCGCTGCATCTGGTAAACGACGGTGTGGCGACCACCGGTGAAATCGATGACGCGATTCGTTTTGGCGCGGGCTTGCGCTGGTCGTTCATGGGCACGTTCCTGACCTACACCCTGGCGGGTGGCGATGCCGGGATGCGCCACTTCATGGCACAGTTCGGGCCGGCCTTGCAGTTGCCGTGGACCTACCTGCCCGCGCCGGAGCTGACCGACAAATTGATTGATGATGTGGTGGATGGCACCACTGATCAGCTGGGGACCCACAGTATTTCGGCGCTGGAGCGCTATCGTGATGATTGTTTGCTGGCGGTGCTTGAGGCGGTGAAGACCACCAAAGAGAAGCATGGGATGACCTTCAGCGAGTAACCCGCCGCACTGATCGTTCCTACGCTCCGCGCGGGAATGCCTCAATGGACGCTCTGCGTCCGCTCTTGGGACGCAGAGCGTCCCGGGCTGCATCCCCACGCGGAGCGTGGGGACGATCATCCCGATCATGCCTGGAGAGAAACATGCCCACCCTCACCACCTACCAGACCCGCATCATCCCCGACTGGGTCGACTATAACGGCCACTTGCGCGACGCGTTCTACCTGCTGATTTTCAGCTACGCTACCGACGCGCTGATGGATCGCCTCGGCATGGACAGCAATAACCGCGAAGCCAGCGGCCACTCGCTGTTTACCTTGGAACTGCACCTCAATTACCTGCACGAAGTGAAGCTCGACGCCGACGTCGAAGTGCATACGCAGATCATTGGCCACGACAGCAAACGCTTGCACCTCTATCACAGCCTCCATCTTGTGGGAGATGACAAGGAACTGGCCGGCAATGAGCAGATGCTGCTTCACGTCGAGCTCGCCGGGCCACGATCCGCACCGTTCAGCGAACTGTCACTGAGCAAGCTGCAAGCCATCGTTGCCGAGCAAGCCGACCTGCCTGCCCCTGAGTACATTGGCCGAGTGATCGCTTTACCCAAAAAAAAATAACAAGGAGATCGCCATTGAACACCGCCGCTGCTTTTGCCGACTTCCGTACTTATCCGTTGATCAGCGCGCTCGTAGGCGTGCAATCCTTGGCGGACCGAATTCTGGTGAAGTGGGCCGATCATCGCGTCAGCCCCTTTCATCACCAATGGTTGCGGGACAATTGCCCGTGCCCGAAATGCGTCTATACCGTGACCCGCGAGCAAGTGCTGGAAATCGTCGATGTCGCGCAAAACCTGATACCGAGCGGGGCTAGCGTCGATATTGAAGGTTGTCTCAGCGTCGAGTGGGAAGATGGCCATCTCAGCCGCTACGACCCGGGCTGGTTGCGCGCCCATGCCTATGACGATGAATCCCGCGCCGAACGCCAGGCCGGCAAACCCAAAGCACGGCTTTGGCGCAGCGATTTGCAGTTGCCGGTGTTCGATTACCAGGCGTTGATGAACGACAACAACGCCCTGCTGCAATGGCTGCTGGCGGTGCGCGATGTCGGTCTGACCCAGGTTCGCGGTGTACCGACTGAGCCGGGCTCGCTGAAACTGATTGCCCAGCGAATTTCCTTCATCCGCGAGAGCAATTTCGGTGTGCTGTTCAACGTGCAATCCAAGGCCGATGCCGACAGCAATGCCTACACCGCTTTCAACCTGCCGTTGCACAGCGATCTGCCCACCCGGGAGCTGCAACCGGGGTTGCAATTTCTGCATTGCCTGGTCAATGACGCCGACGGTGGCGAGAGTATTTTTGTCGACGGTTTTGCCATTGCCGACGCCCTGCGTGAAGAGGATCCAGAGGCGTTTAACAGTCTTTGCGAAATCCCTGTGGAATTCCGCAACAAGGACCGTCACAGCGACTACCGCTGCCTGGCGCCGATCATTGCGCTGGATGCGTTGGGACAGGTATCGGAAATCCGCATGGCGAATTTTCTGCGCGGGCCGTTTGATGCCTCCGTGGAGCAGATGCCCAAGTTGTATCACGCCTACCGGCGTTTCATTGCGATGACCCGAGAAGCGCGGTACCGGGTGATGACGCGGCTCAATCCCGGCGAACTGTGGTGCTTTGATAATCGCCGCACGCTGCATGCCCGCAATGCGTTCGACCCCGCCAGCGGCGCCCGGCATTTCCAAGGCTGCTACGTTGACCGTGATGAGTTGTTGTCGCGGATCCTTGTGCTGCAACGCTAGACCGCGTCATCGTTCATCGCGAGCAGGCTCGCTCCCACAATTGACCGAGTTCTTTCAGAGGAGTGCGGTTGAGTGTGGGAGTGAGCCTGCTCGCGATGGCGTCCGTCCAGACAACATATTCCCAACTGATTTACAGGCAAAAAAAACCCCGATCAAGCCGTGACAAGATCGGGGCTGAGGAGGGTACTGTCGAGGAGCCGTTGCGCGAGGGTGACCAAACCTTCGTGTTGCCAGCTGAGTCCAGTGTGCCCACTCCCTTGACTCGCGAGTTAGCCGAAAACGACATGCTCATAGGTATTGCGGCCATTGCGACAAATCGCCCTTGCCGCCACCGCATCCCCCTACGAGAATCGAGCCAAGACACCGTTCCCTGAAGAAGGATTGCGTCATGATGTACGCCGATTTGATCGACCAGGAAGACCTGTTGGGCCAGCTCAAGGCGTTGGGATTTGCAGTGCCCCCGGGGGCCACCGCCGAGCAAGCTTGCGAATGCGCGGTACGGGGCCTGAATAACGAAAGGGCAATTGAGCTGCGGACCATGGTCAAGCAGATGTACACCAGCAGCGCGACCATCCTGCCGGCGGTGCGTCAGGCCATCGATAGGCAATTGCTGCCGGCATTGGCGGAGTATCAGCAGAGTCGCAGTGCCTGATAGATCCAATCGCGAGCAGGCTCGCTCCCACAGTTGACCGCATTCCTTTGAGAGAACTCGGTCAATGTGGGAGTGAGCCTGCTCGCGATGAAGCCCGCTCGGTTTAAAGCCGTACGCTAGCGAAAGTCGACTCGTTCCGCGCCTGACTCAACGCCGACAACGGCCCGGACAGAGGTGACAGCACCAGTGCTTGCGGCAGCGGCATCATCGCCACCTGTTGCGTGGTGTTGGAACCTACACGTTCGTCACGCGGTGGAATGCCGAAGTATTCGCGGTAGCACTTGGAGAAGTGCGGCGTGGAAACAAAGCCGCACACCGACGCCACTTCGATGATCGACATCGGCGTTTGCTTGAGCAACTGCCGGGCGCGGATCAGGCGCAGTTTCAGGTAGTAACGCGAAGGCGAGCAGTGCAGGTATTTCTGGAACAACCGCTCAAGCTGTCGACGCGAAACAGCGACGTACACCGCCAATTCATCAAGGTCAATCGGCTCTTCGAGGTTGGCCTCCATCAGCGCCACGATTTCCTGCAACTTCGGCTGGTTGGTCCCGAGCATGTGCTTGAGCGGCACGCGCTGGTGATCCTGCTCGTTGCGGATACGTTCGTAGACAAACATTTCCGAGATCGCGGCGGACAGTTCACGGCCGTGATCGCGGCTGATCAGGTGCAGCATCATGTCCAGTGGCGCGGTGCCGCCGGAACTGGTGAAACGGTTACGGTCCAGGGTGAACAAACGCGTGCTCATGACCACCCGCGGGAAGGCTTCCTGCATCGAGGCCAGGCATTCCCAATGCACGCTGCAATCAAAACCGTCCAGCAGGCCGGCACAGGCCAGGGCCCAACTGCCGGTACAGACCGCGCCCAGACGACGGGACTGACGTGCCTGGCTTTGCAGCCATGACACGTGCTCACGGGTAACAGTGCGTTGGATACCGATACCGCCGCAGACGATGATGGTGTCCAGGGCCGGCGCTTTATGCATGGAGCAGTCGGGGGTGATCTGCAGGCCGTCACTGGCCCAGACCTGGCCGCCATCGACTGTCATAGTGGTCCAGCGATACAGCTCGCGTCCGGACAATTGGTTGGCCATGCGCAGGGGTTCTACTGCGGAGGCCAGAGAAATCAGCGTGAAATTGTCCAGCAGCAAAAAGCCAATGGATTGAGGCGCACGGTTCTGGGGTTGGGCCCCGGAGTTGAACGTCGTCATCGCGGTATCTCCTCACACAAAGCGGGTGATGGCCTCAGGCGGAGGCTCTTTTTATTGCCATCGTTCTCGGGTGGGAGACGGGCTTTGTAATGACAGAGCAATTGCCATGCCTAAAATTGAATGCGCGTTCAATAACTCCTGAAAACGACGTCGGAATGTGTCTGCATATGACATGCGTGGAGCAGAGGATAAAAGTGCCATTAGGCGAGGCAAGCGCCCCGCCCCGTTGGCGGTGAGCAAATCGGTAGCACTTGTGGGAACAGGGCTGCGAGCTGCCGGGAACGAGTGTCACCGCAGGCACGGGTGACGGGTGGTCAGGGTTGTTTTGGATCCCTGATCTCGGGAAAGGCGCTTATCTGTAAGCGACGCGCCAAAAGGTGGCGCAATTGGGATCAGGTGTTCACTTAGCGCGCAGTTTTGACTGGTCTGGCGCCTTCGCGGGCAAGCCCGCTCCCACATTTGATCTCTGCGGTACACAACACCATGCCCACTGGAGATCTAATGTGGGAGCGGGCTTGCTCGCGAAGCAGACAACTCGGAATTACTGACTCAGCACTCCACCGCGCTAACCGCCAACCCACCCCGGGATGTCTCTTTATATTTGTCATGCATATCGGCGCCGGTATCGCGCATGGTGCGGATCACGCGGTCCAGCGAGATAAAGTGCTGACCATCCCCCCGCAGCGCCATCTGTGCCGCGTTGATCGCTTTCACCGCCGCAATCGCGTTGCGTTCGATGCACGGCACTTGGACCAGCCCGCCCACCGGGTCGCAGGTCAGACCGAGGTTGTGTTCCAGACCGATTTCGGCGGCGTTGCACAGCTGTTCCGGCGTGGCGCCGAGAATCTCTGCCAACCCCGCCGCTGCCATGGCGCAGGCCGAACCGACCTCACCCTGGCAACCGACTTCGGCACCGGAAATCGAAGCGTTCTTTTTGCACAGAATCCCCACGGCTGCGGCGCTGAGGAAATAGTCGACCACGTTGGCGTCCGTCACCGCTTCGCTGAACTTCATAAAGTAGTGCAACACCGCCGGAATGATCCCCGCCGCGCCGTTGGTCGGTGCTGTCACCATGCGCCCGCCGGCGGCGTTCTCTTCGTTGACCGCCAGCGCGAACAGGTTGACCCATTCCATGGCGCTCAAGGTCGAGCCGATCACATTCGGTTTGCCCAGCTCCTGCAAGCTGCGGTGCAATTTCGCTGCGCGACGACGCACATTCAAGCCGCCGGGCAAGATGCCTTCGTGCTTGAGACCCTGGTCGACGCAATCTTGCATGGCGCGCCAAAGCTTCATCAGGCCGGCGCGGATTTCTTCTTCACTGCGCCAGACCTTTTCGTTGGCCATCATCAATTCAGCCACGCGCAGGTTGTGCGTCTGGCACAGGCTCAACAGTTCGACGGCGCTGGAAAAATCGTACGGCAACTCGGTGCGATCCAGATCGACCACGCCACTGGACGCCTGGGCTTCATCCACGACAAAACCGCCGCCGACGGAATAGTAGGTGTCGCGATGCAACTCGCCATGATCACCCTCGACGATCAGGGTCATGGCATTGGGGTGGAACGGCAGGTTTTCGTCGATCAGGCGCATGTCGCGGGCCCAGACGAAGGGCACCGACAAGCGACCGTCGAGGAGCAATGTGTCGGTTTCGCGCAGGGTGGCGATGCGGATCCCGATTTGCGACGGTTCGATCGCGTCCGGCCACTCCCCCATCAAGCCCATGATCACCGCGTTGTCGCTGCCGTGACCGATGCCGGTGGCCGACAGCGAACCGTAGAGCTGGACTTCAACGCGGCGCACTTGATCCAGCAAATGCCTTTCGCGCAGCGACTCAACAAACAGCGCGGCGGCCCGCATAGGCCCCACGGTGTGCGAACTGGAAGGACCGATGCCGATTTTGAACAGGTCGAAAACACTGATAGCCATTACTGCCGAACTCCTGGATGTGCCGACTCCAGACGCAAAAAGCGCCCAGTGGCGGAGCTGCTACGCTCAAGCTGCAATCCGCCGAGATGGCCGCATCATCAGGCTTTTGTCATGTCGTTCGACGTCTCACACCGACGCACTCATGCCCACTAACGCCGCAGGGCGGCGACGCAATGTTTTCGCCGTTTTTTAGCGGATCAGCGGGAAAAAAAGGGCTGAAAAAAGCTGTAAACGACGTCACCGACACTGGATGCGACCCTCCCTGTACTGGTTACGACGCACCCTGTAGGCGTCAGATTTTCACTGGTACATGATCGTATCGACTCGATTGCAAGGCGCCGTGGTAGAGCTGTCTCCAAAACGCCACCCAACCGCAACCTATAAGTGCGGTGGTCCAGTCGGAACACTGCCAAAAAAAACACCAAGGAGTCCATCCATGAAAGGTTCCCCGTCGTTGTTGTTGGCCGCAATGCTGAGTCTGCCGTTACTGGCTCAAGCTGCAGAACCCGCTCAGTGCAGTACCGTAAACTTCTCCGATGTTGGCTGGACCGACATTACCGCGACGACCGCCACCACCAGCGTCGTGCTCAATGCCCTCGGCTACAAGACCAAAACCACGATGATTTCCGTGCCGGTGACCTACAAGTCCCTCGCCGACGGCAAGAACATGGACATCTTCCTGGGGAACTGGATGCCGACCATGGAAAACGACATCAAGGCCTACCGCGATGCCGGCACGGTCGACGTCGTGCGCACCAACCTGACAGGCGCCAAGTACACCCTCGCCGTGCCGCAAGCGCTGTACGACAAAGGACTGCATGACTTCGCCGACATCCCTAAATTCAAGAAAGAACTCGACGGCAAAATCTACGGTATCGAGCCCGGAAACGACGGCAATCGCCTGATCCAGAGTATGATCGACAAGAACGCCTTCGGCCTTAAAGACGCTGGTTTCAAAGTGGTCGAGTCCAGCGAAGCCGGCATGTTGTCGCAGGTCGATCGCGCGCAGAAGCGCGACACCGCCGTGGTCTTCCTCGGCTGGGCCCCCCACCCGATGAACAAGCGCTTCAAGATTCAATACCTGACCGGTGGTGACGACTTCTTCGGCCCCGACTTCGGCGCCGCCACCGTGGCAACCAACACCCGCAAGGGTTACACCCAGGAATGCAGCAACGTCGGCCAACTGCTGAAGAACCTGGAATTTACCGTCGACATGGAAAGCGCTCTGATGGGCAACATCCTGGACGACAAGATGAAGCCTGACGCGGCCGCCAAGGCCTGGCTGAAAAACAATCCACAGGTCCTCGATACCTGGCTCGCTGGCGTGACCACCATTGACGGTAAACCTGGCCTGGAGGCCGTGAAAGCCAAGCTCGCTCAGTAATCGCTTATGCCGGGCGGTTTCGGCCGTCCGGGCTGTTTATTTCCTTGCATGCGGACGTTCACTACCATGCTGATTGATCAGAAAATCCCTTTAGGCCAGTACATCGCAGGCTTCGTTGAATGGTTGACGCAACACGGCGCCAACACCTTCGACGCAATCGCGATAACCCTGGAAACGATGATCCACGGCGTGACTTTTGCGCTGACCTGGTTCAACCCGCTGGCATTGATCGGCCTTATCGCGCTACTGGCACACTTCATACAACGAAAGTGGGGACTAACGGCTTTCGTCGTCGCCTCCTTCCTGCTGATCCTCAACCTGGGGTACTGGCAGGAAACCATGGAAACCCTCGCCCAAGTGCTGTTCGCCACCCTGGTCTGCGTGGTCATCGGCGTGCCGTTGGGCATCGTCGCCGCGCACAAACCGATGTTCTACACAATGATGCGTCCGGTGCTCGATCTGATGCAGACCGTGCCGACCTTCGTGTACCTCATTCCTACCCTGACCCTCTTCGGTCTGGGTGTGGTCCCGGGCCTGATCTCGACGGTGGTGTTCGCGATTGCCGCGCCTATCCGCCTGACTTACCTGGGCATTCGCGATGTTCCACAGGAACTGATGGACGCCGGCAAAGCCTTCGGCTGCTCGCGCCGTCAACTGCTCTCACGGATTGAACTGCCCCACGCCATGCCAAGCATCGCGGCCGGCATCACCCAGTGCATCATGCTGTCGCTGTCGATGGTAGTGATCGCGGCACTGGTGGGCGCCGACGGCCTGGGCAAACCCGTGGTCAACGCACTGAACACTGCTGATATCGCCCTGGGCTTCGAAGCGGGCCTGGCGATCGTATTGCTGGCGATCATGCTCGACCGTATCTGCAAACAACCCGACGCTAAAGTAGGGGGTGACGCATGAGCATTATTCGCTTCGAAGACGTCGACGTAATCTTCTCCAGAGACCCGCGTGAGGCGCTCAAGCTTCTCGACCAAGGCATGACCCGCGACCAGATCCTGAAAAAGACCGGGCAGATTGTCGGCGTTGAAAAAGCCAGCCTGGACATCGAAAAAGGTGAAATCTGCGTACTGATGGGCCTGTCCGGCTCAGGAAAATCCAGCCTGCTGCGCTGCATCAACGGCCTCAACACCGTCAGCCGTGGCAAGTTGTTCGTCGAGCACGAAGGCAAGCAGATCGACATCGCCTCGTGCACCCCGGCGGAACTGAAAATGATGCGCACCAAGCGCATTGCGATGGTGTTCCAGAAGTTCGCCCTGATGCCTTGGCTGACGGTGCGCGAGAACATCAGTTTCGGCCTGGAAATGCAGGGTCGCCCGGAAAAAGAACGGCGCAAGCTGGTGGACGACAAGCTGGAGCTGGTGGGCCTGACCCAGTGGCGCAACAAGAAACCCGACGAGCTCTCCGGCGGTATGCAGCAACGCGTGGGTCTGGCTCGCGCCTTGGCGATGGACGCCGACATTCTGCTGATGGACGAACCGTTCTCGGCACTCGACCCGCTGATCCGCCAGGGCCTGCAAGACGAATTGCTGGAACTGCAAAACAAACTCAGCAAGACCATCGTGTTCGTGAGCCACGACCTCGATGAAGCCCTGAAGCTCGGCAGCCGTATTGCGATCATGAAAGACGGCCGGATCATTCAATACAGCAAGCCGGAAGAGATCGTGTTGAACCCGGCGGACGACTACGTGCGGACCTTCGTTGCGCACACCAATCCGCTGAACGTGTTGTGCGGCCGCAGCCTGATGCGCACGTTGGATAACTGCAAGCGCATCAACGGTTCAGTCTGCCTCGATCCGGGCGGCGATTCGTGGCTGGACCTGGCCGAAGGCAACACTATCAAAGGCGCCCGCCAGAACGGCTTGAGCCTGGACCTGCAGAACTGGATTCCAGGGCAAGCGGTTGAAGGCCTGGGACGTCGGCCGACACTGGTGGACTCCAACATCGGCATGCGCGATGCGCTGCAGATTCGATATCAGACCGGCAATAAACTGGTGCTGCACGACAACCAGAAAGTGGTCGGGATTCTGGGTGACAGCGAGCTGTATCACGCACTGCTCGGCAAGAACCTGGGGTAAGGCAACAGACACAAAAACGCCGCGAGAGATCGCGGCGTTTTTGTTTATCGGGACAGCGGGCGATGCCGTGTTGAAGTTGGAGGCCTCATCGCCAGCAGGCTGGCTCCCACAAGGGAATGCATTCCAATGTGGGAGCCAGCCTGCTGGCGATGAGGCCGACGCGGTGCTTCAGACTGAAACACCGCGTCGCTTACAACTCAGCTATAGACCCGGCCAAGGAGTTGCCGATGGCTTTCAAACTGATCGAGCACGTCACGAGTGATCTGATCCTGGGTGAAGCCCATCAAGTCGTAATCCTGGCTGCCGTTGTGCAGGTACACCTCGGCGCGGTAGTAGCGCGCACGCGGTTCATCAGCGCTTTCAGCCGACACTGTGTCACTCGCCGCCGCCAGATAGCCATCCAGGCTCACTTCGTAGACAAAAGGGTTACCCTCTTCCATCTCGATCCGCACGCCCATGCAGCGTTTGGACTTGCCCAGCAACGTCTGCACATCCAGCCCCTGAGCACGCAATTGCACCGTCGCAACTTCCAGCGCCGGGCTGACTTGCTTGTCCATGAAACGCTGGACGATCGACTGGTTCGGCTGCAAGTCCAGCTGAGTCAAACGCTCGCTGAAACCACGACGACCGCGCGCAGCCAATTCCGCTTGCTCCTGTTCGATCTGCACATCCTGGCGCATGGCCTTGTGCAAGCCGAACATGAAGCACACCAGTACCACCGAGAACGGCAGACCGGCCAGCACCACCATGGTTTGCATGGCTTCGAAGTTACCGGCGAACAGCAGGCCGATGGTCACGAGGGTGATCACCGCCGACCAGAAGATCCGCAGCCAGTGCGGCGCATCCTCGTCGACGTTGCCGCCCTTGCACGAAAGGTTGGCCATCATCACCGCGCCGGAATCCGCCGGGGTCAGGAACAGTACGAAACCGACAAAAATCGACACGCCGATCACAACCTTCGACGCCGGATAATGTTCAAGCAGTTGGTAAATCGCCATGGATGGCTGTTCAAGCGCCGTCTTCCCAAGCTCCACCGCCCCATGGTTCATCACCAGGTCCAGGGCCGAGTTACCGAAGATCGACAGCCACGCCAGGGTGAAGCCCAACGGGATCAGCAGTACGCCGGCCACCAGTTCACGCACCGTGCGGCCACGGGAAATACGCGCGATGAACATGCCCACGAATGGCGCCCAGGAAATCCACCAGGCCCAGTAGAACAGGGTCCACAGGCCCAACCAGCGGTCGGACTTCTCACTGTCGCCTTCGTACACGTAGAGGTCGAAGGTTTTCAGGACCACGCCATTCAGGTAGTCACCGATGTTCTGCACGAAGCCGTTGAGCAGGTGCAGGGTCGGGCCGAACAGCAGGACGAAAATCAGCAGACCGCTGAACAGCACGATGTTCAGGTTGGACAGACGGCGGATACCGTTTTCCACGCCCGACACGGCGGCGATGGTCGCCACGGTGCTCATCACGATGATCACGATCAGCAGGTTGGTGTTGCTGTGTTCCATGCCGAACAGGTTTTCCAGCCCGGACGACACCTGCAACGAACCAATCCCCAGGTTCGTCACCAGCCCCAACAGGGTCACGAACATGCCAAAACCGTCCACCGCATGACCGGCCGCGCCTTTGACCCAGCGTTCGCCCACCAACGGATACAACGCCGAACGCAACGCCAGCGGCTGGTTGTGCCGGTAAGCAAAGTAGGCAACGGCCAGACCGACCAGTGCGTAAATCGCCCAGCCATGCAGGCCCCAGTGCAGGAACGTCAGCTGCACGGCCTGACGCGCCGCCATGTTGCTGGCGGCCACGCCTTCCGGTGGATTGAAGTAGTGGTCCAGTGGCTCGGAGGCCCCGAAGTACAACAGCGAGATGCCGATACCCGAGGAGAACAACATCCCCGCCCAGGCGCCGTAGCTGAAGTCCGGGGTATCGTCCTTGCTGCCCAGCTTGAGCTTGCCGTAGGAGGAAAACGCCAGGCCCACCACGAACACCAGGTAAGCGGCGATGACTACCATGTAGTACCAGCCGAAGCTGCGGGACAACCAGGCCTGAGCTATACCGAGCAATCTGCCGGCCTCTTGCGGGGCGATGATCAGAATGGCGGTCAACAACAGGATCAGCGCGGTAGAGGTGTAGAACACCCAACCGTTGACCGTCACCTTATCGGGTGGGGTCTTTATTAGAGAGGCAGAACTCATGGCACAGATGCTCCGGCAGTGCGAGAGAAGAACACAAGGCAACGCGATACCCGACCAATCGGTTAGTGGGCAGCCGACCGGCGGGTGATATAAAGACACCCCGAAAAAAGCCCGAAACCCTTGGAACGCCTGCGCGTATAGGTTTCGAGCATTTTTGGATGTCGGTTTATCGCCATTTACGCGTAGGCAAAATCAGTAAGCAGCGACGAATTGTCGCAGATCTTATTCTTTGTTGATTGAACGTTCAATCAAAACAAAATAGACTGGCCCTCAATCCGGTAGCCGCTTGACGTCCACCGGAAGGCCTAAGGAGATGTGCAAGATGCCCAAGGTCGGTATGCAACCCATCCGCCGCCAGCAATTGATCGAAGCCACATTGCAGGCCGTCGATCAGGTCGGCATGGGGGACGCCAGCATTGCGCTGATCGCCCGTTTGGCCGGTGTCTCGAATGGCATCATCAGTCACTACTTTCAGGACAAGAATGGCCTGATCGCCGCCACCATGGGGTACCTGATGACTGTCCTCAGCGAGAACGTCACCGCGCGCCGACTGGCGCTGACAGATGAAAGCCCGCGGGCGCATCTGCAGGTGATCATCGAAGGCAACTTCGACGCCAGCCAGGTCAATGGCCCGGCAATGAAAACCTGGCTGGCCTTCTGGGCCACCAGCATGCACCAGCCGTCTTTGCACAGGTTGCAGCGGATCAACGATCACCGTCTGTATTCCAACCTGTGCTGCCAGTTCCGCCGTGTATTGCCGCTCGATGATGCGCGCAGTGCAGCCCGTGGCCTGGCAGCCCTCATCGACGGATTGTGGTTGCGCGGTGCGTTGTCGGGAGACGCTTTCGACACCGGGCAGGCGCAACAGATCGCTTACGAATACATGGATATCCAACTGGCCAAGCGGGTGAGTTAGAGCACACATAAACGCTCAACCCCCGAACCGCCACTGACCAGCGTCGCCAATGCTTCACGGCACGTCCAGTGGTTACCGCCAACCCACTTATGCTCTTGCGAGGACTTTATGGCCCGTTTCGAACTGCAAAAACTCTACATCGATGGCGGCTACACTGACGCCAGCAGCGACGCCACTTTCGAAGCCATCAACCCGGCTAACGGTGAAGTCCTCGCAAAAGTACAACGTGCGACCAAAGAAGACGTTGAGCGCGCAGTAGTCAGTGCCGAAAAGGGCCAGAAAATCTGGGCGGCAATGACCGCCATGGAGCGTTCGCGCATCCTGCGCCGTGCCGTCGACATCCTGCGCGAGCGCAACGATGAACTGGCCGCCCTGGAAACCCTGGACACCGGCAAGTCGTACTCCGAAACCCGTTACGTCGACATCGTCACCGGTGCTGACGTGCTGGAATACTACGCAGGCCTGGTTCCGGCCATAGAAGGCGAGCAGATCCCGCTGCGCACCACCTCCTTCGTCTACACCCGTCGCGAACCACTGGGCGTCGTGGCCGGTATCGGCGCGTGGAACTACCCGATCCAGATCGCCCTGTGGAAATCCGCACCGGCCCTGGCGGCCGGTAACGCGATGATCTTCAAGCCAAGCGAAGTCACTTCCCTGACGACCCTGAAACTGGCCGAGATCTACACCGAAGCCGGCCTGCCGGCGGGTGTGTTCAACGTACTGACCGGCAGCGGCCGTGAAGTCGGCACCTGGCTGACCGAGCACCCACGCATCGAAAAGATCTCCTTCACCGGCGGCACCGACACCGGCAAGAAAGTCATGGCCAGCGCTTCCGCTTCGTCCTTGAAAGACGTGACCATGGAACTGGGCGGCAAATCCCCGCTGATCATCTTCGACGACGCCGACCTCGATCGCGCCGCCGACACCGCAATGATGGCCAACTTCTACAGCTCCGGTCAGGTCTGCACCAACGGCACTCGCGTGTTCGTACCGAGCCACCTGAAAGCCGCCTTCGAAGCCAAGATCGTTGAACGCGTTGCGCGCATCCGCGTTGGCAATCCGGAAGACGAGAACACCAACTTCGGTCCTCTGGTCAGCTTCGCCCACATGGAAAGCGTGCTGGGCTACATCGCCAAAGGTAAAGAAGAAGGCGCTCGCGTGCTGTGCGGCGGAGGTCGTATGACTGACGGCGAATTCGCCAAAGGCGCGTTCGTGGCCCCGACCGTGTTCACCGACTGCACCGACGAGATGACCATCGTTCGCGAAGAAATCTTCGGCCCGGTGATGAGCATCCTGACCTACGAAACCGAAGAAGAAGTGATCCGCCGTGCCAACGACACCGACTTCGGCCTGGCCGCTGGCGTCGTCACCAAGGACCTGAACCGCGCCCACCGCGTGATTCATCAACTGGAAGCCGGTATCTGCTGGATCAACGCCTGGGGCGAGTCCGACGCGAAGATGCCGGTCGGCGGCTACAAGCAGTCAGGTGTTGGCCGTGAGAACGGCATCAGCTCGCTGAACAACTTCACCCGCATCAAATCGGTACAGGTCGAACTGGGCGATTACGCCTCGGTGTTCTAAGGCACACCCGAAAACCCTGTAGCAGCTGCCGAGGCACGAGGCTGCGTTGCGCGTCCGCAGGACCGCCCTCAAAGGGGTCGCTGCGCAACCCAACGCAGCCTCGTGCCTCGGCAGCTGCTACAGGTGACCTGACCAACTTCAAAGAGGGTGCATTCAATGTCCCAAGAATTCGATTACATCATCATCGGTGCCGGCTCGGCCGGTAACACCCTGGCGACCCGTCTGACTGAAGACGAAGGCGTCACTGTCCTGCTGCTCGAAGCGGGCGGCCCCGACTACCGTTTCGACTTCCGCACGCAAATGCCGGCGGCCCTGGCGTTCCCGCTGCAAGGCCGTCGCTACAACTGGGCCTACGAAACCGATCCAGAGCCGCACATGGACGGTCGCCGGATGGAATGCGGTCGCGGCAAGGGCCTGGGTGGTTCCTCGCTGATCAACGGCATGTGCTACATCCGTGGCAACGCGATGGACTACGACAACTGGGCCAAACTGCCAGGCCTGGAAGACTGGGATTACCTGAACTGCCTGCCGTATTTCCGCAAAGCCGAAACCCGCGACATCGGCCCGAACGATTATCACGGTGGCGAAGGTCCGGTCAGCGTGACCACGCCCAAAGCCGGCAACAACCCGCTGTTCCACGCCATGGTCGAAGCGGGCGTGCAGGCCGGTTACCCGCGCACCGAAGATTTGAACGGTTACCAGCAAGAAGGCTTCGGCCCGATGGACCGTACCGTGACGCCGAAGGGCCGTCGCGCCAGTACCGCTCGCGGTTACCTGGACGTCGCCAAGAAGCGTTCGACCCTGACCATCGTCACCCACGCCCTGACCGACAAGATCCTGTTCGAAGGCAAGCGTGCGGTCGGCGTGCGTTACCTGATCGGCGCCGCTGAAGAACGTGTTGAAGTCCGCGCCCGCAAGGAAGTGCTGCTGTGTTCCGGCGCCATCGCGTCGCCGCAGATCCTGCAACGCTCCGGTGTCGGCCCGGCCGAACTGCTGAGCAAACTCGACATCCCGGTGGTCCATGACCTGCCAGGCGTCGGCGAAAACCTGCAGGATCACCTTGAGCTGTACCTGCAATACGCCTGCACCCAGCCAGTTTCGCTGTACCCGTCGCTGCTTTGGTACAACCAGCCAGCCATCGGTGCCGAGTGGTTGTTCAACGGCACCGGCATCGGCGCCAGCAACCAGTTCGAAGCCGGCGGTTTCATCCGCACCCGTCCGGAATTCGATTGGCCGAACATCCAGTACCACTTCCTGCCGGTCGCGATTAACTACAACGGCAGCAACGGTGTGAAAGAGCACGGTTTCCAGGCGCATATGGGGTCGATGCGTTCGCCAAGCCGGGGTCGTATTCAAGCGAAGTCGAAAGACCCGCGCGAATACCCGAGCATCCTGTTCAACTACATGGCCACCGAGCAGGACTGGCAGGAATTCCGCGACGGCATCCGCCTGACCCGTGAAATCATGCAGCAGCCTGCGCTGGACGCTTTCCGTGGCCGCGAAATCAGCCCAGGCATCGACGTGCAAACCGATGAGCAGCTCGACAAGTTCATCCGTGAACACGCCGAAACCGCGTTCCACCCGTCTTGCTCGTGCAAGATGGGCACCGACGAAATGGCCGTGGTTGATGGCGAAGGTCGGGTGCACGGCATGCAAGGTCTGCGAGTGGTCGATGCCTCGATCATGCCGATCATCACCACCGGCAACCTGAACGCGCCGACGATCATGATCGCCGAGAAAATCGCCGACAAGATCCGTGGCCGCCAGCCGCTGCCGCGCAGCAAGGCTGCTTATTTCGTGGCCGGTGATGCACCGGTGCGGGGCAAGCCGATGCGGGATGTGAGCGCTACTGCTCAGTAAGGCATCACACCGAGGCGCAGCCAATCGCGAGCAGGCTCGCTCCCACAGGGGATCTTGGGTGAACACATAATCTGTGATCACCCAAAATTAAATGTGGGAGCGAGCCTGCTCGCGATGGGGCCAGCCAAAACACCACACCTCTCCCGGTAATACTTTCCTACACCGATCCAAGCTTGATCCTACCCCCCGCGCAGGCCTAATCTAGCGCCACGCAAACGTTTCACCCCCCTCGCAGTACCGCAACACCGCCACTCCATGCCAAGGAGGTTCCTGAATGTTCGATTTCCACCCCCAGCTCAAGCAGCGCTTCGCTGCCTTGCGCACGGGCGCTGAATTCTTTTCGCTGCGTTATGTGCGCGAGTCCGGCCAGTACCTGTCGGTGCGCAAGAACGTCGCCGAACCTCCAAGCCTGAGCCGTGACGAAGGCGCGATGCTGACCGTGCGCGTCAACGGTGTCGAAGCCTACGCCGCGACCAATGATCTGTCGCAACAAGGCCTGCAATCGGCGCTGGACCGCGCCGAGCAACAAGCTCGGCGACTCAAGCCCCACGCCTTGCTCGACCTGCGCAACCAAGTCGTCTCCAGCGACCGCGCCGACTACTTTTCGCCGAACCTCGACCAGCCCTTCCCGTCCCTGAGCGATTGCTACCAATTGCTCGGCGCCGAATCCGCGTCCGTGCCCAAGGACGAGCGACTGGTGAACTGGCAAGTGAGCATCGGCGTCACTCACGTCGAGCAGATCTACCTCAACAGCGCTGGCGCCGAACTGCGCCAGGCGCAACGTTTCGTCTACCCTGGCCTCGACGTCACCGCCTACGACGGCAGCGACAGCCAGACCCGTAGCCTGGGCCGCGAGAACTTCGGCCAACAGGGCGGCGCCGATGTGATCAGCCGTTGTGGCCTGATCGGTGCCGGCCCGCAAGTCGCAGATCAAGCGCTGCAATTACTGCTGGCGCCGAACACCCCACAAGGCCCGCGCGACCTGCTGTTGATGCCGGACCAGATGATGTTGCAGATTCACGAGTCCATCGGTCACCCGCTGGAACTGGACCGCATCCTCGGCGACGAGCGCAATTACGCCGGCACCAGTTTCGTCAAGGCAGAAGACTTCGGTCACCTGCAATATGGCTCGTCACTGCTCAATGTGACGTTCGACCCGGACATCCCCGAACAGCTCGCCAGCTACGGCCATGACGATGACGGCACCGCCGCGAGCAAGCAATTCCTGATCAAGGAAGGTTTGCTGCTGCGCCCATTGGGTGGCGCGTTGTCGCAATTTCGCGCCGGCATGAACGGCGTTGCCAACAGTCGCGCCTGTGGCTGGAACCGCCCACCCATCGACCGCATGGCCAACCTCAATATCGAGCCCGGCGATCAACCGCTGGCGCAACTGATCGGCAACATCGAGCACGGCATCATGATGTCGACCAATCGTTCGTGGTCCATCGACGATGCACGTAACAAGTTCCAGTTCGGCTGCGAATGGGCGCAGTTGATTGAAAACGGCGAACTCAAAGGCGTGGTGAAAAACCCCAACTACCGGGCGATTTCCGCCCAGTTCTGGAAAAACCTCAGCGCCGTCGGCGACGCCGACACCGTCAAGGTGCTGGGCACACCGAACTGCGGCAAGGGCGAACCGAACCAGGTGATCCGTGTCGGCCACGCCTCGCCGGCCTGTGTGTTCAGCAACGTTGATGTGTTTGGGGGAGATGCCTGATGAGCACTTCAAAAAGTCAGGCTGAGTCTTTCAAGGTCTTGGTCAACTGGCTGCGCGAGGCGATTCGCGAGCCGGAGCAGTTCACCCTCAGCTACGCCGCCGAGTCGTCGGCCTTCGTGCGCTTCAACCACGCCAAGGTGCGTCAGGCCGGTCAGGTGCAGCAGGCGAGTGTCGGTTTCAAACTGATCAACGATGGCCGGCACACCGACCTCGACATCACGCTGGCCGGTGATCCGGAAGTGGATGTGCAGCGTCTGGCCGAAGGTCTGCAACAGTTGCGATCGATCCTGCCGTTGCTACCGCAGGACCCGTACTTGCTGCTCAACCACAACGGTTGGCAGAGCAAGAATGTGCAGGAGCATCCACTGCCGGACACCGAGCAAGTGGTCGCTGAAATCACTCAGGCCGCCGAAGGCCTGGACCTGGTGGGTTTCTACGCGGCAGGCCCGATCAGTCGTGGTTTCGCCAGCTCCTCGGGGGCGTTTGGCTGGCATCAGGCCAACAGTTTCAACTTCGACTTCAGCCTGTTTCATGAAAATGGCCAAGCGGTGAAAGCCAGCTACGCCGGGCATGACTGGAGCAGCGAAGGGTTTGCCAAGCGCTTCGCTCTGGCACGCGAGCAATTGGCGTTTCTCGGTCGGCCATTGCGCACCTTGGCACCGGGTCAGTACCGCGCCTACCTCGCACCGGCGGCACTCGAAGAAATCATGGGCATGCTGTGCTGGGGCGGGTTTTCGGCGCAGTCGATTGCCAGCAAAACCAGTCCCCTGCAAAAGCTTTATGCGGGGGACAGTGCGTTCAGTGCGCAGGTGTCCATTGATGAAAAGGTCAGTGGCTCCCTGAGCCCGGCTTTCTCCGGCGAAGGCTATCCACGCAGTGATCTGGGGTTGATCGTCGAAGGCCGGGCCGGCGCACAAATGGTCAATTCACGCAGCGCGGCCGAATACGGTTTGAGCGCCAACGGGGCGGGCGGCGGTGAAATGCCGAGTGCATTGAACATGGCGGCCGGGACGTTGCCTGAAGCCGAGATCCTCAAGCAACTGGGCACGGGTTTGTACATCAGCAACCTGTGGTACTTGAACTACTCCGACCAACCGGGGGCACGCATGACCGGCATGACGCGGTTTGCGACATTCTGGGTCGAGAACGGCGAGATTCAGGCGCCGGTCAGCACCATGCGTTTTGATGACAGTGCCTACAGTTTGCTCGGTTCGCAGTTGGAGGCGTTGACCGAAGAGCGTGATTTGTTGCTGTCGGCGAGTACCTACAGTCAGCGGGCGACCGCTTCGGCGTTGTTGCCCGGCGCACTGATCAGCAAACTCACGCTGACGCTGTAAACACCTTGTAGCAGCTGGCGAAGCCTGCGTTCGGC
>NZ_AKJS01000139.1 GCF_000282215.1 Pseudomonas sp. GM21
ACAGCAGACCCGGCGCGGTGTGGAAACTAAGTGGGAGCGTCCCCTAGCGGGTCGAGCGCGCGAACGTGTTCGACCTGCCAGCCAAGCGGTACCACGTCGCCAACAGCCAGCGCGGGATCGAGCTCGGCAATCGGTTGTTTCACGAAGAAGTCGGTCTTGCCGCAGACCTCCAGGCGAACCCGGACGTGATCGCCCAGATAGATGAATTCCGCCACCCTCCCTGAGAAGCGGTTGACGCATGACTCGCTGGAACCATTGAGGCTGATGCGCTCGGGACGAATCGACAGCGTGACCGGTTCGCCGGTCTTGCCGACGTTGACCGCCAGGGCTTCAACTTTTTCGCCACGACCCAGCTCAACGATGCAGCGATCGCCGGTCTGGCTGTGCAGGCGGCCGTTGAGGCGGTTGTTCTCGCCGATGAAGTTGGCGACGAAGGTATTTTTCGGCTCCTCGTAGAGGGTGCGCGGCGGCGCGATCTGCTGAATCTCGCCTTGATGGAACACCGCTACCCGGTCGGACATGGTCAGGGCTTCACCCTGGTCGTGGGTCACGTAAACCACGGTCACGCCGAGGCGTTGATGCAGGTGCTTGATCTCCATCTGCATGTGTTCGCGCAGTTGTTTATCAAGCGCACCGAGCGGTTCGTCCATCAGCACCAATTGCGGCTCGAACACCAGTGCCCGGGCCAATGCCACACGCTGCTGCTGACCGCCGGACAGTTGTGCCGGATAGCGCTGCGCAAAGGCGTCGAGCTGCACCATGCTCAGGACTTTTTTGACCTTGGCACTGACGTCGCTCTTGTTCATGCCGCGCACGGTCAGCGGGAACGCGAGGTTCTCGGCGACCGTCATGTGCGGGAATAACGCGTAGTTCTGGAACACCATGCCGATGTCACGCTTGTGAGGCGGCACGTTGTTGATGGAACGCCCGGCCAGCAGGATTTCGCCCGCGGTCGGTGTTTCAAAACCGGCGAGCATCATGAGGCTGGTGGTCTTGCCGGAGCCGGACGGCCCGAGCAAGGTGAGGAATTCGCCTTTGCGAATGTCCAGGTTGAGGTCTTTGACGATCAGGTTCTCGCCGTCGTAGCTTTTCTGCACTCCACGAAAGCTGACCAGAATGTCGCTGGCCCCTGCGCTTGAATCGACCTGGCTCATACCCGCACCTTTGTTGTTGATAACTGCTGTGGACTAAGCCTAGTGGACACTGCCGACCGCGCAAATCGGGGGGCAGGAGAGAATCGCCTCAGCCGGATGGAAGGTTGGGGGTAGGGATTGCCCTACAAGGATGGCGCGTTTTGACAAACGCAGCGGCAAGCTGTCCGCTGCAAGCCGCAAGAACAGCTGCAGGCGGCTGAAATGTACGTCGTTATTGGATATGCACACAGTCCCTCGTGGGAGGTGTGTCAGAGGAGTTTGTGTTCCATCGCGTACTTCACCAATTCCGCCAGCGAGGTGATGTTGAGCTTCTGCATCAAACGCGCTTTGTGGGTGCTGATGGTTTTGCTGCTCAACCCAAGTTGCTGAGCGATGTCATTGACGTTGACGCCTTGGGCCAGACGTTCGAACACCGAAAATTCGCGCTCCGACAGCAATGAGTGCAACGGCCTTGAATCGGTCAAGCCGACTTCGAAAACCATGCGGTCGGCGAGGTCCGGGTCGATGTAGCGCCCACCCGCCGCCACTTTACGGATAGCGGTCAACAGCAGTGCCGGATCACTGTCCTTGGTCGCGTAACCCGCAGCGCCGACTTTCAATGCCCGGGCGGCCATTTGCGCTTCGTCGTGCATCGACAACACGAGGATGGCGGGCGGATTGTTCAGTGCACGAATCCGCGGAATTGCTTCCAGGCCATTCACGCCCGGCATGGAGATATCCAGCAATACCACCTCGCACGGCACATGCCGCAAGGTCTCGAGCAACTGCTCGCCATTGCTCGCCTCCCCCACCACCAGCAAATCCTTGGCCAGGCCAATCAATTGCTTGATGCCTTCGCGGACGATGGTGTGGTCTTCGGCTACCAGTACACGGATCACGTTCTTCTCCATTCTTTTTATTTCAGAGCCAGGATCTATCGCGGGCAAGTCGTCAGTACAGTCAACACACATTCTTCAGGCTGCATCCAGCGGCACACGAACACTCAACGTCGTGCCCTCCCCCGGCTCACTTTCAAGCGAAAGCTGCCCGCCCATGATCAACACCCGTTCACGCATGCCGACCACTCCGAAAGATGTTGCCCTACCGGTGGCGGGGACAAATCCTACGCCATCATCACTGACGGTCAGACACAACTCGTCGCCTTCCAGCGCCAAAGTGAGCTCAACAGTATGCGCCTGGGCATGGCGCATGACATTGGTCAGCGCTTCCTGAAGGATCCGAAACAAGCCGATGGCCATGGCATCGCTGAGCACCGGCAGATTGTCCGGCACCTGCACCAGACACGGAATCTGCGTGCGCGCCTCGAAACGCCGGGCCTGCCACTCGATGGCAGACGCGATCCCGGCGTCGAGAATCGGTGGTCGCAGCGCCGTGGCCACATCGCGCACCAGTTGAAACAGTTGAGCGATCAAGCGCTTCATGCTGTTCAAGCGCTCGTTCAGTCCAGGGTCGAGTTGGGCGTAGGTCAATTCGCACATGGACGTTTCCAGTTTGAGCACGGTCAGCATCTGGCCCAGTTCGTCATGAACTTCCCTGGCGATGCGCGCCTTTTCCTCTTCGCGCACGCTCTCCAGGTGCGCGGACAACTCACGCAGCTGTTCGCGGGAGCTGGCGAGTTCCAGCTCAATACGCTTGCTCTCGCTGATGTCCCAGACGATACCGTCCCAAACGTAAGCGCCGTCTTCGAGTCGACGGGTGATGGCTTTGATCTCGGCCCAACGCTGTTCGCCCGAACGGGTCAAGATCCGCCCTTGCCAGGACCAGTCACTGTCGGTATCCAGCGCATGGTCCTGAGTCTGGTGATAGCTGGCCTTGTCGTCCGGGTGCACCAGACTGCGCAAACCTTTATCGCGATGGGCCAGGGTGGCCGGCGAGTACCCAACCAGGCTTTCACTGCCTTCACTAATGTAGGCAAAGTCGATCTGCCCGGTCACCGGTGCGCGCTCAAGGCGAAAGACCAGCCCTGGAACGTTGGCGGCAATCCCCTGCAACCGCGCCTCGCTTTCCTGCAACGCGGCCAGTGCGCGGCGGCGTTCGGTCACGTCGTTGAGATAAACAACCAGGTATTCGCCATCGCGAAACCGCAGGAAGCTCAACGACACATCCGTCGGCAAAATGCTGCCGTCAGCCCGCACGCAGTTAGTTTCGAAACTGAGCGGTCCCTCCTCACTGGCCCGCGCGCGTTTCCACAGATTCAGCCAGCGATCCATGTGCAAACCGGGCTCGAAGTCGATGAGCGGTCGCTCGATGATCCCGCCCGGCGGGTAGCCGAGCATGCTTTCGGCAGCGCGGTTGGCGTAACGTACATGGCTGTCCCAGTTGACCCAGAGAATGCCGACGGTGCTTTGATCGATGGAAAACTGCGTCAGGCGCAGCGCCTCTTCACTGGCTTCACGCAGCGCAATGTCTTCGCGCGCAGCCAACAGGCGTTGCTCCAGACTGTGCTGTTGCCGTCGCTGCCAGAACACGATGGCCATGCTGCTCAGCAGCATGACGGCAAACAGCAGGCAAAGGTTTTGCCAGAACCCCGGGGATTCGGAAAGCCTTGGGTATTTAGGCTGTAACCATTGGTTATGCAGTTGCTCCAAGTCCTTGGCCGGGATCGCCCGCAGCGCACTTTCGACAATGCCGGCCAGCTCCGGCCAATCCCGGCGAGTGGCCACTCGCAGCAATTGCGGCAGGCCGATGTCGCCCACCACGACCAGTCCGGCGAACTCAGGCTCGGCGGATAATCGGCCCAGCTGGGCCTCATCGACCACGGCGTAACTGGCTTGCTGACTCAGCAACAATTGCAGCGCCTGACGCTCAATGGGCACGCCTTGCAGGTTCAAATGTGGATAGTTGCTGCGCAGATAATCGGCGGTCGCGCTGGGCATCCGCACCGCGACACGGGTCTGACTGTCGAGCTTCTCCAGTTCCACGACACCGGTGCCTTTCTGGTCGCTGACCACCAGTTGCGGAACTCGCATGTACGGATCGGTAAATTGCCACAGGCGCAAACCGGCAGGGGTTTGCATCAGTCCCACAGCGATGTCGATTTCACCCGCACGTGCAGCGTCTTCCAGTTGCGCGCCATCCGGAAAATTGCGCCAGCTGAGCTCAACTTTGAGCGCATTGGCCAACCATTTCATCAGCTCGACGTTCACCCCGGACAAGCGTTGCAAACGGCGATCGTATTGCGCATAAGGCGCCTGCAAGACCACACCGACCCGCAGTTCACCATGGGTTGCCAGCCATTGTTTTTGCTCGGGCGACAATGGCGCGGCATGCACCTGGGGCGCAGACGCCGCCCACCCCATCAAGGGAAACCACAAACAGCCGATAACCCACAGGCAGCGAAAAAACATCATCGAAGTCTCACACACTGACAAACACTGACTAACCCATTAGGCTGCCGGAAACACTTCTGGCCTGGAATATCCGATGCCCCCTGTCTACCGTCTGGCACTGCCAGCATTGTGCCTGTCGCTGATCCTGCCTTGTGCCTTTTCTGCCGAGATCACCGACCCGGCGCCAGAAACTGCAGAAAAAACCACAGAAGAAAAACCGGCCGAACGCCAGCCATTGCTTGAGCGTAGTCAGGAAGAAGCGACAGCACTTGAGCGAAAAATCCCTGTTCAGGAACAGCAACAGCTGCAAGCCGGCACCGACACCTTTCTAGCCTTGTGGAAACCGGCCAATACCGCCGAGCCCAAGGGCGCGGTGATTATCATCCCCGGTGCTGGCGAAACCGCTGACTGGCCGCAAGCAATCGGCCCTTTGCGCCGCCAATTGCCAGACGCCCAGTGGAGCAGCCTGAGTATCACCTTGCCCGATCTGCAAAGCGACGCCATTGCGCCACGTAACGTCGAAGTCGCACCCGCGCCAAAAGCACCGGATACCGCCAGCAAGGATTCCACCACCGCAGCGCCCATCGAACAGGCCGCCAGCGGTGAAGCGGAAGTGGTCGACAAGGTCATCGCCGAAACCAGCGAGGAGCAGGTAAAAGCCGACGCTGAACGCATCTTCGCGCGTATTGAGGCTGCCATTGCTTATGCCGAACAACAAAGCGCCCGCCGCATTGTCGTGCTAGGCCATGGCACTGGCGCTTACTGGGCCGCGCGCTACCTGAGTGAGAGACAACCCTCGCAAGTGGAGAAGTTCGTGATGGTCGCAGCCCAGGCACCGGTTGCTGCAACGCCTGCGCTGGCCGAACTGACGCCGACGTTGAAGCTCGCGACGGCGGACCTTTTCTATATGGATAAGCCGCTGGATCGCAAAGCAGCGCTGGAGCGTTTGCAGGCCAGCAAGCGTTTGAAGACGTCGGCATTCAATCAGGTTTCGTTGAAAGCGCTGCCGGGGAATGCCAAGGCTGAGCAGGACCAGCTGGTACGCCGGGTGCGTGGCTGGTTGAATCCGCAGAATGTGGCGGACCGATAGACCGAGGTGCCCCATTCGCGAGCAAGCCCGCTCCCACACTAGATCTTCAGTTGACACAGAATTCGTGTGCACCGAGATCAAATGTGGGAGCGGGCTTGCTCGTGGGAGCGGGCTTGCTCGCGAAGGCGTCCTCACAGGCGACACAACCCCTAGCCCTATCGAAAATCCCGCCGCTCACGAATCAACGTATAAGCCGTATGCAACTCGCGAGTCCTGTCCGTTGCCTCACGCACCTGCAATGCCGTCGCCCCGCTGCCGGCAATCTTGTCCGGGTGGTGGCGACTCAGCAGGCGCCGATAAGCACGCTTGATCTGCTCCGGCTCGCTGGTTGCCGACACCCCCAAAAGCCGCAGCGCATCTTGATAGCTGATGGCGCCGCTGACCTTTGGCCGCCTGTGTTGCTCATAATCGGCGGCCAATGCCTGCACCTGATGCGGCGTCCAGCCCAGCCACTTACCCCATTGGGCAATCAACTCGCGCTCACGACTACCGGCACGGCCATCGGCCCAGACCATCCGCCAACAGGCGCGCAACACACCTTCTGCGGCATGAGGCTGAGCACTCAAGCGCCGCAGATAGCCGCGTAATCGGTCATTACCCGATTTGCCGCGATTGAACGCGACAATGGCACGACGTTGCGCCGATTCCGTCATGTCCAAAGACCGCATTTCCTGACGGGCCTGCTGGATGTGGCCCTCCATCACCTGTCCATCACTCTTGGCCAACCGCCCCAACAACACGAAAAGCAGCTCATCATTGCGCAGCATCGGACGACCGCCGAGCTTTTCAATCAGATGCCCAAAGCTTTGCAAGTGCAAGCGCCGATCCAGCGCCTGCCCCAACAACGCGCCGAGCATGGCCCCCGGAATGCTGGCTATGGCATAGCCTGCTCCGGCTCCGATCAGAGTCCCTGGCCACAACATCTCAGCGGCTCGCTTCTATCAATGCTTCAACTTCGGCCAGGCGCTCGTGCGTGCCGACATCCACCCACTGGCCTTTCAACCGTTCGCCCGTCACTTGCCCGTCGGCCATGGCTTTGCGCAACAGCGGCGCTAGCTTGAACGCCCCGTCAGAACAACCGTCGAACAGCTGCGGATGCAACACTGCGATGCCGCTGTACGTCAGGGTTGTGATGCCTGGCTGTCCGTCGCGCACGTGGCCGTCGACCAGCGTGAAATCGCCGGCCGGGTGATGGGCCGGGTTATCCGCCAGTACCAAGTGAGCCAACCCGGCGCCGGGCTGATGCAGCACGCTGAAGTCGTAATCGGTCCAGATATCACCGTTGACCACCACAAAAGCATCGTCCCCCAGTAACGGCAACGCGCGAAAAATCCCGCCGCCGGTCTCCAGCGGCTCACCCTCCGGTGAATACTGGATGGTGATGCCGTAGCGTGAACCGTCGCCCAGATAATCTTCGATCTGCTGACCGAGCCAGGCATGGTTGATCACAATTTCGCTAAACCCGGCTGCCGCCAGGGCGCGCAGGTGATACTCGATCAGCGGCACGCCGCCGGCGCGAACCAGCGGTTTGGGGGTGGTCAAGGTCAACGGACGCATACGCTCGCCTTTGCCTGCCGCCAGAATCATGGCCTTCATGCATGGGCTCCGGCACGCAGACTTAGCAATAACACATCCAGTTCCGCCAGTTCAGGCCGGCGGGCGATCACCGCTTCTATATAGGCAAAGAAGCGTGGCACATCGGCGAGGTAGCGCGGCTTGCCGTCACGATGGCAGATGCGGGCGAAGATGCCGATGACTTTCAGGTGACGCTGCACGCCCATCAAGTCGCTGGCTCGCAGGAAGTCTTCGAAATCCGGCTGAACCGGAATGTCGAGAGCGCCGGCTTGCTGCCAGTACTGCTCAAGCCAGCCGCGCACACGCTCTTCAGGCCAGCTGAGGAAGGCGTCCTTGAACAGGCAGGTCACGTCGTAGGTCACGGGACCATAAACCGCATCCTGGAAATCCAGCACACCCGGGTTCGGATCGCTGATCATCAAGTTGCGCGGCATGTAGTCGCGATGCACCAGCACTTTGGGCTGGGCCAAGGCGCTATCAATCAACAGATCGGTCACGTTCTGCCAGAGCATTTTCTGCGCCGCGTCGAACTCGATGCCCAGTTCCTGTTTTACGTACCAGTCGGGAAACAATTCCAGCTCGCGACGCAACAGTGCGACGTCATAACTCGGCAACGGCGCAACCATTGGCAACTGCTGAAAAGCCAACAGCGCCTGCAGGGCATCCTTCAATAAATCGTCGGCATTTTTGCTGTCGATCACGTCCAGGTAAGTCTTGTTGCCCAAGTCATTGAGCAAAAGAAAACCGCGCTCGAGGTCTTCGGCATAAATTTTCGGTACATTTATTCCCGATTTCGCCAGCAAAAAAGCGATATCCACGAAGGGTTTACAGTTTTCCTGGGGCGGTGGAGCGTCCATCACGATGAAGCTTTTACCCTCGCCTTCCCAGCGAAAATAGCGCCGAAAGCTCGCGTCGCTACTGGCCGCAGTCAACGTGGCCGGGGGTACGGCACCCCATCCTTGTGCTGCAAAGAGAATCGCCAACTGCTCATCGAGCCAAACTTTCAGTTGCTGCAAACGTACATCTTGATCAGGCATTGCAAGGGTCTCCGACGGCGCTAGCCGTCAAGCGGGTCATGCTTTATTATCCAGCATCTTTTTCAGACCATCGAGAGGCGTGCGGCCCACACCGCGGGCAGATGGCACGCAGGAAGCCCGGACTAATAAGATGGCATTGAAATCCCCCGCGTTTCGTAAAAAATTTCCGTTGTTGGTTACCGGCAGTTTGCTGGCCCTGCAACCCCTGGCTACTTCATTCGTGGTCGCCGCGGAACAGTATGACTGCTCAGCCTCCGCTTCGGGTGCCTGGAGCTGCGCGCCAAAAGCGACGACGGCGACATTACCACCGCGCCCTGTCCATGAAGACAGCGCAGTTTCCGCCACTGGCGAAACTGCAGTCCAGAGCGGTTCCAGCGAAGAGGCTGGCGCCAAGACTGTACTGGTTACCGAGTCCAACGGCCGCGGCCTGAAGTCCCGTAGCGAAGATTACAGCCACCTCGACTGGGTGCCACGCGAAAATCTCACTGCAGCACAGTTGGCCGAAACCGGCCCTTACTGCGCGGGCGCCTATGTCGAACCGATTCGTCCTGGCATGAATGACAAGACGAACAAAAGTGACGCGCCTACCTTTATCGGCGCGAAAGCCTCGCGCTACAACACTGAAGATCAGGTCGGCACGCTGGCCGGCGACGTCGTGTTGCGTCAGGGCAGCATGCAGGTCGAGTCCGACGAGGCCAGCCTGTATCAGGCCGAGAGCCGCGCCGAACTCAATGGCGACGTGCGTATCCGCGACAACGGCGCACTGATCGTGGGCGACCGTGCAGAAGTGCAACTGGACACTGGTGAAGCCAAGGTCGACAACGCCGAATACGTGATGCACAAATCCCGTATCCGCGGTAACGCGCTGTACGCCAAGCGTGCCGAAAACGCGATCATCCGCCTCAAGGATGGTACGTACACCACGTGCGAACCGGACAGCAACGCCTGGCAGCTCAAGGGCAACAACATCACCCTGAACCCGGCGACCGGCTTCGGTACCGCGACCAACGTGACATTGCGAGTCAAGGACATACCCGTCCTGTACACGCCGTACATCTACTTCCCGATCGATGACCGTCGCCAGTCCGGCTTCCTGCCGCCGACCATAGGCACCGGCACCGATACCGGCTTCATGCTGGTCACACCGTATTATTTCAACCTGGCACCGAACTACGATGCCACGTTGTACCCGCGTTACATGGAAAAGCATGGCTTGTTGATGGAAGGCGAATTCCGCTACCTCACCGAATCCAGCGAAGGTCAGTTCGGTGCTGCGTACCTCGACGACGAAGACACCCAGCGCAGCAAACAGACCGACTACCGCAAAGACCGCTACATGTATAACTGGCAGCACAAGGGTGGTCTTGATTCGCGCGTACTCACGCAAGTCGACTACACCAAGATCAGCGATCCTTATTACTTCCAGGATCTTCAGACCGACCAGATTGGTGTGAAAAGCGCTGACTACGTGAATCAGCAAGGCTCGGTCAGCTACCGCGGTGACAGCTATGTGGCGCGCGTGAATGCTCAGGCATTTCAGTTGGGGACAGTTGCGAACGTCACCCCTTACGATCGCTTGCCACAGATCACCTTGGATGGTGCGCTGCCTTATCAGCCAGGTGGCCTGAATTTCAGCTACAACACTGAAATCGTGCGGTTTGATCGTGACCTGAAAAATGGCACGTTCACCGATGAAGACGGCAATGTGAGCCCTCAGCTGGACACCAACACTCAAGGTCTGGCGCGCGCTAACGGCGACCGCCTCAACCTGGCACCCGCCGTCAGCCTGCCGCTGGACTGGACTTATGGCTTCCTGAAGCCGACGCTCAAGTACCAATATACCCAGTACCAACTGGACCTGGACAGCATCGGCAAATCCCAGATTGACGCTCAGACCGCGGAGTCAGACAAACTCCTCGGTACCTTTGACAGCAACCAGAACCGTGGCGTACCAATCGCGAGCATCGACAGCGGTTTGTATTTCGATCGCAAAACCCAATGGTTCGGCAAGAATTATCGCCAGACCCTTGAGCCGCGCCTTTACTACCTCTATGTACCAGAGGTAGATCAGGAAGACATTCCTGTTTTCGACACCAGCGAATACACCTTCAGCTATGCATCGTTGTTCCGTGACAACCGTTTCTCCGGCTCCGACCGTGTCGGCGACGAGAACAAACTGTCGCTGGGCATCACCAACCGCTGGATCGAAGACAACGGTTTTGAACGGCAACGCATCAGCGTAGGCCAGGCCTTTTACTTCCAGGATCGCAAAGTACAGATGCCAGGCATCGACAGTACCCGTGCCGATTCTACCGCCGACGTTTCGCCGTACGCCCTGGAATACGAATACCGCTGGAACCGCGACTGGCGCACCACGGCCGATTACAACTGGGACCCGGACAGCCGCAGCCCACGCTCGGGTAGCGCGATGTTCCACTACCAGCCTGAAGACAACCCGAACAAGATCGTCAACGCCGGCTATCGCTATCGCAACGACCAGGTGCTCTACAACCAGAACACCGGTAAGTGGCAGTTCGGAGGTGACTATGGCGTTGAGGGCCAGCCGGGTTTCGTGAAGGACTACTACAAGATCGTGCAGCACGACTTCTCGGTGATCTGGCCGATCGTGCCTCAGTGGAACGCCATCAGCCGCTGGCAGTATGACTACAACCAAAACCGTACCCTGGAAGCCTTCGGTGGTTTCGAGTACGACAATTGCTGCTGGAAACTGCGCTTGATCAACCGCTACTTCGTTGATTACGACGAGTTCAGCCAAGATGCTCCACAAAACGAAAAGGGCGACCACGGCGTCTTCCTCCAAATTGTTCTGAAGGGACTCGGCGGCCTCACCGGCTCAAAAGTAGAGAGCTTCCTCGACAAAGGCATCCAAGGTTATCGTGAACGTGAAAACCAAGCTTTCTGATTGTCTGCGCCCGCTACTGCTGGGCGCGCTGTTTCTGGGTACCGCGGCCAATGCCGCCGTACAGTCCATCGACAAAGTGGTGGCCATCGTCGACAACGACGTAGTCATGCAGAGCCAACTGGACCAGCGCGTTCATGAAGTTCAGCAAACCATTGCCAAGCGTGGCTCTGCCGTGCCGCCAGCCAGCGTGCTGGAGCAGCAGGTGCTGGAGCGTTTAATCGTCGAAAACCTGCAATTGCAGATCGGCGAACGTTCGGGCATCCGCATTACCGATGAAGAACTGAACCAGGCGGTGGGCACCATTGCCCAGCGCAACAACATGTCGGTGGATCAATTCCGCGCCGCGCTGGCTCACGACGGTCTGTCTTACGACGACGCCCGTGAACAGATTCGCCGTGAAATGGTCATCAGCCGTGTGCGTCAGCGTCGCGTGGCAGAACGCATTCAGGTGTCCGAACAGGAAGTGAAGAACTTCCTCGCCTCCGACCTGGGCAAGATGCAATTGTCTCAAGAGTTTCGTCTGGCCAATATCCTGATTCCTACGCCGGAAAGCGCCAACTCCGAAGCGATTCAGAGTGCCGCCAAGCAGGCCGACGCGATTTACCAGCAACTCAAGCAAGGCGCTGATTTCGGTCAATTAGCCATGGCGAAGTCTGCCAGCGAAACCGCACTGGAAGGCGGCGACATGGGCTGGCGTAAAGCGGCTCAATTGCCACCTCCGTTCGATCGCATGTTGAGCTCCATGCCCGTAGGTGATGTCACCCAGCCAATGCGCACACCCGGCGGCTTCATCATCCTCAAGATCCTCGACAAGCGCGGCGGTGAAACCCAGGTGCGCGACGAAGTGCACGTGCGTCACATCCTGGTCAAACCAAGCCCGATCCGCGACGAAGCAAAAACCAAGGCCCTGGCGCAGTCGCTCTACTCGCGTATCGAAGCGGGTGAAGACTTCAGCGAATTGGCCAAGAACTACTCGGAAGACCCGGGTTCTGCGCTCAATGGTGGCGACCTGAACTGGATCGACCCGAACGCACTGGTACCGGAATTCCGCGAAGTGATGGCCAGCACCCCGCAAGGCAAGCTGTCCAAGCCGTTCCAGACCCAGTATGGCTGGCACGTTCTGGAAGTACTTGGCCGTCGCGCCACCGACAGCACTGCCCAGGCTCGCGAGCAACAGGCCATGACCGTACTGCGTAACCGCAAATACGACGAAGAGCTGCAAACCTGGTTGCGTCAGATCCGTGACGAAGCGTACGTAGAAATCAAACTCCCTGGTGCAAGCCAGGCAGCACAGTGAAACCCAAGCGTTTCGCGCTGACACCCGGCGAACCGGCCGGCATAGGTCCAGACCTGTGCCTGCTGCTCGCCTCGCAAGCCCAGCCACATCCCCTGATTGCCATTACCAGCGCCGACCTGCTCCTTGAGCGGGCCGTGCAGCTGGGCGTGGTTGTCAATCTGTTGCCGGTAACGCCAGACTGCTGGCCGGATGTTCCTGCACCCGCTAACAGTATGTATGTCTGGGATACGCCGCTCAATGCGCCGGTCTGCGCCGGTCAACTGGACAAGGCCAATGCCGCTTTCGTCCTGGAAACCCTGACCCGTGCGGGTCAAGGCTGCCTGGACGGGCATTTCGCCGGCATGATCACCGCTCCCGTACACAAGGGCGTCATCAACGAGTCCGGGATAGCCTTCTCCGGGCACACCGAATTTCTTGCCGACCTGACCCATACCGCACAAGTGGTGATGATGCTGGCCACGCGTGGATTACGCGTGGCGCTGGTCACCACTCACCTGCCCCTTCGCGAGATTGCCGATGCGATCACGCCGGAGCGCCTGGAGCGGGTCACGCGAATCCTGTACGCCGACCTGCAAGAAAAATTCGGCATCGCCCAGCCACGCATCATGGTTTGCGGGCTCAACCCGCATGCCGGTGAAGGTGGACACCTGGGCCATGAAGAAATCGACATTATCGAACCTACATTAGAGCGCCTGCGCGGTGAAGGCATGGACCTTCGCGGCCCCCTGCCCGCCGACACTCTGTTTACCCCAAAATATCTGGAGCACTGCGACGCAGTGCTGGCGATGTACCACGACCAGGGCTTGCCCGTGCTGAAGTACAAAGGTTTCGGCGCGGCAGTCAACGTGACCCTCGGCTTGCCGATCATCCGCACTTCAGTCGACCACGGCACCGCCCTGGACCTGGCCGGCAGCGGTAAAATCGACACCGGCAGCCTGCAAGTCGCCCTGGAAACCGCCTACCAGATGGCCGAGACCCGTTTATGACCGAGCATTATCAACACAAGGCGCGCAAACGCTTTGGCCAGAACTTCCTGCACGATGCCGGCGTTATCGACCGTATCTTGCGCTCTATCCACGCCAAAACCGAAGACCGCGTGCTGGAAATCGGCCCGGGCCAGGGTGCTCTGACTCAAGGCTTGCTCAACAGTGGCGCGCAACTGGACGTGGTGGAGCTGGACAAGGACCTGGTCCCGATCCTCAATCAGCAGTTCGCTGGCAAGAGTAATTTCAGTCTGCATCAGGGTGATGCGCTGAAATTCGACTTCACCAGCCTGAATGCCGCGCCGGGTAGCCTGCGTGTGGTCGGCAACCTGCCGTACAACATTTCCACGCCGCTAATTTTTCACCTGCTGCACAACGCCAGCCTGATCCGCGACATGCACTTCATGCTGCAAAAAGAAGTGGTCGAACGCATGGCAGCTGGCCCGGGGGGCGGTGACTGGGGTCGTCTGTCAATCATGGTTCAGTACCACTGCCGGGTCGAGCATCTGTTTAATGTCGGTCCGGGCGCGTTCAATCCGCCACCAAAGGTTGATTCGGCCATCGTGCGCCTGGTGCCCCACACGGTGCTGCCACACCCGGCCAAAGACCATAAATTGCTGGAGCGTGTCGTTCGCGAAGCCTTCAACCAGCGCCGCAAAACCCTGCGCAACACCCTCAAGTTGCTACTGAGCAATGCCGAAATCGAAGCCGCCGGCGTCGATGGCAGCCTGCGCCCCGAACAGCTCGACCTGGCCGCCTTCGTGCGCCTGGCCGACAAGCTCAGCGAACAAGCCTTGAACCCGCCCGCCGCCGACTGACAGGTGACAAGCGTTATCGGGTAGGACGCCAGACGCGATGTCTGGTTTACTACCCGGTACTTGGCCTAGACTGATCTCCATCAGCTATGCCCCGCGTCCCGCTTCGTTTTTAAGGCCTCTTGCATGTCCGATCCTCGTTATCAGGTCGACGTCAGCGTCGTCACCCGCTATCTGGCAGAACAATCGCAACCCGAGCAGAACCGCTTTGCCTTCGCTTACACGATTACCGTGCACAACAACGGCGAGCTACCGGCCAAATTGTTGTCGCGGCACTGGGTGATCACCGACGGTGACGGGCATGTCGAGGAGGTTCGTGGCGCTGGCGTGGTTGGGCAGCAGCCGCTGATCGACGTGGGCCAGAGTCACACCTATAGCAGCGGCACGGTCATGACCTCCAAAGTCGGCACCATGCAAGGGACCTACCAGATGGTTGCCGATGACGGTAAGCATTTCGACGCCATCATCGCTCCATTCCGCCTGGCGGTGCCCGGAGTCTTGCACTAATGGCGACGTATGCCGTAGGCGACCTGCAAGGCTGCCTCGAGCCACTGCAGTGTCTGCTCAAGCAAGTCGCTTTTGATCCGGCCAAGGATCGCCTCTGGCTGGTGGGCGATCTGGTCAACCGGGGCCCGCAGTCGCTGGCAACCCTGCGCTTTCTTTATGACATTCGCGAATCGCTGGTGTGCGTACTGGGCAACCACGACCTGCACTTGCTAGCCGCCGGGCGTAACATCGAACGCCTGAAAAAAAATGACACCCTGCGCGAGATTCTCGAAGCACCCGATTGCGCGCAGCTGCTGGAGTGGTTGCGCCAGCAAAAGCTCATGCACTACGACCAACAGCGCGACATTGCCCTGGTGCATGCCGGCATTCCACCACAGTGGTCACTGCGCAAAGCCATGAAGTGCGCAGCTGAAGTTGAAGAAGTCCTGCGCGACGACAACCGTATCGCCCCGTACCTCGACGGCATGTATGGCAACGACCCGGCGAAATGGGACAACGATCTCAAGGGCGTTACGCGCCTGCGCGTCATCACCAACTATTTCACCCGCATGCGCTTCTGCACCAGCGAGGGCAAACTCGACCTCAAGAGCAAGGAAGGCGTCGGCACGGCGCTACCGGGCTATAAGCCATGGTTCACGTACAAGGAGCGCAAGACCAAGGGCCTGAAGATCATCTTTGGCCATTGGGCGGCCCTCGAAGGCCAATGTGACGAACCGGGGATCTTCGCGCTCGACTCCGGTTGTGTCTGGGGTGGAGCGATGACCCTGATGAACGTCGACACCTTTGAGCGCCTGCATTGCCAGTGCAACGATAAGGGCCACAGCGAACCCGCCGTCGCCCAAACCATTACCGAACAGCCCCCAGCCAGCGACCCGCGCTAGGCTGCTCTATCAGCCAAGCCACAGGAGCCCGCCATGAGCGAATTCAAACGTATCCCCCCGGAACAGGCCCAGGCCCTGCGTGAACAAGGCGCAGTGGTGGTCGATGTCCGTGATCCTGCCACCTTCGCCGCGCTGCACATCAGCGGCTCGAAACATCTGGACAACCATTCCCTGCATGCCTTTATTCAGGGCGCAGATCTGGACGCACCGACTGTAGTGGTTTGCTACCACGGCAACTCCAGCCAGGGTGCCGCGGCGTACCTGATCAGCCAGGGTTTCTCCGACGTCTACAGCATGGATGGTGGCTTTGAGCTGTGGCGCACGACGTATCCTGCGGAAACAGCTCAAGGTACCCCGGAATAATTTTTTTGTAACGTGCAAGCCCCGCCCCCTGCGGGCTTGCGCGGTGGCAGACGAACGGTCTGCCACAACTAATTACGTATCTCGCCTTTACCTCCTGAATTCCCAACTATCCTTAAGCGCAGGCCATCCAAAACAGGGGAGAGCCGGTACACCGGCGCGCGGGTCATCGGGAGTAGCTTTCGGAGTGGTCAGCTCCGTGAGAGTTCTGGGGGGTAAACAGCGACCGCCTGTTCGGTTGCTGCCAGCATCGACTGAGTGATCCGGCGTCGGCTCCACGTATCGAGCGAGGTGACGTCATGAGTATCTTTAGCCACTTCCAACAACGATTCGAGTCCACACGCCAGGAAGAACTCTCGCTGCAAGAGTATCTTGAACTGTGCAAGCAGGACCGCAGCGCCTACGCCTCCGCCGCCGAGCGTCTATTGCTGGCCATCGGAGAACCGGAGCTGCTCGACACCTCGACCAACTCGAGACTGTCGCGAATCTTTTCCAACAAAGTGATCCGCCGCTATCCGGCCTTTGAAGACTTCCACGGGATGGAAGAATGCATCGACCAGATCGTGTCGTATTTCCGCCATGCCGCTCAGGGCCTGGAAGAGAAGAAACAGATCCTCTATCTGCTCGGCCCTGTCGGTGGCGGTAAGTCATCCCTGGCCGAGAAGCTGAAACAGCTGATCGAAAAAGTGCCCTTCTACGCGATCAAGGGCTCTCCGGTATTCGAGTCGCCACTGGGTCTGTTCAACGCCACTGAAGATGGCGCGATCCTCGAAGAAGACTTCGGTATCCAACGGCGCTACCTCAACACCATCATGTCGCCATGGGCCACCAAACGCCTGGCCGAATTCGGCGGTGACATCAGCCAGTTCCGGGTGGTGAAACTGTATCCGTCGATCCTCAATCAGATCGCCGTGGCCAAAACCGAACCGGGAGACGAGAACAACCAGGACATCTCGGCCCTGGTGGGCAAGGTCGATATCCGCAAACTGGAAGAATATCCACAGAACGACGCCGATGCTTATAGCTACTCGGGCGCACTGTGCCGGGCCAACCAGGGCCTGATGGAATTCGTCGAAATGTTCAAGGCGCCGATCAAGGTGCTGCACCCATTACTGACGGCCACACAGGAAGGTAACTACAACAGTACCGAAGGCCTTGGCGCGATTCCGTTTACCGGGATCCTGCTGGCCCACTCCAACGAGTCGGAGTGGCACACCTTCCGTAACAACAAGAACAACGAAGCGTTCATCGACCGGATCTACATCGTCAAAGTGCCGTACTGCCTGCGGGTCAGCGACGAAGTGAAGATCTACGACAAGCTGCTGTTCAACAGCTCTCTGGCCAAGGCCCATTGCGCGCCCGACACCTTGAAGATGCTTGCCCAGTTCACGGTGCTCTCACGCCTCAAGGAACCGGAAAACTCGAACATCTACTCCAAGATGCGTGTGTACGACGGTGAAAACCTCAAGGACACCGATCCGAAAGCCAAGTCGATTCAGGAATACCGCGACAACGCCGGTGTCGACGAGGGCATGAACGGCCTGTCTACCCGCTTCGCGTTCAAGATTCTGTCGAAGGTGTTCAACTTCGACCCGCACGAAATCGCCGCCAACCCGGTGCACTTGCTGTACGTGCTGGAACAACAGATCGAACAGGAACAGTTCCAGGCCGAAACACGTGAACGCTACCTGCGATTTCTCAAGGAATACCTGGCACCGCGCTACATCGAGTTCATCGGCAAGGAGATCCAGACCGCTTACCTCGAGTCGTACAGCGAGTACGGCCAGAACATCTTCGATCGCTACGTCCTGTACGCCGACTTCTGGATCCAGGACCAGGAATACCGCGACCCGGAAACCGGGGAAATCCTCAACCGCGTCGCCCTGAACGAAGAACTGGAGAAAATCGAAAAACCGGCCGGCATCAGCAATCCGAAGGATTTCCGCAACGAAATCGTCAACTTCGTGCTGCGCGCCCGGGCCAACAACAACGGCAAGAACCCGACCTGGCTCAGCTACGAAAAACTGCGGGTGGTCATCGAGAAGAAAATGTTCTCCAACACCGAAGACCTGCTGCCGGTCATCAGCTTCAACGCCAAGGCCAGCAAAGAGGACCAGCAGAAGCACAACGACTTCGTCACACGGATGGTCGAGCGTGGTTACACCGACAAACAGGTACGGCTTCTTTCCGAATGGTACCTACGGGTCCGGAAGTCGCAGTGAAGCAGCTGCAAGCTTCTAGCTACAAGCTGCAAGAGAAAAGCGGGTAAACTCCCAATTCCGGGAGCTCACGGCGCTTTCGCTTGCAGCTTGAAGCTTACGACTTGAAGCTCCCCGGAGGGGCCTATGAGCTATGTGATCGACCGACGTCTCAATGGCAAGAACAAGAGCACGGTGAACCGTCAGCGGTTTCTGCGACGTTACCGTGATCACATCAAAAAGGCTGTCGAAGAGGCGGTCAGCCGGCGTTCCATCACCGATATGGAACACGGCGAACAGATCAGCATTCCCGGCCGCGACATCGACGAGCCGGTGCTTCATCACGGTCGCGGTGGCAAACAGACCGTCGTGCACCCGGGCAACAAGGAATTCACCAGCGGCGAGCACATTGCCCGTCCACCTGGCGGTGGCGGCGGCAGAGGCCCCGGCAAGGCGGGCAACTCGGGCGAGGGAATGGACGAATTCGTCTTCCAGATCACTCAGGAGGAATTTCTCGAGTTCATGTTCGAAGATCTCGAACTGCCGAACCTGGTCAAACGCAACCTGACTGGCACCGACACCTTCAAAACAGTGCGTGCAGGGATCAGCAACGAAGGCAACCCATCGCGGATCAACATCATTCGGACCTTGCGCTCGGCCCATGCGCGGCGCATTGCCCTGTCCGGCAGCAGCCGTGCAAAACTGCGCGAAGCCAAAGAGGAACTGCTGCGACTCAAGCAGGAAGAACCAGACAATTTCGGCGATATCCAGAAAATCGAAGCAGAAATCGAAAAACTCAGTGCGCGGATTCATCGCGTGCCATTCCTGGACACGTTCGACCTCAAATACAACCTGCTCATCAAGCAACCCAACCCCAGCTCCAAGGCGGTTATGTTCTGCCTGATGGACGTATCCGGCTCCATGACGCAGGCGACCAAGGACATCGCCAAGCGCTTCTTCATCCTGCTTTACCTGTTTCTCAAGCGTAACTACGACAAGATCGACGTCGTGTTCATTCGTCACCACACCAGTGCCCGGGAAGTGGATGAAGAAGAGTTCTTCTACTCACGCGAAACCGGCGGCACCATCGTGTCCAGCGCCTTGAAACTGATGCAGGAGATCATGGCCGAGCGCTATCCGAGCAACGAGTGGAACATCTATGCCGCCCAGGCGTCCGACGGCGATAACTGGAACGACGACTCGCCGATCTGCCGCGACATTCTGATCAATCAGATCATGCCGTTCGTGCAGTACTACACTTACGTTGAGATCACCCCGCGCGAACATCAGGCCCTGTGGTTCGAGTACGAACGCATCGCCGAAGCCTTCTCTGACACTTTTGCCCAGCAGCAACTGGTCTCGGCCGGGGATATCTACCCGGTCTTCCGTGAACTATTCCAGCGCAGGTTAGTGACATGACCGCCAAAGAGCAGAAGCGCCAACCCATTTCCACCGGCTCCGAATGGACGTTCGAGCTGATCCAGGCCTACGACAAAGAGATCAGTCGTCTGGCGGCTCGCTACGCACTCGATACGTACCCCAACCAGATCGAAGTGATTACCGCCGAACAGATGATGGACGCCTACGCTTCCGTCGGCATGCCGCTGGGTTATCACCATTGGTCCTACGGCAAACACTTCCTCAGCACTGAAAAATCTTACAGTCGCGGGCAGATGGGGCTGGCCTACGAGATCGTGATCAACTCAGACCCATGCATCGCTTACCTGATGGAAGAAAACACCATCTGCATGCAGGCGCTGGTCGTGGCGCATGCCTGCTATGGGCACAACAGTTTCTTCAAAGGCAATTACCTGTTCCGCACCTGGACCGACGCCAGTTCGATCATCGATTACCTGGTCTTCGCCAAGCAATACATCATGCAGTGCGAAGAGCGCCACGGTATCGACGCGGTCGAGGACCTGCTGGACTCTTGCCACGCCCTGATGAACTATGGGGTCGATCGCTACAAACGCCCGTATCCGATTTCCGCCGAAGAAGAACGTCGCCGGCAAAAGGATCGGGAAGAGCATTTGCAGAAACAGATCAACGATCTATGGCGGACCATTCCGAAAGGTGCGGACAAGTACAGCGACAAGGACAACGCGCGCTTCCCCGCCGAACCTCAGGAAAACATCCTGTACTTCATCGAAAAACACGCGCCACTACTGGAGCCTTGGCAGCGGGAAATCGTGCGGATCGTGCGCAAGATTGCTCAATACTTTTATCCTCAACGCCAGACCCAGGTGATGAACGAAGGCTGGGCTACGTTCTGGCATTACACGCTGATGAACGACCTGTACGACGAAGGCCTGGTTACCGACGGGTTCATGATGGAGTTCCTGACGTCCCACACCAGCGTGGTCTTTCAGCCAGGCTTTGATAGCCCTTACTACAGCGGAATCAACCCTTACACCCTCGGGTTTGCCATGTACCGGGACATCCGGCGCATGTGCGAAGAACCCACCGAGGAAGATCGCCACTGGTTCCCGGAAATCGCCGGCACCGACTGGCTGTCGGCTATCAAGTTCGCCATGAGCAGCTTCAAGGACGAGAGCTTCATCCTGCAGTACCTGTCACCGAAAGTGATCCGCGACCTGAAGTTGTTCAGCATTCTCGATGACGACCAGAAGGACGACCTGCTGGTGCCAGCGATCCACGATGAAGAGGGTTATCGCATCATCCGTGAAACCCTCGCGGCGCAATACAACCTGGGGAATCGCGAGCCTAACGTGCAGATTTACAGCATTGACCGGCGTGGCGACCGATCCCTGACCCTGCGGCACCAGCAACATGATCGCAAGCCGCTGGGAGAGTCCACCGAGGAAGTGCTCAAGCACCTGCACCGCCTGTGGGGTTTTGATATCCACCTGGAAACCTTGCAAGGGGATCAGGTGATGAAAACCCATCACGTCCCCCCCAGAAGTGAGCACAGCGAAGGAGATTACGGGCGGCTGGACTTGGCCGTCATTCATCTTTGAGCGGGTTTGAACCTCCGAAAGTTCGGCGCAACGGTTATTCTGTCGAGCTAACGGAGGTTTTTTATGCAGATTTATAAAGTCGGCGGTGCCGTACGTGATCGCCTGCTGGGCAAACCTGTCACCGATATCGACTGGGTGGTGGTGGGGGCCACGAGCGAAGAAATGCTCGCCAAAGGGTTTCGCCCGGTGGGCGCGGACTTCCCGGTATTCCTTCATCCAAAAAGCGGTGAGGAATACGCCCTTGCCCGCACAGAACGCAAAAGCGGACGCGGCTATGGCGGCTTTACCTTTCACGCCAGTCCCGAGGTCACCCTCGAAGAAGACTTGATCCGCCGCGACCTGACCATCAATGCCATGGCCGAAGATGATCAGCAGAACCTGACCGATCCTTACCATGGCCGGCGCGATCTTGAAGCTCGCCTGCTACGTCATGTTTCCCCCGCGTTCGCCGAAGATCCGCTCCGCGTCCTGCGCGTTGCCCGCTTTGCTGCGCGCTATGCAGCTTTGGGTTTTACCGTCGCACCAGAGACCATGGCGTTGATGCGTCAGCTCAGTGAATCCGGCGAACTGCAGGCCTTGACCGCAGAACGCAGCTGGAAAGAAATCTCCCGTGCGTTGATGGAAGATCAGCCGCAAGTATTCATTGAAGTGCTGCGCGCGTGCGATGCACTCAAAGTGCTGATGCCTGAAGTCGACGCACTGTTTGGCGTTCCACAGCCGGAAGCTCACCACCCGGAAATCGACACCGGCCTGCACACCTTGAGCGTGCTGGAGCAATCGGCACTACACAAACAACCACTGACTGTGCGCTGGGCGTGTCTGCTACACGACTTGGGAAAAGGACTGACACCCGAGGAAGATTGGCCCCGACACATTGCTCACGAGCACAAGGGCTTGAAGCTGATAAAAGCGGTCAACGAACGCTTCAAGGCGCCGAAGGATTGCCAGGAACTGGCGTTGCTGGTCGGTGAATATCACACCCATGGTCATCGCGCGCTGGAACTGAAGCCTTCGACGTTGCTGGAACTGCTGCAAAGCTTCGACGTATACCGCCGTCCGCAGCGCTTTGAGGAGTTTATTGCCGCGTGCGAAATGGATGCTCGCGGGCGTAAAGGGTTGGAACAGAGAAATTATCCACAGGCGGATTATTTGCGCGGGGCGGCGACGGCAGCACGAAGCGTGGCGGTTCAGCCGTTGCTGGAGAAGGGATTCAAGGGGCCCGAACTGGGTGAGGCGATCAAGCGCGAACGACTCAAGGCGCTGAAGGCTTACAAGGAAGCGGCGTCTGTTTGAACGCTATCGCGGGCAAGCCCGCTCCCACAGGTACGATGCAACCCTTGTGGGAGCGGGCTTGCCCGCGATGACGTCAGTCAGATCACAACAAATTAGAAGGGGTCAGCTGCTCCCCACGCCACTCAAAAGCCACCGGCGCCAACACTTGATCAATCTGCGCTTCGCCCCACAAGGTCGCAAAGCTCTTACCCTCGCCCGGATGCATACGATCCGGCGCAATCAGCGATAACGGCCATAACACGAAAGCATTCTTCAGAATCTCTGCCCGCGGCAGGATCAATCCATCGAAATTGCCCACCAGATCACCAAACAACAGCACGTCGATATCCAGCGGCAAACCCTTGCGGTCCGGCGCATAACGACCATTGTCCGCTTCGATGAATTTCAATCGACGATCCAACTCCATCAGCGGCAGATCGGTGTATGCCGACACCACGAAATTGAAGAACGGCCCGCTCTTGATGCCCACTGGCTGGCTTTCAAACACGGCCGAACAGTGGATGTCCACCAAAAACGCCGCCAAGGCCTCCAGCCCCGCCTGCAAATGGGTTTCACGCTCGATATTGCTACCGAGCCCAAGGTACACCTGAGTCAGCGACATCCGCGCTCGATCTCCACGCCCACACCGCCCCTGGCAGCTGGAATGGCACCTGGCTTGGTCAGCTTGAGGCGCATCCAGGTGATCTTGAATTCGCTCATCAGGACTTCAGCCAGACGCTCGGCGAAGGTTTCGACCAGTTGATACTGCGTCTGCTCGGCAAACGCCTGGATTCGCGATGACACACTGGCGTAATCGAGCGCCAGGGTCAGGTCATCACCGGCTGCCGCCGGGCGATTGTCCCAGGCGAAGCTCAGGTCAAGACGCAGGCATTGCCGGATGCCTCGCTCCCAGTCGTAGGCACCAATTACGGTGTCGACTTCCAGCCCCTCGATAAACACTCTGTCCAAGCACTCTTCTCCACTGCACGACAAGGGCGCAATGCGCCGTTAGAATCAAGGCGTCCTCGCCCGGAATAGTTAGCATGTTTTGGTTATTGGCGATCCTCGCCTACCTGCTTGGCTCTCTGTCCTTCGCCATTTTGCTCAGCCGCCTGACCGGGAATCCCGATCCGCGAATGAGTGGCTCGGGTAATGCCGGTGCCACCAACATGCTGCGCCTGGCCGGCAAGAAACTCGCCATCCTGACTTTGCTCGGCGACCTCTGCAAAGGCCTTTTGCCCGTGCTGATCGCCAGCCTTGCGGGTCTTTCGCTGCAAGATCAGGCCTGGATCGGCATCTGCGCGGTGATCGGCCATCTGTTTCCAGTGTACTTCCGATTTCGTGGCGGCAAAGGTGTCGCCACAGCTTTGGGCATGCTGCTGGGGCTTTACCCGCCCGCCGCACTACTGGCGGTCTGTGCCTGGCTGCTGACGTTCTACCTGACCCGCACCAGCTCGCTTGCCGCACTGATCGCCACACCACTGACCCTGCCATTGCTTGCCTGGCAGGAACCGGCGGCCTTGCTGCCCATGAGCGTGCTCACGGGACTGATTGTCTGGCGTCATCGCGGCAATCTACGCGACCTGTTTGCCGGGCGCGAACGGCATTTTTAAATGCCGGGCGTGAGCGCCGCTCATTACAGCGCCGACAATTGCTCCATCGGCCAACGTGCCTGCACGCTGATCGCCAGGCTTTCATGCTGGCCGGCCTGCAAGCGCTGACAACCGGCAAACGCAATCATCGCGCCATTGTCGGTGCAGAACTCCGGACGGGCGTAGAACACATCACCCTTCAAGTCACCGAGCATTCTCTCCAGCGAGGTGCGCAATGCCTTGTTGGCGCTGACGCCCCCAGCAATCACCAGGCGCTTCATGCCCGCTTGCTTGAGGGCTCGCTTGCACTTGATGGTCAAAGTCTCCACCACGGCCTGCTGGAACGCCAGAGAGATGTCGCAACGGGCTTGCTCGCTGTCGTCCCCGGCGCTGACGCTCTGCTGCCAGGTGTTCAAGGCGAAGGTTTTCAAGCCACTGAAGCTGAATGCCAACCCCGGGCGGTCGCACATCGGACGCGGGAAAGTGAATCGTCCCGCAACGCCCTGCTCGGCCAGGCGCGCGATTTCCGGACCGCCCGGATAATTGAGCCCCATCATTTTCGCGGTCTTGTCGAAAGCCTCACCGGCAGCGTCGTCCAGAGTCTCACCCAACAACGTGTACTGACCGATCCCGTCGACCTGAACCAGCTGCGTGTGACCACCGGACACCAACAAAGCGACGAACGGAAATTCTGGCGGTTGCGCCTCCAGCATGGGTGCCAACAAGTGACCTTCCATGTGGTGTACGCCCAAGGCGGGAATACCCCAGGCAAAGGCCAGCGCCTGGGCGCATGAAGCGCCCACAAGCAATGCACCGACCAGGCCAGGACCCGCGGTATAGGCGATGGCGTCGATTTCGGTCGGCACACAGTCAGCTTCGGCCAACACCTGACGAATCAAGGGCAGCATGCGTTTGACGTGGTCCCGCGAGGCCAGCTCCGGCACCACGCCACCATAGGCACGGTGCAGGTCGATCTGACTGAACAGTGCGTCGGCCAACAACCCGCGTTCACTGTCATATAATGCGACACCGGTTTCGTCGCAGGAGGTTTCTAATCCCAGTACTAGCATGGGTTTGCGCCTTGTTTAGGCTGAATTCGAAGGCGCGCATAATAGTCGCCGCGAGATGCCCCGACCAGCGGTTTTCGATCAGAGGCTTTGCATTCCGAGCGATGAGGGGTTAACATCCGCAACCCTTAAAAACCGACGTCTTCAAGTGCTCTTTTGCCGCGAGGATGTTGACCCCGGTAATGAATGAAGGTAGCTCTGGATGCCAGCCGTCAAAGTAAAAGAGAACGAACCCTTCGACGTAGCTCTGCGTCGTTTCAAGCGCTCCTGCGAAAAAGCCGGTGTACTGGCTGAAGTTCGTAGCCGCGAATTTTACGAGAAGCCAACTTCTGAGCGTAAGCGCAAGGCAGCAGCCGCTGTTAAGCGTCACGCGAAGAAAGTTCAGCGCGAACAGCGCCGCGCCGTTCGTCTGTACTAATACACAGACGATCGTAGCAAGCTTCTGCCAAGCCCGGCCCTCAGCCGGGCTAATGGCATTTGCGTAAAACGCTTGATGCTTCACTGTCGACGCCGCAGACGCGACCGAGACAAATCTGCTTTACAGCGTCAGACCTGGCTCTTTTGCCAGCGGTGCACGTCTTTTCTGACGAGCCTTCCAAGGCTACTGACGAGCACACCCACTGACTCCTCTAACGACGATCAGCCCAAGGCACCTGCTTGTGTGCCCGCTTATTGAGCTATCCGAGGCCATCGACTGGCCATAGCGGATTCAGCGCAACACTTTCAAACAGTCGATAACTGATTGGTATTAACGTCAGTGGATTTTCGGCAGATACACTTCCCGACAGCGATTACGCAGACGACACCGGTCGAGCCGCACATTTTGCGCGCCTCCAACAACGACCCGCGTTCGGCCGTTCTTCGTTTTGGACCCTTTCAGCGCAGATGACGAGAACGCCATGGCCGGGCTAATTCCCCAGAGCTTCATTGACGACCTTCTGAACCGCACCGACATCGTCGATGTGGTCAGCTCGCGCCTGCAAATGAAAAAGGCTGGCAAGAACTACACCGCTTGCTGCCCGTTCCACAAAGAAAAAACCCCGTCTTTCAGCGTCAGCCCCGACAAACAGTTCTATTACTGCTTCGGTTGCGGTGCTGGCGGTAACGCCCTCGGCTTCATGATGGACCACGACAACCTGGATTTCGTCCAGGCTGTCGAAGAACTGGCCAAAGCCGCCGGCATGGAAATCCCCCGCGAAGAAAGCGGCCGGCCGCACAAGCCGCGGCAACCGACCGATTCGCCGCTGTATCCGCTGCTCACCGCCGCCGCCGATTTTTACCGCCAGGCACTTAAAAGCCATCCATCGCGCAAAGCGGCGGTGGATTACTTGAAAGGTCGCGGACTGACCGGCGAGATTGCCCGCGACTTCGGCCTCGGCTTTGCTCCGCCGGGCTGGGACAATCTGTTCAAACACTTGAGCAGCGACACCCTGCAACAAAAAGCCATGGTCGATGCCGGCCTGCTGATCGAGAACGCCGAAACCGGCAAACGCTATGATCGCTTCCGCGATCGCGTGATGTTCCCGATTCGCGATAGTCGTGGGCGCATCATCGCCTTCGGCGGGCGGGTACTGGGCGACGACAAGCCTAAATACCTGAACTCACCGGAAACCCCGGTATTCCATAAAGGCCAGGAGCTCTACGGCCTTTATGAAGCACGCAAAAACAACCGCAACCTCGACGAAATCATCGTCGTCGAAGGCTATATGGACGTCATCGCTCTGGCCCAGCAAGGCCTGCGCAATGCCGTGGCGACCTTGGGCACAGCTACCAGCGAAGAGCACTTGAAACGACTGTTTCGCGTCGTACCCAACGTGCTGTTCTGTTTCGACGGCGACCAGGCTGGCCGCAACGCTGCCTGGCGAGCACTGGAGGCGACGCTACCCTGCCTGCAAGACGGCCGGCGTGCGCGCTTTCTGTTCCTTCCCGAAGGCGAAGACCCGGATACGCTGGTGCGCTCCGAAGGCACCGATGCTTTCCGGGCGCGGATCAACCAGCACGCCCAACCATTGGCGGATTATTTTTTCCAGCAGTTGACCGAAGAGTCGGATCCTCGCTCGCTCGAAGGCAAGGCCCACATGGCCACCCTCGCCGCACCACTGATCGACAAAGTTCCGGGTGCAAACCTGCGCATCCTGATGCGTCAGCGCCTGACTGAAATCACCGGCCTTAGCGGTGAAGCAGTCAGCCAACTGGTGCAAAGCGCTCCTCAGGACGCGCCACCGGCTTACGATCCGGGCATCGATTACGACGCCATGCCCGATTACAGCGACTACCATCAGCCGCAGTCACAAGAGATGTATGTGCCGCAGCAGGAATGGACGCCGAAGAAACCCGGCGCTGGCGGCAAGAAGTGGGACAAGAAGCCGTGGGACAAGAATGGCAAGCGCGGCGATCGCGATCAACCGAGTTCCCCGCGCACACCGATTGCCGTAGAGGCTCCGACGCTGATCGCACTGCGCACCCTCATTCATCATCCGGATCTGGCTGGCCGGGTAGAAACTGCCAACCACTTTGCCAACGAGAGCAATACCTACGCACAACTGCTCGTGGCCCTGATCGAGGCGGTGCAAAAAAATCCTAAGCTAAACTCAATTCAGCTAATGGCTCGCTGGCACGGGACCGAACAGGGACGATTGCTCAAAGCATTGGCAGAAAAGGAATGGCTGATTGCAGGCGATAACCTTGAACAACAGTTTTTAGACACCATTACTAGGTTATCGGCCGCTCAACACACAGATAGCCTGGAAGTGCTTATCAGGAAAGCCAGGCAGCCGGGATTGACCCCGGAGGAAGCAAATCAGATCGCAAATCAGATGCGCGACCTATTAAAACGCAATATGGCTGTATCAAACCCGACCTCAACTGGCGCGTGAGGTCATAGCTCAGGTATAATCCTCGGCTTGTTTTTTGCCCGCCAAGACCTTCAGTGGATAGGGTGTTATGTCCGGAAAAGCGCAACAGCAGTCTCGTATCAAAGAGTTGATCACACTTGGTCGTGAGCAGGGCTACCTGACTTACGCGGAGGTCAACGACCACCTGCCGGAGGATATTTCAGATCCGGAACAGGTGGAAGACATCATCCGCATGATCAATGACATGGGGATCAACGTATTCGAGGTTGCGCCAGATAAGGATTCCCTTATGCTGGCCGACGCCGATACCGACGAAGCCGCGGCCGAAGAGGCAGCTGCAGCGTTGGCAGCGGTCGAAACCGACATTGGTCGCACCACCGACCCAGTGCGCATGTACATGCGTGAAATGGGTACGGTAGAGCTCCTCACACGTGAAGGCGAAATCGAAATCGCCAAACGTATTGAAGAGGGTATCCGCGAAGTGATGGGCGCAATTGCGCACTTCCCTGGCACGGTTGATCATATTCTCTCCGAGTACACTCGCGTCACCACCGAAGGTGGCCGCCTGTCCGACGTCCTGAGCGGTTATATCGACCCGGATGACGGCATTGCGCCGCCTGCTGCAGAAGTGCCACCGCCGATCGATCCGAAAGCCGCTCCAGCTGCCGACGACACCGACGACGATGACGCCGAAGCAACGGATGACGAAGAAGAAGCCGAAAGCGGCCCGGATCCGATCATCGCAGCACAGCGTTTTGGCGCTGTCTCCGATCAGATGGAAATCACCCGCAAGGCGCTGAAAAAGCACGGTCGTGGCAACAAGCTGGCAATCGCCGAGCTGTTGGCCCTGGCCGAGCTGTTCATGCCGATCAAACTGGTTCCGAAGCAATTCGAAGGCCTGGTCGAGCGTGTTCGCAGTGCCCTGGATCGTCTGCGTCAGCAAGAGCGCGCGATCATGCAACTTTGCGTTCGTGATGCCCGCATGCCGCGTGCCGACTTCCTGCGCCAGTTCCCGGGCAACGAAGTTGACGAAAGCTGGACCGAAGCACTGGCCAAAGGCAAAAGCAAATACGCTGAAGCCATTGGTCGCTTGCAACCGGACATCATTCGTTGCCAGCAGAAGCTGACCGCACTGCAAACCGAAACCGGTTTGACGATCGCCGAGATCAAGGACATCAACCGTCGCATGTCGATCGGTGAGGCCAAGGCCCGCCGCGCGAAGAAAGAGATGGTCGAAGCGAACTTGCGTCTGGTGATCTCCATCGCCAAGAAGTACACCAACCGTGGCCTGCAATTCCTCGATCTGATCCAGGAAGGCAACATTGGCTTGATGAAAGCGGTAGACAAGTTCGAATACCGCCGCGGCTACAAATTCTCGACTTATGCCACCTGGTGGATCCGTCAGGCGATCACTCGCTCGATCGCCGACCAGGCCCGCACCATCCGTATTCCGGTGCACATGATCGAGACGATCAACAAGCTCAACCGTATTTCCCGGCAGATGTTGCAGGAAATGGGTCGCGAACCGACCCCGGAAGAGCTGGGCGAACGCATGGAAATGCCTGAGGACAAGATCCGTAAGGTATTGAAGATCGCTAAAGAGCCGATCTCCATGGAAACCCCGATCGGTGATGACGAAGACTCCCATCTGGGTGACTTCATCGAAGACTCGACCATGCAGTCGCCGATCGATGTCGCCACTGTTGAGAGCCTTAAAGAAGCGACTCGCGAAGTACTGTCCGGCCTCACTGCCCGTGAAGCCAAGGTTCTGCGCATGCGCTTCGGTATCGACATGAATACCGACCACACCCTTGAGGAGGTTGGTAAGCAGTTCGACGTGACCCGTGAACGGATTCGTCAGATCGAAGCCAAGGCACTGCGCAAGCTGCGCCACCCGACGAGAAGCGAGCATCTACGCTCCTTCCTCGACGAGTAACAACAGAACCCCCGGCCCAGGCCGGGGGTTTTGCTTTATGCAGATTAAATCCCCCGCATACCCCTCCTGCCGTCCAGCCCGTCTACACTCGAAACATTCCTCCGAGCCATAACGAGACCGTTATGCCCAGACTGCCGACCGTGCTTTTTTTGCTGTCGCTGATAACCTGGACCGCAATGGCTGGCGCGCTGACTCTGACCGACGACGAACGTAGCTGGCTGGCCGCACACCCGGATTTACACCTGAGTGTCGATGCCGCCTGGCCACCATTTGAGTTCCGCGACGAGCAAGGCCGGTATCAGGGCTTGGTGGAAGACTACGTCAATGCGATCCGTCACCGGCTGGGCATCACGTTAACGCCCATCGAACCGGGCAGCTGGACCGCTCTGCTGGAACAGGCCAAGCAAGGCAAACTGGACGTTATACCCGGCATCATGTCGACCCCGGAGCGCCAGGCGTTCTTGTCGTTTAGCCGCCCCTATCTCGACTTTCCGATTGTCATCCTGGCCCACGTCGGAGGTGCCCAACCACACAAACTCGAAGATCTGTACGGTCTGAAAATCGCCGTGGTGAAAAACTATGCGCCCCATGAACTGCTGCGTACCCACCACCCGGATCTGAGTCTGGTGCCAATGCCCAATGTGAGTTCGGCCTTGCAAGCACTGGCCAACGACGAAGTGGACGCCGTAGTGGGCGACCTCGCCTCAAGCGTCTGGAGCCTTCGCCAGCTCAAGCTCGCAGGGCTGTATATCAGTGGCGAAACCCCCTATCGCTTTCAACTGGCAATGGCCGTGCCCCCCAACAACAAGGTGTTACTCGGCATCCTGGACAAAGCACTGGCGGACATGAGCCCGAGTGAAATCAGCGCAATTCAGCAGCGCTGGGTGGGCAATGTCCTGGATCAGCGAAATTTCTGGTCGGATGTGCTGATTTACGGCCTGCCAGGATTGCTGTTTCTGATGATCATGCTGGCCGTGGTGATCCGGATCAATCGCAGGCTGAGTTCTGAAATTGCGCGCAGGGTCGATCTCGAACAGGAGCTTCGCAGCAGCGAGTACCACTATCGCGGGCTGGTCGAGAGTCTGTCAGCCATCGCCTGGGAAGCACGGATGAGCGATAACACCTACAGCTACGTGTCGCCGCACGCCGAAGACCTGTTGGGGTACCCCCTGTCCCATTGGCTGATTCCGGGGTTCTGGCGCAATATCATCCACCCTGCGGATCTGACACGCGCCCAAACCTACTGCGATCACGAAGTGCTGGCCGGGCGCGATTACAGCGTCGATTACCGGGTCATCACCGCCGATGGCCGCTGCCTGTGGGTGCGCGACATCGTCAGCCTGATAGAACATGGTCATGAGCCGGTGTTGCGCGGGTTGATGATCGACATCAGCGACGCCAAGCGTACTGAAGAGGCATTGCGCCTCTCCGAGCAAAAATTCGCCTCGGTCTTCCAGCAAAACCCGGACATTCTGGTGATCGCACGACTGTCCGACGGTTGCCTGCTGGAAGTGAACAAAACGTTCGAAGAGCAAATCGGCCTCAAGTCCGAAGAAGTCATCGGCCAAACCGCGACTGACCTGAATATCTGGGGCATTCCCGGCGTTGGGCCGGGGCTGTTGCAGCGGTTGCAGGCCGGCAGCATCCGCAACCTGGAAATGCCCTTTCGTCGCAGCAACGGCCAAGTGTTTACCGGACTGATTTCCGCCGAGCCTTTCGATCTAGACACCACTCCAGCCCTCGTGGTGGTGGTGCGCGATATCAGCCAGCTCAAAGAAACCCAGCAACAACTGCAAACCTCCGAAGAGAAATTCGCCAAGGCGTTCCACGCCTCCCCTGACGGTTTGTTGTTGTCGCGACAGAGCGATGGGTTGCTACTGGAGGTCAATGAAGGTTTCAGCCGCATTACCGGCTTCAACAGCGCGATGTCCATTGATCGATCCACCCTGGACCTGGGCATATGGGTCAACCTCAATGAACGCAAACAGATGCTCGATCTGTTGCACAGGGATGGCTTCGTCCGTGATTTCAGTTGCCACATCCGCCGCAGCGACGGACAAATCCGTCTGTGCGAGGTGTCGAGCCGACCATTGCCGATCGGCGATGATGACTGCATGTTGACCATTGCCCGGGACATCACCGAGCGACACCTGATGCAGGAGAAGCTACAACAGGCCGCCACCGTGTTCGAAAGTACGGCCGAGGGCGTGTTGATCACTGACACACAACAGCACATCAGTGCGGTCAACCGCGCGTTTACGGAGATTACCGGCTACAGCGAGAGCGAAGCGTTGGGCCACACCCCTCGCCTGCTCGCTTCGGGCCTTCACGACAGCGCGTTTTACGCCGCAATGTGGCACCAACTGACGGCCGAAGGTCATTGGCAAGGCGAGATTTCCAATCGCCGCAAGAATGGCGAGCTCTACCCGAGCTGGCTGACCATCAGCGCGGTACGCAACCGGGACAAGTTCATCACCCACTTCGTTGCAGTATTCGCGGACATTTCCAGCCTCAAACACGCCCAGGCCAAACTTGACTACCAGGCACACCACGACCCGCTGACCGGCCTGCCAAACCGCACACTGTTCGAGAGCCGATTGCTGACCGCCCTTAACACCCAACAGGAAAATGGTGGCCAGGGTGCCGTGCTGTTCCTCGACCTGGACCGCTTCAAACACATCAATGACAGCCTCGGCCATCCGGTCGGTGATCTGCTGCTCAAAGGCATTGCCGTGCGCCTCAAGGAGCAGTTGCGCGATATCGATACCGTTGCGCGCCTGGGCGGTGACGAATTCATCATCCTGCTACCGGGCCTGCAACAAAACAGCGATGCCGACAACATCGCGATCAAGCTGCTCAATTGTTTCGCCGCGCCGTTCCAGGCGGGTGATCACGAGTTTTTCATCAGCGCCAGTATTGGCACTAGCCTTTACCCCAAGGATGGCTGCGACGTCGCCACACTGGTCAAAAACGCCGACGCCGCGATGTACCGCTCCAAGGCCAAGGGCCGCAACCGGATTGAGCGCTACACCCGTGACCTCACCGCACAGGCCAGCGAACGCGTGGCGCTGGAACAAGAATTGCGGCGCGCCATCGAGCGCAACGAGCTAGCGCTGCACTACCAACCGAAAATCAGCCTTGATGACCATCGACTGGTCGGTGCCGAAGCCCTGATTCGTTGGTATCACCCGACTTTCGGTACAGTACCGCCAGAGCACTTCATTCCCTTGGCCGAAGAAAACGGCATGATCCTGCAGATCGGCGACTGGGTACTTGAAACGGCCTGTCGCCAGATGCACGAGTGGGGTCAGGTATATGAATGCCTCGGCCCGCTCTCGGTCAACCTCGCTGGCGCCCAACTGCGCCAGCCAAACCTGCTGGGACGGATCGAGCAACTGCTCAAGGACAGCCATCTCCAGCCCGGACTTTTGCAACTGGAAATTACCGAAAACTTCATCATGAGCCAGGCCGAAGAAGCGCTGGCGGTGCTGCATCAACTCAAACAGCTGGGCGTACAGTTGGCTATCGATGACTTCGGTACTGGTTACTCGTCCTTGAGCTACCTCAAGCGACTGCCACTGGATATTCTCAAGATCGATCAGTCGTTCGTCCGCGGCCTGCCTGACGATCCACATGATGCGGCCATCGTTCGAGCGATCATCGCGTTAGGCCGCAGCATGCAATTCACCGTCATCGCCGAGGGTGTCGAGACCCTGGCCCAACAGGAATTCCTCGCCGCCGAAGGCTGCGGGCAGATCCAGGGTTACATCGTCAGCCCGCCGCTTCCCGCCGAAGAATTCGCCGCGATGTTTCTTCGTATAGCCGTATCGGATTTTTCGGATAGCACAGCAGAGAAACCATCGCTATAATCCGCGACCTACTGAGGGCCTATAGCTCAGTTGGTTAGAGCAGAGGACTCATAATCCTTTGGTCCACGGTTCAAGTCCGTGTGGGCCCACCAAACAAAAAAGCCGCGCAAATGCGCGGCTTTTTCGTATGCGACGTGTTGGTTTTCTTTAAGTTGTATGTCGCAGCTATCAGATGACGCCCGCCAAGGTTGTAGGCAACATCTGAGAATCGTGTGATGGGTGCATTTGGGCACTTTGCTGCCTTGTTGCGCTTTTGTTCGACGGGATACTCTCCGGACGTCACTGCCAATGCAGTGATCGGGCTTGGAAACCCGTCGAATCAAAACGTAACAGCGCCCCTGATTACGATTGCATCAGCTTATCTGCAATCCTGAGTTATGGCAGCTGTGCGCGGGACGTCTTAGGGCGTGCCGGTTCCTTGATTCCCGGTTTTCCAACCTGCGCACAGCTGCCACCCATTCGCTTGGAAACGAAAGTGGCATCTCCTCAAATCAAGGAAGTTGACCATGAACAACCAATCAGAACTAAAAACCATTGGCTTCACGCCGTTCATATACTGCTCGGACCAGGCGTTGTTCAACGTCCGCCCCGGCGTCCCCATCGTCGAAGCATTGGCACAGGCCTCCGATCTGCTATTCCTGGCCAAGGCATTTGCCAAGGATGCAGCCTACACAAAGAACACCGACCGCCATGCTTGGGCCGCGCATTACCTGACGGCGATGAGCAAAGCGGTAATTGATGATGTGGTGAAAGTGCTGACACCTAGACCTCCTCGTACCGAAATGGAATCAGAGGAGTAATGATGAGTCACCCATGATAGGCGCGCCGACTTTCGGGGCCGCTATTTACGACTGGGATTCCTTCTAGAAAGCAAAAAGTCCCGATACTTTTGCATCAGGGCTTTTTGTAAACCAGAGCATCGGCGATTCCTTTCACGGTTCCCCGTCTATCCCACTCACTGACTAGGAAAGACGTTGGGCACGGCCGCCGCTGCTTACAAGGATCCGGTCCGTACTGACGAGACGAAGATAACCTTCATAAACAAGAGCTATCGCTCACTAGTCGATTATTTTCTTCACATACAGATCTAATCTACGCAATACCTCTAAAGAATCAGCTTAGGGCATGGTGCAGCAGGATCCAGACAAGTATCGTCTGGAAAGCTGATTTATAAGGAAGCCGGCGATGGCCGTGGGTAATTACATAGAAGCGGTTGAGATTATCCGGCGTCTGGAGGGTGGCATTACGCGTCCCTTCCTGTGCCGTGCCAGCAATGACAAGCACTATGTGACCAAAGGGTTGGAATTGCCGCCCAGCGAGCGTATTGCCGAGCTGCTTTGTGCTCGCCTCGCCGCCCAATTCGGCCTACCGATCCCCGAACATGGCTACATCTACATTGACCCTGCTCTGCTGCGCTACAACTTAGAGGCACGCAACGATCTTGGTCCAGGAGACAGCTATGCTCTGGCCTATGTAGCGGACGCTGCCGACCTGTTGTACTCACAAGCACAGCAGGTTCCGAGTAACCTGCAAAAAGCCGTTTTTATCTTTGATTACTGGGTAGGTAACAGTGATCGTCAGCTAGGACCATTCGGTGGTCGCCCCAACCTACTGATGTGTGGAATTGATAATCAGCTTCAGCTGATCGATCACAACCAGGCGTTCAAATGGCCTCTGGATGCCCAAAAATTCGCGGAAAGCCATGTGTTTGGTCCGAGTAATCGAACCTGGAAACTGGATATGGTCGACAGAGTTGAATACAGCCAGCGGATGCACGACACTGCCATGCGATTTCATGACCTATGCTTGGACATACCCGATGAATGGCGTGAATCCATTGGCAAACGGGGGCTCGACATTCTGCTCGAAGAAATCGAAAGTAACCTGATGCACTGCCAATCGGACGAGTTCTGGAGCGTCCTGCAATGAAATATACCTGCCTTTACAGCATCGTGCGCTTCGCGCCTTTTGCCGAAACCGAAGAGTTTGCCAACGTCGGCATCGTTCTTTCGGCACCAGCGATCGGACGCATGGAGTACAGACTCGCCCGTAAAAATCTGAAACGGGTCAATCACTTCTTCGAGTGCAACAACCTATTCGCCAAAGCTATGGAAATAGCCCAGAACGAACTGGATAGCGTTCGCCTCATGACAACAGAGGCTCAAGAATCGCAGATCGTTAACCATTTTCGTTACCTGACCGAGCCGAAGGAATCACTGATTCGCTTCAGTCCCATGCGCTCGATCCTGGTGGAAAATTTTGACACGACTCTTGCAACGCTTTTTAGCCGCTATATCGAGCGCCAAGGTATTGAACGTGATCGTCGTGAAGAGATGATGGTTCGAGAAATTCGAACCATGTTCTTGGAAGCATCAATCCGTAATTTCCGCGATGACACCCTGATTGGTGATCTGACCAAACTACACCTGCCGCTGGTTCACCGTAATGAGGTAGTGGCCGCTATCAAGCCCTTGGCTTTCGATCAGCCTGAGCCAAGCGCGATACTCGACCACTGCGATCAGTGGCTGATGAAGTTCGTACGCGCTGAAAAGGAAGGGATTATCCAACTGAAAAACGTACTAATCCCCGTATCCGCCCCATCTGAAAATGAATCACCCCGCCACCGTAGAGCGGTGCACATCGCGAAAGCGAGCATCCAGGAGCGCGGCCTGCAGTTGGTCGACTTCCAGGCGACCCAAGTAATTGCCGCCTTCGCGCAGAACTACGCTCAGTAGTTTATCTAAGGTTCGGTCACTAGCCTTTCAGGCTCTCACAATGAAAAAAGCCGCGCTATTGCGCGGCTTTTTCATGCCCGTGATTCAGCCGTCACTTGGGCAATGCCTATGCAATCACATAACCCCCAGTTCGAATTTCGACCACAAGCGCCCCGCCGAACGAGCCTGTAACATGCTCAGCCATTGTTCCACGCCACTGGAGACGCCCCTTGCCTGATACACGCCCGCCCGTTCTGGACGAGATCGACCGCCAATTGATCGCAGCCCTGCAAATCAACGCCCGCGAGAGCGTGGCCATGCTGGCACGACAATTGGGTATCGCTCGTACGACCGTTACCTCGCGATTGGCGCGACTGGAAAAGTCCAGGATCATCACTGGTTACGGTGTTCGCCTCGGGCAACGTGTGGTGGATGGCGGGTTGCAGGCGTATGTCGGGATCACGGTGCAACCGCGCTCAGGCAAGGAAGTGCTTCGCCGGCTCAGTGCAATGGCGCAGGTTCAGCAGTTGTGTGCGGTGAGTGGCGAATTTGATTATGTGGCGTGGTTGCGTACGGACTCGCCAGAGCAGCTGGATCAGTTGCTGGATCAGATCGGGAGTGTGGATGGGGTGGAGAAGACCACGACCTCGATTATTTTGAGTAGCAAGATTGATCGGGGGCAGCCGGTTTAGACGCGGCTTGAGCGAATGGGTGGCGGATAAGGCCTCATCGCGAGCAGACTCGCTCCCACAGGGATGAGTTTCGTCAGGTTGAATCAAAATATCGTCATATTGATTGTTTAATTGGCAAAACGACGACACATTGCGTCTTATTAACGTGTTCTATGCTCACTAGAATGGCTGGCATCTTTTCCTATACTCAGACGCGCACTCCGCGTCGGGTCGCCAGCAAGGTCAGCCATGAACAAGAATAATCGCCATCCTGCAGACGGTAAGAAACCCGTCACCATTTTCGGCCCGGACTTTCCTTTCGCCTTCGACGACTGGATCGAGCACCCGGCTGGCCTGGGCAGCATTCCTGTGCACAACCACGGCGCCGAGGTGGCGATTGTCGGTGCTGGCATCGCAGGCCTGGTGGCGGCTTACGAATTGATGAAGCTGGGCTTGAAACCGGTCGTCTACGAAGCCTCGAAAATGGGCGGTCGCCTGCGCTCGCAAGCGTTCAATGGCGCCGAAGGCATCATCGCCGAGCTCGGCGGCATGCGTTTTCCGGTCTCGTCCACCGCCTTCTATCACTATGTCGACAAACTCGGACTTGAAACCAAACCCTTCCCGAACCCGCTGACACCCGCCTCGGGCAGCACCGTGATCGACCTGGAAGGCAAAACGCATTACGCACAGAAACTGGCGGATCTTCCTGCCTTGTTCCAGGAAGTGGCTGACGCTTGGGCCGATGCTCTGGAAGCCGGCTCGCAGTTCTCCGATATCCAGCAAGCGATTCGCGATCGCGACGTGCCACGCCTCAAAGAACTGTGGAACACCCTCGTGCCGCTGTGGGACGACCGCACCTTCTACGACTTCGTCGCCACCTCCAAAGCCTTCGCCAAGTTGTCGTTCCATCACCGTGAAGTATTTGGACAAGTCGGTTTCGGCACCGGCGGCTGGGACTCGGACTTCCCCAACTCGATGCTGGAAATCTTCCGCGTGGTCATGACCAACTGCGACGATCACCAGCACTTGGTGGTCGGTGGTGTGGAACAAGTACCACAGGGCATCTGGCGGCATGTACCCGAGCGTTGCGTGCATTGGCCTGAAGGCACCAGCCTCAGCTCGCTGCACAACGGTGCGCCGCGTACCGGGGTGAAAAAGATCGCCCACGCCGCCGATGGCCGTTTTGCCGTGACCGACAACTGGGGCGACACCCGCGAGTACGCCGCCGTGTTGACCACCTGCCAGAGCTGGCTGCTGACCACGCAGATCGAATGCGACGAAACCCTGTTCTCGCAAAAGATGTGGATGGCCCTCGACCGCACCCGCTACATGCAATCGTCGAAGACCTTCGTGATGGTCGACCGCCCGTTCTGGAAGGACAAGGACCCGCAAACCGGTCGCGACCTGATGAGCATGACCCTCACCGACCGCCTGACCCGTGGCACTTATCTGTTCGACAACGGCGATGACAAGCCGGGGGTTATTTGCCTGTCGTACTCGTGGATGAGCGACGCGCTGAAAATGCTCCCGCATCCGGTGGAAAAACGCGTAAAACTGGCACTGGACGCGCTGAAAAAGATCTACCCGAAAGTCGACATCGCGGCGCGCATCATTGGCGATCCGATCACCGTGTCATGGGAAGCCGACCCGCACTTCCTCGGGGCCTTCAAAGGCGCCCTGCCCGGCCATTACCGATACAACCAGCGCATGTACGCGCACTTCATGCAGGACGAAATGCCCGCCGAGCAGCGCGGGATTTTCATCGCCGGTGACGACGTTTCGTGGACACCGGCCTGGGTCGAAGGCGCGGTACAAACTTCGCTCAACGCGGTGTGGGGCATCATGAAACACTTCGGCGGTGAAACTCACGCCGAGAACCCGGGTCCAGGAGATGTGTTCAACGAGATCGGACCGATCGCCCTGCCTGAGTAAGAGGAATCCGAAATGCGTGTAGCCCTTTACCAATGTCCACCACTGCCCCTGGACGTCGCCGGCAATCTGCAACGCCTGCATCAACTGGCGCTGGAGGCCAAAGGTGCCGACCTGTTGGTGGTGCCGGAGATGTTCCTGACCGGCTACAACATCGGCGTCGATGCCGTCAGTGTCCTCGCGGAGGTGAACAACGGTGAGTCGGCGCAGCAGATTGCACGCATTGCCAAGTCTGCCGGGATCGCCATTTTGTATGGCTACCCGGAGCGCACCGAGGATGGGCAGATCTACAACGCGGTGCAGTTGATCGACGCCAACGGCGAGCGGTTGTGCAACTACCGCAAGACTCACCTGTTTGGCGATCTCGATCACTCGATGTTCAGCCCCGGCGCAGATGATTTTCCGCTGGTTGAACTCAACGGCTGGAAGCTGGGGTTCCTGATTTGCTACGACTTGGAGTTCCCGGAAAACGCCCGGCGTCTGGCCCTGGCCGGCGCCGAACTGATCCTGGTGCCGACGGCGAACATGATTCCCTACGACTTCATCGCTGACGTCACCGTCCGCGCCCGCGCTTTCGAGAACCAATGTTACGTGGCCTATGCCAACTTCTGCGGCCATGAAGACGAGATCCACTACTGCGGCCAGAGCAGCATCGCCGCGCCGGATGGCAGCCGCATCGCCCAGGCCGGCCTGGATGAAGCGCTGATTGTCGGCGAACTGGATCGTCAGTTGATGGAAGACTCGCGCGCCTCCAATCGTTACTTCCTCGACCGCCGTCCCGAGCTTTACGGCGACCTTAACAAGCGCTGAACCCTCGATATCCGCTAGCATTAGCGCTTCTCTGTTCTGGAAGTGCTCATGCCTGCGCTGAATCACCCTCGCCCCCACACTGAAACCCTGGCCAACGGCTTGCGGGTGACGCTGCGTCATGCCCCGAATATCAAGCGCTGTGCGGCGGTACTGCGGGTCGCGGCGGGCAGTCACGATGTGCCGCTGACCTGGCCGGGGCTGGCGCATTTTCTTGAGCATTTGCTGTTTCTTGGCACCGAGCGTTTTCCTGCTGGCCAAGGGCTGATGGCTTACGTTCAGAGTCACGGCGGTCAAGTCAACGCTCGGACCAATGAGCGCACCACCGACTTCTTTTTCGAACTGCCGACTCAGGCATTTGCTGGAGGACTGGAGCGTCTGTCAGACATGCTCGCTCATCCACGTATGAATCCGGACGAGCAGTTGCGGGAACGGGAAGTGCTGCACGCGGAATTTGTTGCCTGGTCACAGGATGCGGCGGCGCAACAGCAATTGGCGTTGTTCGAAGGACTTTCGCCCGCTCATCCCTTGCGTGGGTTTCATGCCGGAAACCGCGACAGCCTGCCCGTGCCGCAGCCTGAGTTTCAGCAAGCGTTGCAGGATTTCCATCAGTGGTTTTATCAGACCGGGCAGATGACATTGAGCTTGGCCGGGCCGCAGAGTCTCGATGAGTTGCGTGAGATGGCTCAGCGCTTTAGCGCCGAGATTCCTGCCGGGCAACGAGTCCCGCAACAAGCGCCTGCAGCACTGATGCATACCTCGGAAAAAACTTATCAACAGGCTGGCGAGCGGCGGCTCGATCTTCTGTTCGCGCTCGAAGCGTTGCCCAAGTCATCGCGTGAAGCGCTGGCGTTTCTGTGCCATTGGCTGAACGCCGCGAAACCAGGCGGTCTGATAGCGAAGCTGCGAGAACAGGGACTGGCTGACAGCCTGAAAGCCGAGCCGCTCTACCAGTTCGCCGGACAAGCCTTGCTGCACATCGAATTCACCACCACTCAACCGGGGAGCGTGATCCACGAGAAGTTACTCGACTGGCTGGGCTTTTTTGCCTCCCATCTAGACTGGGCCGCCGTGCGCAAAGAATACGCTGCCCTCCTGCAACGCCGGCAACAAGTCAGCGGCGCCTTGCAATTAGCCCAACTGGACAGCGAACAGCTGGAAACCGGCTTATCGGACCGAGGCGTTGCAGCCCTTAAGGACATCCTGATCAAAATCGGCGCTGTGGATAACTTCAGCGGCGATTGGCAACTGCCGACGCCTAATCCGTTTTTACACACCGAAGCACCCGCGACCAATGCCGGACTGATTCGTGGACAGACCAGTAAACACCGTGGTCTACGCACGTTTGCCCAGGACCGTTCGCGCAGTCGTCGCGAAAACTCCCCGATGCAGTTCAGTCAGGCCTTGCCGGACAACACTGATGAAGGGGCGATTTACCTGCGCTGGCGACTCGACTTCAAACCTCACGCCAGCCTTCAGTCGAACCTGGAAAACCAGTTGCAGCCATTGCGTGAAGACGCGCGTCAGGCCGGCGTCGACTTTTCCTTCAGCGCAGCAGGCAATGAATGGCTGCTGAAAATGACGGGCCTACAGGCAGCGATGCCAATTGTCCTCGAACAGGCGTTGAAACAGCTGACAACAGCGGCGGCCGGATTCTCACAGGATGAACCGCCAGGCGTTGCGCTGATGCCGATCAAACAACTGCTGAAGGCGCTGCCTGATCATTGCCTTGAACCCGCCGCTGTCTCAGGGGATTTTCAGCTGCTTTGGTCAGGCGCGCGATGGGAGGGGCTGGCTGTTGGCTTGTCGCCACAGACCCAAGCGGCAATGGGCTTGGCACTGAGCCGCGTGCCCGGCGTTGCGGATCATCAACGGTCGCCGCCCGCTGCGATCAACTCCCGGCGTCTCTGGAGCACCCTCGACATCGATTCCAGCGAGCACGCGCTGTTGCTGTTCTGTCCGACCGCCACGCCGGACATCGCCGATGAAGCCGCCTGGCGCTTACTCGCGCACCTGTGCCAGACGCCGTTCTACCAGCGCCTGCGAGTGGACTTACAACTGGGCTATGCCGTGTTCAGCTCGTTGCGCCAGATTCATGGGCAGACCGGAATTCTGTTCGGCGTGCAATCACCAAGCGTTGCACCTGCCGGTTTGCTGGAGCACATCGAACATTTTTTGAGTGAGTTGCCACAACTGATCGAAGGCATCGACGAGGCCACCTTCATCCATCAACGTCAGTCCCTGGTTGATCAATTCGACCTCAACGCCCTGCCCGTCCATCAGGCAGCCGAACTGCTCTGGCAGGGCAAGCTGGCTGGCCACTCGTCGGATTATCTGGAGCGTCTGCCTGAAGCAATGCTGATGATCGATCACGAAGCGTTACTGGCCGCAACGCAACGATTGAATCAAGTGCTTGGCGGCTGGCGCTGTCTGGCCAGCTGCCCCGCCCCAAGTGAGATTTGGCAAGTGACAAAATGATCATTACAGGCGGCGCAATTAGCTTTCTCAAAGTTTCATGGGCAACTTCATTGTAATTTTGAGTAACATAGCAACCTAACTATCTGAACCATCTCCGGCTGGAGGTGGACTATATGTATAGATATCACCGTCCCGTCACCTGAAGGAGCACTCCCATGTCCTGGTCCAAACCCGCTTACACCGACCTGCGTATCGGCTTTGAAGTCACCATGTACTTCGCCAGCCGCTAATCTTTTTTGTATCGCAGTGCCAACGCCTCGGCTCGCCGAGGCGTTTTTATTTTCAGTTTCGAACGATGGAGCGGCCATGTTTGTCCAGATTCTAGGTTCCGCCGCCGGCGGTGGTTTCCCCCAGTGGAACTGTAACTGCGTGAACTGCGCCGGGTTTCGCAATGGCACCCTTAATGCCAAGGCGCGGACCCAGTCGTCCATCGCCATTTCCGACAACGGCGTGAACTGGGTGCTGTGCAACGCGTCACCGGACATCCGCGCCCAGCTCCAAAGCTTTGCCCCGATGCAACCGGGGCGCGCCCTGCGCGATACCGGCATCAGCGCGATCATCCTGATGGACAGTCAGATCGATCACACCACCGGCCTGCTCAGCCTGCGCGAAGGCTGCCCACACCCAGTGTGGTGCACTGACATGGTCCATGAAGACTTGAGCACCGGTTTTCCGCTGTTCACCATGTTGACCCACTGGAATGGCGGGCTGGACTGGAACCGGATCGAACTTGACCGCAGCTTCACCATTGCGGCCTGCCCGAGCCTGCGTTTCACGCCGCTGCCGTTGCGCAGCGCCGCACCACCCTATTCACCGCACCGCTTCGACCCGCACCCCGGCGACAACATCGGTCTGATCGTCGAAGACCTGAACACCGGCGGCAAACTGTTCTACGCGCCGGGATTGGGCAAGGTGGACGCGCCGCTGCTGGAGATCATGGCCGGCAGCGACTGCCTGCTGGTCGACGGCACGATGTGGGACGACGATGAAATGCAGCGCCGTGGCGTCGGCACTCGCACCGGCCGGGAAATGGGCCATCTGGCACAGAATGGCCCCGGCGGCATGCTGGAAGTGCTGGAGCAACTGCCGAAACAGCGCAAGGTGCTTATCCACATAAACAACACCAATCCGATCCTTGATGAAGATTCGCCGGAGCGTGCCGAGCTGATTCGGCGGGATATTGAAGTGGCGTATGACGGCATGAGTATTGTGTTGTAGGACATCGAGACCGCTGCGCGGTCTATCGCCAGCAGGCTGGCTCCCACAGGGGAATGCGATCAACTGTGGGAGCCAGCCTGCTGGCGATGAGGCCGGTCCTGACACCAAAGAATCCACCGGTTGTTCCCCGGAGAACCACAATGACTGACGCCCCAATGTCCCCCGCCGAATTCGAGGCCGCCCTGCGCGCCAAAGGTGCCTATTACCACATCCATCACCCCTACCACGTGGCGATGTATGAAGGCCGGGCGAGCCGCGAGCAGATCCAGGGCTGGGTCGCCAACCGCTTCTACTATCAGGTGAACATCCCCCTGAAAGACGCTGCGATCCTCGCCAACTGCCCGGACCGCGAGATCCGTCGCGAGTGGATTCAGCGCCTGCTGGACCACGACGGCGCCCCCGGTGAAGACGGCGGTATCGAAGCCTGGCTGCGTCTGGGCCAGGCCGTTGGCCTCGCCCCGGATCAGTTGCGCTCGCAGGAACTGGTCCTGCCCGGCGTACGCTTCGCCGTCGACGCCTACGTCAACTTCGCCCGCCGGGCCCCTTGGCAGGAAGCCGCCAGCAGCTCGCTGACCGAGCTGTTCGCACCGCAGATCCACCAATCGCGCCTGGACAGTTGGCCACAGCATTACCCGTGGATCGACCCGGCCGGGTATGAATATTTCCGCACTCGCCTGGGTCAGGCGCGCCGTGATGTGGAACATGGTCTGACCATCACTTTGCAGCACTACACGACACGTGAAGGCCAGGAGCGCATGCTGGAAATTCTCCAGTTCAAACTGGACATTCTTTGGAGCATGCTCGATGCCATGAGCATGGCCTACGAACTGAAACGTCCGCCGTATCACAGCGTGACCGAGCAACGGGTCTGGCACAAAGGAATCACCTTATGAGTTTCGACCGTAGCAAGACCCCGACCTGGCGTACCGGCTACCGTTTCCAGTACGAACCGGCACAGAAAGGCCATGTGCTGCTCTACCCGGAAGGCATGATCAAACTCAATGAAAGCGCCGCGCTGATCGGCGGCTTGATCGACGGCGAGCGCGACGTGGCTGCGATCATTGCCGAACTGGATGCACAGTTCCCCGGCGTACCCGAGCTCGGTGAAGACATCGAGCAATTCATGGAGGTCGCGCGTGCTCAGCACTGGATCGAACTTGCCTGATTCCCTGTCAGACAAGTTACCGCCCAAACCCGACATCGGCTTGCCGCTCTGGTTGCTCGCCGAGCTGACTTACCGCTGCCCGCTGCAATGCCCGTATTGTTCCAACCCACTGGACTTTGCCGAGCAAGGCAAAGAGTTGAGCACCGAGCAGTGGCTGAAAGTCTTCCGCGAAGCCCGGGAGATGGGCGCAGCGCAGTTGGGCTTTTCCGGTGGTGAACCGCTGGTGCGCCAAGACCTCGCCGAACTGATTGCCGAGGCGCGCAAGCTGGGTTTCTACACCAACCTGATCACCTCCGGCATTGGCTTGACCGAGCAGAAAATCAGCGACTTCAAGAAGGCCGGTCTGGATCATATTCAGATCAGCTTTCAGGCCAGCGATGAGCAAGTGAACAACCTGCTGGCCGGTTCGAAAAAAGCCTTTGCGCAGAAGCTGGAAATGGCCCGTGCGGTGAAGGCTCACGGCTACCCGATGGTGCTTAACTTCGTGACCCATCGGCACAACATCGACAAGATCGACCGGATCATTGAGCTGTGCATCGCTCTTGAGGCGGACTTCGTCGAACTCGCCACCTGCCAGTTTTACGGGTGGGCGCAACTCAATCGCGTCGGCCTGTTGCCGACCCAAGAACAACTGGTCCGCGCCGAGCGCATCACCAACGAATACCGCGCCAAACTCGAAGCCGCAGGGCATCCGTGCAAACTGATTTTCGTCACGCCGGACTATTACGAAGAGCGCCCGAAAGCCTGCATGAATGGCTGGGGCAGCATCTTTCTGACGGTCACGCCGGACGGCACCGCCCTGCCCTGTCACGGCGCCCGACAGCTGCCGGTGCAATTTCCCAATGTGCGCGACCACAGCATGCAGCACATCTGGTACGACTCGTTCGGCTTCAACCGCTTTCGCGGTTATGACTGGATGCCCGAACCGTGCCGCTCCTGCGACGAGAAAGAAAAAGACTTCGGCGGCTGTCGCTGCCAGGCGTTCATGCTCACGGGCGATGCGAGCAACGCTGACCCGGTGTGCAGCAAGTCGTACCATCACGGCGTGATCCTCAAGGCCCGGGAAGAAGCCGAGCACGCGACCCAGACCATCGAACAACTGGCCTTTCGCAATGAACGAAATTCACGACTCATCGCAAAAAGCTGAGCCCTTCAGCGCCGCTAAAGCCGTCGCTGCCGGTGTCGATTTTGCCGAACTGCAGGTCGGCCGACATGGCCTGTTCTGGAACGAATACCGTCCCGAAGATGCCGCCTGCCGGATCTGGCATTGGCGTGATGGCCAGGCGCATTGCCTGACACCCGCGGGCTTCAGTGTGCGCAGTCGGGTGTACGAATATGGCGGTGGCGCGTTTTGTCTGACCGATGACGGGGTTGTTTTCGTCAACGAGGCAGACCAGCAGTTGTATCGGCAGTCGCTGAAGGGTGAGACGCCTGAAGTGCTGACGTCAAGCGGGTACCGTTACGGCGATCTGCAATTCGCCAACGGACAGGTTTTGGCGGTTGAAGAGAACCGTGACCGGCATCGGTTGGTGGCGGTTGATCTGAATGACGGTGGGCGTCATCTGCTGGCAGAAGGTTCCGACTTCTACGCGGCGCCGACCCTGAGCCCAGACTCGCAACGCCTCGCGTGGATCGAATGGAGCCGCCCGAATCAGCCCTGGACTGCAACTCGGCTGATGGTTGCCGAACGTCAGAGCAATGGCGGATTTGCCTCACCTCGCTGTGTGGCCGGGGAGGATATTCAGGAGTCGCTGCAACAACCTCGATTCGATGACAGCGGCCGACTGGCTTGTCTGTCGGATCGTGGCGGTTACTGGCAGCCATGGGTGGAGTCTTTTGACGGTTTGAGTCCGCTGCCAAGCGTCGCAGCGGATCATGGACCGGCGCCTTGGCAATTGGGCGGTTGCACCTGGCTGCCTCTGACTGAAAACAGTTACCTGGCCAGTTGGACCGAAGGTGGATTTGGCCGACTGGGTCTTTGTGGTGACACCCGTGACGATTTCACCGGCGAATACAGCCGCTTCCGCCATCTCGCACTGGATGAGCAATTCATATACTGCATCGCCGCATCGCCGATCAGTTCGGCGGCAGTCATTGCCATTGACCGTGATAACCGGCAGGTCAAGGTACTGGCCGGCGGCATTGCACCGTTACCCGCCGAGCAGATCAGCGTCCCGCAAACCCTGCGCTACCCCAGCGGCCGGGGTGAGGCCCATGGGTTTTTCTATCCGGCGATGAGCGGCGATGCGAAACCGCCGCTAGTGGTATTTATTCACGGAGGTCCGACATCGGCGTGCTACCCGATACTCGACCCACGCATTCAATACTGGGCGCAACGCGGCTTTGCCGTGGCCGATCTCAACTATCGCGGCAGCAGCGGCTATGGCCGGGCTTATCGCCAGGCATTGCATTTGAGTTGGGGTGACGTGGATGTGGAGGATGCCTGCGCGGTCGTCGCGCACCTCGCCGAACGAGGCTTGATCGATGGCGACAAGGCGTTTATTCGCGGTGGCAGCGCCGGTGGCTACACCACCCTTTGTGCGCTGGCCTTTCACAACGTCTTCCGCGCCGGTGCCAGCCTTTATGGTGTCAGCGATCCCGTCGCCCTGGGCCGTGCCACTCACAAATTCGAAGGCGATTATCTGGACTGGCTGATCGGCGATCCGGTGCAGGATGCCGAGCGTTATGCCGCACGAACACCGCTGCTGCATGCGGGCAACATCAGCGTGCCAGTGATTTTCTTTCAAGGTGAGCTGGACGCGGTGGTCGTGCCGCAACAGACCCGCGACATGGTCACGGCGTTGCAGGACAACGGCATTCTGGTCGAAGCGCATTACTACGCTGACGAACGCCACGGCTTTCGCAAGGCAGGCAATCAGGCCCATGCGTTGGAGCAGGAGTGGTTGTTTTATCGGCGGGTGATCGCGCTTGGGAACAATGCCTGATTAGCGGCGCGTCCATCGCGAGCAGGCTCGCTCCCACAGGGATTTCTGTACACCATAGATCCAGTGTGGGAGCGAGCCTGCTCGCGATAGCGATCTAGCTGACGCTGCGAAATTCAACGCTTGGCGATGATATAAACCGCATGCACGATCCCTGGAATGTACCCGCACAACGTCAGCAAAATATTCAGCCAGAACGCCCCGCCGAAACCGACTTGCAGAAATACACCCAATGGCGGCAACAGAATGGCGATGATGATTCGAACAAAGTCCATGGGGCAGCTCCTGATTTTAAGTAGGCTCGTGTAAGCACTATAGCTAATCGACCTGTGCCGTTCGTCAGGGTTCAGTGCAATGCCTCAGGCCAGTATTTCAAGGCCATGTTTTTGAACGATGCTCAGCAACTTCAGCGCCATGCCGCTGGGATGTTTGTAGCCCGATTTCTATTGGGAGGATGTGATGAAAGGGCCCGATGAACGCTTTAACCGCTCGAAAACCCTTACGGCCTGAGCTGATGACTTTTCTGCAGGCAAAAGAAAACCCCGCCGAAGCGGGGCTTTGCAGACTGTTTCCCTGACATCCATTTCACTCCGCCGTCCTGGCAGAATCCTACGTGTCCGTGTTGTTGCTTTGCGCTTCCTGCGCGACGTCCGTGTAATGAAGATTAACTGTGGATCCAATCTTCGCCTATGGGAGAACAGCAGCACGTCATGTAAGAGATTGCTTACATGACGTCATGTTTTTCAGAACTGCGCAGCATCCAGCAGGAACAGTGATTCACTACCGGCTTTCACCGACGCGCTCAACGAGTGAATGCGTGGCAGCAGGCGGGCGAAATAGAACCGCGCCGTACCCAACTTGCTCGCGTAGAAATCGTCCTGCGTTTCTTTACCCAACGCGGCTTTGGCCATCAACGCCCACATGTAGGCGTAGGCGACGTAACCGAAGGTTTGCAGGTACTCGACCGAAGCGGCGCCAATTTCATTCGGGTTGTTTTTCGCACGGTCCAGCACCCATGCAGTCAGTTCGTCGAGGGTGGTCACGGCGTCGTTCAGCGGCTTGGTGAACTCGGCGAGGCTGGCGTCGGCCGTCGCGGTGAAATGACGGATCTCGTCAGCGAACAGGTTGTAGAACGCCCCGCCGGTGCCGACGATCTTGCGCCCGACCAGGTCCAGCGCCTGAATGCCGTTGGTGCCTTCGTAGATCTGGGTGATACGCACGTCGCGCACCAGTTGCTCCTGGCCCCATTCACGGATGTAACCGTGGCCGCCGAACACTTGCTGGCCATGCACGGTGGTTTCCAGACCCAGGTCGGTCAGGAATGCCTTGGCTACCGGAGTCAGCAGCGCAACCAGGTCTTCTGCACGTTTGCGGGTGGTCGCGTCTTCGCTGAACTTGGCGGTGTCCAGCTGCATGGCCACGTAAGTCGAGAACGCACGGCCGCCTTCGTTCGAGGCTTTCATGGTCAACAGCATGCGACGCACGTCCGGGTGGACGATGATCGGGTCTGCGACTTTGTCTTTGTTTTGCGCGCCGGTCGGCGAACGGCTTTGCAGACGGTCGCGAGCATATTCAACGGCGTTCTGATACGAGCGCTCGCCAGTCGCCAGGCCCTGGATACCGACACCCAGACGCTCGTAGTTCATCATGGTGAACATCGCTGCCAGGCCTTTGTTCGGCTCGCCGACCAGGTAACCGACGGCTTCGTCGAAGTTCATCACACAGGTCGAAGATGCCTGGATGCCCATTTTGTGTTCGATCGAACCGCAGTTCGCCGGGTTACGCGCGCCGAGGCTGCCATCGGCATTGACCATGAACTTCGGCACCAGGAACAGCGAAATGCCTTTCGGACCCGCAGGCGCGTCCGGCAGTTTGGCCAGCACCAGGTGAATGATGTTCTCGGTCAGGTCGTGCTCGCCACCGGTGATGAAGATCTTGGTGCCGCTGACTTTGTAGGAACCGTCGGGCTGAGGTTCGGCCTTGGTGCGGATGATCCCAAGGTCAGTACCGGCGTGCGGCTCGGTCAGGCACATGGAACCGGCCCAGACGCCAGCGTACATGTTCGGCAGGTACGCGGCTTTCAGCTCTTCGCTGGCATGGGCGTTGATCGATAAGCAGGCGCCGGCGGTCAGCATCGGGTACAGACCGAACGACAGGCTGGCGGAGTTGACCATTTCTTCGACCTGCGCCGAAACAGCCTTGGGCATGCCCATGCCGCCGTAGGTCGGATCACCACCGACGCCAACCCAGCCACCTTCGGCATAAGTCTGATACGCCTGTGGGAAACCTGCCGGGGTGGTGACCGCACCGTCGGCCCAATGGCAACCTTCTTCGTCTGCCGCACGGCTCAAAGGTGCGATGCTTTTGCTGGTGACCTTGCCGGCTTCTTCAAGAATGGCTTCGACGGTTTCCGCATCGACGGTATCGGCCAGTGCAGGCAGCTCGGCCCAGAGTTTGGCGACCTCGAAAACTTCATTGAGGACGAAGCGCATATCGCGCAGGGGAGCTTTGTAGTCAGCCATGGCAAACCTCGCAAGATCTAAACGGGTGATTCGTAGGAATGGTGTGTTCGTTGAGTCCGAGTGTAACCCAACAACTTTTGTGACACATAGGGTCAGCCCGTGACCATTTTGTAATGATTAGTCACCGACTATTCAGTCATTAAAAAACTCGCAATTATGCGGGTCTCCTGTGTGACGGATTTTAAAAGACTAAAGCGAAAACAACTCCGCTGGCAGCTTCATCAGACAATCGCTTCCCGCCTCGATGGCCGCCCGATGAGCGGCGGTGCGTGGCAGCAAACGCTTGAAGTAAAACTCGTTGGTCGCGAGCTTGCCCTGACAATAATCTGCATCAGCGCTACCCGCATCGAGCTGCGCCTGAGCCACCAGCGCCATGCGCAGCCACAGATAGCCGAGGATGATGTAACCGCTGTACATCAAATAATCCACGGATGCCGCACCGACTTCGTCGGCATTCTTCATCGCTGCCATGCCAACGTTGGTGGTCACCTCGCCCCACTGCTGATTCAGCGTGTTGAGTTGCGCCACGTAGCTGGCGAGCTGCGGGTGCCCGGCGTTCGCCGCGCAGAACTTATGCACGATTTTGGTGAAGCCGCGCAGCAGCTTGCCCTGACTGCCGAGCACTTTGCGTCCGAGCAAGTCCAGCGCCTGAATACCGTTGGTACCTTCGTAGATCGGGGCGATCCGGCAATCGCGAACCAACTGCTCCATGCCCCACTCACGTATGAACCCGTGCCCGCCAAACACCTGCATGCCGTGATTGGTCACTTCCAGCCCGGTGTCGGTCATGAAGGCTTTGCAGATCGGCGTCAGAAACGCCAACAGGTCTTCGGCGTCCTGACGCGCGGTTTCATCCGGACTCAGATGCGCCACGTCCAGCAGTTGCGCCGTGAAATAGGTCAGCGCGCGGTTGCCCTCGTTGAAGGCTTTCATGGTCAACAACATCCGGCGCACGTCAGGATGAACGATGATCGGGTCGGCGGCTTTTTCCGGCGCTTTCGCCCCGGTCAGCGAACGCATTTGCAGGCGGTCGTTGGCGTACTTGATCGCGCCCTGAAAGCTTGCTTCCCCAAGACACAGCCCTTGCATCCCGGTGCCAAGGCGCGCGTGGTTCATCATGGTGAACATGCAGTTCAAGCCCTTGTTCGGCTCACCGATCAAGAAACCTTTGGCGCTATCGAAGTTCAGTACGCAGGTCGCCGAAGCCTTGATGCCCATTTTGTGTTCGATCGAACCGCAGGAAACGCCATTGCGCTCGCCCGCCTCTCCCTCGGCATCGGGCAAGAACTTGGGCACGATAAACAGCGAAATGCCCTTGGTACCGGCCGGTGCGTCCGGCAGTTTTGCCAGCACCAGATGAATGATGTTGTCACTCATGTCGTGCTCGCCGGCCGAGATGAAAATCTTGCTGCCGGAGATTGCGTAGCTGCCATCGGCTGAAGGCACGGCGCGGGTCTTGATCATGCCCAGGTCGGTGCCGCAATGGGCTTCAGTCAGGCACATGGTGCCGGTCCATTGGCCGGCGGTGAGTTTGCTCAGGTAGGTGTTTTTCTGTTCTTCGGTGCCGTGGGCGTGGATCGCCGACATAGCGCCGTGGGTCAGCCCCGGATACATGCCCCAGGACGTGTTGCTGGAGCCGACCATCTCGCCGATCACCAGCCCCAGCGAACTCGGCAGGCCTTGGCCGCCGTACGTCGGATCCGCCGCCAGACCATGCCAGCCGCCCTCCACGTATTGTGCGAAAGCCTGTTTAAAACCTGTAGGCGTTGTCACCACGCCATTGTCGAAATGGCAGCCCTCTTCGTCACCGCTGCGATTCAGCGGGGCCAGAACGCTCTCACAGAATTTCGCGCCTTCTTCGAGGATCGCATTGACCATGTCCGGGCTGGCGTCAGTGGCGCCCAGCGCAGCATAGCTGCTGTGGAAATCAAAGACGTGGTCGATCAGAAAGCGCATGTCGCGCAGGGGAGCTTTGTACTCAGGCATGGTCGTTTCTCCGTCAGCAGATGCTTCAAACCTACTGCCGCCCACCACGCCCCACAATCACAGTCCAGACGCTGAATGCGCCATCATCACTCAACCCGCGGCGGCCTCCATGCGCACCGCGCCACGGCGCGTCTTACCGAACGCCACCACGCAGTTCCGCCCGGCGCCCTTGGCGTTGTAGAGCGCTTCGTCCGCAGACTTGAGGACTTTTTCGGGCGTCCGTTGCTCCATGCGTTCGGCGACACCGATGCTGACCGTGACCGACACACTGGATGCGCCCGCACCCGAGCGACGCTGGCGACCTTGCTGGTCGTCCTGAGGCCGGTTGTCCTGATTGCGCAGCTGAATATTGTAGGTGGCGATGGATTCGCGGATGACTTCCAGGTGCGGCATACATTCTTCGAGTGTCTTGCCCGCGAACACCAGCGCAAACTCCTCACCGCCATAGCGATACGCCCTACCGCCGCCGCCGATTTTCGACAGTTTGCTGGCGACCAGTCGCAGCACCTGGTCACCGACATCGTGACCGTGGGTGTCGTTGAATTTCTTGAAGTGATCGACGTCGCTCATGGCCAGCACATAATTGCGTCCCAACCGTTGCATCCGTTCGTTCAAGGCGCGACGGCCCGGCAAGCCGGTGAGTTCGTCGCGGAAGGCCATTTGATAGGCCTCGTGGGCGACCGCTGCAGCAATCATCAACATCACCTGACTGCACATGATGTTGAGGGTAAACGGAAGAATGAAGGTTTTCGGCAGCGCCCAGAACAACCCGAGCAAACCAACCAACTGAGCCGCATGCAACGGGCGCGGGTTGCGCCAGTATTGCCAACTCAACAGCAAGAAAGAAGCGATGAACACCGGATAGGACAGCTGGATCAGGCTCATCCAGGCGCCATGCAGCGCCGGCCAGCGGATTTCCGACAGCCACACCAACAAAGCCTGTGGGTAACTTTGCTCCAGCGCCAGCGCCACACTGCCAACGGCCAACAACACAGCGAAGCGCGCCACCATGTCCTGAAACAGGTGGGTGCGTTCTTGCCAGGCGGCGAACACGCCGAACATCAGCGGCAGCAACAGGCAACACAAATGGAACACCACGGCGGCGTCATCACGGACTTTGCCGTTGTCGCGGTAATAATCAGTCTGGGTATCGAGCAAAAAGTAGGCGATGTACACCGTGGCCATCAGAAACAGCTCTCGCTGCCGTCGGTACACCGCGCAGTACGCACCGCCGAGCAATAGCACCAGCGTCGGTAGCACGTTGAACAGCGAGGTGAAGAAAACGTTGAGGTCCTTGATGTAGGCAGCCGCAAGTCCCGCAAGTAAGAGCAGTAACGACGGTAGGAAATGGCTGAAACGTACAGCGGAAGAACGCGGCAAGGGTAAAGCTCCGACCGTCATGACAATAGATGGCATTGTGCCCACCTACTGTAACGGCAGAAACTCCGACTTACTGAGCGTTTTGGCAGGTTTTTTTAGCGGTTGCAGTAAAGCAAAAAAAAAACCGCCACTCCCCAAGGAGCAGCGGTTTTTTGAAGGACTGCGTTAAGGCTTAGTAGCCCAGGTCGAAGTTTTCTTCTTTCATGTCCATCAGGTTGTTGGCGCCCGACAGCATGGTTGCAACGTGAGTACGGGTACGCGGCAGGATGCGCTGGAAGTAGAAACGCGCAGTCTGCAACTTGGCGGTGTAGAACGCCTCTTCGGAAGTGCCGGCAGCCAGTTTTTCGGCTGCCAGACGCGCCATGTCAGCCCAGAAGTAGGCCAGGCAGGCGTAACCGGAGTACATCAGGTAATCCACGGAGGCCGCGCCGACTTCTTCGCGGTCTTTCATGGCAGCCATACCGACCTTCATGGTCAGTTCGCCCCATTCTTTGTTCAGTGCAGCCAACGGTGCGACGAATTCTTGAACGCCTTCGTTGCCTTCGTTGGTCTGGCAGAACTTGTGGACGATCTTGGTGAAGCCTTTCAAAGCTTCGCCTTGAGTCATCAACACTTTACGGCCCAGCAGGTCGAGTGCCTGAATACCGGTAGTGCCTTCGTACAGCATCGAAATGCGGCTATCGCGAACGTTCTGCTCCATGCCCCACTCGGCGATGAAGCCGTGGCCACCGTAGATTTGTACGCCGTGGTTGGCGGACTCAAAACCGACTTCAGTCATGAAGGCTTTGGCGATTGGTGTCATGAAGGCCAGCAGTGCATCGGCTTTCTTCTTCTCTTCTTCGTCCACGCCGTACTTGACGATGTCAACTTGCTTGGCCGTGAAGTAAACCATCGCACGGTTGCCTTCGGCGAATGCCTTCATGGTCAACAGCATGCGACGTACGTCTGGGTGAACGATGATCGGGTCAGCTGCCTTTTCCGGCGCTTTCGGGCCAGTCAGCGAACGCATTTGCAGGCGATCACGAGCGTATTTCAGGCCGCCCTGGAAGCCGATTTCAGCGTGAGCCAGGCCTTGCAGCGCGGTGCCCAGACGTGCGGTGTTCATAAAGGTGAACATGCAGTTCAGGCCTTTGTTCGCCGGGCCGATCAGGAAACCGGTGGCCGCGTCGAAGTTCATCACGCAAGTGGCGTTACCGTGGATGCCCATCTTGTGTTCCAGGGAACCACAGCTCACAGCGTTGCGTGCGCCGATCGAACCGTCCGCGTTCGGCATGAACTTCGGCACGATGAACAGCGAAATGCCTTTGGTGCCAGCCGGAGCATCCGGCAGGCGGGCCAGTACGATGTGGACGATGTTGTCGGCCATGTCGTGTTCGCCGGCCGAGATGAAGATCTTGGTGCCGGAGACTTTGTAGGAGCCGTCAGCCTGAGGCTCGGCCTTGGTGCGCAACATGCCCAGGTCAGTGCCGCAGTGCGGTTCGGTCAGGCACATGGTGCCGGTCCACTCACCGGAAACCAGTTTGGTCAGGTAAGCCTCTTGCTGCTCAGGCGTACCGTGCTCGGAAATGGTGTTCATCGCGCCATGGGACAGGCCTGGGTACATGCCCCACGACCAGTTGGCTTCGCCAACCATTTCGCTGACTGCCAGACCCAGAGACTCCGGCAGGCCTTGGCCACCGTGCTCTACGTCGTGGGCCAGGCTTGGCCAGCCGCCTTCAACGAATTGCTTGTAGGCTTCTTTGAAGCCAGTCGGGGTTTTAACACCGGACTCGCTCCAGGTGCAGCCTTCGGTGTCACCCACGCGGTTCAGCGGGGCCAGTACCTGCTCACAAAACTTGGCGCCTTCCTCAAGGATGGCGTCAACCATGTCTGGAGTTGCGTCCGCGCAAGCCGGAAGGCTCTGATAATGCGCTTCGTAGCCGAGCAATTCGTCACGAACGAAGCGAATATCACGCAAGGGGGCCTTGTAGTCAGGCATAGCGAAAAACCTCTGCTGATGTAACCGGGGATGAACGACCGCGTCGAATTGTCGCTGCGATCAAACAGTTGTTTGAAACATACGTTTACGCCCAAATCTTGTCAAGCATCGATCTTTAGCCGTTTGTCATCACCTCACCGATCTATCGGACACGCAGCAGTACACCACCGTTGAACAAACAAGGTGCTGTGTAGAAAAGATTAGTTGAGGGATAAGGACTTACACAGAAAAACGCCGCGAACAGTCGCGGCGTCAATGGAGCATTCAGCGAGGGTTCAAGCGAATGTGTCGATCAACGTTCCGAGCATTTCATCCGAAGCCTTGGCCACTTTGGCACCCGCTTCAATCTGAAGTTTACCTTGGGCCATGTCGATTACATGGCTGGCCAAGTCGGATAGCTGACTGCGGTCAACCGAACGCAAGCGATCCACCTGAGCCTCGGAAGACTGGCTGGTCACTGATCGCTCGATGGTAATGTTGGCGATCTGCCCGGACGCTTGATCAACGCGGTTCTGCCCTGAATGAATAGTACTCAGACCAGCATAAAAAGCGGTGTTTCCTGAGATTTGCATGGGAAGAGACGTCCTGGAGGATCAATAGTGAGCATTGAATCAGACATGATGGCAAAAGGCCCGTCAAAAACACTAATGGCATAGTGCCTTGCCATAGAGAAAACCTAGTCCAGCAAATCCAGCTGCAAATGTTCCGCCACGGATTCTGCCGTCACCAATTTGAGTTTCGGTACGCGCCCAAGGCAGGGCGCTGGAATACGCTCGGCGAGCGTCGCAAGGTTCTCTTCCAGGCGCGAAGTCTTGGGATCAATGATATTGGCGACCCAGCCTGCCAACTGTAGTCCATCCCGGGCAATTGCCTCGGCCGTCAACAGAGCATGGTTGATGCAGCCCAACCGCACACCGACCACCAGAATCACCGGCAAACCCAGCGCTATCGCCAGGTCAGACAGATTGGCCTGATCCGCCAATGGCACGCGCCAGCCGCCCGCCCCTTCGATCAAGGTGAAATCCGCCTGCAAATCGAGAATCTCGCGCATGGGCGCCAACAGTGATTGCACCGTCAATGCCACTCCGGCCTCCCTCGCGGCCAGGTGCGGGGCGATGGCCGGCTCGAACGCGACCGGGTTGACCTGGGCATACGTCAACGGCAGTGAGCACTCGGCCAACAGCGCCAGCGCATCGGCGTTACGCAACCCCTTGGGTGTCACATCGCAGCCAGAGGCCACCGGTTTTCCCGCCGCCGTGCTCAAACCCGCCGAGCGCGCGGCATGCAACAAACCAGCGGCAACGGTGGTCTTGCCGACGTCAGTGTCAGTCCCGGTGATGAAATAGGCTGCGCTCATATAGGTTTCTCCAACACGGCGTAAACCACCTGGTAAGTCGCTGGCAATCCCTCGGCCTGACGAAATTGCTCATAAGACTCGATCAAGCCAAGGATCCGCGCCCGCCCCGTCAAACCACCCGGTCGTCCAGGGTTCAGGTTGTGCGCACCCAATGCCTTGAGTTCATGAGTCAGGCTACGCACATCCGGGTAGTGCAACACATGTGGATGCGTTTGCAGGCTGAGAGTTCTCAAGCCACTGGCCGCACATAATTGCTGATAAACACCCAACTCGCGGAAACGGTTGACGTGCACCATGCCATCCACCTGACGCCAACTGTCACGCAACTCAAACAACGTCCCTACACATAGACTAGCAAACGCGAAAATCCCGCCCGGTTTCAGCACCCGATACGCTTCGCTAAGCACCGATTCAAAATCCGCACACCACTGCACGGCAAGGCTGGAGAAGATCAAATCGCAGGTCGAATCCTGCAGCGGCAGCCGCTCCGCATCGCCCGCGATGAAATGGTTGGCACCACCCAATGGACGGGCGTGATTGAGCATGCCTTCGGCGATGTCGAGGGCGACACCTTGACCGGTCGGAAAACGTTCACCCAGCGCGCGACTGAAATAGCCGGTGCCGCAGCCCAGGTCCAGCCAGCGACCGGGGACAAAATCAGCCGGCAAACGACTCAACAACTGGCTGCCGACATCACGCTGCAATTCAGCGACGCTGTCGTAACTCGCCGCTGCGCGAGAAAAGGACGCGGCCACCTGGCGCTTGTCGGGCAAACCGCCAGGCAAGTTGGGAAGGGATAAATCAGTCATCACCGGACTCGTGCAAAAAGGCCTGAATCGCCCCCGCCACACCGTGGGGGTCTTCCAGAAGAAACGCGTGACCGGCCTGTTCAATCAGACCGATTTCGACATCAGGCAGCAACGCCAGCAAGTCCCCTGCCGCTTCGGCCGGGACCAGGCCGTCAAGGCCGGCGAACAGATGCAGTTGCGGACCGCGGAACGCCTGCAAGGCTTGGCGAGTGTCCAGTTGTGCAAGCACTTCCAGTCCACTCATCAACACGGACACAGAAGCCTGAGGCGCCCCACCGAGCAATAGCCGCGACAACCCGCGCGGGTCCTGCGCGCCTTGGGCACACAGCAACGAAAACCGCTTCAACGTCATACGTGGATCAGCCTTGCAGCCGGCCAGAAACGCATCGAAGGTCTCGGCGGGCATCGCGTTTGGCCATTGCTCATGGGCAACAAAAGAGGCACTACTCGCCAGGGTCAGCAAGCCGCAGCAACGATCACCCCGACGTGCCGCCAACTCGGTCGCCAGCATGCCGCCCAAGGACCAGCCACCGAGCCAGGCATCCTGCGGCACTGTCGAATCGAGCTCTTCGAGCCACTCTTGGGGATCGCTCGACTCCAGTTCCGGCAACGGCTCGATCTCGACTCGCAGATGCTCATCCAGTCCCTGCAAGGCCGCCGCCAAAGGTTCCAGCGGCGAAATCCCGAGACCCCAACCGGGCAACAGAATCAGTCGATCACGCATGGCTTGGCTCCGGTTTCAGCTGGGCGAAACAATCGGCCAAGCCGTTTAGCAACAGATGCACCTGTGCCTCGCTGTGAGCGGCGGTCAGGGTCACTCGCAAGCGGGCGCTGCCAGCCGGCACGGTCGGCGGGCGGATCGCCGTCACCATCAGCCCACGCTCGCGCAACATCTGCGACAGGCGAACCGCACGCCCGGCATCGCCGATCATGATCGGCTGAATCGGCGTGAAACTGTCCATCAGCTCCAGACCGATTTGCTCGGCGCCTTGGCGGAACTGGCGGATCAGCGTCTTCAGATGCTCACGGCGCCAATGTTCGGTGCGCAGCAGTTCGAGGCTTTTCAGCGTCGCGCAGGCCAGCGCCGGTGGCTGGCTGGTGGTGTAGATATAGGGACGAGCGAACTGGATCAGGCTTTCGATCAACTCTTCGCTGCCAGCGACAAAGGCTCCGGCGGTACCGAAAGCCTTGCCCAGTGTGCCGACCAACACCGGCACGTCTTCCTGACTCAGGCCGAAATGCTCGACGATCCCGCCGCCATTGGCACCCAGCGGGCCAAAACCGTGAGCGTCATCGACCATCAGCCATGCGCCTTTGGCCTTGGCTTCACGCGCCAGCGCCGGCAGGTCGGCAATGTCACCGTCCATGCTGAACACGCCGTCGGTGACCACCAGCGTATTACCGGTGGCTTTCTCCAGGCGCTTGGCCAGACTCACCGCATCGTTGTGCAGATAGCGATTGAAGCGCGCGCCCGACAGCAAACCGGCATCCAGCAACGAGGCATGATTGAGCCGGTCTTCCAGCACCGTATCGCCCTGCCCGACCAACGCCGTGACCGCGCCGAGATTGGCCATGTAACCGGTGGTGAACAACAGCGCACGCGGGCGGCCGGTGAGATCAGCCAAGGCTTCTTCCAGCGCGTGATGGGGTGTGCTGTGGCCGATGACCAAGTGCGACGCCCCGCCGCCCACGCCCCAACGAGCAGCGCCGGCGCGCCACGCTTCGATCACTTGGGGGTGATTGGCCAGGCCGAGGTAATCGTTGTTACAGAACGCGAGCAACGGTTGGCCATCGACCACCACTTCCGGGCCCTGAGGGCTGTCGAGCAGCGGGCGCTGGCGGTAGAGGTTTTCGGCACGACGGGCAGCAAGGCGTGCGGCGAGATCGAAAGACATGCAGGCCTCAACTAAGGAATGTCAGATATTCCATGTGGGAGCGAGCCTGCTCGCGATTGCGGATTCACAGCCAACATTGATGTGACTGGAAGGTCGCAATCGCGAGCAGGCTCGCTCCCACAGGGGATCAGCGTCGATTAAACAGCAGCGTTGTAGAACTGCTCGCTGCTCTTCTGCTCAACCAGTGCCTGCTCAATGGCAGCCTGATGCACCTCGTCCGCGTGCTCTTCGCGCGCTTCCGGCAGAATCCCCAGGCGCGAGAACAGCTGCATGTCCTTGTCGGCCTGCGGGTTGGCGGTGGTCAGCAGTTTTTCGCCGTAGAAAATCGAGTTGGCGCCGGCGAAGAATGCCAGGGCCTGCATCTGTTCGTTCATCGCTTCGCGGCCAGCGGAAAGGCGCACGTGGGATTTCGGCATCAGGATGCGCGCAACGGCGAGCATGCGGATGAAGTCGAATGGATCGATGTCTTCGGCATTTTCCAGCGGCGTACCAGCGACTTTCACCAGCATGTTGATCGGCACCGACTCCGGATGCTCCGGCAGGTTGGCCAGCTGGATCAGCAGGTTGGCACGGTCATCGAGGGACTCGCCCATGCCAAGGATGCCGCCGGAGCAGATCTTCATCCCCGATTCACGCACGTAGGCCAGCGTTTGCAGGCGCTCGCTGTAGGTGCGGGTGGTGATGATGCTGCCGTAGAACTCAGGCGACGTATCGAGGTTGTGGTTGTAGTAGTCGAGGCCGGCGTCGGCCAGAGCAACGGTCTGGTCCTGATCCAGGCGACCGAGGGTCATGCAGGTTTCCAGGCCCATGGCTTTCACGCCTTTGACCATTTCCAGCACGTACGGCATGTCTTTGGCCGACGGGTGTTTCCACGCCGCGCCCATGCAGAAACGGGTCGAACCGATGGCCTTGGCGCGAGCGGCCTCTTCGAGGACCTTCTGCACTTCCATCAGCTTTTCTTTTTCCAGACCGGTGTTGTAGTGACCGGACTGCGGGCAATATTTGCAATCTTCCGGGCAGGCGCCGGTTTTGATCGAGAGCAGCGTGGAAACCTGGACGCGGTTGGCGTCGAAATGCGCGCGGTGCACCGTCTGTGCCTGGAACAACAGGTCGTTGAATGGCTGAACGAAGAGTGCTTTGACTTCGGCCAAAGACCAGTCATGACGCAGGGTTGCAGAGGTGCTGGCGCTCATGGGCGTTTCCTTTGTTTTATGCTTGGCAAGCGGCTGGGAGGTGGAATACCCACAGACGCGACACGGATGTTCGGCATATTTAAGGAAGACTCATGCGCTGTCAACCACGTTACGATAGACCGGTTTACATCTGGTTAAAAAACAAACAGCGCTGTCTGCTCTGTGCAGAACCGGCCGATGGACAGGTTCCGATCTGCATGCCCTGCGAAACAGAGTTGCCCTGGCTTGGGGATCACTGCCAAACCTGTGCCCTGCCCTTACCAGGCGCCGGTCTGACCTGCGGCCAGTGCCTGAATCAACCACCCGCGTTCGAGCAAGTCGCCGCACCGTGGACTTACAGCTTCCCGGTGGACACCCTGATCACTCGTTTCAAGCACTCTGCAAAGTGGCCGTTTGGCCGGCTACTCGGTGAACTCCTCGCGCAATTCCTGCAACATCGCTTCGACGAAGACCTGCATCGTCCCGACGCGCTCGTTCCGGTGCCGCTGGCCTCTGAACGCCTGCGCCAACGGGGTTTCAATCAAGCCGCCATGCTCGCCCGCTGGCTCGGCACTTGTCTGGATATTCCTTGCGACGAAACGCTGCTGTTGAGGACGCTAGATACCAGCGCGCAGCAGGACTTGAATGCCGAGGCCCGCAAAAAGAACCTGCGCAACGCCTTCGCCCTGACGCCCGGCGCGCGCATCAAGGGCCGGCATTTGGCCTTGGTGGACGACGTGCTGACCACCGGTGCCACGGCGCAAGCGCTCGCCCGGCTGTTAATGGACGCAGGTGCTGCGCGGGTTGACGTGTACTGTCTGGCCCGTACACCAAAACCCGGCGAAATGGCCTGACTTGACTCCCACTGCCCAAGCGGCCAACGTCTTACCCATTGTCACCGCCCAAAGCACCTCGCCATGTCCTTGCCAACGTTGTTATCCCAGCACATTGTTCGTCGTCCGCAGCGCATTGCGTTGCTGCAACACATCGCCGAGCAAGGCTCGATCACCCGTGCCGCAAAAAGCGCGGGCCTGAGCTACAAGGCCGCGTGGGATGCCATCGACGAGCTGAACAACCTGGCGCAGAAGCCGCTGGTGGAACGCAGCGTCGGCGGCAAGGGCGGCGGTGGCGCCAGACTCTCCAGCGAAGGCCAGCGCGTGTTGCGCCTGTATCAAAAGCTGCAAGTCTTGCAGGCTCAGGTGTTGGAGGCGGCCGAAGAGGCCAGCGATCTGGACCTGCTCGGTCGCCTGATGCTGCGCACCAGCGCGCGCAATCAACTGCACGGCACAGTGGCAGGGATCGAAGCTCAGGGGCGCAATGACCGAATCCGTCTTGAACTGGCCGAAGGATTGACCATCGATGCGCAGATCACCCACGACAGTACCTTGCGCCTGGAGCTGGAAACAGGCACTGAAGTGGTGGCGTTGATCAAGGCCGGTTGGCTTGAATTGTTGGGTATTGATCAACAAGCAACACCCGGCAATAACTTTCTGAAAGGCATCATCGAAGACATTCTCGACGCCGACGACGGCCCCAGCGAAGTGCGCATCGGCCTGCCCAATGGCCAGACGCTGTGCGCCTTGGCTGAGCCGCTGCATTTGCGAACGCTGGGGCTTGCCGCTGACAAACCGGTGCGGGTGCAGTTCGCGCCCTCCAACGTGTTGCTCGGTACACCGCTCTGAAACAAAAGCTTCATCGATGCTCTTTATGGTGACTGCAAAAACCCGCAGGGAGCCTGATGTGAGCCTATTAGAAGAAAACCAGTCCACCGACCTCGAAAAGATGGTCGGCCTCAGCCGTCGTGGGTTCATCAGCGCCGGAGCCCTCTGCGGTGCCGCCATGTTTCTCGGTGGCAACCTGCTGAGCCGCAGCGTGCTGGCCGCGAGTGTCAGCGCCGGTACCAGCAAGTTGTTGGGTTTTGAAAGTATCCCCGCCGCCACCAGCGACGCCATTACCTTGCCAGCAGGCTACAAATCCTCGGTGCTGATCAGCTGGGGCCAGCCCCTGCAAAACAACGGCCCGGCGTTCGACCCCACTGGCAACGGCACCGCTGAGCAACAGGAAGTCCAGTTCGGCGACAACAATGACGGCATGAGCCTGTTCGAGTTTCCCGATGAAAAAGACCGGGCGCTGATGGCGATCAACAACGAATACACCAACTATCGCTACCTCTACCCGCATGGCGGCATGCCGCAGTCCGCCGAAGAAGTGCGCAAGGCGCTGGCGTGCGAAGGCGTGACGGTCATCGAAGTGCAGCGCAAGAACGGCCATTGGCAGTTCGTCCAGGGCTCGCGCTACAACCGGCGTATTCACGGCAACGCACCGATCAGCTTGAGTGGCCCAGCCGCCGGCCATGAACTGCTGAAAACCAGCACCGACCCGCACGGAAAAAATGTCCTCGGTACCTTCCAGAACTGCGCCAACGGCAAGACGCCGTGGGGCACCTACCTGACCTGCGAAGAGAACTTCACCGATTGCTTCGGCAGCAGCAATGCCGAGCAGAAATTCGACGCTGCGCAGAAACGCTACGGCGCAGTGGCGACCAGTAAAGAGATCAACTGGCATCAGCACGACGAGCGATTCGACCTGGCGAAGAACCCCAACGAACTCAACCGTCACGGCTGGGTAGTGGAGATCGACCCGTTCGATCCGCAATCGACCCCGGTCAAACGCACGGCCCTTGGACGTTTCAAGCATGAAAACGCAGCACTCGCCGAAACTCATGATGGCCACGCCGTGGTGTACATGGGCGACGATGAGCGGGGTGAGTTCATCTACAAGTTCGTCAGCCGCGACAAGATCAACCACAAAAACCCCAAGGCCAACCGCGACCTGCTGGATCACGGCACCTTGTATGTAGCGCGCTTTGACGCTGGCGACGGCAATGCCGATCACCCGAAAGGCCAAGGCGAGTGGGTCGAACTGACCCACGGCAAAAACGGCCTCGACGCCAGCAGCGGTTTTGCCGACCAGGCCGAAGTGCTGATCCACGCGCGCCTCGCCGCCAGCGTAGTGAAAGCAACGCGCATGGACCGTCCGGAATGGATCGTCGTCAGCCCCAAGGATGGCCAGGTGTATTGCACCCTGACCAACAACGCCAAGCGCGGTGAAGAAGGTCAACCGGTGGGCGGGCCAAACCCGCGCGAGAAGAACGTCTACGGGCAGATTCTGCGCTGGCGCACCGACCGCGATGATCACGCCTCGAAAAGCTTTGCCTGGGACCTGTTTGTGGTCGCCGGCAACCCGGGTGTTCACGCTGGCACATCGAAGGGCGGCTCGTCGAACATCACGCCGCAGAACATGTTCAACAGCCCGGATGGCTTGGGCTTCGACAAGGCCGGCCGGTTGTGGATTCTCACCGATGGCGATTCGAGCAATGCCGGTGATTTTGCGGGCATGGGCAACAATCAGATGCTGTGTGCCGACCCTGAGACCGGAGAGATTCGCCGGTTCATGGTCGGGCCGGTGGGTTGCGAAGTCACCGGCATCAGCTTCTCGCCGGATCAGAAGACGTTGTTTGTCGGGATTCAGCATCCGGGGGAAAACGGCGGTTCGACGTTCCCGGAACATTTGCCGAATGGCAAGCCACGGTCTTCGGTGATGGCCATTTCCCGGGAAGATGGCGGGGTCGTCGGCGCCTGACAGGGCTGGTAAATGATCGTTCCCACGCTCTGCGTGGGAATGCCTCACCGGACGCTCCGCGTCCGCTTCTGGGGACGCGGAGCGTCCCTGGCTGCATTCCCACGCGG
>NZ_AKJS01000140.1 GCF_000282215.1 Pseudomonas sp. GM21
GCGCCTGCCAGCCGATATTGGCGGTGACAATGACCTCGGGATACCCGCTCTCCAGCGCATTGAGCTTGTTGTCGCGCAGCTGTCGGGACAGTTCGGGTTGGGTCAGCGAATAGGTGCCCGCCGAGCCGCAGCACAAGTGACTATCGGGCACGGGCGTGAGGTTGAAACCCAGCCGTATCAGCAGCGCTTCAACCGCACCGCCGAGCTTTTGCGCGTGCTGCAAGGTGCAAGGGCAATGGAACGCCAGGCGGTGGGCGCAGTGGATGCCGAGTTTTTCCAGCGGTTCGGCGCGCAACACTTCGACCAGGTCCTTGGCCAGCGCACTGACTTTTTTTGCCTTGTCGGCATAGGCCGGGTCGGCACGGAGCAAGTGACCATAGTCTTTGATGAACGCACCGCAACCGCTGGCGGTTTGTACGATGGCTTCGACACCGTTTTCAATGTCCGGCCACCAGGCATCGATGTTGTGCCGTGCGCGATCAAGGCCGGCTGCCTGAGCGTCGAGGTGATAATCGACGGCACCACAGCACCCGGCCTCGGGGACCGGTGTGATGCTGATGCCCAGCCGATCCAGCACGCGCGCGGCGGCGGCATTGGTGTTGGGTGACAGCCCAGGCTGCACGCAACCTTCCAGTATCAGCACCCGCCTTGAGTGACGCATCGTCGGGCGCGGTTTGGCCGGGTACACACGACGAGGCAACTTGGCTTGCAAGCTGTTTGGCAACAACGCACGAAACATCTGCCCGCTGTTGACCAGTGCCTTGAACAGTCCGGGGTTGGGCACAACGCTGCGCAAACCTTCGCGTAACAAGCGCTGGTCGATTGAGCGCGGTACGGCGGCATCCACTACCGCGCGACCAATGTCGAGCAAGTTGTGATAATCGACGCCAGAGGGGCAGGTTGTTTCGCAGTTGCGGCACGACAGGCAACGGTCAAGATGCTGCTGGGTTTTTCGCGTGACTTCGTTGCCTTCCAGCACCTGCTTGATCAGGTAGATGCGCCCCCTCGGCCCATCCAGTTCATCGCCCAGCAGCTGATAGGTCGGGCAGGTGGCATTGCAAAAACCGCAGTGCACGCACGTGCGCAGAATGCTTTCGGCTTCTTCTGCCCGGGGCAGTTGGCGGGATTTTTCGCTGAGTGTGGTTTGCATGGGTCAGCACTCCGCGTACAGGCGACCGGGGTTGAAGATGTCCCGTGGATCAAGCTGCTGCTTCAGGTTCCTGTGGTATTGCATCAGGTTAGCAGGCAACGGGTGGAACGGGCTGTCGATCAGGCCATGGCTGTAACTGGTCACATGCCCGCCGACCTCACCGACGATCTTGCGAATGAATGATGCCTGCGCCTCGGATTTGAGCCAGCGCTGTGCACCGCCCCAATCGATCAGTTGAGCGCCGGGCAAGGAAAGCCGGGGCGTGTTGTGGGGCAATGACAACCGCCATAGGGGCTGGTCCTCATCGAAAAAACCCAGTCGATGTTCGTTGAGATCCTCCCAGTAGGTCGCGTCCAGCAATTCTCCACCCAATCGGTCATGGGCCGCCGCCACTGAACCTTCGCCTCCTTCCAGCCGCAAATGCAGGCGCTGTCCGTCATGGCACGCCGCGCTGATCGGCAAGGGCTGCTGACCCCACTCCGCGAGGCGCTGCAAAGCGCGATCACTGTCCATTTCCAGGCTGATGCTCAGGCACTGACGCGGTTTGGGCAACACCTTGAGTGACACTTCAGTCACCACCCCTAGCGACCCGTAACTGCCGGCCATCAAGCGCGACACGTCATAGCCGGCGACGTTCTTCATGACTTCACCACCGAAACGCAAATGCTTGCCGTGCCCGGTGATCACCCGTGTACCGAGGACGAAATCCCTGACCGAACCTGACCACGGGCGTCGTGGTCCCGACAACCCGCAGGCAATCATGCCGCCGACGGTGGCGCCTTCACCGAAGGAGGGCGGTTCGCACGCCAGCATCTGATGCGCGCCGTCCAAAACATCGGCCAATTCCGACAGCGGCGTGCCGCAACGGGCGGTGATCACCAGTTCGGTCGGGTCATAACTGACGATGCCTCGGTGGGTGCGCGTATCGAGCACCTCCCCCGCAACAATGCGCCCAAGGAAAGCTTTGCTGTTGGAGCCCTGAATGCGCAGCGGCGTCGCGTTTTGCAGCGCCTGATTGACCTGTTCCAGCAGCGCGGCGCTGTCATCCATGTCGAATTCGCTGCGCATCAGAAACGCTCCAGATCAGGGAAGGGCAACTGACCCATATGCACATGCAACGCGCCAAATTCGGCGCAGCGGTGCAGGGTCGGAATGTTCTTGCCGGGGTTGAGCAGTCCGCCCGGATCGAAGGCGGCTTTGACCGCATGGAACAGCGTCAGCTCATCGCTGTTGAACTGCGCACACATCTGATTGATTTTCTCGCGGCCCACACCGTGTTCACCGGTAATGCTGCCGCCGACCTTCACGCACAATTCGAGGATCTTGCCACCCAGGGTTTCGGCGCGGTCGAGCTCGCCGGGCTGGTTGGCATCGAACAAAATCAGCGGGTGCATGTTGCCGTCACCGGCATGGAACACGTTGGCCACCCGCAGGCCATATTCGGCCGAGAGCGCTGCGATCGCCTGCAACACGCCGGGCAGCTCACGGCGCGGGATCGTCCCGTCCATGCAGTAGTAATCCGGCGACAGGCGTCCTACCGCCGGGAAAGCATTCTTGCGTCCGGCCCAGAAACGCACGCGTTCGGCCTCATCGCGGGCCTGGCGGACTTCGGTGGCGCCGGCCTGCTCCAGCACCTGGCGCACGCGGTTGACGTCATCATGCACATCAGCTTCAACGCCATCGAGTTCGCAGAGCAAAATGGCTTCGGCGTCGACCGGATAACCAGCGTGGATAAAGTCTTCAGCGGCGCGAATGGCCAGGTTGTCCATCATCTCCAGGCCGCCGGGGATGATGCCGGCCGCAATGATGTCACCCACCGCGCGGCCGGCCTTCTCGACGGAATCGAAGGCCGCCAGCAGTACTTTCGCCGTCTGTGGTTTGGGCAGCAGTTTGACCGTCACCTCGGTGATGACCCCAAGCATGCCTTCTGAACCGGTGAACAATGCCAGCAAATCAAAGCCGGGCGAGTCCAGGGCATCGGCCCCCAGCGTCAGGTGTTCGCCTTCGACGGTCAGGATGTCGACCTTGAGCAGGTTGTGCACGGTCAGACCGTATTTCAGGCAATGCACACCACCGGCGTTTTCGGCAACATTGCCGCCGATGGAACAGGCAATTTGCGAGGAGGGATCCGGCGCGTAGTACAGGCCGAAAGGCGCCGCCGCCTGGGAAATGGCCAGGTTACGCACCCCCGGCTGAACCCGTGCGGTGCGGGCGGCGGGGTCGATGTCCAGGATGTTGTTGAAGCGCGCCATCACCAGCAGCACACCTTTTTCCAATGGCAATGCACCGCCGGACAAACCCGTGCCGGCACCACGGGCAACCACCGGGACGTGCCGCTCATGGCAGACTCGAAGCACGCCCTGGACTTCGTCGAGGTGGCGGGGCAGCACTACCAGCAGGGGTGTGGTGCGGTAAGCGGAGAGCCCGTCGCATTCATACGGCTTGAGCTCTTCCTGCTGATGGAGGATTTCCAGATCGGGCAACCGCGCGTGCAGCGCATGGAGCAGGGCGGCTTTATCCACATCGGGCAAAGCGCCGTCGACGCGTTCATCGTAAAGAATGTTCATCGCCTGATCGCAACCCTCAGTGGTTTTTATTCGAGGTCTTCCGGTGGCAGCTAATGTGCATCATTGGCCTGCCGCGTTTTTCTGTCTATGGGTTGTTTAACGGGCCCTTCGGCGGTTTTTTGGCTAATAGAGAAAACAACCTCCAAAACATTAGCTTATCCGTGCTCGTTCGCCTCCATTGCCGGGAGGTAGACACGCCAAAGCTGCGGCCTTAAGAGCCTATCGACCACCCATTCCCGTGATTGAAAAACGGCGCGACTGTCGTGAAAGCGACCTGTTTGTGCTGAACGCGAAGCGTCGCGACTTTTCTGTTGAACGACTGTTCAGCTTCGACTATGTTGGTGGCCACCTCCCCCGGCTGGTTGCGCGGGCTTGCGTTTCTTCAATTCGAACGAGGCACTGGCATGCGGTTTTCACCCTTTGTTGAGCGGATTTCAGGCGACGGCGTGGCCGCTTGGGATATTCACAATGCAGGCCTTGAAGCCCAGGGGCGTGGTGAGGATGTGATCATTCTCAGCGTCGGTGACCCGGATTTCCCCACGCCCGATTTCATTACCGATGCCGCCATTGAAGCACTGCGCGAGGGCGACACCCACTACACCGAGATCGCCGGGCGCCGGGCTTTGCGCGAAGCCATCGCTTCTCGCTACAGCCCACTGTTCGAGCGTGATGTGCCAGCGTCCAGCGTGATCGTCGCGGCCGGGGCACAAAACGCGTTGTTCATCACGTCGATGTGCCTGCTCAGCAGCGGTGATGAAGTGATCGCCCTGGACCCGATGTACGTGACCTACGAGGCGACGCTCAAAGCCTCCGGTGCAACGCTGGTGCGGGTGCCGTGCTCGGCGGATTCAGGTTTCAGGCTCGATGCCGCCGTGCTGGCCAAGGCCATCACCCCGCGCACCCGGGCCATTTTCTTCTCCAACCCGAACAATCCCACCGGCGTGGTGCTTAACCGCGAAGAGCTGCAAGCCATTGCCGACCTCGCCATCGAACATGACCTGTGGGTGGTGGTCGACGAAGTCTACGAAAGCCTCGCATTCGAACGCGAACACCTCAGCCTCGCGGCGCTGCCGGGAATGGCCGAGCGCTGCGTGGTGATCGGCAGTCTGTCGAAATCCCATGCCATGACTGGCTGGCGGATCGGCTGGATGCTCGCCCACGAAGCCTTGATTGCTCACGCCGAAACCCTGGTGCTGAGCATGCTGTATGGCTTGCCCGGGTTTGTCATGGAAGCGGCGCTGAAAGCGGTGCAGGCCCACGACGACGTGGCCCAAGGCATGCGCGACATCTATCGCCGTCGTCGCGATCTGGTGGTCGCGAGCCTGGCGGATTGCCCAGGTCTTTCAGTGCTCAATCCCGATGCCGGCATGTTCGTGCTGGTAGACGTGCGCGACACCGGGCTGACCTCGCTGGAGTTCGCCTGGCGCTTGCTGCGCGAGGCGCAGGTGTCGGTCCTCGATGCGGCGGCGTTTGGTGAGCCGGCGCAAGGTTTTGTGCGGCTTTCGTTCACGCTGGGTGAAGAGCGCCTGGCCCTGGCCTGTCAGCGTATTCGCGACTTTGTGCTGGTGCTCAAAGGTGAAGCGCCCCGTCCCGTAATCAGCCCCGTGACCAGCCGCGTCACCTGCGAAGCCACCGTTGCACCGGTCACAGCCAAGACCATGATCGAAGTCGATAGCCTGCACAAACGCTTCGGTAATATCGAAGTGCTCAAGGGCGTGTCCCTGACGGCGCGCGAAGGCGATGTAATTTCCCTGATCGGCGCCAGCGGCTCGGGTAAAAGTACCTTGCTGCGTTGCATCAACATGCTCGAAGTGCCGGACCAGGGGCGCATTCTGGTGGACGGCGAAAGCATCAAGCTCAATCACGACCGCCCCGGTGCACCGTTGGTGTCCGACGCCAAACAATTGGTACGGATCCGTTCGAGCCTGGGCATGGTGTTTCAGAATTTCAACCTCTGGCCCCATCGCACGGTGCTGGAAAACCTCATCGAAGCGCCGACCCAGGTCCTGCGTGAAAGCCGAGCCGAGGCGACCGAGCGCGCCGAAGCCTTGCTCGAACGCGTCGGGCTGGCGGCCAAGCGCAACGAGTACCCGGCGTTTCTCTCCGGGGGACAGCAACAACGGGTGGCCATCGCCCGAGCCCTGGCCATGCGGCCCAAGGTCATGCTGTTCGATGAACCCACCTCGGCACTCGACCCGGAACTGGTCGGTGAAGTGCTGCGGGTGATCCGCTCCCTCGCGGAAGAAGGCCGGACCATGATCCTGGTGACCCATGAGATGGCCTTTGCCCGCGATGTCTCTTCCAAAGTTGCCTATTTGCATCAAGGGCTGATCGAGGAAACCGGTTCGCCGGATGAAGTGTTCGTACACCCACGCAGCGAACGTTGCCGACAATTCGTCAACGCTCACCAGACTCGCTAATAAATCATAAAAAAGACGGGGAAAAATCATGGGAAATCGACGTTTGGCAAACTGGTTTACCGGCGCGGCCTGCTTGTTGCTGGCCGGCATGAGCGCGGCCCAAGCCCAGCCGATCAGGTTCGCGGTGGCGGCAGAACCCTATCCGCCGTACACCGAAAAGCAGGCCAACGGTGAATGGAAAGGTTTTGAAGTCGACCTGATCCACAAGCTGTGCAGCGAAATGAAAGCCGAGTGCGAGATCAAGGAAGTGGCGTGGGACGGCATCATTCCCTCATTGCTGGCGAAGAAGATCGACGTGATTTTTTCCTCGATGTCGGTGACTGAAGAGCGCGAAAAACAGATCGCGTTCAGCAAGGCCTACTACGACTCGGTGATCGCGATCGTCGGCCCCAAGGGCACCTCCGTCAAGAAGTACCCGGACGATCTCAAGGGCAAGATCATCGGCGTGCAGAACTCCACCGTGAGTGCCAGTTACCTCAAGCAGTACTACGAAAAAATCGCCGACGTGAAGTATTACGACACCCAGGACTCGGTTAACGCCGACCTGATTGCCGGCCGTATCGACCTGATGATGGCGGACGGCACGGCCATGGCGGCCTTCGTGCAGACGCCGGATGCGAGCAACCTGGACTACCTCGGCGCGGTGCCTTATGACCCGATTTTCGGCAAAGGCGTGGGCGCCGGTCTGCGCAAAGACGATACCGAGCTCAAGGCCAAACTCGACAAGGCCATCCAGGGCCTGCTGGCGAGCAAGGACTATGACGACCTGTCCCAACACTACTTCGGTACCAGCGTGAAACCTGCTTTCTGATCTGAATAGAGATCCTGTGGGAGCGAGCCTGCTCGCGATGACGGCCTGTCATTCAACAATGATGTCGACAGACACACCGCCATCGCGAGCAGGCTCGCTCCCACAGGGGGCCTGCGTCAGGCAGTGATTGCGCTAACTGGAGAGTGAAATGCCGGCAATGTTCGAGTTGATCAATTTCAGCGAGCAAGGATGGGGCAGTGCGCTGTTAAAGGGGCTCTGGATGACCCTGCAGATTTCCGCCGGGGCGTTTGTGCTCGGGCTGATGATCGGGTTGGTGGTGGCCTGCCTCAAACTCAGCGCGCCCAAACCTATCGCAGCGCTGATGCGCAGCTACACCACACTATTCCGGGCAGTTCCGGAGTTGTTACTGATCCTGCTGCTGTACTACGTAGGCTCCATGCTGCTCAATTCGCTGATGGTGCAGATGGGTTACGGCACGGTGAATGTCAGCGGTCCGCTGGCGGCCATTGTGGTGCTGGGCCTGGTGCAGGGCGCTTACGCCTCGGAGATTTTTCGGGCGGCGATCCAGGCCATTCCTTTCGGCCAGATCGAGGCGGGCAAGGCGTTTGGCTTGAGCGGGTTCGGCTTGTTCCGGCGGGTCACGCTGCCGATCATGGCGCCTTACGCCATGGCCGGGATGGCCAACCTGTGGATCAACCTGATCAAGGACAGTGCATTGATCAGCGTGGTCGGCACCAACGAGCTGCTGTACACCGCCAAGCAAGGCGCGGGTTCGACGCGGCATTATTTGTTGTTCTACCTCACCGCCGCGGCGATGTATTACGCGGTGACGTTGGCGTCCAACTACCTGTCTGGACGGCTTGAGCGACGCATCCGTCGCTGGATGCCTTTGGCTGAGTAAATGAAATGATTCCAGCGTGGATAGTTGAATACGCGGCGCTGTTGGGCCGGGGGCTGCAAACGACCATCACCATCCTGTTGATTTCCAGCGTGCTGGGTTTCGCGCTCGCGGTGCTGGTGGCGCTGGCGCGGATCTCAAAGAACAGAGTGATCGCCAACGTCAGCCTGTTTTACACCAGCGTGACGCGCGGTACGCCGCTGCTGATCCAGATCTACATTTTCTACTACGGCCTGGGCAGCCTGTTTGCGCAGTTCCCGTTGATTCGCAGCAGCTTCCTCTGGCCGTACCTGCGGGACGGGTATTGGTACATCGTGTTTGCCTTGGTGGTGTCGGTGGGGGCCTATGTCGGCGAAGTGATTCGCGGCGGGCTGCTGGCGGTACCCAAAGGCGAGATGGAAGCGGCTTCGGCGTTTGGTATGACGGCACGCCAGTCGTTGCTGCGGGTGCGTTTACCCCGGGCGCTGCGCCTGTTGTTACCGACACTCGCCGGGGAGACCGTGATGCTGCTCAAGTCCACCGCGCTGGCGTCGACGATTGCGATTATCGACCTGCTGGGCGCCGCCAACGTGGTACGCGCCCAGACCCTGCAAGTGTATGAACCCTTGCTGCTGGTGGCCGGCGTCTATGTCTGCCTGACGTTTTTGATCGAAGCGCTATTTGCCTTTGCCGAACGGCGCGGGACGCCCGTTCGCAGGTCGATGTAATGAACGCGCCACGGATCGTCGACCGGTCGTTGCAAGGCATCGGCCTGTGCACCTTGGGGTACACGTTCCTGGCGTTGCAGGATGCTGCCATCAAATGGCTGGTGGCGGATTATTCAGTGGTCAGCATTCTGTTCTGGCGCGCCCTCGTGGTGGTGCTGGCTTGCCTGCTGGTGGGGCGCTTGCGCCTGGTCCAGCGTGCCTGGCACTCGCCGAGCCGGCGTCTGTTGGTGGTTCGTGGATTGTTGTCGATTGTTGCCTGGGTGTTGTATTACACGGCGGCCCGGGACCTGACCCTTGCGGAAATGACCACGCTGTATTTCTCCGCGCCGATCATGGTCACCGTGCTGGCGGCAGTGATCCTCAAGGAGCGCGCCAGCGCGTGGCAGTGGTTCAGTCTGATCATCGGTTTTGTCGGCGTGATCATTGCCTGTCGTCCCGACAACCTGGCCGATCCCGTGCCAGTGATCCTGACGCTGTTGGCCGCAATGTGCTGGGCGTTCACTTACATTCAGTTGCGCCAGGTGGATGAGCAGACGTCAGTGCTGGAGCAGATGCTGATCACCAACGTGGTGTTTGTGATTTGCATGACGGTGGCGCTGCCCTGGAACGACACCCCGGCACCGACCCCGGCCTGGCTGGGAATGCTCGGCGCCGGGTTGGTCGGCGGTATCGGTCAGTTTCTGCTGTTCGCCAGTTTTCAGCGGGCCACTGCCACCTTGCTGGCGCCGTTCGAATACACCGGCCTGATCTGGGCATTCCTGTTGTCGAGCCTGATCTGGGGCACGCTGATGGACGTGTCATTGATGGTCGGTGCCGGGCTGATCGCGGTCAGCGGCACCTTGGCGATGATCTTCGGGCGACACCCCTCACAAGACGTCGTCGGTGCTGAATGCTCCGTGTCGCAGCCCCTTTATCCAGCAACGACAGATGTGGAGGCCGTTGGCGGGGCTGAAGGTTTCGGGGTTCAGGCACCACTCGATCCAGAGTCCGTCGAGCATCGCCGATAAACCGATGGCTACCGTTCAAATCTCCAGTGTCGGCCATGGCAATGTTTCGGTTTTTAACGTTCGTGACGTGGGAGAACAAGCAGATGGCGCAGGATGTTTCGTTCAGTGTTCGCAACAACAACGGCGACCCGGTGCAGGTCTGCGCCTGGCGCTTCGAGGGCAATGGCAGCGGGCCGACAGTACATTTGCAGGCCGGGGTGCATGCCGATGAAATCGCCGGGATGCTGGTGCTGCATTTGCTGATGCAAAAGCTAGAGATCGCCGAGGCCAACGGTCGGCTCAACGGCAGTGTGACGGTAGTACCGCAAGCCAATCCGCTGGGCATCGGGCAGTTTCGCCAAGGGCGAATTCTCGGTCGTTTTCACGATGCCACCGGGCATAACTTCAACCGCGCGTTCGACCAGTCGGTCGCCATGGTCCAGCCGTCGACCAACGTCCAGGAATGGCAAAAAAAACTGGTGCAATTGGCGGCCCCGGCGGATGTGATGCTCGACCTGCACACCGATGACGAGGCGTTGCCCTACCTCTACGCTCACCGCTGTTTCTGGCCCCGTGGCCGCGAACTGGCCGCCGCAATGAAAATGGACGTGGCGATCATCTGGGATGACGGTGGCGATGGCTCCTTCGAAGAAACCATCATCGCGCCGTGGCTGCGCGACGGCGTCACCGATCAGCGCATGGCCGCGACGCTGGAGCTGCGCGGGCAGGGCGATGTCAGTGACCGGTTTGCCGAGCAGGATGCCGAAGGGTTGTACGTTTGGCTGTGCGGTTTCGGCGTGATTGATGAGGCGCTGGCGCCCGCTGACTGGCCTGTCGAGGCCATGGAAATGGGACATATGGAAACCATTCTGGCGCCGCAGCCCGGCGTGCTGATCTTTGAAAAAGAGCTCGGCGATTTCGTCGAAGAAGGGCAGCGCTTTGCGCGGATTCTACGCAGACCGGGTGATCCGTCGTCCGAAGTGGTGTTGGTGGCCGAGCAAGCGGGACGCATGGTCACCCGCTACCGGGATCGGCTGGTGTCCCAGGGCATGGTGGTGGCCAAATTCACCGGCAGCCGGGTCTCACGCAACTGGAGTGGCGGGTTGCTGGACCCGAACTAGATGAACAGCAGTGCGCCGTGGGGTTGTAAACTGCGCGCCTGATACGCGACAGCCCTTTATCACCTCAAGCACGAGATCCCCATGGCCAATCAAGACATCACGTTCACCCCTGACCCTGACCAGGATTCCATCTCCTCCGACGTCGCCGGTCTCGGCGGCCTGCTGGTTTCCACGCAGATCCCGACCCGCGCCGATGGCAGTCTGGAATTGGGTGGCATCGTCGAGCAGAGCGAATGCACGCTGCAAGCGCTCAAAGTCGCACTGGAGCGCGCCGGCAGTTCGATGGATCGGGTGTTGCACCTGACCATCTACCTCACCGACATGGCCGATCGCGCCGCATTCAACGAAGTCTATAAGCGTTTCTTCGCCAAACCGTGGCCGGTTCGCGCCGCTGTGGGCGTGGCCGCGTTGGCGGTCGAAGGCATGCGCGTGGAAGTGACCGCGATGGCGGCCAAGGGCTGAATCGTTGAGCGGGATTGGAGCCAGCATCACTCCAATCCCGGTCTACGTTACAGCTGGTTCGACAGCGGCGGAGTACGTGGCGGGATCAAGCGTTTCGACCCGGTGGCTTCATACGCCGACGCCAGGCGCAGCAGCGACGAATCGTCATAGGCGCGACCGGCAAAAGTCAGCCCGACGGGCATGCCGATGTCCGGCATCACACCCATCGGCACGGTGACCGTGGGCACCCCAAGGTGGCGGATGGCGAGGTTGCCATTAGCGACCCAGATGCCGTTGCTCCACGCGATGTCCGCAGACGCCGGATCGACATCGGCATTCGCCGGACCAACGTCGGCGACCGTCGGGAACAACACTGCATCGAGACCCAGGCGATCCATCCACTCTTCAAGGTCGATACGCCGCGTCTGTTCAAGGCCGCGCAAGCCGTCAGGCACGGTGGTGATCTCGTTCCAGGGCGTGATGCCGCGCTCGGCCATCCGCACATACTCGTCCATGCCGGCGGCAAGGTCGCCCTCGCGATTCGGCAGCGTGCCGGGGTCGTGGGGGAAAATCAGCGGTCCGTCGACGTCGACCAGGCGGTTCAGCTTCGGATCGCCATTGGCCTGAAGAAAGTCATCGAACGCCCAGGCCGTCAGGTCCCACAACTCATGGTGCAGGAACTCTTTGGAGACGATGCCGCGATTGAACACGGTCGGCGCCCCCGGACGGTCGCCTTCGCAATTGGAAACCAGCGGGAAGTCGACTTCGACCACTTCCGCACCGGCCGCTTCCAGCGCTCGTCGAGCCGCTTCCCACAGACCGATCACCGAGGCACGGGTGTTGATTCGCTGCCCCGTCGGCCCTCCGATTCCCGGCGCCTCGCTGGTGCCGGCCTCCGGGTCTTTGTTGATGTACATGCGCGGCACACCGAAACGCTTGCCGGCGAGCGCCTCGGGTTGCGCGGCGAGTTCATGATAGGAGGCAGGGCGCACCGAGGTAACACTCGGAATCGGCACCCAGGGTTGCAAACGCCACAGATCGCCGCGCGTATCCGGGTCTTCGGCCACCACCACGTCGAGCACTTCAAGCAAGTCCGCCATGGTCCGGGCAAACGGCACGACCACGTCCATGGTCGGGGTCAACGGCCAGTTGCCGCGCACCGAAATCACCCCGCGCGAGGGCGTATAGGCACACAAACCATTGTTTGAGGCGGGACCGCGTCCGCTCGACCAGGTTTCTTCCGCCAGGCCGAACGCGGCGAAACTGGCGGCGGTGGCCGTGCCGGCACCGTTGGATGAACCCGAGGCGAACGGCGCAGTGAGGTAGTCAGCGTTGTACGGGCTCTCGGCGCGGCCATAGACCCCGCGCTGCATGCCACCGTTGGCCATGGGCGGCATGTTGGTCTTGCCCAGGCAAATGGCGCCGGCGCCGCGCAGCCGTTCGATGGTGAACGCATCGCGACAGGCCATCAGGTGGGCGAAGGCGGGGCTACCCGACGCAGCGGTCAGCCCCTTCACCAGATAACTGTCTTTCGCTGTGTAGGGGATGCCATCGAGCGGCCCCAGCGTTTCGCCTTTGGCCCTGCGCGCATCGGACGCTTGCGCTTCCTGGAGCACATCGGGGTTGCGAACCACGACAGCGTTCAGTGCGGTAGAGGTGTCGGCACCGTCGTAGGCATTGATCCTGGCGAGATAAGCCTGCACCAACTCCACCGCCGTTGTCTGGCCGGATTCGAGTGCCGCACGCAATTGCGCAATGGAAACCTCAGTGACCTCAATCATGCTGTTACCGCCGGCGGCTGATGGGAGACGCGGGATTTCGGGGCATCACTTAACTGAAAATGGGCTTTCATATCGAATTCTCGTTGCACTGCATTACGCGGCAAGGGCTGGACGGGTGACCTGTGCGTTGTATTTTGGCATTAAGCCGGGAACAGAGGAAACGCTGTCCGTGGTGCGAGACGGATCCGGGGGCCGTCAGTCAGTGACATTCGAGCACTGGGCGAGCGACAGCCGATCAGTCAAGCCAAAAGGTGCTCAGTCCTCAGTCAGCAGCCGCTCAATCTGCGCCAGCTCCCACGCGCTGAGAAAACTGAGCGGGTCGGTGCCGTACCGTTGCCAACTGTCGAGATCGCCCTCGCGGCCATCGGGGCTGTGGCAGCGTTGGCAGTGGCGCACATGGACGCCATCGACGTCGAGGGTCAGGCACCAGCCCTCGATGTCGACCTGCACCTGGCCGGGCGTGGAGGGTCTATCGAGGCGTCGCAAAGGGTGGATGCCCAGGGCGGCGTTGCGCAATGTCTGGTAAACCTCGCGGGCGGTCAGGGGTGGCACGGTTGTCTCCAGTGAAATGTTTGTCAGGCGCCGATACGCCGGGCTACGAAGAGAGTCATTCTTTACGTAGACTTTTGCGTCTGCAAGCAGGCGTCCATTGATTCACTCGCGCCTGGCCCTACAAACTCGGAAACAGCCCATGAAGCAAGTCGCCGTATTTATCTTCACCTGTCTACTCAATACAAGTTTGTTGAGCGTTCCGGCACACGCGGCCGGCGATGTTGAAGCGGGTGCGACATTGTTCAAACGAATCTGCGGGGGGTGCCATCAGGTCGGCGAATCGGCACGGGGTTCATTTGGTCCGCAACTCAATAACATCTTTGGACGACCTTCGGGCAGCACTGCGGATTATCAGTATTCCGACGGCATGAAATCCGCCGGTATCGTCTGGAATCGCGAAACACTTATCGCGTACCTCGAAGCACCGAAAGAAGTGGTCCCCGGCACCCGCATGATTTTCTGGGGACTCAGCGATCCGGAAAAGATCGACAACTTGCTGGCTTACCTGGAAACCTTTCAGGTGCAGTAGTGCTTTACTGCACTCATCTAACTTTTCAAACTTTTGTGCTGTCGGCGATGTCGTTGTAAGGGTCAATGTAAATAGAAGTTTTACTCCTGCTTACAAATTACTTACACAAAACGGCTGTACCATTCGTGTCTCAAACCATCGCCTGAAAATCCCTCTTGCAAGTCCTGCGAGCCCGCTTGCGCGCTGACCCCAAGATGATTGAAACCTGGAAGATACCCCTTGAAAAACCTGATTAATCGATTCGCAACGCCTCTGACCACTGGCTTCTTTATTGTCTCTATGATTTCTGGCGTGGCGCTGTTCTTCCATTGGGCACCGGCGCTGTTTCATGGCATGCATGAATGGCTCAGCATTGTTCTTCTGGTTCCATTTGCACTGCACTTGTGGAAGAACTGGGGGCCTCTAATGGGGTATATCAAGCGCAAGTCACTTTATGTACCGCTGTTGCTTTCGATATTGGTTGCAGTGCCCTTCGTCATTTCCGGCATGGGTGGCAGGCAGGGGGGCAATCCGGCATTTGCCGCCGTGCAACTGGTGACCAAGGCGCCTTTGACCGACAGCGCGGCCCTTTTCAAGAACACACCTGATGAACTGGTTTCGCGGCTGCGCCAACGTGGGCTTTCAGTGACGTCGGCCAGCGACAGCCTCAACCAGATCGCCCAATCAGCGAAGATGCAGCCCACGCAATTGATTGCCGAACTGCTGAGTGAGCGGCAGTAACGTAATAAAGGATAGGATCAAAATCCAGCCATTGAGCAGTTTGACGCCGACAGGGCGGCCGTGGATAACTGCAGCTAAGCTTCCCAGCGCTGGGGTGGAAATGTCGCCTTGGGATGTCAATGACTGGCAATGGAGCCGCCCGAATGAGTACTGAACAGAATCATTACAGTCCGCCCACGCTTCTCGTGGTCGATGACACGCCCGATAACCTCATGCTGATGACTGATCTGCTCAAGGATCGCTACCGGGTCAAGGTTGCCAATAGCGGTGAAAAGGCTTTGCGTGTATTGCAGGGCGACCCGCTGCCGGACCTGATCCTGCTCGACATCATGATGCCCGGGATGTCGGGCCATGAAGTGGCCGATCAGCTCAAGCGCGATCCGCGTACCCGCGATATTCCGATCATCTTTCTGACCGCCATGGCCGGGACCGAAGATGAGATCCATGGTCTGGAACTAGGCGCTGTCGACTACATCACCAAACCTATCCGGCCAGCGCTGGTTCTGGCGCGGGTGGATACCCAGCTCAAGCTCAAGGCGGCGAAAGACTTCCTGCGCGATCACAACGACTATCTGGAGCAGGAGGTGGAGCGCCGCACCCGCGAGGTGATTGCAATCCAGGATGTGGCCATCCAGGCCATGGCGTCACTGGCGGAGACCCGCGATAACGAAACGGGCAACCATATCCGGCGGACCCAGCATTACATCAAGGTGCTGGCAGAGCATTTGCGGGAACATCCGCGTTTCAGCCACTTTCTCAGCGAAGAGACCATCCAGTTGCTGTTCAAGTCGGCGCCGCTGCACGACATCGGCAAGGTCGGCATTCCCGACCATATCCTCCTCAAGCCGGGACGCTTCACCGAGGAAGAGTTCGAGATCATGAAGACTCACACAACGCTGGGGCGTGACGCCATCCAGCATGCCGAGGATGCGCTTGGCATTCGCGCCGACTTCCTCACTCTGGCCAAGGAGATTGCCTACAGTCACCAGGAAAAATGGGACGGCAGCGGGTACCCGCAGGGGCTGGCTGCTGACGATATCCCCATCAGCGCCCGGTTGATGGCGGTGGCCGACGTCTATGACGCGTTGATCAGCCGTCGGGTCTATAAACCGGGGATGCCCCACGCACAGGCCGTCGAGATCATTCGTCAGGGGCGAGGCACGCACTTCGACCCTGACATCTGCGATGCCTTCCTGGTCTGCGTTGAACAGTTCCTGGCCATTGCCGCGCGTTTCGCCGATACCGATCAGGACATGGCCGGCAAGCTGGCGGCCCTGGAACGTAGCGGCCAGACTCAGTGAACCCGCAATTACGGGGCCCCTTTGTCAGTGTATTCATCAGGTTCACGAGGTTAGACCATGGCTGGATTGCGCACGCTGCTTGAGCGCCTCGCGCTTATGCACAAACTGATTCTGGGGTTCGCGGCGCTGCTGCTATTGGTGCTGGTACTCGGGGTGCAAAGCCTGCGTACCCAGCAATCGCTGAAACAGGACATGCAAAACCTCTATCTCCAGGAACTGGTCGGCATGGAGCACCTGCAAGAAGCACGGGTGCAAATGCCTCATATGATGCAAGCACTTCAGCGGGCGGTGGGTACCGACAGCGCACAGATTCGCGTTGAATCCCTGCAGCAGCTGCACGATTCCCGGGATCGCCTGCAGGTGGCGCTGGCCAACGGCAAAGTGACCCTCAGACGTGCGGAGAACCTGGCGCGCCTCGCCGAGTTCGACCTGCTGGCGCAACAGTTGCAGGGGCATAGCGAACAGGCCTTTTTGTTGATTGATCAGGGGCGGCAGAATCAGGCGTTGGCGCTAGTCAATAGCCGTGAGTTCCAGCAACTTGCCAAGCAGGCCGATACCCTTTTGTATGCGATCGCCCAGATCAAGGAAGCCTCGATTCGCGACACGGCCAAGGAAATTGCCGATTTTGCCGAACGCAGCACCAAGCTGACCTACATACTGTTGATTGGTGGATTGTCGCTGGCGCTGCTGCTGGCCTGGCTGGTCAGCCAGTCGATCCGCAACCCGCTCAACCGGGTGCGGGCTGCGGTGGACCAGTTGGCCGCAGGGCAGCTCGATCAACCGATACCCCACACCGACCTGAACAACGAAACGGGTGATCTGGCGCGGGCCATTGCCAAACTGCAAACCGAGTCCCAACAACTGGAGCGTCAGCGCTGGATCAAGGCGCATACCGCCCAGTTGCAGGTCGATCTGCAACAGGCAGAAACGCCAGCCGAGCTGGCGCAGGTGTTCCTGCAACACGTGGCAAACCTGCACGGTATCTGCCAAGGGGTGCTTTATAGCGCACAAGAGGACGCCGGTCAGCTGCTGCTGATGGGCCGCTATGCCACTGATTCCGAGCGGCCACCCGAAGCGCAAGTCATGTTCGGCGATGGCCTGTTGGGGCAGTGCGCGGTGGATCGCCAGCCGCGTCAGTTTCAAGCGTTGCCGGAGCAATACTGGCGTTTGCACTCGCCGCTTGGCGAGATTCCCGCCAGTTGCCTGCTGTTGCAACCCATCGTGCATGGCGAGCGGCTGCTGGGCGTACTTGAGCTGGCCGGACTGGCGCCGTTGGGTGAGCGCGAATGGCAGCTGTTGCATGAAGCGACCCCACGCCTGGCTGCTGCCATGGCCATCATGGAACGAAATGAGGCGGTCAAGACCCTGTTGGCAGAAACCCGTCGCCAGGCCAATGAAGTGGCGGAGCAGGCGCTGAAGCTGGAGGAACAGGCGCAGGCGCTCAAGGCCAACGAGGCACAGTTGCGCGCCGTACTCGACAGCAGCCCGGTGGCCATGGTGATCAGAGATGTCGATGGCCGTCCGACCTACTGCAATCCACAGTTCGACAGTTTGTTCGGCACCCGTCTCGCTGAACTCGAAGATACGGATCCGGCACAGTTCTGGGTCGACCCGCAGGCACACGAGCGCTTTCTCGAAGCAGCGTCGCAAGGGCCGGTGCTGAACTTCGAGGCCCGCTTGCAACGCGCGGGAGGCGAACGCTTCGATGTACTGGTGTCGACCGTCACGATGACGTTGGGAGAGCGGGGCGTGTGGGCCAATTGGTATTTTGACATCACCGAGCGCAAGACTGCCGAGGCCGAGGTGCAGCGCGCACGCGAGGCCGCCGAGGAGGCGACTCGGGCCAAGAGCAACTTTTTGGCCACGATGAGTCACGAGATCCGCACGCCAATGAACGCCATCATTGGCATGAGCCACCTGGCCTTGCGCACCGAGCTCGACCACCGCCAGCGCAACTACATCGAGAAGGTCCATCGTTCGGCGGAATACCTGTTGGCAATCATCAACGACATCCTCGATTTCTCCAGGATCGAGGCCGGCAAGATGCACCTCGAACACATTCCCTTCCACCTCGAGAACGTGCTGGATGGCTTTGCCAACATGATTGGCCTGAAAGCCGAGGACAAAGGCCTGGAATTGCTATTCAACATTGCGGCCGAGTTGCCGACCGCGTTGATCGGCGATCCGTTGCGTCTGGGTCAGATACTGGTCAACCTGGGCAACAACGCGACGAAGTTCACCGAGCAGGGTGAGATCGTGCTCGGTGTAGAGCTGCGAGGTGCTGCAGGAGAGGAGGCGCATCTGCATTTCTGGGTGCGTGACAGCGGGATCGGCATGAGCACCGAGCAATGCTCGCGCCTGTTTCAGCCGTTCAGCCAGGCCGATAGCTCCACCACCCGAAAATATGGCGGCACCGGGTTGGGCCTGGCCATTTCCCGGCATCTGGTGGAGTTGATGGGCGGGAGCATTTGGGTGGAGAGCGAACCGGGCCACGGCTCCACGTTTCATTTCGAGGTGAGCCTGGGCGTGCAACGCGATGTTCAATTGCGGCGCATGGCGACTGCCGACGAATTGTTCGGCAGTCGTGTGTTGGTGGTCGACGACAACGCCAGCGCGCGCGAGATTTTGTCTGGCATGACGCGCAGCTTCGGCGTGGAGGTGGACGTCGCACAAAGTGGTCCAGCCGCACTGACCTTGCTGTTGGAGGCCGAAGCCAAGGCGCAGCCCTATGATCTGGTGCTCATGGATTGGCGCATGCCCGGCATGGACGGGGTGGAGACGGTGCGGCAGATGCAGGCCGCCAAACTCGCACAAACGCCGTCGGTGATCATGGTCACCGCGTTCGGTCGCGAGGAAGCCCGCGAAGAGGCCAGCCGGCAAGGCATTCAATTGCCGGTGGTGCTGACCAAGCCGGTGACGCCGTCGACATTGCTTGAGGCGCTGGGCAGGGTACTCGGCAAGATCCCTCAGACCGATACCCGGGCCAGCGAGCGACTCGACCATAGTGCCAGCACTATGGCCAGCCTGCGTGGCGCGCGACTGCTGCTGGTGGAGGACAATGAGTTGAACCGCGAGCTGGCGTGTGAATTGCTGGAAAGCGCCGGTATCGAGCTGTGCCTGGCGGTCAACGGCGCAGAGGCGCTCGACCAGCTGGAGCGCGATGCTGACCTCGATGGTGTGTTGATGGACTGCCAGATGCCGGTGATGGACGGTTATACCGCTACCCGCAAGATACGCGAACAGTCACGTTGGGCGAATCTGCCGGTGATCGCCATGACGGCCGACGCGATGGCAGGGGACCGCGAACGGGCGCTTGCCTGTGGCATGAACGATCACATCTCCAAACCCTTGAACGTCGAGGACATGTTCGCCACGTTGGCCAAGTGGATACATCCCAGACCTGGTCGTGGCGCGCCTGCGGCCGACGTGTCGCCCGTCACCACGATGACGGCCGCTGGCCTGCCAGCCAGTCTTCCCGGTATTGATTTGAACGCAGGCCTGGCCACCTGCATGGGCAAGGTCGAACTCTACCTGCGCCTGCTGCGCAAATTTCGCTCCAGCCAGCAGGCCTTTTGCGCCGAATTTCTGGCAGCCCGAAGTGAAAGCGATCCAACGGTGGCGGTTCGACTGGCCCATACCCTACGGGGTACAGCGGGCAATATCGGAGCCATTGATGTGGCAAATGCAGCCAGCCATCTGGAACAGGCGTGTCTGAACGGTGCGGTGGAGCAGGATCTGGTTGAACGACTGGCGGAGGTTGAACGCTGCCTGACGCCGGTGCTTGAAGGATTGTTGGTACTGAACGAATCGACAGAGCCCGTCGATTCATCAGCCGCGCCACCGTTCGACAGCGAATGGCATGCGCAATTGATTCACGTGCGGCAGCTGCTGGCCGAGAGTGACGCCCAGGCGCTGACGGCCTTGCACAAACTACAAGGGCTGGCTGCAGGCCCTCGGGTGGCCGAGCAATTACATCGGGTTGTCCAGCAAGCCGAGAGCTTCGATTTTGATCAGGCGCTGGAGTTGCTTGAGGATCTGTGGTGATCATCAGGCTGATGAAGCGGGGATATCGCTAAAGAAGCTCTGCACACCCGGCTCAACGGAGTCGCTGCGCAATCAGCAGAAAACACAACACCGGCGCCAGGCCGGTGTTGTGTTTTCTGCGTCATGTTCAGGTGGGGATAGCAACGAGCAGCGCCACCCAACCTGGTGTCTTAGAAGCGATACTTCGCCGAAGCCGTAACGCTACGCGGTGCACCGTATGTCAGGGCGCCGAAGGCATCGAAGATGTCGAAGTACTTTTCATCGGTGACGTTGTTCGCATTCACCTGCGCCGAGAGGTTATCGGTGATCTCGTAGCGAGCCATCAGGTTGACCAGCGCATAGGCATCCTGCTGGATTTTCTCGGAGTTGCCGGCCGGGTTGAGGGCGTAGGTGTAGATCGAGTCTTGCCAGTTAACCCCGCCGCCAATGGTCAGCTTGTTGAAAGCACCGGGCAGACGGTAGGTGGTGAACGTTCGCAGCAGCTTGGTCGGGTACAGTGTGTTGACGTCGTCGCCGTTGGCATCGTCGACCTTGAACTGGGTGTAACCCAACGTTGCGTTCCAGTCCGTTGCGAGCTCGCCGGACACTTCCAGTTCGAAGCCCTTGCTGGTTGCGCCTTCACTGGCTTCGTACGCGAAGCCACCCACGGGGTTCGATGGATCGATCAGCACGCCGGTATTCTGGCCCAGATTATCCTGCTTGATCTGGAAAATCGCAGCGGAGGTGTTCAAGCGACCGCCGAAGTATTCACCCTTCAGGCCGATTTCCCGGTTCTCGCCAACGATGGGCTCCAATGTCTTGCCACTGCTGTCGCGCACCGATTGCGGCAGGAAGATTTCGGTGTAGCTGGCATAGGCCGAAAGGTTTTCGGTGAGGTTGTAGACGACGCCTGCATAAGGGGTGAATTCATGATCGACATCGACCTTGCTCACTTCCGAAAAAACGTCATCACTGGTCTTCTCGTACCAGCTCTCACGCGCACCCAGAATCACTTTCAAATCGTCGGTCACGTTCAAACGGGTGGCTGTGTATAGCCCCTTTTGCCGGGTTTCGCTGTAGCCGTAATCGGTCCTTGGGCCCCATACCGGCTCGGGGAAATCGCCCTTGTAGGTATCGAAATTGGCCACGCCGTCAAAACCGGTTTGCGCGTCGAGTGAATCGGCGTCGAACTTCTGCTTGCTGTCTATATAACCAAAGGCCGCTTCATGCTGACGACCCAACAGAGAGAACGGGCCATCGAAACGGATGCCGTAGTCGTCCTGGGTGGTCCTGGTCTTGTAGGTTGCCGGGAACGAAAACATCGGCGCGCTACCGTCCCTGCCCGGATTGCCGGAAAGGTACAGCAGGGAAGAGTGGCCGTTTCGCTCGCCACGGTTGTAGCTGAGGTGAGCTTGCCAGTCGTTGGCAAACTTGTGGTCGAGATTGACGAAGTAGGTGTCGTAGGTCGTGTTCCACTTGCTCCAGTCAGCGGAGGTTGTCTTGGAACGGCTCCAGTTGGTGCGGCTGCCATCGGCGTACCAGACGGGCAGGCCACCCCACATCGGTGATTCGGCGTTGTTTTCCTGATGGCTCAAACCGAACCAGACCGTGGTGTCGGGCGTCAGGTCGATATCCATGGTGCCGTAGAGGGTTTGGCGCTTGTTCGAATTCATATCGATCCACGTGTCACCCTCGTTGGTCTCCCCGACCAACCGTGCGCGAATCGTACCTTCCTCGTTCAGCGCTGTGGCCACATCGGCCTGGGCACCATAGGTGTCCCATGTACCGGCGTTCACTTCCAGCGAACCGTTCAGTTCAGTGCTGTAAGCGCGCTTGCGCACCATATTGATCGACGCGGACGGATCGCCGGCACCCGTCATCAAACCGTTGGCTCCGCGGACCACTTCAACGCGGTCATACATGGCCAGGCTGCTGAAAATCTCACCCGAACTCCATGGCTGTTCAAAGATGGTAGGTACGCCATCGATCATCAGCGAGTTGAGTTCAAAGCCACGGGCGTTGAATTGTGCCCGGCTGGTTTCGTAGCGGTTGACCGACACACCGGTGGCATTGTTGACCACGTCGAGGATTGTCTGCAGATCCTGGTCCTGTATGCGCTGCTGGGTGACGACGCCGACCGACTGCGGTGTCTCCCGCGGAGACAGGTTCAAGGGGGTGGCCGTGCGTTCAGATTCGGTCGTGTAGGAGTTAGTGCCCTCGGTGATGGCGCTGCGTTCACCCGTGGCCGTCTCAGTGATAGCGATAGCCGGCAAGGTCACAGCGCTGCCCGTCTCGGTCTGCTCAGTCTGTTCCGCCGCTTGCACGGAGGGCGCAACGAAGGCGATACCGGCTGTCAGCATGTGCACTGCGAGAGCCAAAGGGCGTAGTGCCAGAGGCGCACGCGGCGTAACGGAGTTTTTTGAACACAGGAGGATGGGGGCGGTCATGTGAGCTCACATTTGAATTGGTGTTATTTGAGAATAGATATCATACGCAAATGTGATGAATTGCCAAACACTTGTTTAAGAAAGATTGCTTTTTGATATCAGTCAACGCGGTGATCTGACTTTTGGCGTTCGCTTCTGAGCGTTTTTTGCTGATTGCTTCCTCGACGTGCATTGGCGAGTAGAATGCAGCCGCCGTTCAGCACTAACGGGATTTGTGATGGTCAATAAACCCCGCGCGACCGTCAGCGGTGGTCCTCTCCGTCCGTTTACCCCTTAATCCAATTCGAAGATCTAAAACGCATGCACCTACGCAAAATTGCAGTTGGGCTCTCGGCCCTTGTTTTGCTTTCCTCCGGGGCAGAAGCCCGCAACCTGCTGGATCTCTTAAAGCCGCCCACCCAGGCACAGGAACAAGTGTCCCGCTCGGGCTCGATCAGCAAGAGCGCGGCGCTGGACCTTTATTCAAACAAGCAGAAGCAGGCATCGTTCGACGGCTGTGCAGATCTGTTCCCGGCAGCCAAACCGATCAACATCGCCACCGTGCCCGCAACCATGAATCCCTTGGCCCTGTGTTCCGACCACTTCGCGGTGCTGTACTCGCAAACCAGCAAGACGCCGCTGGTCGTGGTCGAGCGTCTGAATGCCGCCCAGCTTCAGGATGCCAAAGGGGAGGAGCGCACCAATCAGTTCTATGCGGATCCACGCATCCCCAAGAGTGGGCGGGCAGAGTTGAGCGACTACCGCAGCCAGCATCCGGCGGTGGACCGCGGTCATCAATCCCCGGCAGCCGATGCTCCGAACCCCAATGCAATGGCTCAGTCCTTCGCGCTGTCGAACATGGTGCCGCAAGACCCCACCAACAACCGGAAGATCTGGAGCAAGGTCGAATCTGATGTGAGGAAGTTTGCCAAGCGCGCCGAGGGCAACGTTTATGTGTTTACCGGCCCGCTGTTTGACCCGGGACACACCACCATTGGCGACAATAAAGTCTGGGTGCCGAGCCGCCTGTTCAAGTTGGTCTATGACGCATCGTCCCAACGTGCGTGGGCGTACGTGCTACCAAACGCAGAAACCCGTATCGAGAGACCGATGGACTATGACGCTTTCGTGAAAGCCACGGGGCTCAAGTTGCTGGGTAACCTGCCGGTTACCGGTTCCGTGGGCCGCACTTGATCGCTTCTACTTAATGGACTTCACCCCAAGGGTTGGGGGGCAACCGATGGGGTGATTCGTGCCTGGCCGCTTTTAGCGTTTGATATGGGAGATTTTCGAACCTTCGATGCTGACCCCGGCCATTAAGCCTTGCTGGTCGAAGATGAACGCATACGCATCATCTTTGAGCGTCGAGCTGGACAGGTTCTTCGCAATCCCTTCATTCACGACAACCACGGTTGGTCCCACGCCAACTTCCCAACCCTTGGACTCAGCCAGATAATTCACCGCTTTATCATTCATCAGAAATACTGCATAGCCATAGGACTGGGCGCCCGCCTGCAGCCCCCACGACCCGCTCACGGAGTTGTAATAGTCCACGACGGTCTTACCTTTCATTAATACACCTTCGCCATAGCTGCCGCCGAAGACCAGGCCAGCCTTGATGATTTTGGGGAAGACCAGCACGGCCTTGGCTTGTTGCGAGATGGATTTGGCTGTTGGATTGGCTTTGTAGAGCGTCTCCAATGCTTGCACAGCGTCTTTATTCAGATCCTCTGCGGTTTCTGCACTGGCACTGTTCAGCAGGCTCGTCGAGGCCAGCGTAGCTAACGCGAGGAAGATCGATAGAAAGTAGCGCATTGATTGAGTCATTTCCGTACTCCGAGAAGGGAGCATTGGATGAGAGCAGCAGTCAGTACCTGCGTCAGACAGGAACCAAACCGACTGAAGTTATCCGGCGCACCCTGATATGTGTGGTTTGCAAGCGTCGCGCTGGAATGCAGGAAACCCAAGGCGCGATGCCATCACTTGTTGTGACCACTATGAAACGGCCGGGTTCGCCGCTTTCTACCCCTATCGTTTTTTACATTCCGCCAACACCACCTGGCAGGTGTTCGGCGTGCCGCCTGAGCGGCCGGCATAGCGAATGCAATTATTCAGGGATTTTTGGCGGGCAATGTTCAGGGTGGAGCCCCACGCCAGGCCGCCTTCACCGGCAGTGGGTAGCGCTTTTGCATAGCAATTGGAGCCCAGGCTTGCAGTCGAATAGCGATGCCTGGATGTTTTGCTTGAACATCCCGCTGTCAGCGCAAGGCTGATGGCGAGCAGGGAGGGGAGAACCCATGACCAGCATTGGTGCGCTGTTTTTTCGGTCATCCCGTTTCCCCTGTATCAACAGCTCAGGCGTGTGTGGGGCTGTGCACTTTGGCGTTCGCCGGGGTCATCTTTTACTGCACAGAATGAACATGTCATTCCCATCATCGAACAGGTAACGCGTCTCGGACAACGGGCGCATCCAGTAACTCAGGCTGCTGTCCGGCCGGAAAATAAACAGGCCCAGTGTGTTTACCAGTTCAGGAATCGTGCTGTCCGTTTCGCCTTTGGCGCTGCGCTCAACATTTATGTGCAAGCGGTGCCCCTCTTGTTGCACCCGAAAGGCGCTGTTGCGGCGCAGGGTACCTATTTCCGCCCCGGAGTTGGCATCAATCAGTTGGGCCACCATACGCATATGGCTGACCCCGGCGGGCCTCAAATCCACTCTGAAGCGAGTCGTCAGCCATGACGGGCGCGTTGGAGAGGGCACTTGATGCGCGCTCTCTCCAGTGCACCAAAGGTCCAGGTTCGCCTTTTGCTCGCCCGACACGCGCCCCAGTGCTACACACAACAGGCCAACGAGTACGAAGGCCAGGCACCAACCTGCATTTGCGGCACGTCTAGTCATGTTGTTGTACGCCAATGCAGCGACTGCTCGCTGTTTCCAGTTCGCCATCGCAAAGAATCTGGTCTGCCCCACGACGCGACGGTAACAGGTACAGGTGGATGTTTTGCTCCGAAATGCCCAGGTGCTCCGCCAGTTTGCGGCTGTGCTGAACCATCAATTTCAGGTGCGGCGCCTCCGCAGGTTGTGGCTCTTGAGCGGATAGATGCACATGCACATCGTCCATCATGACCGGCGCTTCGAACGCTGGCGGTACCACCTCAAGCGTCGGTGCCAGCCAGCTTCTTCCCACCAGAAAGGCCAATACACCCCAAAGGGGCAATGCGAGCCACAACCCCCAACGCCTCGGTAACGTTATCGGGTGCACGGGCAGCGCGCCTGAATCGGGCTCGGCTGACGCCGGCATTGCCCCGATTGATGGCAGCACGACGGGTACGTCCTCGGCAGCGGCCAGGGTCGATACAGAAGACATAACAGGGGCGAGCGCCTCGCTATCCGTCTCAACCGCGTACGTGGCAGACACCGCATTCGCAGTGGCTGGCAATTCCTCGACCCTCACGCCATCGGCGAGCTTGTAGCCTATGCGTGGCAAGGTCTGGATGAATTCGCGATCCGGCTGCAGTTTTTCCAGCGCCAGGCGCAATTGCCGGACAACCTGAGCCAGGCTGTTGTCGGTCACTTCCAGGCCGTATTGGCCCCACGCGCCGGCCATCAGTTCGCGCTTGCGCACCACCGATCCACCCGACCGGAGCAGCATCGCCAGGCATCGGCTGGCGATTGCACCGATGCGCAAAGGCTCCTCATTGGTTGCTTCAACGCGAAACAACAGGAAGTTGTTCTCGTCGAATACCAGATGTTCATCAATTAGCAGTTGACCCATGTCGACCATCTGTATGAGGCAAAAAGGTAAGTCGAAGACGTGTCGTCGACCCCTAGAGTTAAGCGGGCATTCGTTGCTTTGGCCAACCTCTTCGCGCAACAGGTGCTGAAAACAAATGTCACCCCATTACACGGCAATGCTGACGCGCGATCCGATGGCCGCAGCGTCGCCGCAATGTTGCAACAGCTCGTCGAGCTGCGAAAAATGCCGCAAGCCATCCTCCCGGTCAGTGAGCCGGGTATCGGCTGCGTCATCTTGCAGCGCCAGGGGCACGTCCTTGCCTTTGAAGCTTAGCCGCGCGATTTCGACCAGGCGCCGAAGCATCGGTACGATCTGCGCCTGCATCGGTTGCAATTGAAAATGTTCGACGTCTGTCTCGCAGAGTTCGCCCGAGACCGTGAGCAGGTTCAGTAATTGACTGCTGTTTTGTTCAAGCAGGCGCAATACACCTTGCTGACCTCGCAGCAGATTGCCGTCTTCGAGCAGGGCACGCACCAGCCCCAGAATCGAGACAAGCGGTGCTTTCAGGTCATCGCGGGCAAACTGCTCGATGTCGTCGCGCAAATGCGCCAGTGCCAACAGGCCGTTATAGTCGGTCTGCAGCTGTTTGTGCCGCTCCACATGACGTAGCTGGTTATTGACCCTTAACTGCAACAACTCCGGATCTATGGGCTTGGTCACAAAATTGACCGCACCCAATTCCAGCCCCTGCCGACGGGATGCGGGGTCGGTCATCGCGGTGATAAAGATGATGGGAATCCGACTGGCGCGGGGATGGCCGCGCAGGTGCCTGACCAGTTCGAACCCGTCCATGTTCGGCATCATGACATCAAGTAACAGCAGATCCGGCGGCGTGTCCGAGGTGCAGATGGCCAACGCTTTATGACCATCCTGGGCAACCCGGACCTGATAGTCGTGCATGAACAGCCCTGCGATCAGGTTCAGGTTGTCCGGTGTGTCGTCGACCACCAGTAGCGTCGGACGTTGATCGTGCTTGACGATAGGGGTCGTCGCCACGGCCTTGGTGGTGATCATCGAAACATCCTGTGATAACGAGTCCAGGTTGAGGGTAGGGTTCAGGCGTGCGCAGTTGAGGTGGAATAGGGCAGGGTTTCACTTACATAGCGGTTGCGGCCTTGCTGCTTGGCTTGATAAAGCAGCAGGTCCCCACGGATCAGCAACGTCTGAACGCTGTCGCCGGGCCCATGCCAGGCGCTGACACCCATGCTGCAGGTCACGCCAATACGGTTGCCGGCATAGACCAGCGTTGAGCTGCCCAGTGTTTGCACCAGACGATTGGCCATCTGTTGTGCACCTGCCAGATCGGTGTACGGCAGCACGATGAGGAACTCCTCACCACCAAGGCGGGCGACCAGATCCTCTTGTCGGACTGTCTCGGTCAGCAGTTGTGCAAGGAACTTCAACACCTGATCTCCGCCGTCATGGCCATAGGTATCATTGACCCGCTTGAAGTGGTCGATATCCAGCATCAATATGCACAACGAACCGAGCTTGCGCGTGGCGCGCGCCAATTCCACTTCAGTCAGCGTCATGGCCGCCCGGCGGTTGTACAGGCCGGTGAGGAAGTCGTGGGTGGCCGCCTGATGATGCACCACGCTGGTATTGATCAGATGGGTCAACAGCCAGTTGATCAGCAGTAAGCAGGCCAGTATTCCGGCCGCCAACAACAGCCCGAGGCTGTTCATTCTCAGGAACTGCGGCAAAAAATCCGGTGCCAGTGGATCACTGTAGACGCGCATTTGCAGCCCTTGATGCAGGTTCGCATAGTGGTGAAAAAAGCGGTCTTCGCCTTGCACTTGAATAGGTTGCGAAATCGACCAGTCTGCGCCTGTGGCAGGCACAAACTCTGCCTTGCCGGCGATGAAACGTATGTCGAAATACAAAGCAGGCTCTTGGCCGTGTGACACGGCGACATGAACGACAAGCCTATCGGTAACCGCTGGCCCCAATACCAGGGGCGGTAGCAGCGGCTGGGGTTGTAACCGGGTTTGCGTTTCCTGGATCACCGCATAACGCCTGTCGCAGGTATAGCCCAGAAATTGCCGGCTGGTCATGCGGATACCGCCGTCAATGAGGCTCATGCGTGGCCCCTGCGGTTTGGGCAAAGGAGCCAGTTGGTGTACCGGCACGCGTAGTGTGTACTTTGATAGCCCCTCGACTTCCGCCGATAACGTCTGCGTGGCCCGTTGCTGGCCGGCGATGTACTCATCCGGCAGGCAGCCTTGCGGAGGCGGATTTGCCATCAGCAATGATTGTTGCAATTTATGGGTTTGCAGATTGCCCAACAGGTTGGAATAACCCCAGGCGCTTCGTTGGGACAGCAGTGCTTGCTGACTCTCCAACAGTATGACGTGTTGACTCTGATAGTGATTGACAACGCCAACGACCGTCAGCATCGACAAAACGGCCGCTATCATCCAGCAACTACGCTTGATAGCTCGCGCGTGCTCAACGACCCAACTCATGTTTTTACTCCAAAGTGACCGCCGGAGACGTTTGTTTCAAATCTGCCCTTACTCGGCAGCTGTTAACCGGTCATGGCCTCAAGGGGCTCTTCGGCAGGGGTATCGGCATAGCGCTCGGCGATTTGTGCGAACTCCTTTTCCAGACCCGTGAAGGCCGCTGCTACATCCGGATCAAAATGGCGGCCGGCACCGTCGCTGATGATCGACGCTGCCTTTTGGTGAGGCATTTGCGGCTTGTAGACCCGTCGACTGATGACCGCATCGTAGACATCGGCGACCGCCATCAGGCGGGCGCTGACTGGAATGGCGTCACCGACCAGGCCATTGGGGTAACCGCTGCCATCCCATTTTTCGTGATGGCACAGCGCAATTTCCTTGGCGATGCGCAGGAAGGGCACTTGGGCTCCCAACAGTTCCTCGGCGTGTACCAGAGCCTGATAACCCAACTGGGCGTGGGTCTTCATGATTTCGAACTCTGCGGGCTCGAAGCGCCCCGGCTTGAGCAGGATGTGGTCTGCAATACCCACCTTGCCGATATCGTGCAGCGGCGCCGACTTGAACATCAGCTCAATGCTTTGCTCATCCAGGTGTGCGCTGAATCGCGGGTGATCGCGTAGTTTCTCGGCCAGCAACCGGACGTAGTGCTGCGTGCGCCGCAGGTGGTTGCCAGTCTCGTTGTCGCGGGTCTCGGCCAGCGATGCAAGGGCCAGGATAGTCACGTCATGGGTGGCTTGCAGTTCACAGGTTCGCGCGAGGACTTCCTGGTCGAGAAAGGTATTTTGCGAACGCAACTGGTCCGTTGTCGCCTTCAGGCGCAGTTGCGTCTGCACTCGCGCCAGCAGAATTCTCGGGTTGATCGGTTTGAACAGGTAGTCGGTCGCTCCTAGCTCGAACCCCAGGCACTCATCTTCGTCTTGATTGCGGGCGCTCAGAAACATGACCGGTATACCGCACGTATCAGGGTTAGCCTTGAGACGACGGCAGACTTCGTAGCCATCCATGTCGGGCATCATCACATCCAGCAGGATCAAATCGGGTCTCGCCCGGTTGACGATCTGCAACGCATGGGCACCGCTGGTTGCAATTCGCACGTGATAGCGCTCACTCAGCAACTCACTGATCAGTTGCAGATTGGCCGGCAAATCGTCGACCACCAACACGCTGGGCCTAGGGGATGAGTTGTTCAACTGGACTACCTCGTGACGGGGGCACAGATGGAGCGGTATTGCGGCAGGGGCGAATGCTTTTGCCGCGGGAGCACGACGGGGAAGGTGTGGACTGTCGTTTCTGCCAAGTGAATGCAGTAACGCATACCCACCACACCTCTGCTCTGAAATGGGCTGAACCGCCTGCGCCGGGCGCTGAAAAACGCTGAAAACTTCTGAACAACAAGTTTTCAAAGGCATGAAGCGCGTGATGCCCTGCAATTTCATTTGTTCATTGCGCGGTTCCACAGGCCTGCAGGGCCTCGCTCAAACAGACTTGCGCCCGCTCGAAATCGAAACATTTCACCGCGCCTTCCAGTGGCTGGAAACTGTTTGCAAACGCGCCACGGAGTAAGCCGGCATGCGAGGAAAAGAACGGCACTGCCTGCGCATCAAAGTCACCCAGAAGCGCGTCGAGATGCTGGCAGATCCGTTGCAACTCGACGACGTCGACCACTATCGGCGGCGCGGTCTCGACTTCACTGGGCAGCTTCTCCCGCAACTGCGCCAGCAGCGCTTCCAGGGGGCCAGAAAGCGCCTCCAGAGCGATTCGCAACTCATCCTCGGGTCGCTTGGCGCGCAGAGCCTGCTCCAATGCAGTTGCCGCCTGGGCGACGGCGTCGGCACCGATGGTCGCTGACACGCCTTTGCAGCTGTGGGCCAACAATTCGGCTTTATCCAGCTCACCCGCCGCCATCGCCGCGTTTAACTGTTTCAGCACGGGGCTCTGGCTAGCCAGGTAGTGCTGCAAAATATTCGCATACAGGCTGTGCCTGCCCAGGACCCGGCGCAGTCCCGCTACCATGTCCACACCGTCGAGTTTCAAACCCGTATCAGCACAATCCATTTGCGCCATTGAATCGGGCGCGACGGTGCATTTTGGTTGGGACGTCGTCTCATTCAGCCAACGGCGCAAAACGACGTAGAGCGTCTGCGGTTCGAAGGGCTTGCTGATAAAATCATTCATGCCGGCTGCCAGACAAGCGTCATGATCACGCTTGCTGGCATTGGCGGTCATCGCAACCACGGGCAGGGTGCTCAATCCAGGCTGCCCACGCAGCAGACGGGTGGCCTCCAGACCATCGAGCACCGGCATCTGCATGTCCATGAACACCAGGTCATAGCGCTCAGCGGACAATCGATTCAGTGCCTGCCGGCCATCCGCTGCGATATCGACGGAACAACCCACCGCCTGCAGTAGTTCGGCGGCGACCTGCTGGTTCAACTCATTGTCTTCTACCAGTAAAACACGGGTCCCTTCGGCCACCCTCCAGTCGCACGGAGTGACCCCGTCGCACAGGTCATCAATGACATTGCTCTGGGCCAACAGCAGGCGGACCTCAAACCAGAAGTTGCTGCCTTCACCCAGCACGCTCTGCACACCGACTTGCCCCCCCATCAGCTCGGACAGCTGTTTGGCGATTGCCAGCCCCAGGCCCGTGCCACCAAAGCGTCGTGTGGTGGAGGTATCCGCCTGCTGGAAGCTCTGGAACATGTTATTCAATTGCTCGGACGAGAGCCCTATGCCGCTATCGGTCACACTGAAGTTAAGCAATACGTCATCCGCGCCGGCATGACGCAGGCTCACCTCAACGCGGATCTGCCCACGTTCGGTGAATTTCACAGCATTACTCAGGTAGTTGAGCAGTATTTGCCGCAGTCGAAGTGGATCGCCACGCAAGCGTTCTGGAACATCCGCAGCGACGTTGATCCGCATATCCAAGCCTTTATCGGCAACACGCGGGTGTATCTGGTCGAGCACTTCTTCCAGCAATTGGGCCAGGCTGAAGTCGCGGACTTCCAGCTGAAGCTTGCCGGCCTCGATCTTGGAAAAATCCAGAATGTCGTTAATGACGCCCAGCAAGTGCCGGCTTGAGCTTTGTACCTTGTTCAAGTAGTCGCGCTGACGGTCGCTCAACTCCGTGCGCAAGGTCAGGTAAGTCATGCCGATGATGGCGTTCATCGGCGTACGAATCTCGTGGCTCATGTTGGCCAGAAATTCGGACTTGATGCGAGCACTGTCCTCGGCCAATTGCCGCGCCTGCTCCATCTCTTGCGCCGCCGCGCGCTGGGCGGAAATGTCCTCGATGATCCAGATCGAACCTTGCGACGACAGGTTGCCGGGCGCCACTGCGCGTGCACTCACGCTTGCCCAGAAGGTGCTGGCATCCCTGCGGCAAAGCTGCATCTGCTGGTGAACGATTTCGCCGCGGTCCAGCCGCTCGCGAACGTCGGCTTCGAACGTCTTCATTGACTCTGTCGACATGACCTGCGCCAACCAGATCAGTGGAGAGCGCTGCAATTGTTCGCCCGCCGCATAACCGAGCAACTCGTCCAGCCGCGAATTGGCCTGCATGATCTGATTGCCTCGCACCAGCGCAAGACCATAGGGCGCCGAGGTAACAATGGCCTGCTGCTGTTCGTGCGCTTCGCGCAGGTTGCGTTCTTCTTCTTTGCGCTGGCTCAGATCGCTAATCGCGACGCACAGGCATTGCCCTCGATCCTCTCGCATCGGCAGCAGGCACAGACGCAACTCGGCAGGAAACTCGCTGCCATCCGCGCGACGGGCGACCACCTCGACCGTATTGAGCGGCTTGTTTGTACGGACCTGCGCGAGCAGATGATCGATGATTTCGAGCTGACTGTCGGGTACCAGCGCCCGGTAACACTGGCCGAGCAGGCTGCCGGGTGCATAACCAAAGGTCGCTTCGCTCATCTGGTTCGTCATGATCACGCCGTGCTCGTCGAACACTAACAGCGCTTTAGGCGCAAACTCGACGATGCCGCGATACCAGCTTTCGGTGGCTTCCAGGGACTGCTGACGCTGTTGCAGGATCAACGCCTGGCACTTCAATTGCTCCGCCTGTAGGCAGGCCTGGTGCAATAACTGCTGATTGTGCAGGCGCTGCTGCAGCAAATTCAGCAGTGTGCCGAGTTTATTGGGCAGGCTGTCGAGCAGTTTGAGCTGGGCGAGATCCGGGCGATGGGCGAAAACGAGCTCAAGGCTGGCGAGCTGCTGCCCATCTTGCAGCAGTGGCAAGCTGTAATGCACTTGGCCGGTATGCCCGACGACGGGGTCGGCATCGAATCGCAAAACCGTCCTGCAATCCAGGAACTTGCCCAGCTTCTGCTGCAACGTCTGGGTAAAAGCCTCTCGACTGGCACATAACTGCAGCGCCTGCACCAGCTCGCTGAGACGCCCCTTGACCCAGTGCTTTCGGTGCAGCTCTTCATTGACATCGACATAGGCATCGAGCGCTTCGGCCAGGGCCACGACTTCGGTCAGCCCCTGGCGATGCCACGACTTTCCGACGGCTTCGCCAGCATTCATGCGGCGTATGCGTTCGGACAGACACAGCAGAGGTTTCACCAACTGACGACGCAGAATGACCAAAAATACCAACAGGCCCGCGGCCAACGTAATCAATTGCAGCAGGGCACTGATGTGGGCGGACAGCTTCGCGTTGTTCCGAGCCGCCTCGAAGTCGCTATTAAAACGTTGGGTAGTCAAGAGTTTCAGCTGATTGAGTGCGTCTGCAAAACTCCACTCGGAATTGATGTAAGTGGAACCTGCAAGCGATGTCGGTCCTCCTCGGTGGAAGCTCTCCTTCATTGCCTGACGCTCCATGCCGGTCTGCCTGTGATCCATTTCCTCGACAGTGGTCAGCAGTTTGTCTTCCGCGTCAGTCAGTCCGATCGTTCGAAAATCGGTGGCGATTTCGTGAAAAGTGCGGTTGTTTTGCCACTTTTCGTTGTATTGGGTGAGATACATCTCGTCGCCGGTGCTGACATACAGGCGAGCCAGTTGTGTCAGTTCACGGTTGAGGGTAGCCATCAAGGCAATATCGGTGAATGTCTGGTGGCGTCGATCAGTGGCTTGCTCGGCCTGCTTGCCGATGTACTCATCCAGACCCACGGAAATCAGGCAAGCAATGAACGCTATGCCAAATCCGGCCGAAATGAGTTTGCTCAGACGTTCCAGGCTCATGGGCTCTCCTGCGACAACAGTCCCGATCACACGCCGGAAGCTTAATGGGTGAAGTTAACCGCCATGCCTTTATCAGTGCTGTGAAAACAGCTGATTCAATCGAATCAATCTGATGAAAAACGCTGAAAAGCTGTGAAAGGCCTCTAGGGTAGGGAGATCGAACAGCTATTCGAACGGCCGGGAAGGTGTGTGAATGCAGGCATACAAGGGTGGCCTTTGGTGAGTTTGACGCGCGTTGACTAACCTCTTTGATACTCATTTTGCGAGCGCGAGCGCTTGATTCAGAGGAGGTGCGGCATGGAACGATTCACCGGCGGCTGCCTGTGCGGCAAGGTCAGGTTCGTGGCATCGGGACGCCCCTATCGGGTCGGCCTTTGTCATTGTCTGGACTGCCGCAAGCATCATGGGGCGCTTTTTCACGCGTCGGCGATATTCCCGCAGGATGCGGTCACGATCGAAGGCGAAACCCGCGATTACGCGGGGCGGTTTTTCTGCCCTCGCTGCGGTTCCTCGGTGTTCGCCCGCACCGCCGACGAAGTCGAAGTGAACCTGGGCTCCCTTGATGCGCCAGACCAACTCAAGCCAACCTATGAAAGCTGGATTGTGCGCCGCGAGTCCTGGTTGCCGGCGTTTCCACTTACAAGACGATATGAGCACGATCGTGACGCCACGGGGCGTGTTGATGAGTAGTTATCGATTGCGAAGGGGTGTGGCTACTTCGCCGCGACACCTTGCTTGATATCCCCACAAAAGATATCAAAGTTGCCATCCGAGGGTGCCGTGCGTACGACGATGGCGTACTCACCGGAGAGCAGAACCGACATTTCAACCGGTGCGGTTCTGGATAACGTCCAGCCGCGTATGGGCTGGCGTTCGGTGTTGACCTGTTCGTTCATCGCGTAGGCGACCGGTCCGGGTTGTTGGCAACTGCCTTTATAAATGAAGGTGTAAAGGCGCAAGGGCAGGGTGACACCGCCTGGAGCACCGCTGATGAAGTAACTCAATCCGGTTTTATTGTCATAGCTCGACAACGTTACATTGCCGATCTGACCGGCGTTGCGCTGTGTGGCAATCAAAGTAACGGTGACACTAGGGGTCGATGATGTGGCGCAGCCAAAGAGGGTTATGGTGACCAGTAGTGCTGCCAGTGAAATTTTGAGGTTCATAGCCAAACTCCTGCGTCGAAGAACTGCACGGGTGATTAGCCGGTATAGCTCATTAATGGCGGCTCTGATGTTGTCTGCGTGAAATTCCGTGTACCTGTTGCCGTGTAGAGCTAAATTACAAAAAACATTCCTCCACAATGAAGGAAAGACCTATGTTCAGATCTCGCTCATTGATTGCAGCCGTTACATACCTTGCGCTGTCCTGCGGCTCAACCACGGCATTAGCCGACCCTGGCAATGGAAAAGGCCAGGGAAACGGCAAGGGCAACCCGCATAACAGCGAAGTTCATGGCAACCAGGGAGGCAAAGGCAAGCAGTCCAGTGGCAACGATTGGGATCACGGCCCAAGCATCAATCACGCAAGCGTTCTGGGAATTATTGGCGGGCATCAGGATTACTGGAGTCCCGCGTCGGCATTGCCGCCTGGCATTCAAAAGAACCTCGCGCGCGGCAAGCCACTTCCCCCAGGGATTGCCAAAAAACTGGACGGCCGCTTAGTCGGCAGACTGCCTCACTATGATGGATATGAATGGCAACAAGCTGGCACCGATTTGATCCTGGTCGCGCTGGCGACCGGACTTATTTACGAAGTGCTCAACGGTGCTTTTCATTGATCCTTGAGTCGCGAATACGGTTTGTTCGCAAATACATATTTCATCTGTTGCAGGACTTGAACTGTCTGGGTCCAAGTGCGTCTTAAGCCATGTGATATTAACTAATGGACGCAATCATGATTTTAAAAAACAAGAGTCTCGTTGCTGTAATGTCTTGCGCCCTGATGCTTGCAGCGGCCCCATTACTGCCTGCTGACCTGTCTGTCATGAACTCCGCCTTTGCGAAGGATGGTGGCGGTGGTGGTGGTAACGGTGGCGGGAACGGCGGTGGCGGCGGTAACGGAAACGGAGGTGGTGGTCACGGCGGTGGCGTTGGCGGTAGCCATGGCGGCGGTACTGGAGGCGGTCACGCGGGTCACAGCGGTTCCGATCACTCCGGCGGCTCTCACAGTAGCGGCCACGGCAATGGGCTCGCCAGTGATCACGCCGGCAGGTCCGTTCGCGATCATGGTGAAAGCGGAAATCACTACGGCAATGACCGTAATAGTGACCGCGGTCATGGCCAGACGACTTCAGGCATTGCCCACTCCAGAGATACTCACGGCTTAAGCAAAGCCAGCGCTATTGCTGACTCGACTCCAGGCGATCACAACGCGAAAGGTTTGAGCAAAGCCGGGGTGTCGGTATCGAAAAGTCGCACTGATCATCCATAACAGCGGATAGGGAATACGACAGATTCAATTGCGAAGTCTGCCGCATGCTTCAGATCAGTTCGACTTCTTCTGTGGAAAGTCTGAGTAGGCGGGAATCCTCGCCTACCCTCTGCGAGCGCACTTGCATGACTATAAAAAAGTGAGGTTGCTCGTCCTCGCGCCTCCCGCCCCACCCATAACCCATCGCCCCTGTATCCAGTTCCCTCGACCAAGGCGCCACTCAAGGTGTACTCGCCTGGCGTTCATTGAAACAGTGTGTTGAATTGACCGAGCATCTCCCATTGCTGACCAACGACGGTTGATGCCCTGCGCCGTAAGCACGTCATCGATGACTTCCCCGCAATACAAACGTAATCTTGCCGATTCGCGTACCAAGACAAAAAACAAGGAGTCATTGATGCGACCAATCCGTCTCGGCCTGGTGGGCTACGGCAAGATTGCCCAGGATCAACACGTTCCAGCGATCAACGCCAACCCCGCGTTCCAGTTGGTGTCCGTCGCAACTCAAGGGCAGCCCTGCGCCGGGGTAGAGAATTTTCAGTCCCTCGGCGAGATGCTCGAAAACGGCCCGCATGTCGATGCGATTGCGTTCTGCACACCGCCGCAAGGGCGATTCGCTCTGGTGCAACAAGCGCTGGCCGCTGGCAAACATGTGTTGGTAGAAAAACCGCCGTGCGCCACGTTGGGTGAAGCGATGGCGTTAGTGACTCAGGCAGAGGCGCAGGGTGTCAGTGGCTTGTTCGCCTGGCATTCACGCTACGCACCCGGCATCGAAGCCGCCCGCGAATGGCTGGGCACCCGCACCTTGCAAAGCGTACAGATCGACTGGAAAGAAGACGTGCGCAAATGGCACCCGGGCCAGGCCTGGATCTGGCAGCCCGGAGGTCTGGGTGTCTTCGATCCCGGCATCAATGCCTTGTCCATTGCCACCCATCTGCTGGCGTTGCCGCTGTTTGTCGAGTCTGCCGAGCTGCGCGTCCCCGGCAACTGCCAGTCGCCTATTGCCGCCTCCATCAAAATGTCCGATGCGCGCCACCTCGATGTCCGCGCGGAGTTCGATTTCGACCACGGTCATGAGGAACTCTGGAGCATCGAGATTCGCTGCACAGAAGGCATCCTGCGACTGGATAACGGTGGCGCGCTGTTGAGCATTGACGGCGTGCGCCAAGCCGTATCGGAGGAGGGTGAGTACGCGGCGGTGTATCGACATTTTCAACAGCTGATTGACGACAAAGCCAGTGACCTGGACCTCCAGCCGTTGCGACTGGTGGCTGACAGTTTTTTTGTCGGCAGTCGGGCGTTGGTTGAGCCGTTCTACGATTAGCGGCTGCGCAAAGATTTAGCCGGTCTGTTGCATCGATCGGTTGAATCCACACTCTAAAGTTACAAAACCAGGAACTGGAAACTCGGATCGCTCGCGCTAGCCGCGCTCCGACATACCCAAAAATGAGTACTGAAAGTCCGCGCACCGACGCTGAGCGTCTTCGTATTCCACGCACGATTTGGGCGTTGGGCTTTGTCAGCCTGTTCATGGATCTATCGTCTGAATTGGTACACAGTTTACTGCCTGTGTTTATGGTCACTACATTGGGTGCAAGTGCATTGACCGTCGGGGTGATCGAGGGGATTGCCGAGTCGACCGCGATGCTCGTCAAGATATTCTCTGGCGCTATCAGCGACTTTATTGGTCGGCGCAAAGGATTGCTGCTTCTGGGATATGGTTTGGCCGCTCTGAGCAAACCGCTTTTTCCTCTGGCTCAATCGGTTGAAGTGGTCTTCACCGCACGCCTTCTGGATCGAATCGGCAAAGGCATTCGTGGTGCACCGCGAGATGCCCTGGTTGCCGATGTGTCGCCACCAGAAATACGTGGTGCCTGTTTTGGGCTGCGACAGTCGATGGATACCGCAGGGGCTGTTCTTGGCCCCGCTCTGGCCATCTTCCTCATGCTATGGCTCGCCGATATCCAGCTTGTCCTGTGGTTTGCAGTGATCCCGGCAACAATAGCGGTGGCTCTCATTTTAGTTGGAGTAAAAGAACCCACACCTGCCTCCAGCGAGCGCAACTTCCGATCTCCCATTCATTGGAGAGTCCTTCACGATTTTTCCACTGGCTATTGGTGGGTCGTCATTATTGGAGGGGTGTTTACACTTGCCCGTTTCAGCGAGGCGTTTCTGGTATTACGGGCGCAGCAGACAGGTCTGTCGATCACCTGGATTGCGCTGGTGATGGTGGTAATGGCACTTTTTTATATGTTGTCCGCTTACCCTGCCGGCTGGCTATCTGATCGTATCAATCGGACGAAGCTGCTTTGCGTGGGTATGGGGTTACTCGTCCTGGCGGATCTGGTACTTGCCCAGTCCAGTTCAGTCATCACGATGATGCTGGGCGTTGCGTTGTGGGGGCTTCATATGGGATTTAGCCAAGGCATTCTTGCCTCGCTGGTAGCGGATAACGCGCCCACAGTACTCAAGGGCACCGCCTACGGCATTTTCAATCTGGTCAGTGGTGCATGCATGCTGATCGCCAGCGTTCTTGCGGGCGGGTTATGGCACAGCCTTGGATCGGACAGTACGTTCCTCACTGGGGCATTGCTTGCCACAACAGCTCTGCTCCTGCTTTTGTTCAAGCCGCAGTAACTACAGGTGACCCTAAGACTGCCGTCACGCGGCGCCAAGCTTCATGACTGGATCGCAATGGGCTGCCTTTCGTGTTCCTTGAGGATAGGGCCTGATTAATAGCAACTGACTCTCATTGTTATGTCGGTGGAATTTTCGACGGGATTGCGCAAGTAAGCCATCCTTACCGGGATATCGATTGCCGCTTCATCAACCTGGTCTTATGCGAGTACAGCCATGCTCTATTGGATGTTGGTCTTCGTCCCCATTCCCATCCTCTTGAAGTTCATTGCGCCCGAGCAGGACTTGCTGATTTTTCTGGCGGCTTCTCTGGCCATCGTGCCGCTGGCCGGATGGCTGGGGCGGGCGACCGAGCAACTGGCTGAGCGCTCAGGGGAAGGGGTTGGTGGGTTGCTCAATGCCACGTTCGGCAATGCCACTGAACTGATCATCGCCATTAGCGCATTGCGGGCCGGCCTGCACGATGTGGTGAAAGCCTCCCTGATCGGCTCCATTGTCGGCAATATCCTGCTGGTGCTGGGGGCCGCCATGCTTGCCGGCGGGTTGCGTCACAAGGAACAGCAATTCAATGCCCTCGCAGCTCGCTCCCAGGCCACGTTGCTGACCATGGCGACCATCGCACTTGTATTGGCGGCTGCCTACAACGCCGTGGTGGCGCCTCGTGCGCCGGAAGGGCTGCAAAGGTTGAGCCTATATATCGCCGTGGTCTTGCTGTTTGTTTATGGGTTGTTTCTGTTGTACTCGCTGGTGACCCACAAGAACCTGTTTGCCGGGGATCCCAAGGTGGCGAGCGATGGGCAGCAGTCCCCGCTCTGGTCAAAGAGTAAGGCGTTGCTGGTTCTGGCCGTGGCGACATTGTTGATCGCCTGGGTCAGCGAGATCCTGGTGGCGGCCATCGAGCCCAGTGCGCATCAACTTGGCCTGAGCAACCTCTTTGTCGGTGTGTTCATTGTCGCGATACTCGGAAACGCCGCGGAGCATTCTTCCGCGATTTCGGCGGCCATGAAAAACCGCATGGACCTTTCGCTCTCGATTGCGATTGGTTCCAGTGTTCAGGTCGCCCTTTTTGTAGCCCCCGTTCTCGTGCTGGCCAGCTACGCCATCGGTTCGGCGCCAATGGACCTGGCGTTCTCCGGCGGTTTGGTCCTCAGTGTGCTGCTGGCCGTTCTGATTACCGGTCAGGTGGCCGGCGACGGACGATCCGACTGGCTCAAAGGGGTGCAACTGCTCGCCGTGTACTTGATCCTCGGCCTGGCCTATTTCTTTACACCTGATGTGGCGGCCTGAACTTATAGATTCTTTCGAAACCCTCCGCCGTTACTCCACATAGGCTCTGTCATGCCGGATTTTTCAGAACTGCTTCGGCAGGGTAGCGCCCACGCGTGGTTCTATTTCCCCAGCGCAATACTGCTCGGAGCCTTGCACGGGCTTGAGCCGGGGCATTCAAAAACCATGATGGCGGCGTTCATCGTGGCCATTCGGGGCTCTGTCAAACAAGCCGTGTTGTTGGGCCTGGCCGCAACGCTGTCGCATACGGCAGTAGTCTGGTTGGTCGCTATCGGTGGCATGTACCTGGGCAAGGGACTGGATGCTCAAACCACCGAGCCGTATTTCCAGCTGGCATCTGCGGCACTGATTATCTTGATTGCACTCTGGATGCTGTGGCGCACCTGGCGTGGCGAGCAGATGTTCAAGTTTGAGCAGGGGGAAAGTCACCGCCAAGACCACGGTCACCACGATGAAACCCAGCGCATTGATACCGGCCATGGCCGCATCGAGCTTTCGATTTTCGAAGCCGGCATGCCACCGCACTGGCGCCTGAAAGGAGTGAGCGGGCATGCCTGGGGCGCTGCGGATGTCCGGGTGCTGACGACGCGTCCGGACGGCAGCACCCAAGCGTTCTCATTTGTTGAACATGAAGGTTTTCTGCAATCGACGGCCGACATTCCCGAACCCCATGAATTCAGCGTTCGCTTGAGCCTTGGACACGCCGGGCACTCGCATGACTACGACCTGGAATACCAGGAGCATGATCACGGACACTCGCACGAGGGGCTGGAAGGTGTGGAATTGTCAGTTGACGGGTATCAGGATGCACATGAACGTGCCCATGCCAATGACATCCGCAAGCGCTTCACCCATCGTGAAGTGACCACCGGCCAGATCATCGTGTTCGGCTTGACGGGAGGGCTGATTCCTTGCCCGGCGGCCATCACCGTTTTGCTGCTCTGCCTCCAGGTCAAGGAAGTCGCCTTGGGTGGCTTGCTCGTCCTGTGCTTCAGCATTGGCCTGGCGATTACGCTGGTGTCGGTCGGCGCGGCGGCAGCCATTGGCGCCCGGCAAGCCACTCACCGCTGGCCGTGGATGGGGGCGGTTGCGCGTCGGGCACCTTATCTGTCCGGCGCGTTGATTATCGGTGTGGGCTTGTATGTCGGCCTTCATGGCTGGATCGGGTTGAATGCTGTCTCGTCCTGAATAAGGTTTCAACTTCTGACTTTTTATCAGGACCGCGACTATTGATGCATCAGCTCGGGGTTCGCCCGTCATGGCGCGATGACACACAGCTCCCCGGTGGCGCGGATCAGGGCCTGACCGTGCAGTTGATCCTTGATCAGGCTGGCTCGCTCGGTCCCCAGCCAGTCTGGGCAGTGGGGGTCATTGCGATAGGGCTCGAAGGCGGCGTATTGCTGCAACAGGCGGTGTTGCAGCTCATCCAGCAGTGGCCTGATTTGATGGATGAGGTCCGGGCGTGGTGTGTCTGGTGCCTTGTCCGCCGCGCGCCATTGCGCGAGCAAGCCGTATTGCACCAGCTTGTTGGCTTCGATTTGTGCGGCGATCAGATCGGCGACCTCGTCCGGATTCAGCTTCTGGCTCACGGCAGTCTTCCTGGCGTTGTCGATAAGCTGTGTTTCCCGGGCCGTGTCCTGGACTGGCTTGCCGCTGTCCCATTTGGTCAACGCCACGAGATCAGCAGTATTCAAGCGCTCGTTGATCGTCACCAGCAGCGGCAACAAGCTATCGGGTACGGGGGCGGGTGTACTGGCCTGGACGCTGCAAGCGAATACCCCGAACAGGGCGCAGCTCAGCAGTTGCGGCAAGCGTTGGAAGTGGGGCATAGGCACAACCTCATTGAGCGCAAAATTCACAATCAGGTCTTATGTACCACAGGTGCGGCAGAGGCATTAAGTGGGGACTGGTTTATTTTGTTCAGGAAAAAGCCCGGCTTGTTTGGCCGGGCTTTTCATTGAGTGCAGCGTGAAGACTAATCATTCATGCGGCACGATACTTGATCAAACGGTCAGCACCACCTTCGGCAACGCGGTTTTCGATCAGCCGGTCAGAACCATCAGCGGCTACGCGGTTTTCGATCAGTCGGTCGGAACCGTCAGCGGCCACGCGGTTTTCGATCAGACGGTCGGAACCGTCAGCGGCTACGCGGTTTTCGA
>NZ_AKJS01000141.1 GCF_000282215.1 Pseudomonas sp. GM21
CCGTCAAGCATTGATTTGGCTTCTCTATCAATAACTTGCAAAAAGGCGGAAAACAACCCGATTCCTCTCTATATAGAGGAGCAAACCACCCTCCTCTATATAGAACGGATCCTCAAAGCACCCCAGACTCTTTGAATGCAGCTACAGCCCCAGCCCCCAACCCCAGCACGCGCTGCAAAACCTCCTGCGTATGCTCACCCAGCAACGGAGGAGCATTGCGATACTCCACCGGGGTCTTGGACAGACGAATCGGGCTCGCCACCTGCGGCACGCTCCCCGCCAACGAATGAGGCATCTCAATTGCCAGCCCACGCGCCTTGACCTGAGGATCAGCAAACATCTGAGCCAGATCATTGATCGGGCCACATGGCACGCCAGCCTGCTCAAGCTGTAACACCCACTCGGCAGTGGTCTTGAACACCGTTGCCTGACGGATCAGCGGAATCAATACAGCACGATTCGTTACCCGCAGCTTATTGGTCGCAAAGCGCGGGTCGTCCGCCCACTGCGGCTGCCCCGCCACTTCGGCAAACTTGCGGAATTGACCGTCGTTACCCACGGTAAGGATGAAGTCGCCATCCGCCGTAGGAAAGTCCTGATAGGGCACGATGTTCGGATGGGCATTACCCAAGCGCTTCGGTGCGTTGCCTGTCGTCAGGTAGTTCATTGCCTGGTTGGCCAGGCACGCGACCTGGACATCCAGCAATGCCATGTCGATATGCTGGCCCCCACCGTCGTGATCCCGGTGCGCAAGCGCGGCCAGAATCGCCACCGTCGAGTAGAGACCGGTCAAGATGTCTGTCAGCGCCACACCGACTTTCACCGGCCCTGCCCCCTCATCCCCTTCCGGTCGCCCCGTCAGGCTCATCAGGCCACCCAAGCCCTGAATCATGAAGTCATAGCCCGCACGCTTGGCGTAGGGCCCCGTCTGACCAAACCCGGTAATCGAGCAGTAAATCAGATTCGGATTGACCGCCTTGAGCGACTCATAGTCCAGCCCGTAAGCTGCCAGACCACCGACCTTGAAGTTTTCGATCAGGATGTCCGACTTGGCCGCCAACTCCCGCACTAACTTCTGACCTTCCGCACGCGTGAAGTCGATGGTGACCGATTGCTTGTTGCGATTGGCCGACAAGTAATAGGCGGCCTCGCTGGTGTTCTCACCGTAGGCGTCTTTAAGGAAAGGAGGCCCCCAGGCGCGCGTGTCATCGCCATTGCCCGGGCGCTCGACCTTGATCACCTCAGCGCCAAGGTCCGCAAGGATCTGCCCGGCCCAAGGCCCGGCCAATACTCGCGACAAATCCAGTACCCGCAGATGCGAAAGCGCGCCCATGGACGTTCTCCTATTAATAGAACGCCTGGATGCCAGTTTGCGCACGACCGAGAATCAGCGCGTGAACGTCATGGGTACCTTCATAGGTATTCACCACTTCCAGGTTGACCAGATGGCGGGCGACACCGAACTCATCGGAGATGCCGTTACCACCCAGCATGTCGCGAGCCATACGAGCGATGTCCAGGGACTTGCCGCAGGAGTTGCGCTTCATCATCGAAGTGATTTCGACCGCCGCAGTGCCTTCGTCTTTCATTCGCCCCAGGCGCAGGCAGCCTTGCAGCGCCATGGTGATTTCGGTCTGCATGTCAGCCAGTTTCTTCTGGATCAGCTGAGTGGCAGCCAGTGGACGACCGAACTGCTGACGATCCAGGGTGTACTGGCGAGCGGTGTGCCAGCAAAACTCGGCAGCACCCAGTGCGCCCCAGGAAATGCCATAACGTGCGGAGTTGAGGCAGGTAAATGGACCTTTCAAACCACGGACGTCCGGGAAGATGTTCTCTTCAGGGACAAATACGTTGTCCATGACGATTTCACCGGTGATGGACGCACGCAAGCCAACCTTGCCGTGAATCGCGGGAGTGCTCAGGCCTTTCCAGCCCTTCTCCAGAACGAAGCCACGAATGTCGCCAGCGTCATCTTTAGCCCAGACCACGAACACATCAGCGATCGGACTGTTGGTGATCCACATCTTGTTTCCGGTCAGGCTGTACCCGCCTTCCACTTTGCGCGCACGAGCAATCATCGCGCCCGGGTCGGAACCGTGGTTTGGCTCTGTCAGACCGAAGCAACCAATCCACTCACCGGTGGCGAGTTTTGGCAGGTATTTCTGCTTCTGGGCTTCGGTACCGAATTCGTTGATCGGCACCATCACCAGCGAAGACTGCACGCTCATCATCGAGCGGTAACCGGAATCGACACGCTCGACCTCACGAGCAATCAGGCCGTAGCTGACGTAGTTCAGCCCGCTGCCACCGTACTGCTCTGGAATCGTTGCACCCAACAGGCCGACTTCGCCCATTTCACGAAAGATTGCCGGGTCGGTCTTCTCATGGCGGAAAGCTTCGAGAACGCGCGGTGCGAGTTTCTGCTGAGCGAATTGCTCGGCAGTGTCTCGAATCATGCGTTCTTCTTCAGTGAGCTGTTGATCCAGCAGCAGAGGATCGATCCAGTTGAAGCTCGCTTTACCGCCCATGAGTGTGTCCTCTCGAATCAGGGTCAAATTACGTGGACTGATCCTAGGCCGGGTTCGGCTTTACGGCAAACGAGGATTTTGCATACTGTTGTGCTAATTTCTCACTCCGAAACATCGCAAGATAGCTTTTATGCGATGTATTAGTGAGGTTGCCGTACATGCGCAGGAAAATCCCCAGCACGACAGCCCTGATCAGCTTCGAAGCGGCCGCACGCCACGAAAGCTTTACCAAGGCCGCCCAGGAGCTTTCACTGACACAGGGCGCCATTTGCCGGCAGATCGCCAGTCTGGAGGAGTTCCTCAGCGTCGAACTTTTCCGACGCTCACGGCGCGGGGTGAAGTTGACGGAAGCCGGTCTTTCCTACAGCCGCCGCGTGGCCACACAACTCGATGCGGTGGAACGGGACACCCTGTCGGTGATGGGGCAACAGGGCGCCAACGTGATTGAACTGGCAGTGGTTCCGACCTTTGGCACCCAATGGTTACTCCCACGACTTAAAGACTTTCAACACAAGCACCCGGAAGTGACGGTGAACCTCACCAACCGCACGCGCCCCTTCCTGTTCGCCGACACCGATTTTGATGCTGCGATTTACTTTGGCGACGCCGATTGGTCAGGCACCGAGTCCCACAGGTTGATGGGTGAAAATCCGATGCCGGTGTGCAGTCCTGCCCTACTGGGCAAGCAGACACACCTGTCGCCCGCTGAAATAGCGGAACTGCCTCTGTTGCAACAGACCACACGCCCCTATGCCTGGCGCCAATGGTTCAACTCAAAGAACCTGAATATCCCACGGGACATGACAGGACCGCGCTACGAGCTATTCTCCATGCTCGCTCAAGCCGCGATGCACGACATGGGGATTGCGCTGATCCCACCGTTCCTGATTCAGCGCGAATTGGCGGAGAAGCGCCTGGTGATTGCCAACACGCAAGCGTTGTCGAGTATCAAGGCTTATTACCTGATGATTCCCGAGCGAAAGGTGGAATCGGCTTCATTGAAGGCATTTCGCGACTGGCTACTCAATCAGGCGCACAGCTACAACCTAGAGGGATAAAGGCTCAAGCCAAATAGCTGACCTCGTAGTCAATAAAATAAAAGCCCTACAGATATAACTATATGTCGCATCTGAAGAGACTGTACGGAGAAGGAGCACAAACGTCCCACAAGCGCCTGACGACGTGGCTTTGAGCCTCCATAGGAAGGCAATGACGCCTCATTCACGGTAAAGATATGTAATTTACCGAATTACGACAAAACCCCTTACAAGTCACGGCCCGCAAGGGATTGAGCCCGTCAGTTGCGACATTCGGTCACGGGGTGACTTGTAGTTAATTTTCCGTCACCCGTCATAATCCCTTGAAGGGCACAAAGTTCGCCTGCAAAATGCCGCGCCCCGCCCTGATTCGGCGGGATCGTGCTGATCGGCCGCCCCAGCCGCACCATCCGAAGTGCCTGGGTTTACTCAATAAGATCACGCAGGAGATTTGACGTGCACATTGGTGTTCCTCTCGAAACCCAGACGGGTGAAACACGGGTTGCTGCAACCCCGGAAACCATCAAGAAGCTGATCGGCCAGGGTCATAAGGTCACTGTGCAAAGCGGCGCCGGCATTAATGCCAGCGTTGTCGACAGTGCTTATGAAGCGGCAGGCGCAACGATTGGCAGCGCCAACGATGCGTTTGGGGCCGAGCTGATTCTCAAGGTGGTCGCTCCCAGCGACAGCGAACTGACGCTGATTAAAAGCGGCACCGTTGTGGTGGGCATGCTCAATCCGTTCAGCAATGAAACCATCGCAAAGCTGGCCGAATGCGGCATTACCGCCTTCGCGCTGGAGGCCGCGCCACGCACTTCCCGTGCGCAGAGCCTGGATGTGTTGTCCTCCCAGGCGAACATCGCCGGCTATAAAGCCGTGTTGTTGGCCGCTCATCACTACCCACGCTTCATGCCGATGCTGATGACCGCTGCGGGCACTGTGAAAGCGGCGCGCGTGCTGATTCTGGGCGCAGGCGTGGCAGGTTTGCAGGCCATTGCGACCGCCAAGCGTCTGGGCGCAGTGATCGAGGCCTCGGACGTACGTCCGGCGGTGAAGGAACAAATCGAATCCCTGGGCGCCAAGTTCGTCGACGTGCCGTACGAAACCGATGAAGAGCGCGAATGCGCTGTCGGTGTCGGCGGTTACGCACGTCCAATGCCGGCCAGCTGGATGCAACGTCAGGCCCTGGCCGTGCATGAACGCGCCAAACAGGCTGACATCGTCATCACCACTGCGCTGATTCCGGGTCGCAAGGCACCGACGCTGTTGAGCGCGGAAACCGTGTCACAGATGAAGCCTGGCTCGGTGGTCATCGACCTCGCGGCCGCTCAGGGTGGTAACTGTCCGCTGACCGTAGCGGATCAGGTGGTGGTTGAGAATGGCGTGACCATTTGCGGCCCGACCAATCTGGCCGGCGCGGTGGCGGCAGATGCTTCGGCCCTGTACGCACGCAACCTGCTGGACTTCCTGAAGCTGGTCTTCAACAAAGAAGGCCAGTTCGAAGTGAACCTAGAAGACGACATCGTCGCCGCGTGCCTGATGTGCCGCGACGGCCAAGTCATCCGCAAAAACGCCTAAGCAGGGATTCAGACGATGGAAGAGCTTATCTCCCCCGGTATCTACAACCTGATCATCTTCGTGCTGGCGATTTATGTCGGTTATCACGTGGTCTGGAACGTTACACCTGCACTGCACACGCCATTGATGGCCGTGACCAACGCCATCTCGGCAATCGTGATCGTCGGCGCCATGTTGGCAGCGGCGCTGACCGTCACGCCTCTGGGCAAAACCATGGGCACCCTGGCGGTGGCTCTGGCGGCGGTGAACGTGTTTGGTGGCTTCCTGGTCACCCGCAGAATGCTTGAGATGTTCAAGAAAAAAGCCCCGAAAGTCGTAAAAGAAGAGGCGCCCAAGTAATGAGCATGAACCTTGTCACGACGCTCTACTTGATCGCGTCGATCTGCTTTATCCAGGCCCTCAAAGGCCTGTCGCACCCAACCACGTCCCGGCGTGGCAATTTATACGGCATGCTCGGCATGGCGTTGGCGATTCTCACCACCGTAGGCCTCATCTATAAGCTGGGCGCTGAGCTGGCCACCGCCGGGATCGGTTACGTTATCGTTGGCCTGCTGGTCGGCGGCACCGCTGGCTCGATCATGGCCAAGCGCGTTGAGATGACCAAGATGCCGGAACTGGTCGCCTTCATGCACAGCATGATCGGTATGGCCGCCGTGTTCATCGCCATTGCTGCTGTCGTTGAGCCGCAGTCCCTGGGCATCGTTAAGCAACTGGGCGACTCGATTCCTGCCGGCAACCGCCTGGAGTTGTTCCTCGGCGCTGCCATCGGTGCAATTACCTTCTCCGGTTCGGTGATCGCCTTTGGCAAGCTGTCGGGCAAGTACAAGTTCCGCCTGTTCCAGGGCGCACCGGTACAGTTCAGCGGTCAGCACAAGTTGAACCTGCTGCTGGGTGTTGCAACCCTGGCCTTGGGCATCACCTTCATGCTGACTGGCAACCTCGGCGCTTTCGCTCTGATGCTAGCCCTGGCCTTCGTCATGGGCGTGCTGATCATCATCCCGATTGGCGGTGCAGACATGCCGGTCGTCGTGTCGATGCTCAACAGCTACTCCGGCTGGGCCGCGGCCGGTATCGGCTTCTCGCTGAACAACTCGATGCTGATCATCGCCGGTTCGCTGGTGGGCTCAAGCGGTGCGATCCTCTCGTACATCATGTGCAAGGCGATGAACCGCTCGTTCTTTAATGTGCTGCTCGGCGGTTTCGGCAACACGGCCGATGCAGGTCCAGCCGGCGCCCAGGAAGCTCGCCCGGTCAAATCCGGTTCGGCTGACGACGCGACCTTCCTGCTGACCAACGCCGACACCGTGATCATCGTGCCGGGCTACGGCCTGGCGGTTGCACGGGCGCAGCACGCGCTGAAAGAACTGACCGAGAAGTTGACCCATCGCGGCGTGACCGTGAAGTACGCAATCCACCCGGTTGCCGGTCGGATGCCTGGCCACATGAACGTCTTGCTCGCCGAGGCCGAAGTGCCTTACGACCAGGTGTTCGAGATGGAAGACATCAACTCCGAGTTCGGCCAAGCCGACGTGGTGCTGGTGTTGGGCGCCAACGACGTGGTCAACCCGGCCGCGAAGAACGATCCGAAATCGCCGATTGCCGGCATGCCGATTCTGGAAGCGTTCAAAGCCAAGACCATCATCGTCAACAAACGCTCGATGGCCAGCGGTTATGCCGGTCTGGACAACGAACTGTTCTACCTGGACAAGACCATGATGGTGTTCGGCGACGCCAAGAAAGTCATCGAAGACATGGTCAAAGCCGTCGAGTAATCTTCAGCGGCACACAGAACGCCCCGACTCGTCGGGGCGTTTTTGTTTGCGCAATACGTCAGACAACACTACGCTTTTGTTACCGATCCGGTAATGGTGTTTTGCTCGAAAGGCCCGGAATAGACACCTCATTTGCGACCTTGGTAGCGGGACAGAAGTCGGTGCAATTCACTAGACTGCACGCCCTGCTACCCGTTGCCCGAGATAACATCCCATGTACCGTGACCGTATTCGCCTGCCTTCCTTGTTGGATAAAGTGATGAGTGCCGCCGACGCCGCCGCTCTGATTGAGGACGGCATGACCGTTGGCATGAGTGGCTTCACCCGCGCCGGCGAAGCGAAAGCCGTTCCCCAGGCACTGGCCGAGCGCGCGAAGGTCTCGCCGCTCAAAATCACCTTGATGACCGGCGCCAGCCTGGGCAACGACCTCGACAAACAACTCACCGAAGCCGGCGTACTGTCACGACGCATGCCATTCCAGGTGGACAGCACCCTGCGCAAGGCCATTAATGCGGGCGAGGTGATGTTCATCGACCAGCACCTCTCGGAAACCGTAGAGCAACTGCGCAACCAGCAACTCAAGTTGCCCGACCTCGCGGTGATTGAAGCGGTGGCGATCACCGAGCACGGCCATATCGTGCCGACCACGTCAGTCGGCAACTCGGCCAGCTTCGCGATTTTCGCCAAACACGTGATCGTCGAGATCAACATGGCGCACAACCCGAATCTCGAAGGCCTACACGACATCTATATCCCGACCTACCGTCCAACCCGAACGCCGATTCCGCTGGTGAAGGTCGATGACCGCATTGGCAGCACCGCCATCCCGATCCCGCCAGAGAAGATCGTCGCGATCGTGATCACCAATCAATCGGACTCGCCGTCCACCGTAATGCCACCGGACACTGAAACCCAGGCGATTGCCAACCACCTGATCAACTTCTTCAAACAGGAAGTGGCCGCGGGGCGCATGACCAACAAGCTCGGCCCCTTGCAGGCCGGCATCGGTAACATTGCCAACTCAGTGATGTGCGGCCTGCTTGATTCGCCGTTCGAAGACCTGACCATGTACTCCGAGGTGCTGCAGGACTCGACATTCGACCTGATCGACGCCGGCAAACTGATTTTTGCATCGGGCAGCTCGATCACACTCTCGAGCCGACGCAATACCGACGTGTTTGGCAACCTCGAGCGCTATAAAGACAAATTGGTGCTGCGCCCACAGGAAATTTCCAACCACCCTGAAGTGGTACGCCGACTTGGCATCATCGGCATCAACACGGCGCTGGAGTTCGATCTCTATGGCAACGTCAACTCCACCCATGTCTGCGGTACACGGATGATGAACGGTATTGGAGGCTCAGGCGACTTCGCGCGCAATGCGCATTTGTCCGTCTTCGTCACCAAATCAATCGCCAAGGGCGGCGCGATCTCCAGTGTCGTGCCCATGGTTAGCCATGTTGATCACACAGAGCATGACGTCGACATCCTCGTCACCGAGATCGGCCTGGCGGACTTGCGCGGGCTGGCACCCAGGGAACGAGCCCGGGTCGTCATCGACAACTGTGTGCACCCGGACTATCGCCAGACTCTGGACGACTACTTCACCGCAGCTTGTGCGATTGGCGGGCACACGCCGCATATCCTGCGTGACGCGCTGAGCTGGCACATAAATCTGGAAGAAACGGGGCGCATGCTCAAGGTGTAATTGGTACAGATGGCAGCTGACGCAAACACAGTTTCGTCAGCCTGCTGTTGCCAGACAAAAAACTGTTGAAAACTGTACTGCTGTACTGGTCATTTCCTACCGAAAGAACCTACCTTTTCCAGCCACACGAACGAAAACGCACCACATCGGTGCGGACAGGTACAGTTGCCTCTATTTGGACCAGTACACCGCCTATTAACAGTTAACTGGTCCCTCACAATACAGATGAACTGTATCTACAGAGACTAGGCAAACGAGAGGATCATGGGCACCAGTTAAACCACTACCTAATCCCGCCACAAGCGGAAGGATGTCAATCATGGAACGTACACTCAGTTCCGACCTGTTCTTCGAAGACACTGCTGCAAAAACCCAGGCTTCCATGCCTCTGCGCGTTATCGCCAACCTGATGCTGTGGCAGCGCCGCATCTCCAGCCGCCATCAACTGGCTCGCCTGGATTCGCGTCTGCTGGCTGACGCAGGGATTAGCGAAGCACAGCGTTACGAAGAGCTGAGCAAGCCATTCTGGCGCTAAGTTAGCGTCGCTGGCCCTGACCTATCGGGTCCACTGCCAGCAATCCAGATTGAAAAAACAAAGCCCGTCGTGGGAAACCACGACGGGCTTTGTCGTTTTCGTGTTTTTCTCCCCAAAACAACCGCCCCCACGGCATACAGATACAGTTCTTCTAACCCAATATTTGTACAGTACACTTTCAATAGAAAGTGTCTGCTTAGCCATGAATGACTGACTGAACAGACCGGACAGTGCGAAAGAATAAAAGCAGGCCTAATATCAAACCAGAACGTGGCGAGCGGTGTCTGATCCAGTTGCTACCTCACCACCTCACAATCGATTTATCCAAAGGAGTTACCCCATGTCCCGACTTCGCCTGCTCAGCGCTGCAGCCCTGCTTGCCGTGGCTGCCAATTCCCACGCCACCAGTTTTATCGTGACCACCGATGCTGTCGTAAACGCACTCAAAGCCACGTCAGATGCAACGTCCAATGTCACGTCTTCGTTCAAGGACGACAAGATTGTCTTGGCTGCCCGTGATGATGCCGCCAGCTTCGTTGCCAGCGAAGGGTCCATCCGGGGGGTGAAACTCGAAAGCGCCCTCGATCACATTCGCCATCAGGCCCCACAACTGAATGCAACAGACGCACAGTTGGCGCAGGCGATTCTGACCATTTAAGCGATAGCACTGACGTGGGACACGCCCTGCGTGTCCCCATGTTTCGGCACTGCCTGCTTTTTACTAAAGGCACTGAGGCCGGTGGTTATGGCTCCAGTCTGGTGACCTCCGCGCCCTTCGACCGTAAACTGCTGCTCGCCACTCATACCCAGCCAAAACTTCATGCAAGCGACCTTGAACTGGCGCAAGCAATTCTCGTCCAATAGTTATCCCTGTTTCCCCGGAGTCGTTCCATGCGTAACCCGCTGATTGCTGCCACCCTTGGCCTGCTGTTGTTGGCCGATGTGGCCCAGGCCCAAACCCTGGTTGCCACCAGTAACATTCTCATTCGTGCCACCCAGCGCACGCTTGATTTCACCTCTGATACCACCACGTCCATCCGTGACTCGAAGATCATTCGCGAGGCACACGACGATGCAGCGAGTTTCGTCGCCAGCAATGGCGATATCCGCGGAGCGCACCTTGAAGCAGCTTTCATTACCCTGCGCGATCGCGTGCCGCAAGCGCGGGACGCCAGTGACCAGGTACTCGCCGAAGCCATCCTCGCACTGTGAGGCCGTCAGCCGCCTGGCTGCTGGCCGGGGTCATGATGCTGTTCGGCAGCACGGCCAACGCCAGCCTGCAATTGCAGCTCATGACGCAAGGTCTTAGCCCGGCTCAACAGCAAGCCAGTCAGGCACTGCTCGATGAAGCCATGCAGGCGCTGCCGCCGCGGTTCATCGAGCAACTGGATCGGCGTATTGATGTCGACTGGACCGCTGACATGCCGAGCAATGCCTACGGCCAGGCGTCGCTGGTATCCAGACTCGACTTGAACCGTAACCTGCTCGCCAGCCTCACCGATGGCAGTGCCGCAAGCAAGAAGACCAATCGCCCTCATGGCACTGTCCGCCGTGAAATGCTCGCCACGGTGCTGCACGAACTCACCCACATTTACGATCGCTCGCGCCTGTGGCCAGACGCTGAGCGCAAACTGATTCAACACTGCACCCGGCGCAGCAGCAGCTCAGGACTGGTAGGGATTCCCGATCAGTGCCGTGGCCAGACCAATCGACGCTTTACTCTCAGCGACGATCCTCGCCTGCTCGACCTTGCAGGCTGGCCACAATATGTCGGCCGTCGCGGCGAGCGTGAACAGCACAACCGACAGATCGCCCGCAGCCCGGACATTTACGAAACGAGCAGTCCGAAAGAGTTCGTCGCGGTCAACATAGAGTATTTCCTCCTCGACCCGAGCTATGCCTGTCGCCGTCCGGCGCTGTATCGCTACTACCAGGAACACTTTGGCTGGGCACCGGCGTCCAAAGACACCTGCGCCAACACCGTCGCCTTCCTCAACGCCGGCAATGACTTCGCCAAGCAACCCTTGGGGCAGGTCGATCCGGAACGGGTCTACGCCATCGACTATCTGCTGGCCGAAGCCAATCAGAACTGGGTCAGCCGCTGGGGCCACAGCATGTTGCGCTTGGTCATATGTGCACCCGGGCGACCACGAGGCCCTGACTGCCGTCTTGATCTTGACCAGCATCTGGCCTTGTCCTACCGCGCCTTTGTCGGTGACGTGCAGCTTTCGAGTTGGGGCGGACTTGTCGGAAAATACCCGTCGCGCCTGTTTGTCCTGCCGCTCTCCCAGGTCATCGACGAATACACCAAGACCGAACTGCGCAGTGTGGCCTCGGTGCCGCTGAACCTGTCGCGCAGCGAAATCGAAGGTATCGTGGAACATGCCGCCGAGATGCACTGGAGTTACGACGGCAATTACTTTTTCCTGTCGAACAACTGTGCGGTAGAAGACCTGAAACTGCTACGCAGCGCCACCAACCATCCACAACTGGTCGGGCTGGATAACATCATGCCAAACGGCCTGCTGGCAGTGCTCAAAGGTCGCGGACTGGCAGATACCAGCGTGCTTGACGACCCACGCGAAGCGCTCCGGCTGGGCTATCGTTTCGATTCCTTTCGCGACCGGTATCAGGCCATGTTCGATGTGCTGAAAAAGCGCGTGCCGATCAAGCAGGACAAAGTCGAAGACTGGCTGGCATTGAAAGCGGTTGAGCGCCGGCAATGGTTCGAACAGGCAGACCTGCGCGCCAGTGCCGCATTGCTGCTGTTGGAGCAGGCAGCCTTCCGCCAACAAATGCTGTTGGCCCAGGACGAAGTAAAACAGCGCTACCTCGGCGCTCGGAATCTGAAAAACGGCGGCATGGACAAGGCCGATGCGGCCTTGCAACAGATTCTCGCCAATAGCGGCTACCTTAGCCGTCCGGCTGAATTGCTCGGTAGCGGCGGATATGGATTGCCCCAACCTAGCGAGTGGCAACGCCTGGAGTCGGAGAGCAACCAGCGCCAAAAGCAGTTGCTGGCGCTGACGGGGGACCTGGACAAAGAAGTGCGGGCGCTGCTCGACCCGGATCGCGCGGCCGAAATGGCCGCCAATGAAGCCAACTTGAGGCAAGTTGGCGAGCATTTGAGGAAACTGCACAAAGCAGCAGGCGGGTTGGAACTGCCGTAGAAAAAAGGGCTTCAGAACACAGTTCTGAAGCCCTTTGTCTTGCTGTTTACTCTGTGCCGCGAGGCTCTAATTCCTCTGCAACAGCAACTTTACCTTCAGCTGACCCGTGCTTGACGCACACCTTCTGCCAGCGCAGCGCAAAGGCTCAGTACGCCATCAATCGCCTGATCCGGTGTCGTAGCGTTGGCGATGTGATCGATCAACGCCGACCCCACAACCACACCGTCTGCCAGACGAGCAATGGAAGCGGCCTGCTCCGGGGTACGAATGCCGAAACCGATGCTGATCGGCAAATCAGTGTGGCGACGCAAACGGGCAACTGCCTCTTCAACGTGTTCCAGAGTCGCTGCACCTGCACCGGTCACACCGGCCACCGACACGTAGTACACGAAACCGGAGCTGCCGTTCAGAACGGTTGGAAGACGCACGTCATCGGTGGTCGGTGTGGTCAGGCGGATGAAATCCAGGCCCGCTGCCTGAGCCGGGTCGCACAATTCACCGTTATGTTCCGGTGGCAAGTCGACCACGATCAAACCATCAACACCGGCCTCTTTGGCGTCGGCGATGAAGCGCGGCACGCCGTACATGTGGATCGGGTTGAAGTAACCCATCAGCACCAGCGGAGTCTCGCTGTTGCCTTCACGGAACTCTCGAACCATTTGCAGGGTTTTCGCCAGGTTCTGTTTGGCGCCCAAGGCGCGAATGTTGGCCAGCTGGATCGCCGGGCCATCGGCCATCGGATCGGTGAAGGGCATGCCCAATTCGATCACGTCGGCGCCAGCAGCGGGCAAGCCTTTGAGGATCGCCAGGGAAGTGTCGTAGCTCGGGTCACCAGCGGTGACGAAGGTCACCAGGGCGGCGCGATTCTGTTCTTTAAGTTCGGCAAAGCGCGTTTGCAGGCGGCTCATCAGTGTTTCTCCTGCTTCGATTGCTCTTGTTGAGAGTGTTCCATGTGGTGCATTACGGTCTGCATGTCTTTGTCGCCACGGCCCGACAGGTTGACCACCATCAGGTGATCTTTCGGCAGGGTCGGCGCGCGTTTAAACACTTCGGCCAGGGCGTGGGCGCTTTCCAATGCAGGAATAATCCCTTCCAGGCGGCAGCATTTGTGGAACGCGTCGAGAGCCTCGTCGTCGGTCACTGAGGTGTACTGAACGCGGCCGATGTCATGCAACCAAGCATGTTCCGGGCCGATACCTGGATAGTCGAGGCCGGCGGAAATCGAGTGGGCGTCGATGATCTGGCCATCGTCGTCCTGCAACAGGAAGGTACGGTTGCCGTGCAACACGCCCGGCACGCCGCCGTTCAGGCTGGCCGCGTGCTTGCCGGTTTCGATACCGTAACCGGCGGCTTCCACGCCAATGATCTCGACACTCTTGTCGTCAAGGAACGGGTGGAACAGGCCCATGGCGTTGGAGCCACCACCGATGCACGCCACCAGGCTGTCCGGCAGACGGCCTTCCTGAGCTTGCAACTGATCACGGGTTTCCTTGCCGATCACGGCCTGGAAGTCGCGAACCATGGCTGGATAAGGGTGCGGACCGGCCACAGTGCCGATCAGATAGAAGGTGCTGTCGACGTTGGTCACCCAGTCACGCAGCGCTTCGTTCATCGCGTCTTTCAGGGTGCCGGTGCCAGCCACGACAGGGATCACTTCAGCACCCAGCAGCTTCATGCGGAACACGTTGGCTTGCTGACGCTCGATGTCGGTGGTGCCCATGTAGATCACGCAGTCGAGACCAAAGCGCGCCGCCACGGTGGCCGTCGCCACGCCGTGCATGCCCGCGCCAGTCTCGGCGATGATGCGTTTCTTACCCATGCGCCGTGCCAGCAGGATCTGGCCGATGCAGTTATTGATCTTGTGCGCGCCGGTGTGGTTCAGCTCTTCGCGCTTGAGATAAATCTTCGCGCCGCCGCAGAACTCGGTCAGGCGTTCGGCGTAATACAGCGGGCTTGGACGTCCGACGTAGTCTCGCTGGAAGTAGGCCAATTCTTCTTTGAACGCCGGATCTTCCTTGGCCGCTTCGTATTCGCGGGCCAGGTCGAGGATCAACGGCATCAGGGTTTCGGCGACGTAGCGGCCGCCGAACGCGCCAAACAGGCCGTTGGCGTCGGGGCCGTTGCGCAGATTAGTCTGAGTCATGGGTCGCTCCGGTTGAATGGGTGAGATGATGCTTGTGAAGAGAGAGTGGGCTTAACTCTACCCCTGACAGCCCAACCTGAAAACCGATAAGATCGCCACAACCTGTCAGGAAAACTCACAGATCATATGAGCCACGACCTTCCCCCGCTGAACGCACTTCGTGCTTTCGAAGCCACTGCCCGACTGAACAGCGTCAGCCAGGCCGCCGAACAGCTGCACGTCACCCATGGCGCGGTCAGCCGGCAGCTCAAGGTGCTCGAAGAACACCTCGGTGTCAGCCTGTTCATCAAGGACGGTCGCGGCCTTAAACTCACAGATTCCGGTATTCGGTTGCGCGATGCCAGCGGTGAAGCGTTCGAACGCTTACGGACAGTCTGTGCAGAGCTGACGCAAAGCACCGCCAACGCGCCCTTTGTGCTTGGCTGCTCGGGAAGTCTGCTCGCGCGCTGGTTTATTCCACGCCTGGGACGGCTGAATGCGGACCTGCCGGATTTACGTCTGCACCTGTCAGCCGGAGAAGGCGATCTCGATCCGCGTCGGCCGGGGCTCGATGCGTTACTGGTATTTGCAGAGCCACCATGGCCAGCGGACATGCAGGTCTATGAATTGACCAGCGAACGGATCGGCCCGGTCATGAGCCCACGATTTGCCGGCTACGATAGGTTGCAAGGCGCACCGGCCATGGCGCTGCTGAACGAGCCATTACTACACACCACCTCACGCCCACAAGCGTGGCCGAGCTGGGCGCAGCAAAGCGGCCTCGACGCCAAAGCGTTGAAATACGGTCAGGGTTTTGAGCATTTGTATTACTTGCTGGAAGCCGCAGTGGCCGGCCTCGGGGTGGCAATTGCACCGGAGCCGCTGGTGGCCGAAGACGTGAAGGCCGGTCGCCTGGTTGCGCCATGGGGTTTCAGTGAAACCCCGGCGCAACTGGCGTTGTGGCTACCCAAGCGTGCCGCGGACGGGCGGGCTCGGCAACTGGCGCAGTGGCTCAAGAACGAACTGCACCCAGCGGATCAGTTCCCGCGTTTGCACAGCAGATAGGCCGCGAGAAGGCCCAACGCACCCACGGCAACACCGGCTGTCGTCCAAGGGTGTTCCTGAGCGTAGTCCCGCGTGGCGATTCCGGTTTCACGGGTTTTGACTTTGACGTCTTCGTACGCATCGCTGAGCAGATGACGCGAATGTTTCAGCGCACTTTCGGCGTTGGCTTTCAGGGTTTTGAGGGTTCTACGCGACTCGTCTGACGCATCATCTTTCAAGCTTTCCAACGATTTCAGCAGACTCTCGATTTCGGCTTCCATGCTTTGCAATGAGGCTTTACGTAATGAAGTGGTGGCCATGGTGGCTCTCCTGCATTGATTGAGTTGCGTGTGATGGTTGGGACTTCAGGGGTTGGAGAAAGTGCAGTAAATCTGTGCATCCCTATCGGATTGGCCAACGCGAGTAAGACGAAAAATCACTGCTAGGCTGTAATTCACACCCTGAGGAGAACGCCATGACTGACCATCACACCTACAAAAAAGTCGAACTGGTCGGCTCGTCCACCAGTAGCATTGAAGATGCCATCAATAACGCGCTTGCCGAAGCCAGCAAAAGCCTCAAGCTCATGGAATGGTTTGAAGTGACTGAAACCCGCGGGCACATCAAGGACGGCAAGGCGGCCCATTTTCAGGTGACGCTCAAAGTCGGATTCCGGATTGCCAGTAGCTGAGTTTGAGCTAGTCTTCTAGACTTGCGCGCTGGCCGAGTGCCATCTGGAAAGGCAAAGCGCTACATGTGTGTATCCAGCAAATGGGTGGATGCCTCTTTTGATCTGACCAGGGGAATGCGACCGATGAAGAAATTTATTTTGGCGGGTTGTTTGTTGAGCCTTGCGGGAACAGCCTTTGCCCAGGGCAAGTCTTGCGACGAGCTGAAAGCCGAAATCGCAGCGAAACTGGATGCCAAGGGTATTGCTAATTACACGCTGGAAATTATCGAAAAAGGCGCTGCTGCTGAAGGAAAAGTCGTTGGCACCTGTGAAAAAGGCTCCAGGCAAATCGTCTACAAGCAGGGCTGACCCTCTTCGAAACTGAAAAGCCGACGCAATGGCGTCGGCTTTTTTGTGGGTGCCGTTTAAGTTTCAGCCCTTCATAACCTGCGCCAACAATTCATAGGAGCGCAGACGATCGGCATGTTCGTACAGGTCGCAGGTAAAAATCAGTTCGTCGGCCTGCGTCTGTTCGACCAGCACGTCCAGTTTGGCGCGGATTTTCTGCGGGCTGCCCACCATCGCCAACCCGAGGAAATCACTGACCGCTTCCCTTTCGTGCGGCAGCCACAACCCGTCCATGGTTTTCACCGGCGGACGCTGAACCAGACTTTGTCCACGCATCAGCGCGAGAATCCGCTGATAGACCGACGTCGCCAGGTAATCAGCCTGCTCGTCCGTATCAGCAGCCACCAGCGGCACACCGAGCATCACGTAGGGCTTATCCAATACCGCTGAAGGCTTGAAGTGGTTGCGGTAGACGCGAATCGCCTCATGCATGAAACGCGGTGCGAAATGCGAGGCGAAGGCGTAGGGCAAACCACGCTCACCGGCCAGTTGCGCGCTGAACAGGCTGGAGCCCAGCAACCAGACAGGGACGTTGGTGCCGGTGCCCGGCATGGCGATGATTCGCTGGTCCGGGGTGCGTGGGCCGAGGTAACGCATTAATTCAGCCACGTCTTGCGGGAAGTCATCAGCACTGCCGGAACGTTCACGGCGTAGCGCACGGGCTGTCATTTGATCAGAACCGGGGGCGCGGCCCAGGCCCAGGTCTATACGCCCCGGGTAAAGACTTTCCAAGGTGCCGAACTGCTCGGCGATCACCAGCGGCGCGTGGTTAGGCAGCATCACGCCACCCGAACCGACACGAATGGTCGAGGTGCCGCCCGCCAGATAGCCGAGCAACACGGACGTCGCCGAGCTGGCGATGCCGTCCATGTTGTGGTGCTCGGCGACCCAGAAGCGGTTATAGCCGAACTTTTCGACGTGCTGCGCCAGGTCCAGGGAGTTGCGCAGCGACTGAGCTGCGCTGCCGTTCTCGCGCACAGGCACCAGATCAAGGGTCGAGAACTTGATGTCGGACAGTCGTTTCATAAGCCTGCTTCTCCAATTGAGGTCGCAGGTTTTTCTTGCAAACGAAAACCTGCCGAATCCATAAGCGTGCTTCATGCAATGAGGGCATATACCCGAGTTTCAATAGCCAAGCCCAAAAAAACCTACGAAAACGGTAGGACTAATCAGATCAGGTGAACTTTGTATCACCGTCTATCCTCAGAACCCTAGCAACCGAAAACCACCAAGGCGCGGCGCTTCGCGCCGGATATTGAGGAGGCAGAAATGGCTATTACGAAGAAAGCATCGGCTCATTGGGAAGGTGACCTGAAAACCGGTATTGGCTCGATCTCCACTGAAACCGGCGTGCTCAGAGAAGCGCCTTACGGCTTCAAAGCGCGTTTCGAGGGCGGCAAAGGTACCAATCCGGAAGAGCTGATCGGCGCAGCCCATGCGGGTTGCTTCTCCATGGCGTTTTCAATGATTCTCGGTGATGCCGGTCTCAAGGCTGACAGCATCGATACGAATGCCGAAGTCACCCTGGATCAAGTGGACGGTGGTTTTTCGATCACAGCCGTCAAGTTGATCCTCCAGGCGAAAATCCCTGGGGCAACTCAGGCGCAGTTCGAGGAATTGAGCAACAAGGCCAAAGAAGGCTGCCCGGTTTCCAAAGTTTTGAATGCGAAAATCAGTCTGGAGGCGACATTGCTCAGCTGATCAACGCTTTTACAGTCACCTGGAAAAGATCGCGGCTTTAAGCAGGCAGCGGTCTTTTTTTTGCGCACGGACAAAACCTGGCCAGCCAAATTGTGGTCGAATAAATGACAGCAGTGAAAGCGTATTACCCTGCGCGCTGCCTCAAAGGAGCTTCAACCATGAAACGTTTTGCCTTGGCGGTTATCTGTTGCGCACTGGCCACATCGGCCCTTGCGAAGACGAAATCCTGTGAAGAATTAAAGGCCGAAATCGAAGCCAAGATTCAGGCCAATAACGTCTCTTCCTACACCCTGGAAATCGTCACAAATGACGAAGTCCACGATCAGAACATGGTCGTAGGCTCGTGCGAAAACGGCACCAAGAAAATTATTTACCAGAAAAACGACCGCTGACTCGCCTCACATCAGGCAATAGGACTCGCTATCTTCAGCGACGATCTCGCGTTTGGCGTTGTACAGCCGGGCGCCGGGGGTAAACACTATCGACTGGCCTACCAGTAAATAACGCTGACCAGCTTCGAAATGATCGTACTTGATGGTCAGGTAGCACAACCGTTCCGCCGGGCCGCCCATCATCCCCCAACCTCCGCCCCCGCCTGGCACTTGAAAGTCGAATCGAACGAGCAACACGTGACTGCCGGGCATGACCTGGAAAAAACGCCCGTCACGCAAACGCTGATTGTCCAGCCGTTCGGCCATCAACAACGTATCGTTGGGGAATGGCGTAGAAAAATCGACCCAGGCCATCTGCGGATCAACCGGCGGCAACGGGCTCTGACAACCAGCAACTGCACTGGCGGCGAGCAACAGCATCAACCTGCGCATGATGAATGTCCCAATGATTTGGTCATTCAGCATAACGCTGATCAGGTGTGTTGGCAGCCTGCCGGTGTGCCTTGGCCAATCACTTTTCCCTGTTGGTTATAGAGTTTTGCCCACGGACGAAAGCCGATATTCCCCGCGTGCAGCTGATAGCGCTCACCGGCGCTGAATTCGCTGTATTTCACATTTAACTGACAGTCACGCCACAGCGGCGCGGCATCCGGGCCGATATTGGTCGGTTCGACCGGGAACTTATAACGCACTGTCAGCTCATGACTACCCGGCGGCACCTGAAAATAGCGTTTGTCGGTGGCGGCTTTATCGTCGACGTCCAATGCCTGCAGCTTCGTGTCTTCCTGTTGTGAGTTCAGGTCGATCCAGGCTTGCGACGGGTCATGGTAGGGCAGTCCAAATCCAGCACAGCCTGTCAGCAATAACAGGCTCCCCGTCAGCATCAACTTGTGCATAGCGCAGCTCCGGTCAGGCGGGATAGTCTTGCGGCAGACTTTCCAGGGATGATTTTATTTTGATCAGGCCGTTTCCAAGCCTTGGGTTACTTGATCGCGTTTTCCGCGTTTTGTTTCCGGGTGTGTTGCTTTTGTTACTCAACGGTTGCGCCAGCGTCAGCTATTACGGTCAATTGGCCAGTGGCCAGCTGCAACTGCTGCAGTCTCGTGAACCGGTGGCCGAGGTGATTGCAGATCCCTCCCGTGATCAGAAACTGCGCGCCCATCTGACCCAGTCACAAAAAGCCCGGACATTCGCCAGCGAGCAACTGCACCTGCCGGATAATCAAAGCTACCGGCTATATGCCGACATTGGCCGGCCGTACGTGGTCTGGAATGTCTTCGTCACGCCTGAGTTTTCCCTGACGCCGCAGAACCATTGCTTCCCGATCGCAGGTTGTGTCGCCTATCGCGGTTACTACAGCCAGAGCGCCGCCCGCGGCGAGGCAGCCGTGCAGCGCCTTCAAGGAATGGACGTATCGATTGGCGGCGTCGAGGCTTACTCGACGCTTGGCTGGTTCAACGATCCGATCATCAGCTCGATGATGGGCTGGGGTGACGAACGGCTGGCCAGCCTGATTTTCCATGAGTTGGCGCATCAACGTATTTATGTGAAGGACGACACGGAGTTCAACGAGTCTTTCGCCACCTTCGTCGAACAGGAAGGCACCCGCCAGTGGCGCGCATCCCGCAATCTGGCGCCAGACAACGGCACACAGGAACAGCGACGGGATCAATTTATTCAACTGGTGCTGGATACTCGCACGCGCCTTGAAAAACTGTACGCCCAGCCATTGCCGGCGGATCAAATGCGCCAGCGCAAGGCTGCCGAGTTCGAGCGGCTGCGCAGCGAATACCGGCAGTTACGCGATAGCCAATGGGCTGGGGACAAACGCTATGACGCCTGGATCAGCGCGCCGATGAACAATGCCCGGCTGTTGCCGTTTGGGTTGTATGACCAATGGGTGCCGGCGTTTAGCGTGTTGTTCAGGCAAGAGGGTGGGGATTGGGTGAGGTTTTATGCGGCGGTCGAACAGCTGGGGGCGTTGCCGGTTGGGGAACGCAAGGCGGCGTTGAGAGCCTTGGCAAAATCGAAAATTTCCGCTGGTTGAGCGGGCCTCTTCGCGAGCAAGCCCGCTCCCACATTCAACCAGGTTTATCCATTGAGGAATGCGATCGAATGTGGGAGCGGGCTTGCTCGCGAATGGATTTATCAGCGCTGCAAAAACGCCTGATGCATCTCATCCAGCGTTTCGAAATGATAGGTCGGCGCTTCTGCACTCAGCTCTTCGTGGCTGCCAAATCCATAACCCACCGCCGCCGAGTCCAGCCCATTACTGCGCGCACCGATCAGGTCATGTTTGCGGTCGCCGATCATCAGGGTATTGGCAGGATCCAGACCTTCTTCAGCCATCAGATGCGCAATCAACTCAACCTTATTCGTACGCGTGCCATCCAGCTCACTGCCGTAAATAACTTTGAAGTGTTTAGCGAAGTCGAAGTGCCGGGCAATTTCCCGGGCGAAAACCCAAGGCTTGGACGTGGCGATGTACAACTGCCGCCCTTGCCCGCTCAACGTTTCCAACAGCGGGGTGACGCCGTCAAACACGCTGTTCTCATACAGACCAGTGACCTTGAAGCGCTCGCGATAGAAATTCACCGCTTCCCAGGCCTTGGCCTCATCAAAATCGTAAAACTGCATGAACGCCTGCAGCAGCGGCGGGCCGATGAAGTGTTCCAGCTTGCTCAAGTCGGGCTCATCAATGCCCAGTTTGCCCAGGGCAAACTGGATCGAACGCGTGATGCCTTCGCGCGGGTCGGTCAACGTGCCATCGAGGTCGAATAAAACGGTTTGGTAATGCATGACTATTCCTGGGCAATAACGGGGCAGGGTCAGAGCTGGTCGTAACCTTCAGCCAGATGCAGATCCTTGAGCTTCACGTAATTCGCCGCGCTGTAGGTGAAAAAGGCGTTCTCCTTGTCGGTCAGTGGGCGGATCTGTTTCACCGGGCTGCCGACATAAAGGAAGCCGCTTTCCAGGCGCTTGCCCGGCGGCACCAGGCTGCCAGCGCCGATGATCACCTCATCCTCGACCACCGCACCGTCCATGACGATGCTGCCCATGCCGATCAGAACCCGGCTGCCCACGCTGCAACCGTGGAGCATGACTTTATGCGCGATGGTCACGTCGTCGCCGATCAGCAACGGAAAGCCATCGGGGTTGAACGGGCCGGCATGGGTGATGTGCAAAACGCAGCCGTCCTGAACACTGGTGCGCGCGCCGATGCGGATGCGGTGCATGTCACCGCGGATCACTGTCAGCGGCCAGACAGAGCTGTCTTCGCCGATTTCAACGTCGCCGATTACCACCGCCGAACCGTCGACAAAAGCGCCTTTGCCCAGCAGCGGCGTGTGGTTCTGATACTTGCGAAGGGTCACGATAGGGTTTCTCTCTGTTGCTGATAGCTGCGGTGAGCGTCGATTGTAATTAAGATGGCCGCATGTTTCTTCCAGCCAAGGTGCCAACCGTGAGCGTGAACAACCCTCTTTTGCAGTCCTACGACCTGCCGCCATTCTCGTCGATCCGTGCCGAACACGTACAACCGGCCATTGAACAGATCCTGGCTGACAACCGCGCCGCCATTATCGAGATCCTCAAGACCCAGGGCAAACAACCTACCTGGGCTGGTCTTGTACTGGCAATGGATGAGCTCAACGATCGCCTGGGCGCGGCCTGGAGCCCGGTCAGCCACCTGAATGCCGTGTGCAACAGCGCCGAATTGCGTGAAGCCTATGAATCCTGCCTGCCGGCCTTGAGCGCCTACTCCACCGAACTGGGCCAGAACCGCGAATTGTTCGAAGCCTTCGAAGCCTTGGCTAACAGCCCGGAAGCCGCCGGTTTCGATGTGGCGCAGAAAACTATCCTGGAACACTCCCTGCGAGACTTCCGTCTGTCGGGTATTGACCTGCCAGAGGCCGAGCAAAAGCGTTACGCCGAAGTGCAGAGCAAGCTCTCGGAACTGGGCAGCCGCTTCTCCAACCAGCTGCTCGACGCCACTCAGGCCTGGACCCGGCACGTCACCGATGAAGCCACCCTCGCCGGCCTGACCGATTCGGCCAAGGCGCAAATGGCCGCCGCCGCACAGGCCAAAGGCCTGGAAGGCTTTCTGATCACCCTGGAATTCCCGAGTTACTACGCGGTGATGACCTACGCCCACGACCGCGCCCTGCGCGAAGAAGTCTACGCCGCCTACTGCACCCGTGCGTCGGACCAAGGCCCGAATGCCGGCCAGAACGATAACGGCCCGGTGATGGAAGAAATCCTCGACCTGCGCCAGGAACTGGCCAGGCTGCTGGGTTTCACCAGTTTCTCCGAGTTGAGCCTGGCCACCAAAATGGCCGAGTCCAGCGATCAGGTGCTCAGCTTTCTGCGTGACCTGGCCAAACGCAGCAAGCCGTTTGCCGCGCTGGACCTGGAACAGCTCAAAGCCTATGCCGCCGAACAGGGTTGCCCGGACCTGCAAAGCTGGGACAGCGGTTTCTACGGCGAGAAGCTGCGCGAGCAGCGTTACAGCGTGGCTCAGGAAGCCCTGCGCGCCTACTTCCCGATCGACAAGGTGTTGGGTGGCTTGTTCGCCATCGTCCAGCGTCTGTACGGCATCGAAATCGCCGAGCAGAAAGGCTTCGATACCTGGCACCCGGATGTTCGCCTGTTTGAAATCAAGGAAAACGGGCAGCACGTCGGCCGCTTCTTCTTCGACCTTTACGCCCGTGCCAACAAACGCGGCGGTGCGTGGATGGACGGCGCTCGCGACCGTCGCCGCACGGCCGAAGGCGCGTTGCAAAACCCGGTGGCCAATCTGGTATGCAACTTCACCCCGGCCGACAGCGGCAAGCCTGCACTGCTGACCCATGATGAAGTCACCACCCTGTTCCACGAGTTCGGTCACGGCCTGCACCACCTGCTGACCCGCGTCGAACACGCCGGCGTCTCAGGCATCAACGGCGTGGCCTGGGATGCCGTCGAGCTGCCGAGCCAGTTCATGGAAAACTGGTGCTGGGAGCCAGAAGGCCTGGCGCTGATCTCCGGTCATTACGAAACCGGCGAGCCACTGCCTCAAGACCTGCTGCAGAAAATGCTCGCGGCGAAAAATTTCCAGTCCGGCCTGATGATGGTCCGTCAGCTGGAGTTTTCGCTGTTCGACTTCGAACTGCACGCCACCCACGGTGATGGCCGTAGCGTGGCGCAGGTGCTTGAAGGCGTGCGTGATGAGGTATCGGTCATGCGTCCCCCGGCCTACAACCGTTTCCCGAACAGCTTTGCGCACATCTTCGCTGGCGGTTACGCGGCGGGTTACTACAGCTACAAATGGGCGGAAGTGCTGTCCGCCGATGCGTTCTCGAAGTTCGAAGAAGACGGCGTGCTCAATGCCGAGACCGGTCGCGCGTTCCGTGAAGCCATTCTGGCGCGCGGTGGCTCCCAGGAACCGATGGTGCTGTTCGTCGACTTCCGTGGCCGTGAACCCTCGATTGACGCACTCTTGCGCCACAGCGGCCTGAGTGAGGACGCGGCAGCATGAGCGAGGGGCCTGTGATTACCAAAAAACGCTTTATCGCCGGGGCGGTCTGCCCGGCGTGCAGCGAGCCGGACAAATTGATGATGTGGAACGAAGACGAAGTCCCACACCGCGAGTGCGTGGCCTGCGGTTATTCCGACACATTGAATGAACAAGGTCTGTCCGTGCCCAAGGAGTTGGGCACGCGGGTCAATACTTCGGCGCTGAAAGTGCCGGACGCCAAGATTCAGGCCGTACAGTTTTTCCCCAACCCAAAGCTGAAGAAAAAGCCTGACGAGCAACACTGAGTGACCACCACCTTGCGCCTTTGAACCGGGCTCAAGGTGGTGCCCTCCCCCCTGTTTATTCAACGTGAGCGGATTTCAACCAGCTCTTCATCGAACATGCGGCGAACGGGGTGGTGCTGCAATCGCCATTGGCCAACGCGGTGCGAAGTTTGTCGACATCGGCCTGCATCATGTAGCGCACGCCATCCTTGAAATGAGTACTGTCACCAAAGCCGCCCCGCGTCATTTCGTCCAGGGCGTCTTCCTTGCTCCAACCCTGGATCACGACCCGATACATGGCCGCCATCAAGCCCGTGCGATCCGACCCGTGTTTGCAGTGCATCAACACTGGGCCATGGGACTCGGCAGTCTGAATGGCACGAAGGGCTTTAAGGACATCCTCGTCATCTACGTGATTGGTGCGATAGGGCAACTGGACCTGAGTGATACCCGGCGTAGACAACCAGCTTGAATCCGTCTCGGGCAGGAAATTGATGACGGTTTTCACCTTGAGCTTTTCCAGCAACGCAATGACGCCACGGTCAGGCAAGGCGCTGCGGTAGAGCGTCGGGGACATTTGAAAGAGGTTGTATTGCATTTCCACCGGTTGAGCCCATTCCGCCGGACGAGGGGACGTGCTGTCATCCGCATGGACCAGAGTCAGGTTGAAAAATGCGGCCAGTGATATCAGAAACGTCGCAGAAAATAGGCGCAGTCGGGACATGCTCGGGCAACCGTATGGGAATCGGGTGGCTAGGTGTCACAGAGCTTCAGCTCCAAGCAGTCAAAGGCCTGTGAGCCGGCTGTCAAAGAATTGTGAATGGAATGGCTTATCCCGGCTTTATTCGCGACACCTATAAGCCTCTATAAAAAAACGACACGGAGAAGTTCCGTGTCGTTTATTGCAATCAATACTTATTGATTGCAGGAGTTAAGCTGCTTTCAAGGATTAATAATCTTCGAGTAGGCTTTCGCCAATGCAATCAAAACAACTTTGTCCTGCGCATCGATTGCACCATCTCCGTTGACATCAGGTGTGTTGCCCATGGTAAAGGTGATGCCGCCATCGTTGGACACAGCCGCGCGAGTACTGGAGTCCAGCAGAGAGTAGGTGGGCGCACGGTTTTCAGGGTCATAACCCTCTTCCTTTAACGCGAACTGCATGGAAACCCGAACTTCTTTTGGACTAACGATAGAAGGCGCTTGTAGTTGCAGAAATACACCGCGCTGATTGTAGCCAGACATTTATTAAATCCTTTTAATATTGAGAACACGACAACTTCGTGTGAAGCGAAGAATACTGACAAGACCGATAAAAGTTCTACGCGATTTATGTTTCGCATAATGACGAAACTCATAACTGTCAGGTGCTGAACGGCGCTGGTCGATTCCGCCAAACCCGGATACTGTATGCACATACAGCCAATGGATCTTGTCAATGACTACGCCCTTGCCACCTCGCGGACGCGGCACCGCGACCAATCCGCATAACCGCTTCGCGCTGAATCGTTCAGTGGTCGAAGATGACGGCTGGTATCAGGAAGCGCCCGTCACCCAAGGTACCGAGGTGCGTATCGAAACGGCGAAAACCATCATCACCCGCAACAACTCGCCGGACTTGCCCTTTGATCGCTCGATCAATCCCTATCGCGGCTGCGAACACGGCTGCATCTATTGCTATGCGCGGCCCAGTCACGCCTATTGGGACATGTCGCCGGGGCTGGATTTCGAAACCAGGCTGATCGCCAAGACCAACGCCGCCGATGTACTGGAAGAACAACTGAGCAAACGCGGCTATCAATGCGCGCCAATCAACCTGGGTTCCAACACCGATCCTTACCAGCCCATCGAGCGCGACCACAACATCACTCGCAAAACCCTCGAAGTGCTGCTGCGTTACCGTCATCCGGTGACCATCATCACCAAAGGCTCGCTGATTCTTCGTGATCTGGACCTGCTTGCCGAACTCGCCGAGCAACGCTTGGTGGCGGTAATGATCAGCCTCACCACCCTCGACGACGAACTCAAGCGCATCCTCGAACCACGTGCCGCAGCACCCAAGGCCCGGTTACGGGCTATACGCGTGATGCGTGAAGCGGGAATTCCGGTGGGTGTGTTGTGCTCGCCGATGATTCCGATGATTAATGACAGTGAACTCGAAAGCTTGCTCACGGAGGCTCATGGGGCCGGCGCGCAAAGTGCGGCGTACATGATGTTGCGCCTGCCACTGGAAGTGGCGCCGCTGTTTGAAGAATGGCTGGCGGCCCACTATCCCCAGCGTGCCGCTCATGTATTGAGCCTTATCCGCCAGAGCCGTGGCGGCGAGCTCTATGACAGCCGGTTTGGTGCCCGGATGCGCGGCGAAGGCCCCTTTGCCGACCTGCTGGCGCAACGTTTTTCCAAAGCCATAAAACGCCTGGGACTTAATCGTCGCGAAGGTTTTGATCTGGACTGCGAAGCCTTCTGTCCGCCGGGTCGCCAGATGTCATTGATTTGAGGACAATTGGCCTAAAGTTGAGTAGTGAGAAATACCTGGTGCCTTCAGGCTGGTCACGCTTTTTGTGACCTGGAACACGCGTTCTAGAGCGCTCTATTCAGTTTGAGTTAAGTTTCGGCCGCTACCTTGTTCATCGAGTGACTGATGGGTCGAGTTGATGACCTGGATGTTTTTTAAACAGCCACTGGCTTCACATCGGACAAAACGGGAAACTTCCCTGACTCCGCCAATGAGGATGAATTCATGAATGACAAGGATAAACAGCCTTCCGCTGCGTCGGCGCAAGTACTCCCCGAGGCGGAAACCGCCGATGCAGCGCTGCAGCATATCGTTGACGGCTTTTTGCATTTTCATCACGAGGTCTTTCCACAACAGGAAGAGCTCTTCAAAAAACTCGCCACGGCCCAGAGCCCCAGAGCGATGTTCATCGCCTGCGCCGATTCGCGCATCGTTCCTGAACTGATCACCCAAAGCGCTCCTGGCGATCTGTTCGTAACCCGTAACGTCGGCAACGTTGTACCGCCTTACGGGCAAATGAACGGCGGTGTTTCCACCGCCATCGAATACGCGGTCCTGGCCCTCGGCGTGCAGCACATCATCATATGCGGGCACTCCGACTGCGGTGCGATGCGTGCGGTGCTGAACCCACAAAGCCTGGAAAAAATGCCCACGGTCAAAGCCTGGCTGCGTCACGCCGAAGTGGCAAAAACCATGGTCCAGGAAAATTGCCATTGCGCTGACGAAAACGAAAGCATGCACATCCTCACCGAGGAAAATGTGATCGCTCAGCTACAGCATTTACGCACGCATCCATCGGTAGCCTCACGCATGGCCAACGGTCATCTGTTTATCCATGGCTGGGTGTACAGCATCGAAACCAGCGAAATCAAAGCTTACGACGCGGACCAGGGTTGTTTCCTGCCGCTCGATGGCAGCCATCCGATTCCGGTGGCAACGCCCAAAGCGCGTTTCTAAAACCTCCTAAATCCCCCGCGTGGTGTTTGCCGAGGCTACTGATTCAGTAGCCCGGCTTAGCCATGCCTGAAAAAAGTCGGGAGCGTCAACATGCGTGCTGCGCAACTTAAAGCTGTTTTGCCACGGGAGCTATTGGCTTCGGTGGTCGTGTTCCTGGTCGCCCTGCCCTTGTGCATGGGTATCGCCATCGCTTCGGGGCTGCCACCAGCCAAAGGATTGATCACCGGGATCATCGGCGGTCTGGTCGTGGGTTGGCTTGCCGGCTCGCCGCTGCAAGTCAGTGGCCCTGCGGCGGGCTTGGCGGTTCTGGTGTTCGAACTGGTGCGCCAGCACGGCATCGCCATGCTCGGGCCCATCCTGCTGCTGGCGGGGTTTCTGCAATTGGTCGCCGGGCGCCTGAAACTGGGTTGCTGGTTTCGGGTAACGGCGCCAGCGGTGGTGTATGGCATGCTCGCCGGGATTGGCGTGCTTATCGTGCTGTCGCAGGTGCATGTGATGCTCGACGGGGTGCCCAGGCCTTCCGGGCTGGATAACCTGGCCGCCTTTCCAGCCGCGGTGATGCAAGCCCTGCCGTCCTTGGGCTGGCAAGCCGGGTTGCTCGGGCTGTCGACGATGGCGGTGATGTGGTTGTGGGAAAAATTGCGGCCTCATTCGTTGCGGTTTGTTCCGGGAGCGCTTCTGGGCGTCGGTCTGGCAACAGTCGCCAGCCTGATCCTTGCCTTGCAGGTCAAACGCGTGGAAGTCCCTGCCAACCTTGCCGAGGCCATCGATTGGCTGAAGCCCGCTGACTTGCTCAATCTGGCGGACCCGACTTTGCTGGTCGCCGCATTCGCCGTGGCGTTTATCGCCAGCGCCGAAACCCTGCTATCGGCCGCCGCAGTGGACCGCATGCACAGCGGCCAGCGTTCCGACTTCGACCGGGAGTTATCGGCGCAAGGTGTGGGCAACATGCTTTGCGGTCTCTTGGGCGCGTTGCCTATGACGGGCGTGATCGTACGCAGTTCCGCCAATGTCCAGGCCGGCGCCACCACGCGACTGTCGACCATCTTCCACGGTCTGTGGCTACTGGCGTTCGTGTTGTTGCTATCGAGTGTGTTGCAAAGCATACCGGTAGCGAGCCTTGCCGGTGTGCTGGTCTACACCGGTTTCAAACTGGTCGATCTCAAGGCCTTTCGCGGTCTGGGCCGCTATGGCCGGATGCCGATGTTCACCTACGCGGCGACTGCGCTGGCGATCATCTTTACTGACCTGCTCACAGGTGTGTTGATTGGCTTCGGCCTGACCCTGGCCAAACTGGCCTGGAAGGCTTCACGACTGAAAATCAGCTTGATCGACTTGCCGGCAAAGGGAGAAATGGAGTTGCGGCTGACGGGCGCAGCAACCTTTCTCAAGGTGCCGGCGCTGACCCAGGTGCTGGGCACCATTCCCGCAGGTGCAACGGTGCATGTGCCGCTCAATAACCTGAGCTACATCGATCACTCGTGCCTTGAGTTGCTTGAGGAATGGGGTCGGGCGAATGCGGCCAAGGGTTCGATACTACTGATTGAAGCGCGGGGGTTGAAGCGCAGGTTGGAAGGGCGGTTGCGGACCACATCCGGCGTAGGTGCTGCCGGGTAGATAAATCCGTGTAGAAGTGAGCCTGCTCGCGATAGCGGTGTGTCAATCGACATCAATGTTGAGTGAACTATTGCCATCGCGAGCAGGCTCGCTCCCACAGGGGTCAGTGTTGAATCTAAAGGGTCAAGCCGCCGGCTGATCCAGCTCCAGGCCTACGCCCAATCGGCGCGACATGCACGGCCAGCGCTTCCACGCGGCGCCGGTGTCCGGGCTATTGAGTTTCTCACGGTAGGCTTCCACCGATTCCAGCGCAAAACTCTCTTCGTTGAGCATCTCGTCGATGGTGTGATGTACCGCTTCGTCCAGTTGGTTGGCAAATTCCTCACCGATCAATTGGTGAGCAATCAAGTTGGCGACCGTCATGTCCAAGGGGATCAGTGGCTGGCCGAAATGCTTGATGTACAGGTCATTGACCTCTTCTACAAAGCGGTGCGCCAGGTAGGCTTCGTCCAGCAGGCTGTCCAGACCGACATGCCCGGCCATGATTGCCGGAGGCTGGAGGAAATACTGCTCGGCGATTTTCAGCACCGGTTTGATTTGCGATTCGATGCCCGCTTCCCTGGCGACTTCATTGGCTGCGTCCAGCAGGTCGGGCACTTCATCTATGTAGGCGCAAACAAAACGTGTCAGTACGCCATTGGCATCGGCCTCCGGCAATTGGATAGCAGGGTGAAGGTGAGGCAGTTTGGTCTGCAACTGACGTGTCAGCAGGCCGGTCTCTTTCTCGTGTTGTTGGGCTTTTTGGATCTGCTCGCGCAATGCGGCGGTGTTCATGAAAACTCCAGGATTCAACGGCAGTGAAATAGGAAAGACATAACTTAGCTGCCTTATGAAAAATGCTAAGACGCATTTGTCATAATTGTTTCATCCTTGAGACGCCTCCGTTATATCGGTTTGCCACCACTCGTCTGCATCCTTCTCCATTCTTGACCTTGAACGCAAGTCCCAGCTGTTTCAGATCATTTACGCCTTCACGTTGCGAGGTGGCAGTCGCTGTCTATACTCGGGATGGAATGGAGTTAGCTGATGACGCCCGACTGCACACGCAGCAAGGCTCGGCGATTCAAGTTCGTAGTCTGAAAAAGCCGCTCCCTTGCCGCAGGTGAAAGCCGGCGGGATAACAAGAACGATAAGGGGAACCCGCAATGATGCGACATCCACACGTCTGGATGGGCCTCCTGTTGTGGTCGATTTTCAGTCAAGCACAAGCCGCTTGGACTGTGAATATGGCGCCGGGAGCGACTGAAATCAGTCACGCAGTATTTGACCTGCACATGACCATTTTCTGGATCTGTGTAGTGATCGGCATCATCGTCTTCGGCGCCATGTTCTGGTCGATGATTCTGCACCGCCGCTCTACCGGGCAGGTGGCCGCAAAATTTCATGAAAGCACCACCGTTGAAATCCTCTGGACCATCGTGCCCTTCCTGATCCTGGTGGCCATGGCGGTGCCCGCGACGGCAACCCTGATCAAGATGTACGACGCCAGTGAGCCGGATATCGACATCCAGGTCACGGGCTATCAGTGGAAGTGGCACTACAAATACCTGGGCCAGGACGTTGAGTTCTTCAGCAACCTGACCACCCCCGCTGACCAGATCCACAATAAGGAAACCAAGGGCGAGCACTATTTGCTCGAGGTCGACAAGCCGCTGGTGCTGCCGATCGGCGCGAAGGTGCGCTTTCTGGTGACCTCCGCCGACGTCATCCACTCCTGGTGGGTCCCGGCCTTCGCGGTCAAGCGCGATGCGATCCCGGGGTTCGTCAACGAAGCCTGGACCCGCGTCGACAAGCCGGGCATCTACCGCGGCCAGTGCGCCGAGTTGTGCGGCAAGGACCACGGTTTCATGCCGATTGTGGTCGAGGTCAAGGAAAAGGCCGATTACGAAAAATGGCTCGCCGAACGCAAGGCTGAAGCCCTGCAACTCAAAGAGCTGACCAGCAAGGAATGGACCCTCGACGAGCTCAAGGAGCGCGGCGACAAGGTCTACCACACCACTTGCGTCGCCTGTCACCAGGCCGAAGGTCAGGGCCTGCCGCCGATGTTCCCGGCACTCAAGGGCTCGAAAATCGCTACCGGACCAATCAAGGATCACCTGAGCATTGTCTTCCACGGCAAGCCTGGCACCGCCATGGCGGCGTTTGGCAAGCAGCTGTCGGAAGTCGATATCGCGGCGGTCGTGACCTACGAACGTAACGCCTGGGGCAATAACAAGGGCGACATGGTCACTCCGAAAGAAGTGCTGGAGCTGAAACAGGCGGAAAGCAAATGACCCGGTCTATTGCGCACCCAAGGAACCGGTCGGGGCTACGCACCCCGGCTTGCCCAGCCCATCTGTTTGCAGGAGACAGAACATGACTGCTGTAGTCGATGAACATGTTCATACCGCCACCGACCACGCCCACGGCCCCGCCAAAGGCCTGATGCGCTGGGTGCTGACCACCAACCACAAAGACATCGGCACGCTGTACCTGTGGTTTGCGTTCTCCATGTTCTTGCTGGGGGGCTCGTTCGCGATGGTGATTCGCGCCGAGCTGTTCCAGCCGGGGCTGCAAATCGTCCAGCCGGAATTCTTCAACCAGATGACCACAATGCACGGTCTGGTGATGGTGTTCGGTGCGGTGATGCCGGCCTTCGTCGGCCTCGCCAACTGGATGATCCCGCTGATGATCGGCGCGCCGGACATGGCACTGCCACGGATGAACAACTTCAGCTTCTGGCTGCTGCCGGCGGCGTTCCTCCTGTTAGTGTCGACCCTGTTTTCCCCCGGTGGTGGTCCGAACTTCGGCTGGACGTTCTACGCCCCGCTGTCGACGACCTACGCACCGGAAAGCGTGACGTTCTTCATCTTCGCCATCCATTTGATGGGGATCAGTTCGATCATGGGCGCGATCAACGTGATCGCGACCATCCTCAACCTGCGCGCCCCCGGCATGACGTTGATGAAAATGCCGCTGTTCGTCTGGACCTGGTTGATTACCGCGTTCCTGCTGATCGCGGTGATGCCGGTACTGGCCGGATGCGTGACGATGATGCTGATGGACATCCACTTCGGTACCAGTTTCTTCAGTGCCGCCGGTGGCGGTGACCCGGTGTTGTTCCAGCACGTGTTCTGGTTCTTCGGTCACCCCGAGGTGTACATCATGATCCTGCCGGCCTTCGGTGCCGTCAGCTCGATCATTCCGGCCTTCTCGCGCAAGCCATTGTTCGGCTACACCTCGATGGTCTACGCCACGGCGAGTATTGCGTTCCTGTCGTTCATCGTCTGGGCGCACCACATGTTCGTGGTCGGCATTCCGTTGGTGGGCGAGTTGTTCTTCATGTATGCGACGTTGCTGATCGCCGTACCCACCGGGGTCAAGGTGTTCAACTGGGCCAGCACCATGTGGCAAGGCTCGCTGACCTTCGAAACGCCGATGCTGTTTGCGGTGGCGTTCGTGATCCTGTTCTCCATTGGTGGCTTCTCCGGGTTGATGCTGGCCATCGCACCGGCGGACTTCCAGTACCAGGACACCTACTTTGTGGTCGCACACTTCCACTATGTACTGGTACCGGGGGCGATTTTCGGGATCTTCGCCTCGGCCTACTACTGGCTGCCGAAATGGACCGGTCACATGTACGACGAAACCCTTGGCAAACTGCACTTCTGGCTCTCGTTCATCGGCATGAACATGGCGTTCTTCCCGATGCACTTCGTGGGCCTGGCCGGCATGCCACGGCGGATTCCGGACTACAACCTGCAATTCGCCGACTTCAACATGGTCTCGTCGATTGGCGCGTTCATGTTCGGTGCCACGCAGCTCTTCTTCCTGTTCATCGTGATCAAGACCATTCGCGGCGGCCCGCCAGCACCGGCCAAACCGTGGGATGGGGCTGAAGGGCTGGAGTGGAGCGTTCCGTCACCGGCGCCGTATCACACCTTCACCACGCCACCGGAAGTGAAATGAACCCCCTGACCTTTGTAGGAGTGAGCCTGCTCGCGATGCAGGCGGCGCGGTGTGCCAGATACACCGCTATCGCGAGCAGGCTCGCTCCCACAGGGTTAATGGTGGAGGTTGGTAGTCATGGCTGACTCGATTTCGATGAAAAAACTGGTCACCCGCCTGCTGCTGGTGGTGGTGGCGATGTTTGTCTTCGGGTTTGCCCTGGTGCCGATCTACGACGTGATGTGCAAGGCCTTCGGCATCAACGGCAAAACCGCCGGGCAGTACCAGGGCGAACAAACGGTCGACACCTCGCGGCAAGTGCGCGTGCAGTTTCTCTCGACCAACTCGGCGGACATGTCCTGGGATTTCTACCCCAAGAGCGACGAACTGACCGCCAATCCAGGGGCCGTGAACGAGATGATTTTCATCGCGCACAACCCGACCGATAAGCCGATGAGCGCCCAGGCCGTGCCGAGCATCGCGCCCAGCGCTGCGGCGGCGTACTTCCACAAGACCGAATGTTTTTGTTTTACCCAGCAAGTGCTGCAGCCCGGTCAGCGGATCGAGATGCCGGTACGTTTCATCGTTGACCGTGACATGCCCAAGGATGTGAAGCACCTGACGCTGTCCTACACGCTGTTCGATATCACCGCCCGACATCCACCGGTAGCTGTAAACACTGGCGGCTGAGCGTGCCCGATAAGGAGAACAATAAATGGCAACTCATGAACACTATTACGTACCGGCCCAGAGCAAATGGCCGATCATCGCCACGGTCGGCATGCTCACCACCGTATTCGGCCTGGCCACCTGGTTCAACGATCTGAAAGCCGCGCGGCCGGAATCCCACGGCCCGCTGATCTTTTTCGTCGGCGGACTGTTGGTGGCCTACATGTTGTTCGGTTGGTTCGGGACGGTGATCAAGGAAAGTCGCGGCGGGTTGTACAGCGCACAGATGGACCGCTCGTTTCGCTGGGGCATGAGCTGGTTCATCTTCTCCGAGGTGATGTTCTTCATCGCCTTCTTCGGCGCGCTGTTTTATGTACGCAATGTCTCTGGCCCGGCCCTCGGCGGTGAAGGTGCCAAGGGCATCGCGCACATGCTTTGGCCGACCTTCGAGTGGACCTGGCCGCTGCTGAACAACCCTGACTCGAAACTCTTTCCGCCGCCCAAGGAAGTCATCAGCCCTTGGGGCCTGCCGCTGCTCAATACCGTGCTGCTGGTGAGTTCCAGCGTGACCGTGACCATCGCCCACCACGCGCTGAAGAAAGGACATCGCGGCGCACTGAAACTCTGGCTTGCGCTCACCGTTTTGCTGGGCTGCGCATTCCTATTCTTCCAGGCTGAAGAATACATGCACGCCTACCGCGAACTGGGCCTGACCCTCGGTTCCGGCATCTATGGTGCGACGTTCTTCATGCTCACCGGTTTCCACGGCGCCCACGTGACCATGGGCACGATCATCCTGTTTGTGATGTTGATGCGGGTCATGCGCGGACACTTCGATGCCGATCACCAGTTCGGTTTCGAGGCAGCGAGCTGGTATTGGCACTTTGTGGACGTGGTGTGGATCGGATTGTTCGTTTTCGTCTATGTGCTGTGAAGCAGCTTCAAGCTTCAAGATTCAAGCTTAGAGCTACCACGGAACATGTGACACCAACTGGCCGCTGAAGAAACCCCAGGCGATCAAGCCGACGGTAGCGGCGGCCAGTGCAACACGAACACTCAAGGCAATGACGAGACGGTTCGAGCTGCTGTCGTCCTTGACCAGAAAAAACAGGCCGCTGAACAGGCTGACAACCGTGGCAATCAGCATCAGGACGATGGCTGCTTTGAGCATGGTGAGACTCCGGGGGAAAGGCGATGCACGTGAGTATAGCTATCGCGCATACCGACTTTTTGGCCATGCCATGAAGCGCTTTCGGCCGGGCATCGTGCCGACACTGGTGGTCGCCCTGTTGCTGCCGCTGCTGGTGTCGCTCGGGTTCTGGCAACTGAACCGGGGCGCGGAAAAAAGTGCGCTGCTGCAAAGCTACGCCGAGCGCCGTGTCGCCGAACCGATGGCCAGTACCGAACTGCAACACACCGAAGACCCGGCCTTCCGCCGCGTCCGCCTGCACGGCCAGTTCGATGCTGCGCACAGCCTGCTGCTGGACAACCGTCAGCGCGACGGCAAGGTCGGCGTGGAGTTGTTGCAACCATTTCAGGATCAGGCAACCGGCCTTTGGTTGCTGGTCAATCGTGGCTGGCTGCCGTGGCCGGATCGGCGCACACCGCCACAATTCACCACCCCCAAAGAAGCCTTGAGCCTGGACGCCTGGGTCTACGTTTCACCCGGCGCGACCTTCCAGTTGCACGCCGACCCAAGCACCGCCACCTGGCCGGAGTTAGTCACCGCCGTCGAGCCTTCGAAGCTCTGGACAACGCTGGACCGTGAAGGATTTGCCTACGAATTACGCGCAGAAAATGGTCCCGCGACTTATCAGGCCGATTGGCCAGTAGTCGCCATGGGCCCGGAAAAACACATCGCTTATGCCGTGCAGTGGTTCGCCATGTCGCTTGCCCTGTTCGGCCTCTATCTCTATCTCGGCTGGCACAACGCAAAGGAGAAACACCATGGGAGCGGCCATGAATCCACCCAGCATGTCTGAGGCGAAAACGCCGGCGAGTCGACGCAAGGGTCGCTTGCAATTACTGCTGATTGTGCTCGGGGTGATCGGTCCGATGATCCTCGCTACCGGCATGTACAAATTGCAGTTCTGGGTACCGGAGGGGCGCAGCTATCACGGCGAACTGATCGGCAATGGCCAGACCCGCGCCGACCTCGGCGTGCAGGCGCAGGAGGATCGCTGGCAGATACTGGTGACGGCGCCCAAGGAGTGTTCGGTCGACTGCCAGCAACTGGTGTACCTGGCGCGGCAGATCCAGATCGGCCTCGGTCGCGATGCCGGGCGCGCCAGTCATGCCTTGGCCGCGGCCCAACCGCTGAGCAGTGAATACGACGCCAAGCTGGCGCGCGAGTATCCTCAACTGCAGAGGTATCCCCTGGACCCCGCCAGCTTCAGTACCTTCAACAAAACCGCCGGCACCGGGGACAAGACCGCGCCACTGCTGTGGATCATCGACCCTCACGGCAATCTGGTGCTGCGCTACGACCCTACGGTGAAGGGTAAGGATCTGCTTAACGACCTGCGTCATCTGCTGAAACTGTCGAACATCGGATAAGGGCATCGTCATGGCCAAACCTGGATTTCGCCTCGCGTTGTTTGCCACCTTGCTGGCACTGATTGTGGTGTTGCTCGGCGCCTATACCCGCCTGACCCACGCCGGCCTTGGCTGCCCGGACTGGCCGGGTTGCTATGGTTTTATCAGCGTACCGAAAGGCGAAGTTCAATTGGCCCATGCCGAACTGCATTTTCCCGATGCTCCCGTCGAAGCCCACAAGGGCTGGAACGAGATGGTCCATCGCTACTTTGCCGGCACCTTGGGGTTATTGATCGCGGTACTGGCCGGTCGCGCCTGGGTTCATCGTCGTCATCCAGGGCAGCCGGTGAAGTTGCCGCTGTTCCTGCTGGCGGTGGTAGTCGCTCAAGCCGCGTTCGGCATGTGGACGGTGACGCTCAAGCTCTGGCCGCAAGTGGTCACCGGGCATTTACTCGGTGGTTTTGCGACGTTGAGCCTGCTGTTTTTGCTGACGTTGCGATTGTCCGGCGTATTGCCGGCGCTGACCGTGCCACGGCGTTTGCAGTACTGGGCGACCGCCGGGCTGTTGCTGGTCATCCTGCAAATTGCCTTGGGTGGCTGGGTCAGTTCCAATTACGCAGCGGTGGCCTGCATCGACTTCCCCACCTGCCACGGGCAATGGCTGCCTCCAGCTGATTTCGCCAACGGCTTTCACCTGACTCAGCACATCGGCCCCAATTATCTGGGCGGGCAACTGGACAGCGATGCCCGCACAGCGATTCATCTGACTCACCGTATCGGCGCGGTGTTGGTCACGCTCGTACTGTTCGGGCTGGCCTGGCAACTGAAGGTCGTAGGCATGACACGCCTGGCCGCCATGGTGCTGATCGCCCTTGCAGCCCAAATCACCCTTGGCATCAGCAACGTAGTGTTTCACTTACCACTGCCGATAGCCGTCGCCCACAACGCCGGCGGTGCAATGCTGCTACTGACGATGGTGCTGGTCAATTATCACGCGCGAACCAGTCTGGTTCGGGTCAAGCAGCAATCCCACGGTCGTTGGCGCTTCAGCCTGCGTACACACTCGGCCGGGCCCATAACAATAAAAGGAGAGATGCCATGGCGACGCTGATCGGCGAACGTCACAGTCAGGCAATCTGGCGTGACTATCTGGAGCTGACCAAGCCGAAAGTGGTGGTGCTGATGCTCATCACCTCGCTGGTCGGCATGTTCCTCGCGACCCGCGCCGGAGTGCCATGGACGGTGCTGGTGTTCGGCAATCTGGGGATCGCCCTGTGTGCCGGTGGGGCGGCGGCGGTCAACCATGTGGTGGACCGGCGCATCGACGCAGTGATGGCCCGCACCCACAAACGCCCCTTGGCCGAAGGCCGGGTGTCACCGGCGGCCGCGCTGACGTTCGCCTTGGTATTGGCGGTGCTTGGGCAAGCCGTGCTGCTCGCGTTCACCAATCCACTGACCGCCTGGCTGACCCTGGCTTCGCTGCTTGGATACGCAGTGGTCTACACCGGTTTCCTGAAACGTGCGACCCCACAGAACATCGTCATCGGCGGCCTGGCCGGTGCAGCCCCGCCGCTGCTCGGCTGGACCGCTGCCACCGGTCACGTCAGTGCCGAACCGCTGCTGCTGGTGCTGATCATCTTCGCCTGGACCCCGCCACACTTCTGGGCCCTGGCAATTCACCGCAAAGAGGAATACGCCAAGGCCGATATCCCGATGCTGCCAGTGACCCATGGTGAGCACTACACCAAGGTTCACATCCTGCTTTATACCTTCGCGTTGCTGGCCGTCAGCCTGATGCCCTACGTGATCCACATGAGCGGCATGCTCTATCTGATTTGCGCACTGGGGCTGGGCGCAAGGTTTCTGCAATGGGCCGTGGTGCTGTACCGTGGCACTCGGCCGCACGCGGCGATCAACACGTTCAAGTACTCTATTTACTACTTGTTCCTGCTGTTTATCGCGCTGCTCGTAGACCACTACTTACTGTTGAACCTATGACCCGAACCCAGAAAACCGTCTTCATTCTCGTCGCCCTGATCGCACTGGTCCTGGGCCTGACCATCAACAAAGTGCTTTCCGGTAAAGGCCAGGGCGACCCGACAGCACTGATCGACGCGGGCATTATCTTGCTGCCACAAAGTCGCAACCTGCCGGATGTGAAGATGACCGATCAGGACGGCAACCCGGTGATGGTCAATCAGCTGAAGGACAAGTGGAGCCTGCTATTCTTCGGCTACACCTTCTGCCCGGACATTTGCCCAACCACCCTCGCCCAGTTGCGCCAGATCAAGAGCGAACTGCCACCGGAAGCGGTGGCCAAGTTGCAGATCATCCTGGTCAGCATCGACCCGAACCGCGATACCCCGGCTCAACTCAAGCAATACCTGGGCTACTTCGATCCACAGTTCAAAGGCCTGACCGCGTCCTCGGTTGATGACATTGAGACGCTGGCCAACGCGGTGAGCATTCCGTTCATTCCGGCGGACACCAGCAAGCCCAATTACACCGTGGATCACAGTGGCAACCTGGCGGTGATCGGGCCGGACGGCACTCAGCGCGGGTTTATCCGGGGGCCGCTGAACAACGCTAAATTGGTGGCGCAGTTGCCGGTGATGCTTAACCGCAAATAAACAAACACCGCATACCCCCTGTGGGAGCGAGCCTGCTCGCGAAAGCGGTGTGTCAGTCAGCAGTGATGTTGAGTGTGATGGCCTCTTCGCGAGCAGGCTCGCTCCCACAGGGGATTAGTGTTTCGGGCACAAAAATGGGGACGCATTTGGCGTCCCCTTTTTCGTTGCTTTCAGTCAATCAGAACGCCGGCACGACCGCGCCTTTGTACTTCTCAAGAATGAAAGCTTTCACTTCCGGGCTGTGCAGCGCAGCAACCAGTTTCTTCATCGCTTCGCTGTCCTTGTCGTCCGGACGGGCAACCAGGATGTTCACGTAAGGCGAGTCGTTGCCTTCGATGACCAATGCATCCTTGGCCGGATCAAGCTTGGCTTCCAGCGCGTAGTTGGTGTTGATCAGCGCCAGGTCGACCTGAGTCAGCACGCGCGGGATCGTCGCGGCTTCCAGTTCACGGAATTTCAGGTCCTTGGAGTTCTCGGTGATGTCCTTCACGGTCGACAGGATGTTGTTCGAATCTTTCAACTTGATCACGCCAGCCTTCGCCAGCAGCAACAACGCACGGCCGCCGTTGGTGGCGTCGTTCGGGATCACCACATTGGCGCCGCCCGGCAACTCGGTCAGAGCCTTGTACTTGCTGGAGTAAGCGCCCAGCGGTTCCAGGTGAACACCGGCCACGGCGACCAGGTTGGTGCCCTTGGCCTTGTTAAACTCATCGAGGTACGGCTGGTGCTGGAAGAAGTTGGCGTCCAGACGTTTTTCCGCCACCTGCACGTTCGGCTGAATGTAGTCGGTGAAAACTTTGACCTTCAGGTCCACGCCTTCTTTGGCCAGGGCAGGTTTCACGAATTCGAGGATTTCTGCGTGCGGAACCGGGGTGGCCGCGACAGTCAGGGTGTCGGCGTGGGCGGAAAAGGCTGCAACAGCAGCGAACGCGACGAGTAGTTTCTTCATTCAGCTAACTCCATATGAGGCACCCGCTTGCGGCGCCCGTTTGGCGCCTGCCAGCGAATGGCCGGCTCATGTCTTACTTACGGGAAAAATGGACAACCAATTTGTCGCCAACGGTTTGCAGCACTTGAACCAGCACCAGCAGCAACACCACTGTCACAACCATCACATCTGTCTGGAAACGCTGGTATCCGAATCGGATCGCCAGGTCGCCCAGACCGCCAGCGCCGACCACACCGGCCATTGCCGTGTAGGACACCAGTGTAATCGCCGTTACCGTAATTGCCGCGTAAATGCCCGGACGAGCCTCTGGCAGCAAGGCATTGGTGATGATCTGCCGCGTCGTCGCGCCCATGGCCTGGGTGGCTTCGATGATGCCGCGATCCACTTCACGCAGCGCGGTTTCCACCAGTCGGGCGAAGAACGGCGTGGCGCCCACCACCAGTGGCGGAATCGCACCGGCGACACCCAGCGACGTACCAGTGATCAGCACGGTGAACGGAATCATCACGATCAACAGGATGATGAAGGGCAGCGACCGCAGGATGTTCACCACCAGCGACAGCATTGCATAGACGCCTTTGGCTTCCAGCAACTGACGCGGGCTGCACAGGAACAGCAACACGCCCAGCGGCAAGCCGAGCAACACGGTGAACAATAGCGAACCGCCAAGCATCAACAGTGTGTCGCCGGTGGCCAGCCAGATTTCGAACCAGTCGATATTGGCGAAGAACGTAGTCAGGGCTTCCATTAGCGCAGCACCTCCATGTGGACGTCAGCCGCGGTGAAACGGGCAAACGCCGCGTCCATATCGCCACCGGTCACGGCCAGGGTCAATTGCCCGTAGGGGATGTCTTTGATGCGGTCGATACGACCGGCCAGGATGCTGTAGTCCACACCGGTTTCCCGGGCGACGGTGCCCAGCAATGGCGCGTAGGTCGCTTCGCCCTGGAAGGTCAGACGCACGATGCGGCCCGGCACGTGAGCGAAGTCGTCGCGCTGCTCGCTTTCATCGATCTGCTCGTCTTCTTGCACAAAACGCTTGGTGGTCGGGTGTTTCGGATGCAGGAACACCTGGGCCACCGTACCTTGCTCGACGATCACACCGGCGTCCATCACCGCCACCTGGTCGCAAACCCGGCGAATCACGTCCATCTCGTGGGTGATCAGGACGATGGTCAGCTTCAGCTCGCGGTTGATCTCGGCCAACAACTGCAAAACCGACGCAGTGGTCTGCGGGTCCAGGGCGCTGGTGGCTTCGTCGCACAGCAGGATTTTCGGCTTGGTCGCCAAGGCGCGGGCAATGCCGACGCGCTGCTTCTGGCCACCTGACAACTGCGCCGGGTACTTCCTGGCGTGGTCGGACAAACCCACTCGCGCCAGCAATTCGGCCACACGCAGGTCGATTTCGCTGCGCGACAGTTCTCCGGCCAGGGTCAGCGGCAACGCAACGTTGTCGGCAACTGTCTTGGACGCCAGCAGGTTGAAGTGCTGGAAAATCATCCCGACTTGCTGACGGAAACGTCGCAGGCTGTTGGCGTCGAGCGCGGTGACTTCTTCCCCGTCGACGATGATCTTGCCGCCGCTGGAGTTCTCCAGGCGATTGATCAGACGCAGCAGGGTACTTTTTCCCGCACCGGAATGACCGATCAGGCCGAAGACCTGGCCGTTCTCAATCGTCAGACTGGTCGGATGCAGGGCGGGAATATCCTTACCGGCGACGCGGTAGGTTTTGTGGACGTTTTGAAACTCGATCACGTAGCGAACCTTGTGGGGCGCGTTAGAAAAGGATCAGCGGATAGCCGGGCGCGCATTTTAGCCTGTCCGTATAGAGGTTATTAGCATTTATTCCGCATTCATCCTTCGATTTGGCAATAACTCGATCAAAGATCATAAAAAAGGAACGGCTAAAAACCCCATCAGTCACTAATAGGGCAACTCGAAAACGCCCCCGGTGCCGTGCCTGGGGAATGCACAGAGTCCTGGCTACGGCGGGAATCGCAACGAGGAGTTTAGACTGATGAGTATCAAGAAGCCTGCCCCAACCAAAAGCGCACTGGCCGGTACCGACACCCTGGACCGCGGCAACACCAACACCAAGCTCGACAGCCTGGAAAAATTTCGCTCCGACGCCACCGAACAGGCCCTGCGCACCAATCAGGGCGTGAAGGTTGCGGACAATCAAAACACCTTGAAGGTCGGCGCCCGCGGGCCTTCGTTGCTGGAAGACTTCATCATGCGTGAGAAAATCACGCACTTCGACCATGAACGCATTCCCGAGCGCATCGTCCATGCTCGCGGGACCGGGGCGCATGGTTACTTCCAGGCCTACGAAAACCATTCCACGCTGACCAAGGCCGGTTTCCTGCAGGATCCGGGCAAGAAAACCCCCGTATTTACGCGCTTTTCCACGGTGCAGGGCCCACGCGGGTCAGGCGATACCGTGCGGGACGTACGAGGTTTCGCCGTAAAGTTCTTCACCGACGAGGGCAACTTCGATCTGGTGGGCAATAACATGCCGGTGTTCTTCATCCAGGACGCGATCAAGTTTCCAGACTTCGTACACGCGGTGAAACCGGAACCGCATAACGAGATCCCTACAGGCGGCTCGGCTCACGACACGTTTTGGGACTTCGTCTCTTTGGTGCCCGAGTCGGCACACATGGTGATCTGGACCATGTCCGACCGGGCTATCCCGAAAAGCCTGCGTAGCATGCAGGGATTCGGCGTGCATACATTCCGAATGATCAACGCCGAAGGCAAATCACGCTTCGTCAAATTCCACTGGCGTCCCACCGCCGGCACTTGCTCGCTGGTGTGGGATGAGGCGCAGAAGCTCGCCGGCAAGGACACCGACTTCCACCGCCGCGACCTCTGGGAAGCCATCGAGATGGGCGATTATCCGGAGTGGGAGCTGGGCGTGCAGATCATCGAAGAGGAAAACGAGCACAGTTTCGACTTCGATATCCTCGACCCCACCAAGCTGATCCCCGAAGAAATCGTACCCATCACGCCCTTGGGCAAGATGGTGCTCAATCGCAATCCGGACAACTTCTTCGCCGAGACCGAGCAAGTCGCGTTCTGCCCGGGCCATATCGTGCCGGGGATCGATTTCTCTAACGATCCGCTGCTGCAAGGTCGGCTGTTTTCCTACACCGATACGCAGATCAGCCGACTGGGCGGGCCGAACTTTCATGAGATCCCGATCAACCGGCCGGTAGCACCGTTCCACAACGGTCAACGGGATGCGATGCACCGCACCACCATCGACAAGGGGCGCGCAGCCTACGAACCCAACTCCATCGACGGCGGATGGCCGAAAGAAACGCCGCCCGCCGCAAAGGATGGCGGTTTCGAGAGTTATCCGGAGCGCATCGACGCCAACAAGATCCGCCAGCGCAGCGAATCGTTCAGCGACCATTTCTCCCAGGCACGGCTGTTTTTCCACAGCATGAGCAAGCACGAACAGGAACACATCATCTCCGCTTACAGCTTTGAACTCGGCAAGGTGGAGCGTGAAGCCATCCGCGCCCGCGAAGTGAACGAGATATTGGCCAATATCGATCTGGAGCTGGCCACGCGTGTGGCCGCCAACCTTGGTTTGCCAGCGCCGAAAGCCGGGACCGTCGAGGTACCAAAAACTTCCCTGGACCGCTCGCCGGCCCTGAGCCAGGCCAACTTGCTGCCGGGCAACATCAAAACCCGAAAAGTGGCGATTCTTGCGGCCAACGGCGTCGATGGTGCGGCGATTGATGCCATGAAGAAGGCATTGGAGGCAGAAGGCGCACACGCCAAATTGCTGGGGCCAACCTCGGCACCGGTGAAAACGGCCGATGGCAAAACATTGCCAGTGGATGCTTCGATGGAAGGTTTGCCTTCAGTGGCATTCGATGCGGTGTTCGTGCCGGGTGGCGCGGCGTCGATCAAGGCATTGAGTGGCGATGGTGTCGCGCTGCATTACCTGCTGGAGGCGTACAAGCACTTGAAGGCGATTGCGCTGCATGGCGAGGCGAAGCAGTTGCTGGATGTGCTGAAGCTGGAGGCTGATGCGGGATTGATCGTGGGGACGGATACGCAGTTGATCAAGCCGTTTTTTGCAGCGATCGGGCAACATCGGGTTTGGGATAGGGAGCCCAAGGCCAAGGCGATTCCGGCTTGAGGTTTTATATCGGTAGTTAGGACGCTATCGCGAGCAGGCTCACTCCCACATTGGATTTGTGTCGATCACATAACCCCCTGTGGGAGCGAGCCTGCTCGCGATGCTTTTAAGGCTTGCGCGGGCTCAGAACCATCTGCGCCTGAACATTGCGCAGAATCTGCTTTTCCAGCTTCAAATCGAAGTCTGAATCGAGTTTCTCCACCCGCTTGGTCAGCAACGTCGACAGCCAAGGATAATCATCGGTGCGTGGCACCTGAATGCTCACGTCGCAATTAAAATTCACCACATCAGCGGCGATGGCGTCGAGTTGGCGACGAAGTTTTGCCATATCCGTGATATTCAATGCAACCGTAGTGCTTTCGGCCGTCGGATCAATAACCTTCGCCTTGGGTTGCGCTTCTGCGGCTTTAAGATCGGCTTCGGCTTTATCCAGCTCGGCTTTGCGGGCGGTGACGATCGCATTGTTCACCCCGCCCGTCAGCGCCGGGGCTTTCGGCATAAGGGCCCGAGCGCGACTCAACGCGGTGGCGGCGGCATTCACATCGCCTTTTTGCAACACGATCTGGCTACGGTGCAAATACGCTTCGGCCAATTGGCGTTGGTATTGCTCAAGGGATTGATCGTCAGGGAACTGCGCCTGCAAAGCGGCCAGTTGATCTTCGGCGGTGGCCAACTCGCTGCTGGCGAGGCTTTTTTCCAGCTGCGCGATGGCCGTAGCCCGAGACTCAGAGGCCTCTGGGGCCGCCGGTGGCGTGCTTTGGCAGGCGCCCAGCAGCAAAGAAAATGCGACAAGGAGCAGATAACGGGAGGCGAACAACTTCATTCCTGCGACTCTCTATTTGCGCAAAAAACGAGCAAGTCTACACCCCTCGACGGGGCAGGACAAAACTCAGCAGAAACAGTGCGGCAGCCGTCACAACAATCGAGGGGCCCGCCGGTGTGTCCTTGAACCACGACAATGACAGCCCGCCGCAGACCGCGAGCATGCCCAACAGGCTCGCGCCCAGTGCCATCTGCTCCGGTGACCGGGCGTGACGTTGTGCCGCAGCCGCCGGGATGATCAACAGCGACGTAATCAGTAATACGCCGACGATTTTCATCGCGACAGCGATCACCACGGCAATCAAGAGCATCAGGGCCAGACGTAACGACGCCACCGGCAAACCTTCGACCCTGGCCAACTCTTCATGCACCGTGATGGCCAGCAACGGCCGCCACAAGGTCACCAGCAACGCCAGTACGGCAGCGCTGCCGCCCAGGATCCAGGCCAGATCGGTCGGGCTGATCGCCAGCAAGTCGCCGAACAGATACGCCATCAGGTCGATCCGCACTTCGTGCATGAAGCTTAGTACCACCAGGCCCAGAGAGAGCGTGCTCGGAGCGAGAATTCCCAAAAGCGTGTCAGACGCCAGCGGTTGGCGTTGCTGCAACGTCACCAGCAACACCGCCAGCAACAAGCAGCCAACGGTCACCGCAACGGCCGGGCTGACATCCAGCAAGAATCCCAACGCAACACCGAGCAAGGCCGCGTGGGACAAGGTGTCGCCGAAATAGGCCATGCGCCGCCAGACCACAAACGAGCCCAACGGGCCCGCCACCAGCGCCAAAGCCAAACCTGCAAGCAGGGCGTAGAGCAGAAAATCAGCCATGCTTGCAGCTATCTCCGTGAACGTGGGGTTGAGCTGCCGAGGCCGCAGTGACCACCGAGCCATGCAGATCATGGGCGTGGTCGTGATGGTGGTGATAGATCGCCAGGCTTTGGGCGTTCTTGCCGAACAGCTCGACGAATGCCGGATCGCCGCTGACTTGCTCAGGATGCCCGGAGCAGCAAACGTGGCGGTTGAGGCAAACCACCTGGTCGGTGGTGCTCATGACCAGGTGCAGATCGTGGGAAACCATCAGTACGCCGCAACCGTGACGATCGCGCAGGCGCGTTATCAGGTTATAAAGTTCAGCCTGCCCCGCCACGTCGACGCCTTGTACCGGCTCGTCGAGCACCAGCAGTTCCGGCTCACGCAGCAGCGCCCGGGCCAGCAGCACGCGCTGCATTTCACCGCCAGAAACACTTTGCACCGGACTGTCGATCACCTGTTCGGCGCCGACCTCCTTGAGTGCCGCCAACGCCATGGCGCGGTCCACGCCCGGCACCAGCCGCAAGAAGCGCAGCACCGACAGCGGCAACGTCGGATCGACGTGGAGTTTTTGCGGCATGTAACCCACGCGCAGTTTCGGCTTGCGCCAGACGCTGCCGCTGGTCGGTTTCAACAGACCGAGCACCGCGCGAACCAGCGTGGTCTTGCCGGCACCGTTAGGCCCGATCAGGGTGACAATCTGCCCCGGCTCAACACTCAACTCGATGTTATCCAGCACATTTTGCCCGGCAAACGTGACGGCAACCTGCTCGAGGCGGATCAGCGCGTTGCTCATCAAGCCCCCTGGCAGCCAGAACAGAGACCGACCACTTCAACGGTCTGGCCTTCGACGATAAATCCCACGTCCTTGGCGCTGCCAATGATCGCGTCGCTGATGGACTTCTGTTCAAGCTCAATGGCAGCGTGGCATTCGCGGCAAATCAGGAACTGCCCCTGGTGGGCGTGGCCCGGATGATTGCAGCCGACGAAGGCGTTGAGCGAGGAAATGCGGTGCACGAGGACGTTTTCCAGAAGGAAATCCAGCGCGCGGTACACGGTCGGCGGCGCGGCACGACGACCGTCCTGCTCACTGAGCACCGCGAGGATGTCGTAGGCACCCAACGGTTTGTGGCTCTGCCATACCAGCTCCAACACTCGCCGGCGCAACGCGGTCAGCCGCAACCCTTGGCGTGCGCACAAGGCATCCGCCTCAGACAATGCGCTATGCACGCAATGTGAGTGGTCGTGGGGACGGCTGGCAATCGGTGTTTTAGGCATGAGCGGCGACGGGTTTTGTGAGAGACGTTATTATGTTACTCGTTCTCGCCTCCTCGAGTGGTCATCGTGTCCCGACTTTTTTCTATTTTTATCGCATTTATCACAAGTTTTCTGCTGATCGGTTCGGCGCATGCCGAGGTCAGAGTCCTCACCAGCATCAAGCCCCTGCAATTGATTGCCGCTGCGGTGCAGGATGGCGTGGCGGTTCCGGAGGTATTGCTGCCACCGGGCACTTCGCCGCATAGCTATGCCTTGCGCCCTTCCGATGTACGAAAGGTGCAATCGGTCGATCTGCTGTATTGGATCGGGCCAGACATGGAAGGCTTTCTGCCGCGCGTGCTGAAGGGTCGTACGCTGCCGAGCGTCGCCGTACAGGATTTGCCGGGGCTGAAATTGCGTCATTTCGCCCAAGACAATCACTCCCACGCCGAAGATGCTGATGAGCATGACCACGATCACCGGCCTGGCAGTCTGGACGCGCATTTGTGGTTATCACCGACCAATGCCCGGGTGATCGCCGCAAAAATGGCCGTCGACCTGAGTACGGCTGATCCGGCCAATGCGGTGCGATATCAGAGCAACCTCAAAGCGTTCGACGAACGACTGGACGCGCTGGACCTGCGCTTGAAGGCGCGGCTGGCAGCAATCGCAGACAAACCGTACTTCGTATTCCACGAAGCGTTCGACTACTTCGAAGACGCCTATGGCTTGAAACACACCGGAGTATTTAGCGTCGCTGCCGAAGTCCAGCCTGGCGCCCAACACGTTGCAGCGATGCGCGCGCGATTGCAGGAAGTCGGCAAGACCTGCGTATTCAGTGAGCCGCCCCTGCGTCCACGCCTGGCGGAAACACTGGTAGCGGGCTTGCCGGTGAAACTGGCGGAACTGGATGCGCTGGGCGGGTACACGCCAGCGACCGCTCAGGGGTATGAGCAGGTGCTGGAGAAGTTGGGGAATGATTTGGCAGGGTGTCTGGAGTCGCTTTAAAAGCTTGTTCGGCTTCGCCTCATTCGCGAGCAGGCTCGCTCCCACATGGGATCTTTAGTGGACACAAAATCTGTGCTCACATCGGTCAACTGTGGGAGCGAGCCTGCTCGCGAAGCTTTTAAAGGGCAAACGGCAACGGCGTGCTGACCTTCTGCCGCTGCGCCAACCGCAACTCAAACTCCATCGGGTCGTGAATCAACACGTCCTGCCCTGCAAAAGACTCTGCCGCGATCAACCGTGACAACCAAAACCGCACACACGCCACGCGCAGCATTGTCGGCCACAGCTCGGCTTCAGTTGCCGTGAACGGACGCAACGCCGCATAAGCTCCCAGCAATGCCCGCGCTCGCGGCCCATCGAGCACTCCGTCGTCATCCGAACACCAGTCGTTCAAGGCAATCGCCACGTCGTAGAGCATTGGCCCGGAGCAGGCGTTGTAAAAGTCGATCAAGCCGGTCAGGTGCGTGCCTTCGAACATCGCGTTATCGCGAAACAGGTCGGCATGGATATTGGCGCGCGGCAACGCCAGAATTTTTACCTTCTGCTCGGCAATTTCATCCAGCGCCCGCTTCAGCAAATCGCTTTGCCCGGCACTCAGGTGGGAGAGAAACTGCGTGCCTTCCTCCAGCATCCAGTCCAGACCACGATCGGTTTTGCGCTTGATCATGTTGGCCTGAGTCGCCAAGTGCAGGTGTGCAAGCAACTCACCCACCTGGGTGCAGTGCTGCGCGTTGGCTTGCTTGATGTGCTTGCCGGCCAGTCGCGGTTGCAGCAGCGCAGGTTTGCCGGCCAGTTCGCGCAGGGCGACGCCATCGGTGGTGCGCAGGGCGTAAGGCACAGGCAAATCGGCCTCATGCAGGACATCGAGCAGTTCAATGAAGAACGGCATCTCGTCGACCGGACCGCGCTCGACCAGAGTCAGGACGAACTCGCCCTGCTCAAGACTGATAAAGAAATTGGTGTTTTCGCTACCGGCAGCAATCCCCTGGAAATCAAGCAGGCGGCCGAGGCCATAAGGGGCGAGAAAGGTTTCCAGCTCGGGCCGAGCCAGGGGGGTGAACACAGACATGGTTAAAACTGCCAGTACGGGCGCCGCTGGTGAGCCAGCGCCAATTGAAATTAAGAAACTACTTCCACTCAAAGATTTTCCACGCCGGAATCAGCATATCCGGCTGATCCGAGCGGATGAAGTTTGCATCTGTACCATCGGCGCGCACCAGAAAATATGGCGGTGCGCCTTTCGGTGTGACCTTGATCGCATACAGGAAACCATTTTGACGGTACTCCTGAATGACCTTGTCCCCTTCCGTGCGGATCGTAACTTCCGGCTCCGCTGTCGGCGCATCGTCCGCCGCCATGACGGCTAATGGAACAGTTGCAAACAAGCCAGCCAGCAACAGGCGATTTAGTGTGCGCATGATAACCTTGTCCTTTTGTCGTCAACGGTCCCGCTATTCTAGCGCCGGACCCGCCGAAAAGGTTGATCCTGCTCATGAGCCAAGCCCCCCTCGTCCTGGTGGACGGTTCTTCTTACCTGTACCGCGCCTTTCACGCGCTGCCACCGCTGACCACGTCCAAAGGCCTGCCGACCGGTGCGGTCAAGGGCGTTTTGAACATGCTCAAGAGTCTGCGCAAGCAGTACCCGGACAGTCCATTCGCCGTGGTGTTCGACGCCAAGGGTGGGACCTTTCGCGATGACATGTACGCCGAATACAAGGCCAACCGTCCGAGCATGCCCGACGACATGCGCGTGCAAATCGAGCCGCTGCACCAGAGCGTAATCGCCCTGGGCTTCCCGCTGCTGTGCGTCGAAGGCGTCGAGGCCGATGACGTGATCGGTACCCTGGCCCGCAGCAGCGCGGCGGCGGACCGCCCAGTGATCATCTCCACCGGCGACAAGGACATGGCGCAACTGGTCGACGGCCACATTACCTTGGTCAATACCATGACCGGTAGCAGCATGGACGTGGAGGGCGTGAAGGAGAAATTCGGCGTCGCTCCCGAGCAGATCATCGATTATCTGGCACTGATGGGCGACTCTTCCGACAACATCCCGGGCGTTCCGGGTATTGGCCCGAAGACCGCTTCCGGCCTGTTGGTGGGTGTGAATGGCGGCCTGACCGAACTGTATGCACAGCTCGACATCGTCCCGACCCTGCCGATTCGCGGGGCGAAAACCCTGCCGGCCAAGCTCGAAGAGCACAAGGAGATGGCGTTCCTCTCCTACCAACTGGCAACCATCAAGATCGACGTGCCGCTGGACATTGGCCTTGATGACTTGCAAATGGGCAAACCGGATCACGACAAGCTCGCTGAGCTGTACACCTTGCTGGAGTTCAAGAGCTGGTTCGAAGACAACCAGCGCGATGCCAAACGCTCCGGCCAGGAAGTGACTGCGCCAGTGGTTGAAGAAGCCGTCGCCGAGACTGAGCTCAAATACACAACAATCCTCACCCAGGCCGATTTCGACCTGTGGCTGAAGAAACTCAACGACGCCAAGCTGATCGCCTTCGATACGGAAACCACCGGCATTGATGCGCAACAGGCACAACTGGTCGGTCTGTCGTTCGCTGTACAAGCCAACGAAGCGGCCTATATCCCGCTGACCCATTCCTACATGGGCGTGCCGGATCAGCTGGACCGCGACACCGTGCTTCGCGCAGTGAAGCCGATTCTGGAAGATCCGAACAAGCTCAAGGTTGGCCAGCACGCCAAGTTCGACATGAACATTTTGGCGAACTGCGCCATCGGCGGCGATCAGAGCTGCGGTATCACCGTGCGAGGCATCGCTTTCGACACCATGCTCGAATCCTACGTGCTGGACTCCACGGCGACCCGCCACGATATGGACAGCCTGGCGCTCAAGTACCTGAATCACACCACCACGAGTTTTCAGGACATCGCCGGCAAAGGCGCCAAGCAACTGACGTTTGACCAGATTTCACTGGAACTGGCCGGGCCTTACGCCGCCGAAGACGCCGACGTGACCCTGCGCCTGCATCAAACGTTGCAGGAAAAGCTCAATGCCATCCCGAGCCTGAGCAAAGTCCTCAGCGAAATCGAAATGCCGCTGGTACCGGTGCTCGCGCGGATTGAACGCCAGGGTGCATTGGTCGACGCCAATCTGCTGGGCATTCAGAGTGTGGAACTGGGCGAGAAGATGGTCGCCCTCGAGCGTGAGGCGTTCGCCATCGCCGGCGAAGAGTTCAACCTGGGCTCGCCCAAGCAATTAGGCGTGATTCTGTACGAAAAACTCGGCCTGCCGGTTCTCAGCAAAACGGCCAAGGGCCAGGCCTCCACCGCCGAAGCCGTACTGGCCGAACTGGCCGAGCAGGATTTCCCGCTGCCCAAGGTGCTGATGCAGTACCGCTCAATGAGCAAGTTGAAAAGCACCTACACGGATCGCCTGCCGGAACAGATCAATCCGCGTACAGGGCGAATCCACACGTCTTATCATCAGGCCGTCGCGGCGACCGGGCGTTTGTCGTCCAGTGATCCAAACCTGCAGAACATTCCGATCCGCACCGCCGAAGGCCGTCGCATTCGTCAGGCGTTTGTGGCACCAACCGGCTACAAATTGCTGGCAGCGGACTACTCGCAGATCGAACTGCGGATCATGGCCCATCTGGCCAAGGACGAAGGGCTGCTGCACGCCTTCCGCAATGATCTGGACGTGCACAAAGCTACCGCAGCTGAAGTTTTCGGTGTTGAACTGGCGGATGTGACCACTGATCAGCGTCGTAGCGCCAAGGCGATCAACTTCGGCTTGATCTACGGCATGAGTGCGTTTGGCCTGGCCAAGCAGATCGGGGTGGATCGCAAGCAGTCGCAGGCGTACATCGACCGTTATTTCGCCCGCTACCCTGGCGTGCTGCAATACATGGAGCGCACTCGCGCCCAGGCTGCCGAACAAGGTTTTGTCGAGACGATCTTCGGTCGCCGTCTGTACCTGCCGGAAATCAATGCGAAAAACCCGGCCCTGCGCAAAGGTGCCGAGCGCACGGCGATCAACGCGCCGATGCAAGGCACGGCGGCGGATATCATCAAGAAAGCCATGGTGGCTGTGGATAACTGGCTGACCTCCTCAGGCCTCGACGCCAAAGTCATCTTGCAGGTGCACGATGAATTGGTGCTTGAGGTCCGTGAGGATTTGGTCGATCAGGTTCGCGAGGAAATTCGCCTCCACATGAGCAACGCGGTGAAGCTGGATGTGCCGCTGTTGGTAGAGGTTGGGGTCGGAAATAACTGGGACGAGGCTCACTAATCCGTCTAAACAGGCGTTTCTGTTGCGGCATAGCGCCGTGGCAGAAGCGCCGAGCGCTGCTATTTCATAAAGATGCCTGGCGTTATTTCCAATCGATTTGGAACTTCTTCGGAACTAAACCCGTCAACCGCCACTCAGAGTTACTGAATGGCTGGTGAAGCCCTTCGATGCTCCTATGTTGTGTTAAGTGTTGGCAGATAATCTGGACCCCGCCCTAGCGGTCCGGAACTTGAGCCCCGGAACTTCCCCCTCCCCATAGAAGTCCGGGGTTTTTTTTGCCTGCCGTTTGCCTCAAGGGCTTTACTCGGCAGCTTCGGAACCCTTGTCCGCCAGCTCCATCCAGCCCGCCAGTACCGTGTAGGCGTCTTCCAGACCCAAGCGTTTTGGCGCCGAAAACAGCTGGATACTGACCGCATCCCCCCAACCCTTACGGATATCGGCCTGGACTTTGAGCAGGACGTTTTTCGCCGCCCCGTACGTCAGCTTGTCGGCTTTGGTCAGCAAAATATGCATGGGCATGCCGCTGGCGACGGCCCAATCAAGCATCAACAAGTCGAAGTCGGTCATTGGATGACGGATGTCCATCATCAAAATCAGACCTTTCAAACTCTCGCGACCACCCAGATACGCTTCCAGGTGACGCTGCCAGTGCAGCTTCAACGGGATAGGTACTTTTGCATAACCGTAACCCGGAAGGTCGACCAGACGACGATCATCGTCTAGCTTGAAGAAGTTCAAGAGCTGCGTGCGCCCCGGAGTTTTCGAGGTTCGCGCAAGACTGGCGTGCGTCAGGGTGTTCAGCGCACTGGACTTGCCGGCGTTGGAACGGCCGGCGAAGGCCACTTCAAAGCCTTCATCGTCCGGGCATTGATCGACTTTGGCAGCGCTGAGCATGAAGGTGGACTGTTGGCACAGGCCGAGGATGGGATTCTTGAGTTGCATGGGATTTCCGATGTGGGCGGCGCCGGGAATGGACGCGGCAAGCGGTGTCGTTTCCGTTTCAGTGACGCCAGTATATAATGCCGCAGATTTTGTGTGCGCTTTGTCCCAGCGTAGGATGAAGATCACGAGAGCGATTGACCTTGATTGCGCACTAGAACGCAACATGCTCTCAACCCTGAAAAGGTCGTTTTATGACGAAATGGCTGCTAGCTGCCGGTGTCTTGATGCCGCTTTACAGCGCTCAGGCTACACAGGATCCGGAAGCTGTGTACAACCGTGTTTGTGGTGCCTGTCATTCCGGCCAACTACCCATGGCCCCTCAAAAGGGCGATCAGGAAGCTTGGACGCCGAGGTTGGCGAAAGGTATGGAGACGCTGGTGCAACACGTGACCCAGGGTTTCAAGGCGATGCCGCCGCGTGGTTTGTGCATGGACTGCAGTGCCGAGGATTACCAGGCAATCATCCAGTGGATGAGCGAGTGATCCCGGTCCATAACTCCTTAACCCTTAGCCGTAGTTGGATTAGCTGATGAACAAATTGATCGTGAGTCTGCTGTTGACCGTGGGGATCTCCGGCATTGCCCATGCTGCAGGTGAGCCAGTAAAACCTGGTGACGCCGCCGCAGGCCAGGCAAAAGCCGCTGTATGTGGCGCCTGTCATGGCCCGGATGGCAACAGCATGGCGCCTAACTTTCCGAAACTGGCAGGTCAGGGTGAACGCTACCTGACCAAACAGCTGCACGACATAAAGTCGGGCAAGCGCACCGTTCTGGAAATGACCGGCCTGCTGACCAACCTGAGCGACCAGGATCTGGCTGATATCGCGGCCTACTTCGCCAAACAGAACGGCAGTGTTGGAGCCGCCGACCCTAAAATCGTGGCTCGCGGTGAAGCCCTGTTCCGCGGCGGCGACCTGGCCAAGGGCCTGCCGGCCTGCACCGGTTGCCACTCTCCAGACGGCAAGGGCAATGCGACCGCCGGCTTCCCTCATCTGGGCGGCCAGCATGCTCAATACGTCGCCAAGCAACTGACCGATTTCCGCAAGGAAGAAGGCGGACGCACCAACGATGGCGATGCCAAAACCATGCAGACAATCGCCAAACGACTGAGCGACGAAGATATCGCCGCCGTGTCCAGCTACATTCAAGGCCTGCACTAAGGCCGGTTGATCGGGCGTTGCGAGTGATGAACATCTCATGCAACGTTAACGCTCGATTAATCCGTCGCAGCAAGTATAAAAAGGGTGGCTTAGGCCGCCCTTTTTTGTGGCCGCTGCCGTTACACTACAGAACTCAAGCCCGCCAGGACCTGTCTGAAAACAGGTCGCGCGAGGCGACCAAAATTGTCCAGGAGTAAAGCATGCGTAATCTGATCATCAGCGCCGCGTTCGTCGCTGCCAGCCTGTTCGGCATGACTGCCCAAGCCGCCGAAGCCCCCGCTGCCCCCTATGTCGAACTGACCAATCCGGTTCCGGTCGCAGTGCCTGGCAAGATCGAAGTGGTGGAGTTGTTCTGGTATGGCTGCCCGCACTGCTACGCATTCGAACCGGTAATCAATCCTTGGGTCGAGAAGCTGCCCTCCGATGTGAATTTTGTGCGCATTCCAGCGATGTTCGGCGGCCCTTGGGACGCACACGGCCAACTGTTCCTGACCCTTGAAGCCATGGGCGTCGAGCATCAGGTTCACACGGCGGTTTTCGAAGCCATCCAGAAAGAACACAAGAAGCTGGTCACTCCAGAAGAAATGGCAGAGTTCCTGGCCACTCAGGGCGTTGACAAGGACAAGTTCCTGGCCACCTTCAACTCCTTCGCCATCAAGGGCCAGATCACCAAAGCCAAAGACCTTGCGAAGAAGTATGAAATTTCCGGCGTACCGACCATGATCGTCAACGGTAAATATCGCTTTGACGTGGGCTCCGCCGGCGGTGCCGAGCAAGCCCTGAAACTGGCCGATACACTGGTCGACAAAGAGCGAGCGGCTAGCAAGGCTGCCGCCAACTAAGCGAAGCGACTGCCATGCGCCGCTGGGGAACTGAACGCGTTGTTGGCCTGCATGATCCACGGGTCAACGAACATCACCTGGAGTCGACGGGCTTGCCCGCAGACAGTCGACTGCGCTTGCTCAGTTTTAATATCCAGGTCGGCATCAGTACCGAGCGGTATCGGCACTACCTGACCCGAGGCTGGCAACACTTGTTGCCGCACACCGGGCGTGCCGACAATCTGCAAAAAATCGGCAACCTGCTGGGCGACTTCGATCTGGTCGCCTTGCAGGAAGCCGATGGCGGTAGCCTGCGATCAGGCTACGTCAATCAAGTCGAACACCTGGCGCAACTCGGCGCCTTCCCCTACTGGTATCAACAGCTCAATCGCAACCTCGGTCGCCTCGGCCAGCACAGCAATGGCGTGCTCAGCCGCTTGCGCCCGTGGGCGATTGAAGATCACCCGCTGCCGGGCCCCAAGGGTCGCGGAGCGATTCTGGTGCGCTTCGGCGAAGGTCCGGAGGCGTTGGTGGTGGTCATGATGCATCTGGCGCTGGGCGCTCGCGTGCGCAGCCTCCAACTGGCTTACATCCGCGAGTTGATCGGCGGCTATAAACACCAAGTGCTGATGGGCGACATGAATACCCATGCCAGCGACTTGCTGCAAAACTCCCCGTTGCGTGACCTCGGCCTGCTCGCGCCGCAATTGGAAGCGACATTCCCTAGCTGGCGCCCACAACGCTGCCTGGACCATATTCTGCTAAGCCCGACGCTGACCCTTGAAAAGGTCCAGGTCCTGGCACAGCCCATTTCCGATCACCTGCCGGTCGCGGTAGAGATTCGTCTGCCGGGTTCGCTCACGGCAGATGCATTACCCGCGTTGAGCCCTGCCCCTCGCGGACCCCATGAATGAGCGACGAAACACAGCGCTGGAAAGAGAAGTACCTCAAAAACATCGAACAACAGGAAAAGCTTGAACGTCGCTGGGACGCCCGGCTTGACCTGCTGCGCCGTGGGCTGGTGCGTAGCACTCTGGCGGCTGAGGGTACCGACCGCGCCGTCGACCAATGCATGAAAGAGATGCGCGAAGTCGTGCGCACCGATGACATGGACGCCGCCTTGGCCGCCCTGCTGCCGCGACTTGAAAAAGCCGTGCTCGATTCCGAAAAGCGCCGGGAAACCCGAATCAGTCAGACCAGCGCCGCACTGACAGCGCTGGTCTCGCAACTGCAATCATTGCCGCTGCCTCGGGAAGTGAGCCGACCACTCAAGAGCTTTGCCAAAAAACTCGAGGGTAGAGTCAGTCAGGCCCGCGAAATTCCGTTGCTGCTCAGCGAACTAAGCGGCCTGCAAGGCAAGGCCTTGAACCAGTTGGAGACCCCAGCCGAACCTGACCGGCCCGGTTTTCTGCAGAGACTGTTCGGCAGCCGCGAAGCTGACGAGGAAGTGTCACAGGTCATCGCACCTTCCGTTCACACCACGGCTGCGCAACCTGTGGAGCCCGCTGCCGAAATTGCACATGTCGATCACGCATCGAGTGAGGACCGGCCGTCAGTTACACAACTAGTGGCACCCGCCTGTGAAGTGGTAGCACTTGTCCCGCCCGCCCTTGAAGCAGTCGCCGCCTGGACGCCAGCTCCAGAACCACAAACAGCGTCGGACAATGAACACCAGGAAGAGCCCACCCTTCCCTTCCTCGCCCCCGTCATTGCGATCCAACCGGCAATCAATCCCGATGAGCTGACCCCGGCATTTACGACCATTGATCCTGAGCACAGCGAACCAGAGCACTTCCTCTACGCCTTGCCTGACTCACCGGAGCCGTCCTACAGCTCTGTCGCCAAACACATCGAAGACACACTGCTCGGCCTGCTCGACGATTTGACATTACCGGAACGCCACCGACCCCAAGCGGAAGCGATGCGGGATCGCCTTCAACATGGTTTGAACTGGTATGAGCTGATTCCGATCCTCGACGATCTAGCGACCCTGATGTTGGCGATAAACCACGGCGGCGAGCACGAATTCGAAGCCTATTTACAGCAACTCAATGAACGCCTGGAATCCTTCCAGAGCAACTTGAAGGCGGCCAGCGAAGGGCACGCCGACAGCCGCTCTGCGGCGCGGCAGATGGATACGCAGATCCGCGAACAGGTCGATGGCTTGCACAGCAGCATGCAGGAAGCGGCGGACCTGGACGACCTCAAACTCGTTCTGGAGAATCATCTGGAAGGCCTGCTTGGCACCATGGATCACCACCAGAAGCAGCGCGATGAGCGTGAACAAGCGGTCGCAGCACGGTTACACAGCCTGGCGGAGCGGGTGGCGCACATGGAGCAGGAAGCGCAGGGTTATCGGGAGCACCTTGAAGAGCAACGCCAGAAAGCGTTGATCGATCCGCTCACCGCCCTGCCCAATCGAGCCGCTTGGAGCGAACGCCTGGATCACGAAGTCGGCCAATGGCAGCGGCACGGCAATACCTTGTTGCTGGCCATGCTCGATCTCGATCACTTCAAACGTATTAACGACAACTATGGCCACCTGGCAGGCGACAAAGTGCTGAAGATCATCGCCAACGTGATGCGCAAGCGCCTGCGCGGTACCGATTTCGTCGCGCGATTTGGTGGCGAGGAGTTTGTGCTTCTGATGCCCGGCACCGTGCCGGCAGTCGGTGCAAAACTGCTGGAAACCCTGCGCGCCTCGATCGAGGCTTGCCCATTTCACTTTAAAGGTGAGCGCGTAACCATCACTATTTCCATGGGCTTTACGGTGCTTAAACCCGATGAAAATAGCGATATGGCCCTCAAAAGAGCCGATCAGGCGCTGTATCGCGCCAAAAATGCCGGGCGCAATCGAGTAGAGGCCGGCTAACGGCCATTTGTTCCATTTTGTTGAAAACAGCGCATTTGCCGTCGGCACTCAAAGCAGTACGTTACACTGTTGCATTACTGTCTTGTGTGTACAGACTTGCCATGAAATATCTAGCTCTCATCGCGTCTCTGCTGCTGTTGGCCGGTTGTGCCAGCGGCCCCCGTATCGACACCAGCCACGCTTCGAAAAACTACGACAGTCGCATTCAGTTCGTGGTGTTGCATTACACCAACGCCTCGCTGGAGCGCTCACTGCAGTTGTTGACCCATGGCGAAGTCAGCAGCCATTACCTCATTGGCGACGACAAGGGCGCCACCATCTATAAGCTGATGGACGAGCAATATCGCGCCTGGCACGCGGGCGAAAGCGAATGGCAAGGCAGGACCTGGCTGAACTCCAGCTCCATCGGTATCGAAATCGTCAACCCGGGCTTCAAAGACACCCCCACCGGACGCGTCTGGTACCCCTACAGCGAGGATCAAGTGCAATCGTTGATCTTCCTGCTCAAAGACATCAGCACGCGTTACAACATCCATCCTCGCGCCATCATCGGCCATAGTGACATCGCGCCAATGCGCAAGCTCGACCCCGGTCCGCTATTCCCATGGAAACGCCTGGCCGCCGAAGGCATAGGCGTGTGGCCCAACGAGCAAGCCGTAGCGCGCCAGCAAGCCCAATTCGCAGCACAACTGCCGAGCATCAGCTGGTTTCAGGGACAACTGGCCAAACTGGGTTATGACACCCCACAAACCGGTGAACTGGATGTAGCGACGCGCCATGTGTTGGCGGCCTTTCAGTTGCACTTTCGCCCTACCCGCTTCGACGGCACGCCGGACGCTGAATCAGCTGCAATCCTGCAAGTCGTGAATCAGACAAATTAATGGCGCCCGTCCGACAGTAAGGGCTTTTTCCCAATCAGCAGCTATAACTCATTGGTAATTCTTCGGATATCAATGATGGCTGTAGAGCGCGAGACACTACGTAGCTGGTTCTATCGTCCCTGGTTTTTGGCGATGCTGGCGGCTGCCCTGAGCGCGACCTTGTTGATCGCCGGCAGTCTGTTCGTGGCGATGCATCAGGTTGAACAGAACGAAAGCCAGGAAATGAACGCTCAGGGCGAGCGTTTTCTCGCCCGCCTGGAACAGCTATTCGGGCAGCTGCGCGAAAGCCTCGACGACCTCGAATCCCAGCCACTTCGAGGCTGCGATGCCGAATTGATCGCAACGTTGCAACAGGTCAGCTTCAACTACCGCTTCGTTTACGAAGCGGCTTACGTCGATGATTCACGCTTGTGCTCCAACCGTCCTCGTCGGGAAGGGCTTTCGCTGCTGCGACCTCCCGACATCAAAGGCCCCACCTACAGCTATTGGCTGAACACCACCACCGAACCCGATGAAAACCGTGCCGCGCTGATGCTTGGAAGGGGAAATTTCCGGGTGGCAACGTCTCGCGGACATTTGACCGACATGGTCGACTTGACGCCTGGAAGCAGCCTGCTAGTGGTGCTGGACCGCGGAACGCGCGCGATTCCCGTATTGGGTGCAGCCCAAGTCTGGCCACCGACGGAATCCTGGGTCCCCAAAAGTCGCGACGCACTGCAAGTCACGCAAACCCGCTTGATTTACCACATGCCGACCAACAATCCGGAATACCAATTGGTATTGATCACACCGCGCACGGTCATGCACGTGCCAGCGGTGTGGTGGTGGCTGCTTCCTGCCAGTCTGATGCTGGGGGTGATTGTGGGTTTTCTGGTGTTTCTGCTGGTGCGCCAACGCCAGTCGCTGGACGCCGAACTGCACGGCGCCATACGACGAGGCGAGCTGCAGGTGCTTTATCAACCGATCTTCGATCTCGACAGCCGCAACTGTGTCGGTGCCGAAGCGTTGCTGCGCTGGCGAAGGCCAGACGGCACATTGACCAGCCCCGACCTGTTTATCCCGATGGCGGAAAACACCGGCCAGATCCGGCAAATGACCGACTTCGTGCTGCAACGCCTGCTCGAACAATTGGGGCAACTGCTACGCGCTAACCCGCAGTTGTACATCTCGGTCAATCTCGCTGCATGCGATGTAATGGTGCCGCGTATCGGTCAAGTAATGGCCCGCCTGCTGACCCTGCACCGGGTCGCCGCGCAGCAGATTGCCTTCGAAGTGACAGAGCGGGGATTGATTGATGTGGTGGTGGCCCGGGAAAACCTGCAAGCGTTGCGCGATGTCGGGCATCAAGTGCTGATCGATGACTTTGGCACTGGCTATTGCAGCCTCGCCTACCTGCAAACCTTGCCGGTGGATTGCCTGAAGATCGACAAGGCGTTTATCGATGCTCTGGGCCATGACGCCGCCAGCAGCGGCGTCGCACCGCACATCATCCACATGGCACAAGCACTGCAACTCAAAGTGATCGCCGAGGGCATCGAACATGAAGCGCAAGCCGCGTTTCTATGCAGCGAAGGGGTGAAGTTCGGTCAAGGTTGGCTGTTCGCCCACGCCTTGAGCTCCGTGCAGTTCATCGAACTGATTACCCGCGGTCGGCGAAAGGCTGGCCGACGCGTAAATGACGAGGCGTGAAAACGGCTTATACCGCCAGTGCCATGTAGAACTGCGTACCCTGCCCCGGCCGCGAATAGACACCCATCCGCCCACCGTGCAATTGCACGATTTCCTTGCACAGTGCCAAACCCAGCCCGGCCCCCCCTTTCTTGCGGCCAACCTGGACAAAGGGCTCAAAGATTCGCCCTTGCTGCCCATAGGCAATCCCTTCGCCGTTGTCCTCGACACTGATAATCACCCGCTCGCCATGGCGCCGGGCCTGCAACCGAATCAACCCTTCCCGCGCGGTATGGCGCAAAGCGTTGTCGATGAGGTTGTCGAGCACCCGGTCGAGTTGCGGTTGATCGGCCTGCAACCGGGGCAATGGCCCCTGCACTTCTACCCGCAATTCGATGCCCTGCTCTGTCGCGGCATCTGCAAAGCGGGCATGGGCCTGCGTCAGCAGATCCTCGATGGAGCATGGCGCCAGGGACAGTTTCTGCAATCCGTTCTGGTAGCGAGAGAAATTCAGCAGGTCGTTGATCAACTGCATCAAGCGCTGCATTTCTTCGTTGACGGTATCCAGCAGGTCCGCTTCGCGGGAATCCTGAGGAAATTTCGCCCGCTCGCGAAACAGACCGAAAGCCATGTGCATGCCAGTGACCGGTGTTCGCAGCTCATGGGAAGCCCGCAAGACAAACTCGCTGCGTACCCGTTCGAATGCCCGCTGTTCGGTGACGTCATGTAACACCATCACCGCGCCAAGAATATGACCTTGGGTATGGATGACCGGGGTCAGGCTATAGGTCAGCAACCTCGACTCACCATCGACCTCGATACTCAAATCTTCCGGCGCACGCTCCAGCGTGCCGCCACGCAGCACCAGTTGCAGCTGTTCATCCAGTTCCGGACGATCAAGGGCCGCGCCCAGGCCCTGGCCCAGGCGATCGGTGTCCCAACCCAGTTGACGTTGAGCTACCGGATTGAGGTGTTCAAGATGGCCTTCACGATCGATCATCAACAAGCCGTCGTCGATGCTGTCGAGCACCGCTTGCAGGCGTTGTTGACCGGCGAGCAGTTCGTCGATGTTGGTGGCCTGGTGCTCGCGCAATGCCTCGGCCATGATCCCGAAGCGCTTGGTCAGAAGGTTCAGTTCCACGGCGGACGAAATCGGCAGGGTTACCTCGAAATTGCCCTGGCCAATATTGTCGGCGGCGTGGGCCAAAGCTTCGATAGGCTCACCAAAACGCCGGGCAATCGCGTGGGCCGTCACAAATCCAATGATCAACACCGCCAATCCCACCAACCCCAGCAGGCCAGCCACCAGCAATGCGCGCTCCCGAGACTGGCGCTCGGTGTCAGTGATGTTATCCAGCGCACGTTTGTGTTCTGTGAGTAGACCGTTGCGCAACGTGTTGAATTTTTCCGTGAGCGCTTCGTTGCCACTCAACACCTTGGCCGGGTCAGAGGCCTGGCCGTAGGCCTGGAGAAAATCCAGATAGTCGTCCTTGGCCTGTTCAAACCCGTATGGGCCGCCATTGCCGGATTGTTCGAGGGCGATGCCTTCATCGAGCAACTGGATGTAATGCTGCCTCGCCGACTCGAATCTGACGGGATCGGGCTTCTCGCTGACCATGACCATCAATTGATCACCCAAGGTCTGACGCAGTTTCAGCCCCAGGTCGAGGGTGGCGAAGTTGTTGCGAACGAGCGCTTCCTGGGAGCCGGCCATCTGCATCACGCTGACCAGCCCGAGCAAAAGCCCGAGCAGCGCCACGGTGATCAGTGCGGAAATACTCAGGAACAGCCGAGTACGCAGCTTCATCGCCAGTTTCATCGGTTACAGCTCACAAGTTGTATTGCTTGCGTTTGCGGTACAGCGTCGAGGCATCAATGCCCAAGGTCTTTGCCGCCTGATCCAGTGTATCCGCCGTGGCGAGTACTGCACCGATGTGAGCTTTTTCCAATTCATCCAGGCTCAACGCCGCGCCAATGCGCGGTGCATTGTTAACCGGGGTTTCGGCCATGCCCAAGTGGCTGATCTCAACCCGCTCCTGCGGACAAATAATGCTCGCCCGCTCCACCACGTTACGCAACTCGCGAATGTTGCCGGGCCAGCGATAACCCAGGAGCGCCTCACGGGCTTCATCGCTGAAGGCACGGGCCGGGCGCGCGTACTCTTTGACGAAGCGGGCGAGAAAGCGATCGGCCAGGTTGAGGATATCTTCACGGCGTTCGCGCAGCGGTGGCAGGTGCAAGGTGATGACGTTCAGGCGATAGAGCAAATCCTCGCGGAATCGCCCGTCGCGCACCATGTCTTCAAGGTTCAGGTTTGTCGCGGCGAGAATGCGTACATCGGCGCGACGGGTCACCGGATCACCGACTCGCTCGTATTCCTTGTCCTGAATGAATCGCAGCAATTTAGGTTGCAACGTCAGAGGAAAATCGCCGATCTCGTCGAGAAAAAGCGTTCCGCCGTCGGCCTGATTGACCCGCCCCAGCGTGCTTTCGCTGGCACCGGTGAAGGCACCACGACTGTGACCGAAGAGTTCGCTTTCCATGAGTTCAGCGGTCAGGGACGGGCAGTTGATCGTGACGCAGGATTTCTTCTGACGCTTGCTCCAGCCGTGAATGGCTTGGGACAGTTCACCTTTACCGGTGCCGGACTCGCCCAGAATCAGAATGTTGGCATCGGTACCGGCAACCTGGCGGGCGGTTTCGAGCACCACTTTCATGGCCGGACTGTGGGAGTCCAGACCATCCTTGGGTTTACGCACTTCACCTTCAAGGGCTTCCAGGCGGGCGGACAGTTGTCGCACTTCCAGCTGCTTAGCGGTGGCCAGACGCAATTGATCGGGACTGCATGGCTTGACGAGGTAGTCGGCGGCCCCCGCCTGAATCGCATCGACAGCAGTGTCCACGGCCGAGTGTGCGGTGACGATCACCACCCGCATCCATGGCGCCTGGATGCGCATTTGCGCCAGAACATCCAGGCCATTGTCCTCACCCAGACGTAAATCAAGAAAGCACAGATCGAACACCTGACGCTGCAACAAGGCATCGGCCTGGGCCGCGCTGGTCGCGGTGGAAACGCTATAGCCTTCGTCTTCGAGGCAATAGCGGAAGGTTCGCAGGATAGCGGACTCATCATCCACCAACAGAATGCGGCCTTGATGCACCGTGGCTGATTCCATGTTCCTGCGCTCCTTTAAAGTTTGATCTTGGTTAGTCCCGAACAAATCGGGCAAGTTGCATGGTCGATTCTGATCCATTCCAGCGCCAGTCGGGTAGCTATCTGCTGCTGCGCTGCTTAATTGACTGAATTGCATGGGTTTTTAGATAAAAATCGAATTCAGGCGAATGCTCGCCTCCCTTTCTGACATCTGCGTGCGCCACGCAATTCAAAAAAATTCCAGACACCCCTGAATTTATCGTGCATTTCGCACGAGCATGGAGGGAGCATCGTGCAGGATGCGTCGCGGAGGATTTTTCAAATACTTATAACTTATTGTTTTTGTTAGTTTTTATTCGCTCAAAAAAACTGGCATGCACGCTGCAATGGTCTGGGTAATCAGGGCATTTCCATACGACGCCCTCTAACAAGATCACCACCAAAGTGGGAGGAGCTTCAGGATGACTCGCTACCGTGCCGCCCAACTGCATATCTCGCCGCTGCATATCCAGCAAGGCTTGTTTGCTGTGCTGGCAATGCTGATCACGTTGATCGCCGGCCAGCAGTTCTTTCGCTGGGAGCAGAGCCAGCAGCCAGAGGCGCCACACCTGTCGATTCAACATCCGACCCAAACCCACTTCAGTGCCGCCAGCAGCAACCTCGCCGACATCGCCCCCATGCGGATGATGGACGTCGACCAGGCGCAGCCTTTGGATGAGATGCCGCGTCAGGAGCGCTGGGTATTTTAGTTAACCGAACTTGGCGTGCTCCTTGCGCCGGGACAAGCACCACAAGTGACACCTCTAATTAATGAAGCGTAAGGAGAATCACCATGTTGAGCTGGGCAATCACATTCTTGATCATTGCCATCATCGCTGCAGTACTGGGCTTCGGTGGTATCGCGGGCACCGCCACGGGTATCGCCAAGATTCTCTTTGTCGTGTTCCTGGTGATGTTCATTGCTTCCTTCTTCTTTGGCCGTCGCGGTCGAGGGTGAACATGAGCGTTCTGTTTAAGACACTGGCAGCCGCCCTGCTTCTGGGCGGTAGTGCCATGGCGATGGCGGCCAATGATGGCCAGATGCGGGTCAATGGATTGCTCACTACGGACCCGCAATACCGTGAAACATGGCAACACGTAGTGAAGAAGGAAGAACGCTTGCCTGAATGGGTAATGAACCTGTCTGGTGATGCCGAGCAAATGACTGCTGTGGAAGAGAATGGCCACAAATATCTGGTCGGGCCGCTGTGCCAAACGCAACCGACCTGCCAGAACGAACGCTTGATTGTGGCCTTCAGTTTCGACAAGGAAGACGCCTACGCCATGCTGGTCGAAGTGCCCGCAGGACTGCCGGCCGACAAGTCGCCGACGCGACATGCCAACTACCGCTTCCTTGGCAAACCGGACCAGGGCATGCAGGGCTTGCTGATGGAACAGCTGAAGAAAGATCCGAACTGGTACTGAATTCGTCATATGAAGGAAGCAACATGCTTCTTTCCACTGCGCTACCCGAGGAAGGTAGACGCATGACCATGGGGTCGGGACGTTCTGACTGTTCCAGGGTCGGAGTGACCTACGGGTACAGGGAGTGCCTGCGCAAGGGCCGGGTCAGGCAAAGCTGCGACGCAAGTTCGCCCGGTCACAGGAATCGGCGAATTTGCGGAGAGCTTCACTCGCTAAAGCAGTCTCCATGAGCGTTCTGCTCAATTGCCGCTATGCTTCTTCTGCTACCTTTCCGCAAAAAGCATTTCGCGGTGTTTCCTTGCGACCGTATATCGAGAAAGATGCCTACGTATGACAGCGATTTTTCGCGGCTAAACGTTGGTTTTATCTCAAGTTTTAGTCCCGTGTCGTTCGTTCTCAAAATACCCGACCGCCGCTGAAATGGCCGGTTCACGGTACTTTTAGCTGCCGAAATGTCGTATCAAAACGGGTTGAGACTCCCGTTTCATTTAGAAAGGCTCATGCCGATTCGGCATAGGGTAGGCATTTACGGCATTAGACGTTGCTTCCTTGCATGGGAATAGTTGCGCCTTTTTTCGCCTGCCAGAGAGCCATAACAAGCGCTCCGGGGCTCCTTATACGGGGGCAGATGCACGCACTTTTTCGCCACAAGCGTTCCAGTGACTGTCTCTGCCTGAGTCAAACGCAAGTAAGGGTAAAGATATGAAGAAGGCAAAGCTTAGCCTCGCCTGGCAGATCGTCATCGGTCTGGTATTGGGGATTGCAATCGGTGCGCTGCTCAACCATTTCAGTGCCGAAAAAGCCTGGTGGATCAGCAATGTCCTGCAACCGGCAGGCGATATCTTTATCCGTCTGATCAAGATGATCGTGATCCCGATCGTCATCTCCTCGCTGATTGTTGGCATTGCTGGCGTCGGCGACGCCAAGAAACTCGGTCGCATCGGTCTGAAGACCATCATCTACTTCGAGATTGTCACCACCATCGCCATTCTGGTGGGTCTGGTGTTGGCCAACCTGTTCCATCCGGGCAGCGGCATCGACATGAGCACCCTCGGTACCGTGGATATCTCCAAGTACCAGGCCACCGCTGCCGAGGTTCAGCATGAGCACGCGTTCATCCAGACCATCCTCAACCTGATCCCGTCGAACATCTTCGCGGCCATGGTTCGCGGCGAGATGCTGCCGATCATCTTCTTCTCCGTGTTGTTCGGCCTCGGTCTGTCGAGCCTGCAATCGGACCTGCGCGAGCCGCTGGTGAAGATGTTCCAGGGCGTGTCGGAAAGCATGTTCAAAGTCACCCACATGATCATGAACTACGCCCCGATCGGCGTATTTGCACTGATCGCGGTGACCGTGGCCAACTTCGGTTTCGCCTCGCTGCTGCCGCTGGCCAAGCTGGTGGTGCTGGTTTACTTCGCCATCGCGTTCTTTGCCTTTGTGGTGCTGGGCCTGATCGCTCGCCTGTTCGGCTTCTCGGTGATCAAGCTGATCCGCATCTTCAAGGATGAGCTGGTGCTGGCCTACTCCACCGCCAGCTCGGAAACCGTGCTGCCGCGCGTGATCGAGAAGATGGAAGCCTACGGCGCGCCGAAAGCCATTTGCAGCTTTGTGGTGCCGACCGGTTATTCGTTCAACCTCGACGGCTCGACCCTGTACCAGAGCATCGCGGCCATCTTCATTGCCCAGCTGTACGGCATCGACTTGTCCATCAGCCAGCAGCTGCTGCTGGTGCTCACCCTGATGGTCACCTCAAAAGGCATCGCCGGTGTACCGGGTGTGTCCTTCGTGGTGTTGCTGGCCACGTTGGGCAGCGTCGGTATTCCGCTGGAAGGTCTGGCGTTCATCGCTGGTGTCGACCGCATCATGGACATGGCCCGTACCGCGCTGAACGTGATCGGCAACGCCCTCGCCGTGCTGGTTATCGCACGTTGGGAAGGCATGTACGACGACGCCAAGGGTCAGCGCTACTGGAATTCCCTGCCGCACTGGCGCAGCAAGGAAAAACTGCCAGCCGGCGAGATTTCCAAGAACTAACGCAAACCTGTGGGAGCGGCCAGCCCTTAGAAATGGGTTCACCAAGGCCCCGATGCAGTACCAATCAAACCCCGGAGAAATCCGGGGTTTGTCGTTTCTGGCGACCCCGTTATCATTCGCCGCATCTTCCGGGGGATTTGACTGATGCTTAATGGCCTGTGGCTTGGCTTCTTCATCGTGGCTGCCGTTTCGGCGCTGGCGCAATGGCTGATCGGCGGCAACGCCGGGATCTTCGCGGCGATGGTGGAGAGTATTTTCGCCATGGCGAAATTGTCGGTGGAGGTCATGGTTCTGCTGTTCGGCACCCTCACTCTCTGGCTGGGTTTTCTGCGGATCGCCGAGAAGGCCGGCATCGTCGAGTGGCTGGCCAAAGCGCTGGGGCCGTTGTTCCTGCGCCTGATGCCGGAAGTGCCACCGGGTCACCCGGCCATCGGCCTGATCACCCTGAACTTCGCCGCCAACGGCCTGGGCCTGGACAACGCCGCCACGCCGATCGGCCTCAAGGCAATGAAGGCTCTGCAAGAGCTCAATCCCAGCGCTACCGTGGCCAGCAATGCGCAAATCCTGTTCCTGGTGCTCAACGCCTCCTCCCTGACCCTGCTGCCGGTGACGATCTTCATGTACCGCGCCCAGCAAGGCGCGCCCGATCCGACCCTCGTATTCCTGCCGATCCTGCTGGCGACCAGTTGCTCGACCCTGGTCGGTCTGTTGTCGGTGGCGGTCATGCAGCGTCTGCGCCTGTGGGACCCGGTGGTGCTGGCATACATGATTCCCGGCGCCTTGGCCCTCGGTGCCTTCATGGCATTGCTGGCGACGCTCTCCGCGACCGCTCTGGCGAGCCTGTCATCGATCCTCGGCAACCTGACGCTATTCGGGCTGATCATGGTGTTTCTGATCATCGGCGCGTTGCGCAAAGTGAAGGTCTACGAAGCATTCGTCGAAGGCGCCAAAGAAGGCTTCGACGTGGCCAAGAACCTGCTGCCGTACCTGGTGGCGATGCTCTGCGCGGTGGGCGTGCTGCGGGCCTCCGGCGCGCTGGACTTCGGCCTGGACGGGATTCGACATCTGGTGGAGTGGGCCGGTTGGGACACGCGCTTCGTCGATGCGCTGCCGACGGCGATGGTCAAACCGTTCTCCGGCAGTGCCGCTCGGGCAATGCTGATCGAGACCATGAAAACGTCCGGGGTAGACAGCTTCCCGGCTCTGGTGGCCGCCACGATTCAGGGCAGCACCGAAACCACGTTCTATGTACTGGCGGTGTATTTCGGCGCGGTGGGCATCCAGCGCGCGCGGCATGCGGTAGGGTGTGCGTTGCTGGCAGAACTGGCCGGGGTTCTGGGCGCCATCGGGGTTTGCTATTGGTTCTTCGGCTAACAAAAAAACCTGTGGGAGCGGGCTTGCCCTAATGCCGATCAGTTAAGCCTTAACGCGGACCGTAGCAGCTGGCGAAGCCTGCGTTCGGC
>NZ_AKJS01000142.1 GCF_000282215.1 Pseudomonas sp. GM21
AATCTGCCGTCAAGCATTGATTGCAGCTTTACTCGGATTTCAATGTAATACGCGCAAATGACTTCTTACCGGCCTGGCAAACGTGCGTCGCACCCAGTACGTATATAAAGGTGCGATCGACCACTTCACCATCTATACGTACGCCGCCAGAGTTCAGCAGGTCACGCGCCACTGCCGAATTCTTCACCAGCCCGGCCTTATTAAGAACAGCCGCAATCGGCATATCTTCGGCAGCAGTCAATTCGATTTCCGGCAGATCATCTGGCAGCTCGCCTTCTTTCATACGATTACCCGCCCCGCGGTGAGCACTGGCCGCAGCCTCCTCGCCATGGAAACGCGCAACGATCTCTTCTGCCAGTTTGATTTTGATGTCACGCGGGTTTGCACCAGCCTCGACATCCGCACGGAATGCATCGATCTCATCCATGGAGAGAAAGCTGAGCAGTTCGAAGTAGCGCCACATCAACGCATCCGGAATGGAAACCAGCTTGCTGTACATGACACCCGGTGCTTCCTGGATACCGACGTAGTTGCCCAAGGACTTGGACATCTTCTTCACCCCATCCAGGCCTTCGAGCAACGGCATGGTCAGAATGCACTGCGGCTCTTGGCCGTACCCGCGCTGCAGCTCGCGCCCCATTAACAGGTTGAACTTCTGATCGGTACCGCCCAACTCAACATCCGCGCGCAACGCCACCGAGTCGTAACCCTGCACCAGCGGATAGAGGAACTCGTGAATAGCGATTGGCTGATTGGTGGTGTAGCGCTTGTCGAAGTCGTCGCGCTCGAGCATGCGAGCAACCGTGTACTGGGAAGTCAGGCGAATGAAGTCTGCCGGCGCCATCTGGTCCATCCAGGTGGAGTTGAACGCAACTTCGGTTTTTGCCGGATCAAGAATCTTGAAGACTTGAGTCTTGTAGGTCTCGGCATTCTCGAGAACCTGCTCACGGGTGAGCGGCGGACGAGTTGCACTCTTGCCACTCGGGTCACCGATCATCCCGGTGAAGTCCCCTATCAGGAAGATCACTTGATGCCCCAGCTCCTGGAACTGACGCAGCTTATTAATAAGCACGGTGTGACCCAGGTGCAAATCCGGCGCGGTCGGATCGAAGCCAGCCTTAATACGTAGCGGTTGGCCACGCTTGAGCTTCTCGATCAGCTCGGACTCAACCAACAGTTCTTCCGCACCACGTTTAATCAGCGCTAGCTGCTCTTCAACCGACTTCATAACAGACCCGCAAGGCTCGAATTCAAAGGGGACCAACCATACAAGATCACGCGTCAAATACAAAGTTTGGCCGGCGCAATGACGCCAATCCGCTGGCAGAGTGTCCGCGGACTTGCTTCAGAGATGATTTGGTTATATTTTATACAGTTATTTCATCTTCATCATGTCATTCATCTTTTCCAATTCATCTTTTTCAAAGTCAAAAAATCACTTATGACCAAAGAATCGTCTAAAGCGCCGCCGCTTTACCCGAAGACCCACCTCCTCGCAGCAAGTGGCATCGCCGCCCTGCTGAGCCTGGCGCTTCTGGTATTCCCTTCCAGCGATGTTGAAGCCAAAAGGACAACCCTGAGTCTTGAACTTGAAAGCCCTGCCGAACAATTGTCACAAGACCAAGACGCTGCTGACGCCGCTCAAGCCACAAATGAGCCTGTAGTCACCCCTTTCGCGCAAATCGAAAACAGCACCGAAGAACCGCAGGAGACCGCTCAAGCCGAGCCGGTGGTCGAAGAAAAGAAGCCTTCAAGCCACAGGGAAGTGATCGTTTCCAAAGGCGATACGCTGTCCACGCTGTTTGAAAAAGTCGGCCTCCCGGCCACATCGGTGCATGAAATTCTGGCCAGCGACAAACAAGCCAAACAGTTCAGCCAGCTTAAACGCGGCCAGAAGCTCGAATTCGAACTAAACCCCGAAGGCCAACTGACCAACCTGCACAGCAAGCTCAACGACCTCGAAAGCATTACCCTGACCAAGAATGACAAGGGTTATGTGTTCAACCGCGTCACCGCCAAACCTACCGTGCGCTCAGCCTATGTTCATGGCGTGATCAACAGTTCGCTATCGCAATCCGCCGCTCGCGCCGGGCTCTCCCACAGCCAGGCCATGGACATGGCCAGCGTGTTTGGCTACGACGTCGACTTCGCCCAGGATATTCGCCAGGGTGACGAGTTCGATGTGATCTACGAGCAGAAAGTCGTCAACGGCAAGGCTGTCGGCAACGGGCCGATACTCTCCGCGCGGTTCACCAACCGCGGCAAGACCTATACCGCCGTGCGTTATACCAACAAGCAAGGCAACGCCAGTTACTACACCGCTGAAGGCAACAGCATGCGTAAAGCATTCATCCGCACGCCGGTTGACTTTGCCCGCATCAGTTCGAAATTCTCCATGGGGCGCAAGCACCCAATCCTGAACAAGATCCGCGCCCACAAAGGCGTCGACTACGCAGCACCACGGGGCACACCGATCAAGGCTGCGGGTGACGGAAAAGTATTGCTGGCCGGTCGCCGCGGTGGCTACGGCAATACCGTAATCATCCAGCACGGCGCCACCTACACCACGCTGTATGGCCACATGCAAGGCTTCGCCAAAGGCGTAAAGACCGGCGGCTCTGTGAAACAAGGCCAGGTGATCGGTTATATCGGCACCACCGGGCTCTCCACCGGTCCGCATCTGCACTACGAGTTCCAGGTCAATGGCGTGCACGTCGACCCACTAGGCCAGAAGGTGGCGATGGCTGATCCAATTTCCAAAGCCGAGCGCGCACGCTTCCTTGCGCAGAGCCAACCGCTGATGGCACGCATGGATCAAGAGAAATCCACCCTGCTGGCTTCGAGCAAGCGCTAAGCCATGACGCTCTATATAGGTGTGATGTCCGGAACCAGTCTCGATGGCCTGGACATCGCGCTGGTCGAGCTCTCCCCGGCGATCAAGTTGATTGCCACGCACTACATTCCCATGCCCGAATCCCTACGCAATGAGCTGCTTGGCTTGTGCGCCAGCGGCCCGGACGAGATTGCCCGCTCAGCCATCGCCCAACAAAACTGGGTAAAACTGGCCGCCCAGGGCATTCATACCTTGCTTAAACAACAAAACCTGAAGCCCGAAGACGTTCGCGCGATTGGCAGCCACGGCCAGACCATTCGCCACGAGCCGGCGCGCGGTTTCACGGTGCAGATCGGCAACCCAGCCCTGCTGACCGAGTTGACCGGCATTACCGTAGTCAGCGATTTCCGCAGCCGTGATGTAGCGGCTGGCGGGCAAGGTGCGCCACTGGTTCCAGCCTTCCACGAAGCCTTGTTTGATGAGCGCGCCGGTCATCGCGCGGTCTTGAACGTTGGTGGGTTCAGCAATCTCAGCCTGATCGAACCCGGCAAACCCGTTGCGGGTTTCGACTGCGGTCCGGGTAATGTGCTGCTGGATGCCTGGATCCATCAACAGCGCGGCGACAACTTTGACCGCGACGGCCAATGGGCTGCCAGCGGCAATGTCCAACAGGTATTGCTGAATGAACTACTGAGTGATCCCTTCTTCGTGACCAAAGGCCCCAAAAGCACCGGCCGCGAAGTGTTTAACCTGCCATGGCTGACACAGCACCTCGCGAAACTACCGGCCTTCGCTGCCGAAGACGTGCAATCGACCCTGCTTGAACTCACCGCGCTGACCATCGTCGAGTCACTGCAACACGCTCAATCGGACACTCAGGAATTGCTGGTCTGTGGCGGTGGCGCACACAACGTTACGCTGATGAAGCGCTTGGCCGAGTTGCTGCCTAATGCGCAAATCAGCAGCACCGCCACGCATGGTGTGGACCCCGACTGGGTTGAAGCCATGGCGTTCGCCTGGCTGGCCCATTGCTGTCTCGAAGGCATCGCTGCCAATCGCCCCAGCGTCACCGGCGCCCGCGGCCTGCGCGTACTTGGCGCTATCTACCCCGCGTAAACATCAGACAGCAAAACGCCGCACAACCCAAAAGGTTCTGCGGCGTTTTGCATTGCGCTGAAAATGCGATCAGATCGAGAACGAAGAGCCGCAACCACAGGTTGTGCTGGCGTTCGGGTTCTTGATCACGAAGCGCGAACCTTCCAGACCTTCCTGATAATCCACCTCGGCACCTGCCAGGTACTGGAAACTCATCGGATCCACGACCAGGCTCACGCCTTCGCGCTCGACGATGGTGTCGTCATCGGCCACTTCTTCATCGAAGGTAAAGCCATACTGAAAACCTGAACAACCGCCGCCCGTAACGAATACGCGCAGCTTCAAGCGATCATTCCCCTCTTCATCGACCAGGCTCTTCACCTTGTGCGCGGCACCGTGGGTGAATTGCAAAGCCGTGGGGGTGAAGGATTCGACGCTCATGCTGACTATCTCCCGGCGTTACGCCGCCATAATGCGTGATGACGCGCATTATCCGCTTGTCCTAGAAAATCGGTCAACTATTTGAGGAGCAGCTGCAAGCTTCAAGTTGTTAGCTTCAAGCTTGCGGCTTACAACTTGAAGCTTGTAGCTGCTCTTTAAGGCAACATACCCGCGTGGGACAAGCCCAAGCGCTCATCCAGACCAAACAGGATGTTCATGTTCTGCACCGCCTGACCCGACGCCCCTTTGACCAGGTTGTCGATCACCGACAACACCACCACCAGATCTCCATCTTGCGGGCGATGCACGGCGATACGGCACACGTTGGCACCGCGCACGCTACGTGTTTCCGGATGGCTGCCGGTGGGCATTACATCGACGAACGGTTCGTTGGCATAACGCTTTTCAAAGAGTGCCTGCAGATCGACCGAGCGATCCACGACGGTCGCGTAAAGCGTCGAGTGAATGCCACGGATCATTGGTGTCAGGTGCGGAACGAAGGTCAAACCGACATCCTTGCCCGCGGCGCGACGCAGCCCCTGGCGGATTTCCGGCAAGTGACGGTGACCCTTGACCGAGTAGGCTTTCATGCTTTCCGACGTCTCGGAGTACAGCGATCCTACAGAGGCGCCACGCCCGGCACCGCTGACGCCGGATTTGCAGTCAGCGATCAAACGAGTGGTGTCGGCCAGGCCGGCTTCGAGCAAAGGCAGGAAACCCAATTGTGTAGCGGTCGGGTAGCAACCCGGAACGGCGATCAGGCGAGCATCCTTGATTTGCTCGCGATTGACTTCCGGCAAGCCGTAGACCGCTTCTTCCAGCAGTTCCGGCGCACCGTGCGGTTGACCGTACCACTTGGCCCACTCCGCGGCGTCTTGCAGACGGAAGTCAGCCGACAGGTCGATGACCTTGGTCCCGGCCGCCAACAGTTCGCCGGCCAGCGCATGGGCAACACCGTGTGGGGTGGCGAAGAACACCACATCACAGGCGCCCAGCGTCTTGATGTCCGGAACACTAAAGGCCAGGCCGTCGTAATGGCCTCGCAGGTTCGGGTACATGTCGGCAACGGCCAGGCCCGCCTCGGATCGGGAAGTGATCACTACCACTTCAGCTTGCGGATGCTGTGCCAACAGACGCAGCAGTTCGACACCGGTGTAACCCGTGCCGCCGACGATACCGACCTTGACCATAAAACTGCCCTCAACGAACCCACTGGAAAGCCGTCGATAATAGGGTGCGTATCGTTCTGCGACAACCGGCAAGGTGACGTGCGGACGCTCAAGCCTCTACTATCCGGACTACCGTGAACCTGGGAATAACCAAAAATGCTTTATCTGTGGCTCAAAGCGCTTCACATCGTCAGCATGGTCTGCTGGTTTGCCGGCCTGTTCTACCTGCCGCGCCTGTTCGTTTATCACGCGCAAAGTGAAGACACCGTCAGCAAGGAACGCTTCAGTATCATGGAGCGCAAGCTGTACCGCGGCATCATGGGCCCGGCGATGATCGCCACCCTGATTTTCGGCATCGCGCTGATCGGCCTCAACCCGAGCATCTTCAGTCAGGGTGGATGGATTCACGCCAAACTGACGCTGGTTGTGATCCTGATTGGCTACCACCACATGTGCGGCGCACAGGTGAAGCGTTTTGCCCGTGGCGAAAACACCCGCAGCCATGTCTTTTATCGCTGGTTCAATGAAGTCCCGGTTCTGATATTGCTGGCTATCGTAATTCTGGTCGTGGTTCGGCCGTTCTAACGTCAATAAGCACAACTCACCGGGGTACCTCCAATGTCGCTGCCCGCACTGCTCGAACAACGTTTGCGTCTGCCCGTGGTGGCTGCGCCAATGTTCCTGATTTCCAATCCGCAATTGGTGCTCGCCTGCTGCCGTAATGGCGTGGTCGGCAGTTTCCCCGCGTTGAACCAGCGCGAGAGCAGCGGCTTCAAGGCTTGGCTGGAAGAGATCGAAGCAGGCTTGGCAACACTGGAGAATCCGGCGCCTTATGCGGTCAACCTGATCGTCCACAACAGCAATCCGCGCCTGCAAGCGGACCTGGAGATCTGCATCGAGCACAAAGTGCCGATTGTGATCACAAGCCTGGGGGCCGTGAAAGAAGTGGTCGACGCCGTGCATAGCTATGGCGGCCTGGTGTTCCACGACGTGACGACTCGCCGTCATGCGGAAAAAGCCGCCGAGGCCGGTGTGGATGGCTTGATTGCAGTGGCCGCGGGCGCCGGTGGGCACGCCGGTACCTGGAGCCCGTTCTCGCTGATCGCAGAAATTCGTCAGTTCTTCGACAAAACCCTGCTGCTTGCCGGCTGCCTGAACCATGGCCATGAGATTCTTGCCGCGCAACTACTCGGTGCGGATTTGGCCTACTTCGGAACGCGATTTATCGGCACCACTGAAAGTCATGCGCCTGACGCCTACAAAGAGATGTTGCTGACTTCCCGGGCGGCGGACATTGTCCATACGCCGGCGGTGTCCGGCGTACCGGCAAGTTTCATGCGTCAAAGCCTGGAAGCCGCCGGTTTCGATATGGCAGCCCTGCAAAACAAGGCTGAGGTCAACTTCGGTTCTAAACTCAAACCGATCAGCGATGAAGCCAAGGCTTGGAAAACCGTGTGGTCTGCGGGCCAGGGCGTCGGGGAAATCGATGATTTGCCGAGTGTCGATCAATTGCTCGCCCGTCTGGACGCGGAATATCGAAAGGCACTGGAACTGGCGGCACAGTTGCCAAAACGCTGGCCGCGCTGAGATAAAAGTTTTGGCCAGCCCCTTCCGGCTGGCCCTACACTCCATCCATGCCCGCAAGATTTTCTAATTCAATCACTCGCGACAAGGATGCCTCGCAATGAGCGAAAACCGTTTCAAGATCGTATTCGACGGCGCTCTGCTGCCCGGTGTTGAGCTGACTACTGCCAAACAGAATCTCGCCGCGCTGTACAAAAGCAAAGTCGCTGCGGTCGAACGGCTGTTCTCGGGCAAGACTGTCACGCTCAAGCAAGGTCTGTCACAAGTCGAGGCGCAATCCTACCTTCAGGCACTGACGAAAACCGGCATCAATGCGCGGATCGAAAGCGAATCGCCCATGGAGCTGAGCTTGACCGACGCTCAGGAACACCTTCCCGCCAAGGCTCAACCGGTCTTCCACGACCCGGTGTCCCCTTACGCTCCGCCGCAGGCCAGCGTCGGTGAAAACCTGCCCGCGTTCTCCACACTCAAACCGTTCAGCGTCGAAGGGCGTATCGGCCGTTTGCGTTATCTGGCGTGGACGATGGTCCTGACCCTTGTGATGCTGGGTGTCGGATCGGCACTCGCCGTTTTCGCCGTTGCCCTGATCAGCGCAGACTCGAGTGCCGGTCTGATTGTCGGTGGACTGGTGGCGCTGATCCTGTTCATCGGGATCGTGGTGGTCAGCATTCAGATCAGCGTGCAGCGCTTGCACGACATCGGCTGGTCCGGATGGCTTTGGCTATTGAACTTCGTCCCGTTCGTGGGCAGCCTCTTTCCGTTCGTGATCATGGTCATCCCCGGCTCCAACATCGCCAATCGCTACGGCCCGCCGCCACCGCCAAACAGCACCGCCGTCAAAGTCCTGTCTTCGTTGTGGGTGGTGTTTATCGCCATCGTCTTCGTGGCGGCGCTGTCCGGCGGTTTTACTGTGATTCAGCAAGAGTATGAAAGCGCTACTGAAAGCAGCTATGACAGCGGCTCGGTGACGAATGACGAGATGGACGTCGAGCCGGCCGAAGTCATCGATACCGCACCGGATTCTGCAGACGATGAAGCCGAAGAAGCCCCGTCCCCTGTAGACTCTGCGAAAGAATAAACAGCGCTCCCCGCCCGTGACACCTGCGTCGCGGCGCGGAGCTGTTGCGATGGAGAACTGCATGACCCGTTACACTCTGATCACCGGCGCTTCCAGCGGCATCGGCCTGGCGATGGCCGAAGCGCTGGCCCGGCGCGGCCGCAGCCTTATTCTGGTGGCCCGACAGCGTGATCAGCTGGAAAGTATTGCGATTGAACTGACTCAACGTTTTGGCGTGGAGGTGCTTTTCCGTGCCTGTGACCTCGGCGAGCCGCTGCGGCTGTCGGGGTTTCTGCTGGAACTGGAGGAAGGTGACCGTCAGATTGATCTGCTGGTGAACTGCGCTGGAATAGGCACCTGCGGTCCCTTTCTCGCTCAAGACTGGATGACCGAGCAGGACCTGATCGAAGTGAACATTCTGGCACTCACCCGACTCTGCCATGCCATTGGAAACAGCATGGCGTTGCAGGGTGGCGGGCAAATCCTCAATGTAGCCTCGGTCGCCGCATTTATTCCCGGCCCGTGGATGAGCACTTACTACGCGAGCAAAGCGTATGTGCTGCATTTTTCCGAAGGTTTGCGTGTCGAGTTGAAGAAATGTGCAGTCAAGGTCTCGGTGCTCTGCCCCGGCCCGACGCGCACCGGTTTTTTTCGCACCGCGCAGTTGGACACAAGCAAACTGGCCGACAGCAAAATGCTGATGAGCCCCGAAGAAGTGGCGCTGTATACCGTGCGGGCCCTGGAGAAAAATCGCGCGATCATTATTCCGGGCCGAAGCAACCGTTGGCGGGCCTTTCTGCCGCGGTTCGGTTCTCGCTGGTTAAACCGGACAATCGCGGGCATGGTCAACAAGGTTTACTGCCCGCGCTAAATGCGTCCTGCGGTAAAACGCTGGGCGCGGGCATCCCCCATGAGTACACTCACGCCAGCCAAAACAACGGAGAAAACAGCTGTGGATACTCTGTTCACCAAGATCATCAACCGGGAAATCCCGGCGAAGATCATTTACGAGGACGACCAGGTACTGGCCTTCCACGATATCGCCCCACAGGCACCCGTGCATTTTCTGGTGATCCCGAAGAAACCCGTGCGCACCCTCAACGACCTTACCGAGGAAGACAAGGCGCTGGCCGGGCATATTCTGTTCACCGCGCAGCGTCTGGCGCTGGAACTGGGTTGCGAAAAAGGCTTCCGCGTTGTCATGAACTGTAATGAGGAAGGTGGGCAGACTGTCTATCACATTCATATGCACGTGCTCGGTCAGCGCCAGATGCATTGGCCACCGGGCTGATTGCACATTGCACCAAGGGAGTGGCCAGCCACTCCCCCATGACCCAGCTCAAACCTTCCCCGGCCGATTGGGTTAAACTGGCCGCCGAGATTTTTCCCGGAGGTCAGCATGACTACCCAACGTCACTACTCGCCGATTGACCGTCTTCTGCTGCAAGCCGACGCCGCCATGCGCACCCTGCTGCCTTCCAGCGGCCAGCCCTACCGTCCGTCGCCGGCCATCGTCCAGCCCGATGCGACATTGAGCGATGAGGACACCCGGCACGTTGCCGGCCTGATGCGCATCAACCATACCGGCGAAGTCTGTGCTCAAGCGCTGTATCAAGGGCAAGCCCTGACCGCCAGGCTCCCGCATGTACGTGCGGCCATGGAGCATGCTGCCGAAGAAGAAATCGACCATCTGGTCTGGTGCGAGCAACGCATTCATCAGTTGGGCAGTCACACCAGCATTCTCAATCCGCTGTTTTATGGCATGTCGTTCGGGATTGGCGCGGTGGCCGGGCTGATCAGCGACAAAGTCAGCCTGGGGTTTGTTGCCGCCACCGAACATCAAGTGTGCAAGCACTTGAATGAACACCTTGAGCAATTGCCGGTCGAGGACGAAAAGTCCCGGGCGATTCTTGAGCAGATGCGTATTGATGAAGAACAGCACGCGGAAAGTGCGCTGGATGCCGGAGGGTTCCGTTTTCCGGCGCCGGTGAAGTTCGGGATGAGTCTGTTGGCCAAGGTGATGACCAAGAGTACTTATCGGATCTGACCGTTGAGCAATAAAAAAGGCGACTGCCGTGAGGGAGTCGCCTTTTTTGTGCCTGGCTCAACCGAGTTCGATGATCTCGTAATCGTGGGTGATCGCCACGCCTGCCGCACCCAGCATGATCGAGGCCGAGCAGTACTTCTCTGCCGACAACTCGATGGCCCGTTTGACCTGGGCTTCTTTCAGCCCACGGCCCTTGACCACGAAGTGCATGTGAATTTTGGTGAAGACTTTAGGGTCCTCGGTCGCACGCTCGGCTTCGAGGAAGGCTTCGCAGCTTTCGACAGCCTGACGGGACTTCTTGAGGATGCTGACCACGTCGAAATTACTGCAACCGCCAACACCGAGCAGGAGCATTTCCATCGGCCTGACACCCAGGTTGCGACCGCCGGCATCGGGCGGACCGTCCATGACCACTACGTGACCGCTGCCGGATTCACCGAGGAACATGGCTTCGCCAGCCCATTGGATGCGTGCCTTCATCGCCAAGACTCCACTGTCTAAAAAAGGGTCGCCAGCTTAGCACAGGGGCCTTGATCGACAGCGTCTGACCTTCCTAAGACGCAAGTGTCTACGTCGTAGGTAAATTCTCAAATCTTCAAGGAAGTGTCTGTTAAGCTGGCGCCAATCCACTGGCGCATGGCCAGCTTTGCATTGACCGTTGTCGGCGACTCATCAGAAAACCAATACACACCGCGAAGTCTTTTCGGGATACAACCATGGTTGCTATTACCCCAGTACCCAAAATCAAAAACCTCGACAAGCTGTTGATGCATTGCCAGCGCCGTCGCTATGCGGCCAAGAGCAACATTATTTGCGCGGGCGATCGCTCGGAAACACTGTTCTTCATTATCAAAGGCTCGGTCACGATCCTGATCGAGGATGACGACGGTCGCGAAATGATCATCTCCTACCTGAACGCCGGGGATTTTTTCGGGGAGTTGGGCCTGTTCGAACAGGCCGGCCAGGAACAGGCACGCAGCGCCTGGGTGCGCGCGAAGATCGAATGCGAGGTCGCGGAAATCAGCTACGCGAAATTCCGTGAACTGTCCCTGCAGGATCCAGACATTCTTTACGTCCTCAGCGGACAAATCGCACAGCGTCTGCGCAACACCACACGCAAGGTCGGTGATCTGGCGTTCTTCGACGTGACAGGTCGCGTTGCCCGTTGCCTGCTGGAACTGTGCAAGCAGCCGGACGCGATGACCCACCCGGACGGCATGCAGATCAAAGTGACCCGTCAGGAAATCGGCCGGATTGTCGGCTGCTCGCGTGAAATGGTCGGTCGCGTGCTCAAGGATCTCGAAGAACGCAACCTGGTGGACGTCAAAGGCAAGACCATGGTGGTCTTCGGTACGCGCTAAGCGTGGAACATGTCTGCCAGCAACTGGCGATAAAGCGTATCGAGCCGCCCGAGGGCATCGGGCGCGGCGAACTTCTCATGCAGGGCGATGTGGCTTTCGGCGCGAACGCGCTGTTCCAGACCGCAGGCTTCATTGAAGCGATTGACCGCCGCGACCATCGAATCGCGCTCGTTATCCAGCAACAACGCACCGTGAACCAACCCGACCGGACGCGTACCGCCCTTGCTTTGGCGCCAGCGCTGAGCGGTGCCGACCATCTTGCGGCCGTCCAGGTTGACGTTGAAACGGCCATCGCAGAATGCGCCCTCGATTTCGCCGAGGGACGACACACCGCCGAGCTCATCCAGCAACTGGCAGATCGGATCACAGAGTCGGCGATAGGCTGTTTCGATACGGTTCTGGTCGCCTTCAGTACGCGGCGGTGCGTAGACCAGTGCGATGTTGATGGTTGATGCCGATTGCGGCACCGGTTCGCCGCCGGTTTCACGCAACAGCACAGGCCAACCGGCAGCGGCTGAGACTTCGCAGGCAGCGTCGAAACCGGGTAGGCGGTTCAAGCGGCGCGGCATCACCAAGGCACGATCGCTTGGCTGCCAAAACAGCAGACCGAACTCTGAGTCGCCGGCACAGACCGACGCCAACAGATCCTGTTCGGCTTGCAGGCCGGCTTCGACATTCAAAGAGACGATTGGGGTCATAAGGTATTCCGTTGGACATGAAGTCTGTGGTGTTTCTTATGCCGCCATCGCGAGCAGGCTCGCTCCCACATTGGATCTCCGGTGTCAGTAGATCTCCTGTGGGAGCGAGCCTGCTCGCGATGGGGTCGACTCGGTCTGGAAGAAATCAGTCGAGTGTAGAACCACTTACCGCGCGCTCAGGAAAGAACAGACGCTGCAATTCAGTCCCCGGGCTTTCGGCACGCATGAACGCTTCGCCAACCAGGAACGCATAAACGTCGCTGATTTCCATCAGCTCGACATCGGCACGGTTGAGGATGCCACTCTCGGTAATCACCAGGCGATCACGAGGGATACGCGGCAACAGGTCGAGCGTGGTTTCCAGGCTGACGTCGAAGGTGTGCAGGTTGCGGTTGTTGATGCCGACCAGCGGGGTGTCGAGGGTTTTCAAGGCCCGCTCCAGCTCGTCACCGTCGTGAACTTCCACCAGCACATCGAGGCCGACACTTTTTGCCACGGCCGCCAGTTCGGCCATTTTCACGTCATCCAGCGCGGAAACGATCAACAACACGCAATCGGCGCCCAGTGCCCGTGCTTCGACGATCTGGTAAGGATCGATCATGAAGTCCTTGCGGATCACTGGCAGTTTGCACGCAGCCCGGGCCTGTTGCAGATAGGCATCGGCACCCTGGAAGTAATCGATATCGGTCAGCACCGACAAACACGTCGCGCCGCCCTTCTCGTAGCTTTTGGCGATGTCGGCGGGAACAAAGTTCTCGCGGATCACGCCCTTGCTCGGCGAGGCTTTCTTGATTTCGGCAATCACCGCCGGCTGCTTGAGCTTGGCTTGCGCCAACAACGCCCGGGCAAAACCACGGGGTGCATCGGCCGCCTTGGCCAGACTTTCCAGCTCGGCCAGGCTCACACGAGCGCTACGCTCGGCGACTTCCTGGACCTTGCGCGCCAGAATGTTTTCCAGAACCGTCGGTACACTCATCCTTCATTCTCCACTTTGAATACCGCGGTAAATGCACCCAACTCCTCCAGTTTCTCCCGAGCGAGGCCTGTGTGCAGCGCATCGTGCGCCAGGGCAACGCCTTCTTTCAAACTGGTTGCATGGTCGGCGGCGTACAGCGCGGCACCGGCATTGAGCATGATCATCTCGGCGGCTTTCTGACCGCTTTCGGTTTTGCGTTTGCCCAAGGCATCGCGTATCAGCTCCAGCGAGGCTGCCGGGCTTTCGACTGCCAGCCCGTGCAGGCTCTGGCTCTTCATGCCCAGGTCTTCCGGCTCGACCCAATATTCGATGATCTGGTCGTTCTTCAATTCCGCCACGAAGGTCGGCGCCGCCAGACTGAATTCGTCCAGGCCATCCTTCGAGTGCACCACCAGCACGTGCTTGCTGCCCAGTCGCTGCAAGACCTCGGCCAACGGCCGGCACAGCGCCTGGTTGAACACGCCGACTACCTGATGCTTCACACCGGCCGGGTTCGTAAGCGGGCCGAGCATGTTGAACAGGGTACGCAGGCCAAGGTCCTTGCGCGGACCGGCGGCGTATTTCATCGCACGGTGGTGAGTCTGGGCGAACATGAAACCGATGCCGACATTGTCGATGCAACGTGCCACCTGAACCGGCGTCAGGTTGAGGTAGATGCCCGCCGCCTCCAGCAAATCGGCGCTGCCGCTTTTGCCCGAAACCGCACGGTTACCGTGTTTGGCCACGGTGCAGCCGGCCGCCGCGACCACGAAAGACGAAGCGGTCGACACGTTAAAAATATTGGCACCGTCACCGCCGGTCCCGACCACATCGACCACGCCGTCGAGGGTCTTGAGTTCGACCTTGTCCGCCAGCTCGCGCATGACCGACACGGCGCCGACGATTTCGTCGATGCTTTCGCTCTTCATGCGCATGGCCATCATGAACGCGCCGATCTGCGCATCCGAGCATTGGCCAGTCATGATTTCGCGCATCACATCACGCATTTCATCGGTGCTGAGGTCGAGGTGATCGACGATACGGCCCAGGGCTGTCTTGATATTCATGAAAAGTCCTTAGCGCGTGCCGCCGGTTTGTTTGAGGAAGTTAGCGAACAGTTCGTGGCCCTGCTCGGTGAGGATCGATTCAGGGTGGAACTGCACGCCTTCGATGTTCAGTGTCTTGTGGCGCAAGCCCATGATCTCGTCGACCGAACCGTCTTCAAGCTGGGTCCAGGCAGTGAGCTCCAGGCAATCAGGCAGGGTTTCACGCTTGACGATCAGCGAATGATAGCGCGTCACCGTCAGCGGGCGATTCAGGCCTTCGAATACGCCCTTGTCCTCGTGGAATACCGGGCTAGTCTTTCCGTGCATCACTTGACGGGCGCGAACCACATCACCGCCAAACGCCTGGCCGATGGACTGGTGGCCGAGGCAGACGCCAAGAATCGGCAGTTTGCCGGCGAAATGCTTGATCGCTTCAATCGAGATCCCGGCTTCGGTCGGGGTGCAAGGACCGGGGGACACCACGATGCGCTCCGGGTTGAGGGCTTCGATTTGAGCGATGGTCAGTTCATCGTTGCGCACGACTTTGACCTGGGAGCCGAGCTCACCAAGGTATTGCACAACGTTGTAGGTAAAGGAGTCGTAGTTATCGATCATCAGCAACATATAAGACCTAACTCATTGATCTAATTGGAAATATTAAATGGAATAGATTGCAAATACCCCCTTTTGTACCCCCATTTGTATCAATGAGCACGGAGTATGGGCACCAGCTGAAAAGTTGATCATTTTGACCGTTTTCACTCAGCAGTTAAACCTTTATGCAACGGTGGCACGGCCAAGCGCGCCCAAGCACCTTCACAGCCATGTCTCAAACACATCGCCACGCTACCAGGATCAGGCCCGTGAAAACTCATCGTCACGGGCCACAACGGCCATAAGTGACGACTCCGCCCTGGCGCATCCTTCATAGATGAGAGCCCCGCCACATCACTCGACAGCCTAAACCGTCGCAAACCGTTTGCAGGTACTCCAATTCAAGCTGGTTACTCATTGCAGCGGGGGGTCGCCCGTCTATGGAGTGGCTCTCGACCTTCTCCACTGCCACCGAAACACCTTCAGTTAGCGCCATCCAACACAGAAGGAACGGCCTACCGAACCTGGAGCCCCCCTCCCCCAGACGCTCCGCGCGGATGGAGCTCACCTGACCGAAAGGCGTTGTACAAATATGGCTCTCTCTAAAAAACACGCGATAAATATTTACTACTAACACGATAAACCTAGATATTTACACGCTTAAAACATCTTAATTATGCGATTTTATCGATTAAAAATACGTAAGCCATTGATTTATATAGAGCTAAAATCGTTAAAGCTTCGGATTGAAGTTTTTTTCAGACCTATATCACCCGTATGAACGCTCAACGACGAGCGAATCATTTAGCCCTTACGCGTGAAATAGAGAGGAATCCCTGTATGTACACTCCATGCCCAAGCTGCAACTCTGGACGAGTCGTCACTAAAAATATCGGTAAACAAACGGGTGGTTTGATTGGAGCAGCAGGCGGTGCGGCCAATGGAGCCGCCGGTGCCCTGTCGGGTGCGGAAGTCGGTGCGGTGCTGGGCGTGGTCGGCGGGCCGGTCGGGATCGCCATTGGCAGTATTGCTGGGGCTCTTCTCGGTGGACTGTTTGGCGGAGTGGCTGGCGGGATAGCCGGGGCCACGATTGGCGAACAAATGGATGACAAGGTGCTGAACAACTACCAGTGCCTGGAGTGCGGTTACAGCTTCAGCGTCAACCGTTAAGTCGTTGTGAACAGGCGTCGTTTGTTGATGAAACGACGCTCTTTCCACTCATCCGTCAGGAATCATTCCCATGGCTCATCTCGTTGAACAAATGGCTTACGTTGGCGCAACTCCCTGGCATGGCCTGGGCAGTCGCCTCTCCCCCAAACAGCCGCTCGAAGTCTGGCAGCGCGAAGCGGGTATGGACTGGCAGATTAAAGAAAGCCATGTTCACTTCAAGGCCGACAGCATCGGCCCACTGGGCACCATCCACTCGTTCCCGGAACAAAAAGTGCTATACCGCTCCGATACCAAGGCACCGCTCTCCGTCGTGTCCAACCGCTACCAAATCGTACAACCGCGCGAGGTATTGGAGTTCTATCGAGATCTGACCGAGGTTTCCGGATACGAGCTGGAAACGGCCGGGGTACTGAAAGGCGGACGCAAGTTCTGGGCCCTGGCCCGTACTGGCCAAACTACTGCTTTGAAAGGCAACGATCAGGTCAATGGTTATCTGCTGCTGGCCACTTCCTGTGACGGCACCTTGGCCACCACGGCGACCCCCACCACGGTGCGGGTCGTCTGCAACAACACGTTGACCATTGCCTTGGACGGTACGACCAAGGCGATCAAAGTGCCGCACAACACCCGCTTTGATCCGCAAGTGGTGAAGAAACAGTTAGGTATCGCCGTCTCGCAATGGGACGAGTTCATGCACCGCATGCGAATGCTGTCTGAACGCAAGGTTCAATGGCATGAGGCCTTGGGGTTTTTCATGAACGTATTGTGTGATGCCAGCCCCAACAGTCCACTACCAGCAGTACTTCCTAACGAGCGGGCGCTGCGCAAGGTACAGAGTCTGTATGAAGGTCAGGGGCGTGGCGCCACACTGGTGTCTGCCCAAGGAACCGCGTGGGGCTTGCTCAATGCAGTGACCGAGTACGTTGATCACGAGCGTCGCGCCCGAAGTACTGAATACCGCATGGACTCGGCCTGGTTTGGCCAAGGTGCTGTGATCAAACAACGTGCTCTGCAAGCCGCGCTGCAACTCGCCGCCTAGCTCCACTCACTTACTCAACTATTAAAGCGCCTGGTTAGCTTCTGCTGGCCGGGCGTTTTTTATGCCGCACAGGAAAACATCATGAGCACGCAAACTCTGCAACAACCCAGTAGCAAACCCCGTCCTGCCCTACGCCTGGTGGGCACCAAACAACTGCCGCGCGAGGACTGGTTGACCGTGCGTAAACAAGGTATCGGCAGCTCGGATGCAGCCGCCGCCGTAGGACTCAATCCTTACAAATCCCAACTGGAGCTGTGGCTGGAGAAAACTGGCCGTGATACCTCACTGCCCAAGCTCGATCCGCAGGATGAAGAGAGCCCGGCTTACTGGGGCAACATCCTGGAGCCGATTGTCGCAACACATTACACCCGGCGCAGTGGTCATCGGGTCCGCCGAGTCAATGCGGTGCTGCAACATCCTGATCCTAAACTGCCCTGGATGCTGGCCAACATCGATCGCGAGGTGATCGGTGCGCCAGAGGTGCAGATCCTCGAATGCAAAACTGCCGGTATCAATGGCTCTCGCCTCTGGAAAGAGGGTGTACCCGAGTATGTGCAGCTGCAAGTCATGCACCAGCTCGCCGTCACCGGTAAGCAGGCCGCTGATGTGGCGGTACTGCTCGGTGGTCAGCACCTGGAAATCCATCGCATTGAGCGCGACGAGTCACTGATTGCTCGGCTGATCGACTTGGAGCGGCTGTTCTGGGATTACGTCGTCAGTGATACCCCGCCGCCGGCAGATGGTTCTGCCTCGGCGGAGCAGGCGTTGCGCTGTCTGTATCCGCAGGACAGTGGGCAAAGCCTGGACTTCAGCCAGGACACTCTGCTCTGTACGACCTTTACCGAACTGCAGATCGTGCGCGAGTCGATTGCTCTGCAGGAGAAGCAGGAAGCTCAGCTCAAGCAAACGTTGCAACAGGCCATGGGCGATGCCAGTCGGGCGACCTTCGCAACTGGCTGCATCACTTGGAAGAAAGCCAAAGACAGCGTGGCCCTGGACATCCCCCGTCTGCTGAAAGAAAAGCCCCATCTGCAAGTGCGCTACTTGACCACCAAAACAGGCAGTCGGCGTTTTCTGCTGACTTGAACGCTCGTTCGCTTCTCCCTTATTCCCATGCCCTTTCTCTCCAACGCCACCCTGGTCGCTCGCGCGGTCTCGGTGGCGTTTTTATTTCAAATACAGGAGAACTCCCATGCTCAAAGGTTTAGCCATCACGCCCCCGATTTTGGGCCGAATTTCCATAGGCAAGGTCGTCGAGAAAAACGGCAAACGTCTGCCGGAGAAAGATGATCAGTTCACCATTACTTCGCAGGTACAGAGCCGCGACGGCTGGCTGCTGCATCCCCTTAACGAAGAGCTGCGCAATGGCCAGGACGGCAAGCTGCGCAGTATTCCGATCCGGCTGCTGTTCAACGAACCTGACCTCAGCTTTCGGGCTGACTACAGCCTGTTTGACCGTAACACTGGCCGGCCGCTGTGCGTCGGCAACGGTGAGACCTGCAAGCGTTTGACCAAGGACGGCATCCAGTCATTGCCCTGCCCTTCACCGGATGGCTGTTCACTGGCTCAAGGCAATGCCTGCAAGCCTTACGGCCGGCTGAACGTGGTGATTGGCGATGACGATCCGCTGGGCAGCTTTGTCTTCCGTACCACCGGTTTTAACAGCATTCGCACTCTGGCGGCACGCCTGCACTACTTGCAAGCCATCTCTGGCAATCGCTTGGCCTGTCTGCCGCTGGAGTTGCGTCTGCGTGGTAAATCCACCCGCCAGAGCCATGGCACGCCGATCTTCTACGTGGACATCACGGTACGCAGTGGTCTGAGCCTAGAAGACGCCTTGCTGGAAGCCAAGCAGCAGGAGGAAACCCGGCAAGCCGCGGGCTTTGACCAGAGCGCCTTGGATCACGCGGCCCGGCAGGGTTTTAACAATGGGGCCTTTGAAGACAGCGAGGAGGACACCGGTGCCATCGTCGAGGAGTTCTTCCCCGCTGTTGAAGATCAGCCCAGCACGATAGCGCCCCAAGCCCAACTGGCAGTGCCTGCCAAACCCTCACTCGCCCAAAAGCTGGAGTCGCAAGCCACGCGGCACAGCAGCAGGCCACAGACCCAGTAACGCCCTTCTCCCCCCCATTCGTACAGGAATACCGTCATGAAATATCACAAACTCCGGGCTGGAGAGGCATCCGGCACCTACGTAATGGAATCCCCCGTCACCGAAGCCGACATCCTGCAGATGGCTCAACAACTGGCAATGAGTCGTCTGTCTAAAGGCCGGGCATTGACTGAGCCCAATCAGGTCTTCAGCCACCTGCAAACCCTACTGCAGTACCACGAGTACGAAGTCTTTGCTTTGCTATTGCTCGATTCCAAGCACCGGGTGATTGGTTTCAGGGAGCTATTTAGAGGCATGCTGGATGGAGCCAGCGTGTATCCACGGGAAGTAGTCAAGATCGACCTGGAGCACAACGCTGCGGTCATAATTTTGGTTCACCATCATCCCTCCGGCGACCCGGAGCCCAGCCAAGCCGATCGCACACTGACCACCCCCCTCAAGAACGCTCTGAACATGGTCGGCACCCGACTATTGGATCATGTCGTGGTGGGCTATGAAGGTTGCGTATCGTTGGCCGAACGAGGATATTTGTAAAAGGATGGCTAACTGCCTCTATGGTTGCCTTTGGCTGAGTCCAAAGGCCGCCACCGAGGCGGCTGACGAGGCACTTTATTTTTTTACGTTAAGTCCGGCTAACGACTGGATACCCATATGTATTTTGGCAATGAGTAACGAGATGGCTTCAATCAGCCAGAAGCAGAAGGCCTGCCGACGTAATTTTTCGGTGAGCCCAATGCTCCCAGGCAATCACCAGCATCCGAGCCATCAGTCTCAGTTCCAGTAAACCTCATAGAAACTGGCCAAGGCACGATGTGCCATTTACGTGTTGTGGGATAGGAATAATGCTGACTAAACGCCGGCGTTCTCTCGTGGGAGTCATCATCCTGGCCGTCGGCCTCATTGGTTTCTCGGCCCAGTTGCTGTTGAAATCCGAGATTCACCGCTGGGAAACGCGCTTCTCCGAATGCGTGCAGAATATTTCCAGTGACGTGCGCAATCAACTCGATAGCAATGAAGCTGTCTTGGCGGGCTTCTCCGCATTTCTCCAAGCCGTTGACCAGAGCGACGCGGATGCTGCGGCCCGCTATGCCGCAGCCGTTTTGGCCGCTTACCCTCATATTTACATGATCGAGGTAGCACGTGGGGTACCCATGTCCGAGCAGGCGGCCGTTGAAGCGCTGTTGCGCCGCACCTGGCGACCGGACTTTGAGCTTAAGGATTTCCCGAGTCTTACCCACCAACCTGCCCAGCGCCAAGTATATCTTGGCAAGACCTGGCCTGTACTGTTCATGTATCCGGTACTCACGAAAGCCCATGCGATATACGGCGCTAAACTGGAAACCGTCGGCTATCTGTCCTACGCGCTGGCCCAGACCCACAATAATCTGAAGCCTGTCGTATCGCCGGTGTTCTCGATGTATGAAGGCGGGAATGCCTACATTCTGATGCAATCAGTCAGTCGACCGGAGCAGGCGCGAGAGAATTCCAAACCCAATTTTTTCGGCAGCACCATGGTGGCGTTGCTATTGATCAAGACGGACTCGTTACTGGAGGCCGTGAATCATGCGAATGCAGATCCCCTGGTGGGCATCAGTGCCTCCCTCACCACCGCCGCAGGTTCCGGCAGCTATGTGTTTTCAACGGAGACTGAGCAGGCGAGCATCTTGGACCGCCTGTACTTACCGCGCATGAACGACCGAGTCGAAATCAGGAGTGCTTCGCAACCCATGACCTTGTTGTTTGAGCGCCAGTTGCGTCTAGCGGATGTCCTTACTGAGGAAGCGCTGATGATCCTGGCGGTTCTAGCATTGGCCCTCGTTCTTATGCCGCTTGTACTGATTCGGCATTTCAAGGCGATCAAAATGGCAGAGCGTGAGCACGAGCGCTCGGCCTATCTCGCAACCCACGATGCGCTCACCCAACTGCCCAACCGCTACCTTTTTGCCGACCGCTTCGATCAGGCATTCTCGCGTTGGAAAAGAAACGGGGTTCCGTTTGCCGTGATGGTGATCGACCTGGATCATTTCAAGGAAATCAACGACAAGTGCGGCCATGTGGTCGGCGACCAGGTTCTCCGAGCTGTGGCAGATCGGATGCTTCAGGAAATTCGTTCGTGTGACACCGTTGCGTGCTACGGGGGGGATGATTTGGTTGTACTGGTGACGGATCTGGCCAACCCCGCAGATGCTGAAATCATGGGCGATAGGATGCTGGAGGCCATCGGGAAGCCCATCGTGACGACCGCAGGAGAACTGTCCGTCTCCTGCAGTATTGGTGTCTCACTATGCCCGAGCCATGGCCAGAGTCTCGATATTTTGCTTAAGGCGGCGGACCAAGCCATGTATAGCGTCAAACAACTGGGGCGGGAAGGGATTGCCTTGAGCGGTAACAATGTCCGATAGACTGCCCTGGCTGATGCCTAGGCGGTCATCGGCACGGTACCCCATCACTTATTTTTTTCGTGATCCAGCGGTTGTACTTAGCATCGGCTGCAGCCAAAACCATGGCTGCTGAACCATCACCAAAGGCCTTGGGAGCCGACTTGCAGAGATAGCTAGCTCGGTGAAAGAACGCTGTCTGCCCCACCGACTCTACCCAACCTGCCCATCGCCATCATTGAGTGCTAAAGACGAAAAGCACTCACTTGGCACCGGCATGCAGCAGCCACAGGGTTATGTCGAGGCACTGGATGGTTTCTTGTTTCATGACCGCAGCGACACAGACGCCCTGCTAGAAACTGAGCTGAGCCTCAGCCAACTCCCAAACATGCATAAGCCCACGCACGCTGAATCTTCAGGGCAGGAAATCGCCAAGACTACTGTTCGACTGGGGAAGTACAGATCAGTAGTATTCGTTCGACAGCTGGTTTTATTAATATTAATAACCATCAATCAATAAAGAATATAAATATATTATTTATCACCAAAGGTAATTTAACACATAGCAAGACACTAGTATGTACTCACACATACCAGGTCCCGTCATGCATCAAGTCAGTACCCAACAACCCAACTACCTGTCCCAATCACGAACTTCGATTCAAGTCCAAGAACTCGTACTGTCCATCGAACACACAGATGAGCCAGCCTTTCACATCACATTCGATGACTCTAGCCGTGAACAGATAAAGCCTACGTGTCTGTCTGCTTTACTGATGAATGCGCAGCAGCTCATCGAGCTATGCAGCCACTGCGAACAATACGATTACAGCGAACACTTAAAGGTGTTCGGGAGAGCCTGCCAAGACATCAACCTTGCCCTAGGTCCGGCAGGACCGGTCTGCCTAGACAGCAGCGGTTCGCGTTATCTCAGCTTCTACCAGAGCATGAACGTGCTGGTTGATCACATCCGACAATTAACCCGCAGCATCGGGTATCAGCGCAAAGCAAGTGATCGCCTCTATCAGGCAAGACAGAAGGCCATTGCACTGGAGGGCTATGTTCGAGCAGTGCTTAAGCGTTACTCGCGCACCGTAGTGGTCCGAGTGGATCTCCACTACCTGGACAGTGCAGATCCACTTCTACGCATTGAGCATCTCTGCACTGACCTGAAGGCACTGATTAGGGCACGTGAGCATAACCCGATCTTCGAACATGAAACGGGATACATCTGGTCGGTTGAGCAAGGCAAGGACAGGGGCTTTCATATCCATGCAGCGTTCTTCTTCAATGGCGCACACGTTCGTAGTGATTGGCATAAGGCCGATCAAATTGGCAAACTTTGGGAAAAGATCAGCGCCGGTCGCGGCTACTGCTACAACTGCAATGCCGACAAAGGCAAGTATGCAACCCTCGGCATAGGCACGATCAACCGCTCCGACGGCCAAGTCTGTAATATTGTTATCAAGGCTATGTGCTACTTGGCCAAGCAAGGTCAACATCTGCATATCAAACCCAAGGGGGCAAGAACCTTCGGGACAGGCCAGCTCACCTAAGAGGGTGCAGACAAAATAAATCAAGCCGTCAACCTGCGCGCCAGTAACCGAGCCTCGGTCAGCCATACCCAAGCCTCACGGACGCGGATACTTGTCGGCGACCCGTGCCATGGCTGCGGTGGCGGCAGCCCGATCCTGCCAGTTTGCGGCGCTGATACCGACAGCCAGGAGCAACCCTAAGGTGTCCACCACCAAACTGCGCTTGTGTCCCTTCACCTTCTTGCAGGCGTCATAGCCATTCCCCCCGCCCTGCGGCGAGGAACGCGCCGATTGCGCATCCAGGATCGCCGCCGAAGGAGCCGCATCCCGCTGTTCACGATGCCGCCACTTCGTCCGCAGGCAATCATGCATTTGCTCGAGCTTTCCTTGCTCGCTCCAGCGCCGGAATGTCTTGTATACATTGTCCCAATGCGGGAACTCACGAGACAGCATTCGCCAGGAGCAGCCGGTACAAACTACATAGCAGCACGCATCCAGTAATTGCCTTCTCGAATGGCGGGGTGGTTTTCCTCGATACCCCTCGCGCTCGAATAAGTCGGCAACCAGTTCCCATTCGGCTTGCGTCAGGCAACTCGGGTAACGCTGTTCCGGCAAGTGCCACCGATGGGCATCGTTGTAGCCTTACTCCTTGCGTCGCGCCGGAGGCTCAAATTCACGCTTGAGCTTCGGTTTGATCCGCACCACACCGGCCAGCTTCAGTGCCGCTGCGAACGTAGCCGAATGGCAGGAGATGCCCGTTTCTGCCAGGAAAAGCTCCATCAGCCCCGCCTGACTCGAGAGCGGGCTGGCTCGAACCGGCGAAACCACGATGGGGTAATGCTCTGGCATGACTCTCGGCGGACGTCCGGTCTTGGCCATCGTGTCGACTCCAGGAAAGGAGCTGACAGTCTACTTGACTTTGTCTACACCCTCTTAAAAGCAGCTATGGACGTCTTTTAGAAGTGACAGCTCGACTCCTCAATTTCCGGGGCTTGTGCGGCGGGGGGGAGGGCGGGGGATATGGCTACCTGTGCCTACGCTTCGCGGTGTAAAACATTGATAAATCCGGTACACTAACCAGCTTTGCTGCGATATCAGAACTTTACTCGCCACCATGGAAAGAGTGTTCAAACTTGTGCCGAGTCATCCGCCCCCCGCCGTCGCTACACCCATGAGCAGGCCTGCGGCAGCCTCCGGTTCCGTGGCTATATTGCTGTGTACTTTTAATGGCGAAAGCTTTCTCAAGGAGCAGCTGGACTCGATCGCAGCTCAAAGTCATAAGCACTGGGTGGTGTACGCATCGGACGATGGCTCAACGGTTGAAACGCTTGAGATTCTGCAGCACTATCGTGATGCTTGGGGCGATGATCGCCTGCTGATCAGCCAGGGACCTCAGCGTGGCTTTTCGAACAACTTCTTGTCCGTTCTGGGCAAGGCATGTGGTCATCATGCGTATTACGCCTTTTGTGATCAGGATGACCGCTGGCACCCCACAAAGTTGCAAAGAGCCCTAGATTGGCTGGAGCGTCAATCTCCCGAGGCGCCATCGCTTTATTGCGGTCGCACTCAGATTGTCAATGTCATGGGGGAAATCACCGGTTTGTCCCCATTGTTCAGGAAGCGCCCTAGCTTCAAGAATGCGCTGATGCAAAACCTGGCAGGCGGCAACACGATGCTGATCAACCAAGCGGCCTGCTCTATTCTGAACAAAACCCCTTCCGATACGCCGCTGGTATGTCATGACTGGTGGGCGTACTTGTTGATTACGGGCTGCGGCGGGAACGTTTACTACGACCCCACGCCGACAGTGGATTATCGCCAGCACACTCAAAACGTCATCGGTGCAAACACTTCGATCAAGAGCCGCGTGGCTCGCCTCAAGCGCATGTTTCAAGGCTCATTCGGCGAATGGAACGCCAAGAACATAGCTGCGCTGACTGCTCTCTCTTCCCATTTGACCCCGCATAACGCGGTGAGCCTTATGCGTTTTGAACAGGCTCGCAACGCTCCGCTTATCAGCCGGATCAAGCTAATGGTCGCCAGCCGCTTTTATCGACAAACCCTGATGGGCAACCTCGGCCTGGCATTGGCAGTTCTGGTCAAAAGAATCTAGTGATGAATACCCTCTTCAGGGATGATGCGCCGGCAGCCCCCAAGCTGTTCAGCCGTCTGCCGGTAAAATATTGACGTTGCCCTGCACAGATGCCATCGCCTTATCATTTTCATTCGTTTGGATATTTTAATGAGTGCTCCGCAAAAGACATCAAGCCTGTATGGCCTTTCCAAAAACTTGATATTGCACCGCCATCTAATTTTCCAGATGACCAAGCGTGAAGTTGTTGGCCGCTATCGGGGCTCGGTACTGGGCTTGCTCTGGTCGTTCCTCAATCCTCTTATGATGCTGAGCGTCTATACGTTTGTATTTTCCGTTGTATTCAAATCGCGCTGGGGAATTGCTCCTCCTGGCACCGAAGAGAGCAAAACCATGTTTGCGATCATGCTGTTTACCGGCCTGATCGTGCATGCCGTGTTCGCGGAAGTCATCAACCGCTCTCCGGGCATCGTGTTAAGCAACGTCAATTACGTCAAGAAAGTGGTCTTCCCTCTGGAAATCCTGCCAATCGTAACGCTGGGAGCTGCCCTGTTTCATAGCCTGGTCAGCCTGGCCGTCCTGATCCTGGCCTACGCGATCTTTCAAGGGGTTCCCCATTTGAGCATTCTGCTGGCCCCGCTTGTGATGCTGCCCCTGATCATCCTGACGCTGGGGCTTGCGTGGTTCCTGGCATCCCTGGGGGTCTATCTGCAGGATGTAGGACAGACCACCGCCATCATCACCACGGTCATGCTGTTTCTATCGCCGGTCTTTTTCCCCTTGCATTCGCTGCCCGAGCAGTATCAGACCATTATCCTGCTCAACCCATTGACCTTCATCATCGAACAGATGAGGGAAGTTCTGGTATGGGGAAGAATGCCTGACTTCATGGGATTGGGAGTCTATTTGATTGTTTCACTAATCGTCGCCGCTGCCGGATATGCGTGGTTCCAGAAAACAAGATCGGGTTTCGCTGATGTCCTCTGAAATGATTACCGTAGATGAGTCCGTGGCACCTGCTGCGCCGCTGGCAATTCGTGTTGAAAACCTGAGCAAGTGTTTTCATATCTACGAACGCCCACGCCACCGCCTACAGCAACTGGTACTCGCCCCAATTAAAAGTCGCCTAAAGGGTTCAGCCGTCAAGTACTACCGAGATTTCTGGGCGCTTAAGGACATCAATTTCGAAGTATCTCGCGGCGAGACCGTGGGCATCATCGGGAAAAACGGCTCCGGCAAGTCCACCTTGTTGCAGATCATCTGCGGGACTCTGGCAGCCTCCCAAGGCTCGGTAGAAGTCAATGGGCGGATTGCCGCCTTGCTGGAGCTAGGCTCTGGCTTCAATCCAGACTTCACCGGCAGGGAAAATGTTTATCTCAATGGTACGATACTGGGTCTATCCCGCCAGGAAATCGAAGACCGGTTCGCGGAAATCGAAGCCTTCGCTGACATTGGCGACTTCATAGATCAACAGGTCAAATCCTATTCGAGCGGCATGGCGGTGCGCCTGGCGTTCGCAGTGGCGATCAACGCCGATCCGGAAATCCTGATCGTCGACGAGGCACTCTCTGTAGGCGACGAATTATTCCAACGAAAGTGCTTTTCGAGAATTGAAGCCATTCGCCAAAAGGGCGCCACCATCCTCTTCGTCTCCCACGCCGGCAGCGCTATTGTCGAGTTGTGCGATCGCGCCATCCTGCTGGACAGCGGCGACAAGTTGACCGAAGGCGCGCCAAAGCAAGTGGTAGGTAACTACCAGAAGATGCTCTATGCCACAGCTGATCGACGGGCAATCATTCGCCAGCAAATCATCGATGGCGATTTAAGCACTGCCAGCGCGCCCGAGCCGAACAACGATAAAAATACAGATGACATTGCACAGGCGCAGCCTGTTATCGAGATGGACGAAAGCTATGATCCGGGCCTCAAGCCGGACAGCACAATCGAATACCAGGATCACGGTGCGCGAATCAGGGATCCGGGCGTTTTTACCCAATCCGGCGTCAGGGTAAACAACCTGGTTCGTGGTCGCCGTTACCTGTATCGCTACGCGGTGGACTTCTCCAGAGACTGTGAGCGCGTGCGTTTCAGCATGCTGATCAAGACAGTCAGCGGCGCAGAGCTGGGCGGGGCAATGTCTGCGGCATCGATAGGTGAATCAGTAGCCCTTGTAGAAAATGGAAAAACCGTCGAAGTGCAGTTCAAATTCACTTGCAACCTGACCCCTGGCCTCTACTTCCTAAATGCTGGCGTGATCGGTCTGACAAATGACACTGAAACCTTCTTGCATCGCGCTCTGGATGCTGCAGCGTTTCGTGTGATGACCGAACCCAACTGCTTAGCGACTAGCCTGGTTGATTTCCACTGCTCCCCGACACTGAATTTTGTCCAAGGACAATAACCTTATGGCCACTAAGAAAATCATTATTGTTCTGGGCATGCACCGCAGCGGAACCAGCGCCCTTACGCGCGCACTCAGCACCATGGGCGTCAGGCTGGGCGATACCTTGCATCCAGCCGGCGTGGACAATCCTACCGGTTTTTGGGAAGACAGAGACGTCATTGCCGTCAACAATAAGCTGTTAAGCCGATTAGGCTCTGCCTATGACAGGGTCGGCGTTCTGGATGTCGATCTGGATGGCGACGCCGTCATCGAAGAGATTTATCAAGAAGCCAAGGCTCTCATCGCCGATAAAACGGCTGGCATCCCAATGTGGGGCATGAAAGATCCACGGATCCCGCGACTATTGCCTTTCTGGCAGAAACTGCTTAAAGAACTCGAATTCAACATCAGTTATGTCATCGCACTGCGCAACCCATTGAACGTTGCCAATTCGCTGGCCTATCGCAATCAATTCGCCAGTCTGAAGTCGTATCTTCTTTGGCTGGAACATATGCTGCAGGCGGTTGCTTACACAACCTCCAAGAATCGACTGATCGTGGGTTACGATAACTTGCTGGGAAATCCCCGCCAGGAAATTCTTCGTATCTCATCGGCGCTTGACCTGCCAGCGCCGATCGAAGATGATATATCGACTTACATCAATGAGTTTCTCGACCCTGGCTTGCGTCACGCCCAGCGTTCCGAGAGCGAATTACTCAACAGTCAGATTGAACCCAAGCTACTTGCCGATACTTATGTGCTGCTCAATGAGTGCGCACTGGACAAGATAGCTATCAATAGTGAAACCTTTGAAGATCGCCTCAAGCCCATGCTGTCCGAGCTCAGAAGCATGCTGCCGATACTCGAGCTTATCGCAAGCTCAGAGCGCACTACCGAGGTGGAGAGCCAGAAAGTCCTGGAACTCAATGTGGCGTTGCACTCAAGCAATGAACATCTCCAGGCCGCACTGAAATCCCTTACCAATACCAACCTGGAAAACATTTCCTTGAAAGCGCAGTTCAATGCGCTGACTGCCGAGACTGAAGCGGTACACAACGTCACGACTGCAGAGACTCATAAGCTCATCGCGCAAAATCGAGGACTGGAGGCACTTAGCAACACCCTAAAATTCGAAGCCGAAAAGGCCGCCCTCAACTTACAACTCTTGCTTGCAGAAAAAGATGAAGCGATTGCGGCGTTAAGCAGTAATTTGCTGTCGACGCAGGCTATAAAAAACGATGAGCTGCTTAAATGTGACTCCGTCATCGCTCAACTAACGGTTGAAAATACCCGCCTAAAGTCGGAACTGGCGGAGTTGAACTCTCTGCACAAAAAACTGGAAATAAATCTGGACGCATGGAAAGCCTCTGAAATCCTTTCCGCGATCCATATCGAAAAGCTGGAAGCCTCATTAGCCGAGTCCAATCTAGCGGCCGAAGCCGACCTGCAAAAGTATCGATTGCTTGAGGAGCAGGTACAACGCGACGGTGAGCTGAAACAAGCGCATATTCAAACGCTGTCCAATTCCTGGACACATTTCTTTAACTCACGAACCTGGCGACTGATCAGCCTGTTAGGCATGAAAAGCAGCCTGCCTTTGATTGCTCTTAACAATGGCGAAGCTTTTGACGAGCGCTTCTACCTCGAGACTTACCCCGACGTGAAAACGGCGGGCATCCCGGCTGCCGAGCACTATCTGTGCTTTGGCATTCAAGAAGGACGATCGGGCTCTGCGAAATCGAAAGCGCCGGTTCAGTACGCCCCTGCAGAAGAAAAGCAGGTCATTGCTGTCGAGTTGATCGTGCAGAGTGATCATCTGCTCCATGAAAAAACGGAGCCCTTCGACGCTGACTTCTACTCGTCTATGTATCCGGATATCGCCAAGTCGAGTGTTGATCCGGAACGGCACTTCCTGGATCACGGGAAGGCTGAGGGCCGACTTGGAGTTGCTCCGTCTATTGCATTGAGTCGACCGATTGAATCGCTGCCCGCCCCTGCAGAAGAAAAGCAGGTCATTGCTGTCGAGTTGGTCGTGCAGAGTGATCATCTGCTCAATGAAAAAACGGAGCCCTTCGACGCTGACTTCTACTCGTCTATATATCCGGATATCGCCAAGTCGGGTGTTGATCCGGAACGGCACTTCCTGGATCACGGGAAGGCTGAGGGCCGACTTGGAATTGCTCCGTCTATTGCATTGAGTCGACCGATTGAATCGCTGCCCGCTGAAAAGCCCACCATTCTGCTGATCAGTCATGAAGCCTCGAGAACCGGCGCCCCTATTCTTAGCCTGAATATCGTCCAGCACCTCACCTCGCAGTTCAATGTCGTTGCGCTGCTGTTTGGTGGCGGTCCGCTGGAAGAGTCTTTTATCGAGGCGGGAGCAATAGTCGCCGGCCCCGTAGATCTTCGCCATCAACCGACCATCGCTGAATGGACAATGGGAGAGCTTCTCGATACGTACTCTTTTCAATTTGCGATCGTAAACAGCCTCGAGTCCTATGTAGCGCTGAAACCCTTGGCCGATCGCTATATCCCGACAATCAGTTTGATCCACGAGTTCGCGGTATACACCCGCCCACGTACAGCCATCCAAAATGCATTGTTATGGGCAAGTCAAACCGTTTTCTCTGCCGATGTTACGCTTGAAAACGCAACGCTGGTATTGCCCGAGCTGACTGAATGCCGCCTTCCTGTTCTATCGCAAGGCAAAAGTATCGTGCCAGGTGAGGCTCATGACCTGGAACATCTTGAAGCAGAGAAGGCAATGTTGCAGCGGGTTATGCGGCCTGACGCATCTGATGATGACACGATCGTTATTTTGGGCGCTGGCTGGGTACAGATCCGTAAGGGTGTAGACCTGTTTATTGAGTGCGCTACCCGTGTGCTCAACTCACCAATAGGTCATAAATGTCGTTTTGTCTGGATTGGCGATAACTACAATCCTGAACAAGACACTCACTACTCGGTTTACCTTCATGATCAGATTCACCGCGCCGGAATTGCGGAGCGATTCACGATCATTTCGGAAACAGCCGCCATTGAGCATGTCTATGCCCTGAGTGACATGCTGCTGCTGACCTCCCGGCTGGATCCATTGCCCAACGTCGCTATTGACGCTATGGTAAGAGGCCTGCCGGTTCTATGCTTCGACAAGACAACTGGCATTGCTGACATCCTTAAACGCAATGGCCTCCTGGAAGCGTGCGTTGCGCCTTACCTTGACACCCATAGCATGGCCGACAAACTCATCCGACTGGCCTCTTCGCAAGAAGCCCGGGATCACGTCGGAGAACAGGCGAGATCTCTGGCTGCACGCGAATTCAATATGTCCCGTTACGTCGGGCGACTGCTCTCCCTCACCGATGGAAACGCGACCTTATCCCGTCAGGAGCTGGTTGATACTGCAACGATACAGCAAGCTGAGGTGATCGACTTTGGATACTACCCTCCGGCAGCTATGCAATTTTCAGGAGCTACCGAGGCAATTCGTCGATATGTACGCTCATGGGCACGCGGCATACTGCGACGCAAGTTGTTCCCGGGTTTCGATCCGAGTGTCTATCAGGATATAAACGGCTCGACGATCGGAGCTCAGGATCCGTTGGCGCACTTTTTGAACGCAGGCCAACCCGACGGACCCTGGAAATGGCAGAACCTCTCATGGGAAAGGGATTCGACCGCATCCATCAACAAAAGAACGCTGATGTTCATCAGCCTTCGATCTGCCGACTTCATGGTGCAAATACTCGATCTGCTCGACTCAAAGTCAGCCGATACCAATGTCGTCATTCTTGTTCCGGATGAGTTGGTTGCTCTTGCCATGAAGCAACGCCTTCAAGATGAGCGAAACTCGCAGCTCAGGATACTGGTGAGTGAAGACCGGCCATTGCTTGCGATCCTCACACATCTGACGAGCGCTCCTTACCAGGATTACGCTGCGATTGCCCATATCAACCTGAACACCGACCCGATCGATATAGATTTCAGCGACCGGGACACTTATCAGCAGTACCTGATCGAAAACATGATAGGTGGCAAGTACGACGCACTGGGTATCATCGTTGACAGTCTAAACAACGTTGCACCTGACACCGATCTAGGGTTGATTTTCCCTGAAGACCCTAACATTCATGAGGTTGGCGCCGACGCAGCGATAATTTCCGCTCTTTGCGAATCACTTGGATTCGATGCGCCAGTTTCAAACCTCCTCCCTTTCCCTGTGAACGGGTCGTTCTGGAGCGCTCCAGCAATTCTGAGCGGGCTGCTCGCTGGCACCGGCAGTTGGAAATCGACGTTCAAGAGCCTGAAGCTTACCGCCGTGGAGCAGGAAAGGATCATTGCCCGTCTACTGGCTCAAGCCTGTCGTAGCCATGGTAAAAATATTGCCACTACCGTGGTCTCGGGCATCACCTATTAACTTGAGTGCAGTAGATTTTTTATGAGCCAATCCAAGAAAAAATTAATACGTAGTAACGTCGTTCGCATAAAAAATTTGGCGAACCACGTGATTAAAAATCTGTATGCGCGCTCCTATGTATTCATGAATCGCGCGAAGATCCAGTTTGACCCGGATTTTTATCTCTCCCAGTACCCGGATATCGGAGCGGCGGGAGTCGATCCATATCGACACTACGTGTTTCACGGCAGACGCGAAGGTCGTATGGGGCAATCACCAAAGCTGGAAATCACGAGAGATATTGCTCTGCTCGACCCATCGAGAGAAACAGTGCTGGTGGTCAGTCACGAGGCGTCGCGCACTGGCGCGCCGATTTTGAGCCTCAATCTCGTGATGATGTTGCAACGTCGATATAACGTGATTGCATTGGTGCTGGGCGGTGGAGAACTGCTTGATGATTTTCAGAAGTCTGGCGCCATCGTTATCCACTCAAGTGGACTTCGCTCGAGTCCGGACCATGCTCGCCTGCTAATTGACAAGCTCTGTCAGCTGGTAACAATCAAGTTCGCATTGATTAATAGTATTGAGTCACGTGTTGTATTACCAGGCTTGGCCATCAACTTTGTCCCGACCATCAGCCTCATTCATGAGTTCGCCGCTTACATCAGACCCAAAACTGCTTTCGGGGACATCATGTTCTGGTCGACGGAGGTTGTTTTCTCTTCAACGGTGATTCATCAGAGCGCAATCAAAGAGTTCCCTTCGCTGGCAGAACGTCCTGTGCACATCTTGCCGCAAGGGCGCTGCGAGGTGACATTCACCGAAACCGATGATCTTGAATTTTCGAGTGAAGGGGAAAAACTGCACGCGGTGTTTAAACGACTGAAGGGCAATGGCAAGAAAATTGTTCTCGGTGCGGGAATGATCCAGCTACGCAAGGGCGTGGACCTTTTCATTGACTGCGCACTACGAGTCCTCGAGCGCGGAGAAATGGAGGGCATGCACTTTGTCTGGGTAGGCAAAGGTTATGACCCTGAACGGGACGTCCTGTATTCAGCCTATTTGTATGATCAGATCTTGCGGGCGGGACTTGAGAGTCATGTCACCTTTCTTCCGGAAACGCCTGCCATCAATGTGGCATACGAACATGCCTCGGTTGTTTTGATTACATCTCGGCTTGATCCCCTGCCCAATGTCGCTATCGACGCCATGTGCCTGGGCGTGCCGGTCCTCTGCTTCGAGCGCACGACAGGGGTGGTCGACTTCCTGGATCAATGCGGCCTTGGCGACGCTTGCGTAGCCCGCTATCTGCATGTACCGGAACTGGCAGACAAGGTGATCGCCCTGCTTCGCGATCCTGAGGCAATGATTAGCGCAGGTTCCATTCTGAAAGAGAATGCCTTGCAGGTCTTCTCGATGGATACCTACCTGCAGGAATTGGAGGCGATTGCGGATTCGGCAGTGGTTCACGCTGCGCAGGAAAAACTGGACTCAACCACCATCAACGAGTCCAGTGTGTACAGAGAGGACTTTGTTGCCCGTCACTTGAGAGCCAATACTCGTTTTGACACGGTGCGGTTCTATGTCAGAGCCTGGGCCAGCGGCGTTGGAAAACGTAAATTGTTTCCAGGCTTTCACCCGGGAGTATTTGCTGATCAATATAGCGACTATCGCCCAAACCAGGACCCTCTTGCCAGCTACCTGCAAAACAATCAACCCAAGGGGCCTTGGTCACACGACGTGATCACGCCAAACACGATCGCTACAACTAAATCATCGACAACCAAAATCGCACTTCACGTGCACGTTTATTACATCGATCTGTTTAATCAGTTGCTTGAGTGCTTGAATAACAACAAAGCACGTCCTGATCTTTTTCTCAGCGTGCCTGATGAGCTGGTCAAGAACGGGTTGCAAGCCAGTTGCAATCGATACAAAGGCATTGTAATTGCCATTGAGGTCGTTCCAAACAAAGGAAGGGATATCGGCCCCTTCCTCACCGCGTTCGACAAACGACACCTGACTGATTACGAGATTGTTGGCCACCTTCACACAAAGAAGACGAAAGACTACAAGGACCCTGAGGTAGGGCAGATCTGGTACAGTTTTCTATTGGAAAATCTACTGGGCAAGACGCATCCAATGGCCGACGTGATTCTGGCGAAGATGATTGAAAACCCACAAATCGGAATGGTCTTTGCCGATGACCCCAACGTGGTCGGCTGGGATGCAAACCGACCATATGCGGAGCTGTTTGCTGCCAAGTTAGGCCTGCCCTCACTGCCCTCGAGTATCGTATTTCCCATCGGTACGATGTTTTGGGCTCGCACTGAAAGTCTCAAGCCGTTTGCTGCGTTAGGGCTGACGTGGGACGACTACCCAGAGGAACCCCTTCCCTATGACGGCAGCATCCTGCACGCACTGGAAAGACTATTCCCCGATGTAGTGAAATCCCAAGGCTACAAGATTTCATTAACTAATATTCAGGACATCACGAGATAAAATGAAAATTTTAATTTTTGGCGGCGGTGGTTTCATTGGTTCAGCTATCGCTGATCGTCTCTTGGCTGATGGTCATGCACTGCGCATCTTCGAGCGCCCAAGAGTAGAACCGTACCGAAAGTTTTCTACCGGTGAGTCCGTTGAATGGATCACCGGCGACCTGATGAGCAACCACGATGTCAGCGAGGCGTTGGATGGCATGGATGCGGTGCTGCATCTGGTCTCGACCACGCTGCCAAAGACCTCTAACGACGACCCTATTTACGATGTGCAGAGCAATCTGATTGCCACACTCCAAATACTCAATGCGATGGTCGCAAAGCGCGTTTCCCGGATCGTTTTCATTTCCTCCGGCGGAACCGTCTATGGCCCACCTACGTATTTGCCGGTGGACGAGCTTCACCCAACCGAACCACAGGTGTCGTATGGCATCACCAAGTTGGCGATAGAAAAGTTCCTGCTGATGTATCAGCACCTGCATGGCATCAATGCAACGGTGCTACGAGTAACCAATCCCTATGGCGAACGACAGCGCGTCGAAACCGCCCAAGGCGCGGTTGGCGTATTCCTGAGCCGCGCGCTGAAAGACGAGTCGATCCAGATCTGGGGTGACGGCAGTGTGACCCGCGACTACATCTATGTTTCGGATGTCGCTGAAGCCTTCGCTTTATCCCTGAAGTATGAAGGCCCTTACAGCGTGTTCAACATCAGCTCCGGCACCGGTGTCAGCATTAATGATCTGATTGAGCGGATCGAGACCGTAGTCGATGGAACCATTGCCAAAGAATACCTTCCAGGCCGTCCTTACGACGTTCCTGTGAGTATTCTGGACAATGCATTGGCCGGCAGAGAGTTGAATTGGTCACCCACGGTCAGTCTGGATGACGGGTTGAAGCTGACCACTGCCTGGATGAAGAGAACGATGGGCAAATGATGGATGCTTCCGGTATCAGAGTGTCGGTAGTCATCCCCACGAAAAATGGTGGAAGCCGCTTCAGGTCAGTCTTGAATGCCGCTCTGGAGCAGCAGACAGAATGGCCCTTCGAAGTCATTGTTATTGACTCCGGATCGAGTGATGAAACCTTGGCCATCGCCCGGGAAAACTCAACGGTCCGCGTCATTGATGTCGAACCTGCAGACTTTCAGCACGGACGCACGCGCAACGTCGCGATCCAGAGCGCGAGAGGCGAGTACATCGCCATGATCACCCAGGATGCGCAACCAGTTGCAAACACATGGTTGCGTACTCTGGTAGCTGACATCGAGGCAGATGAGCAGATTGCCGGAGTGTTTGGTAAACATGTTGCCTATGACGATGCCTCACTTTTTACACGCGAGGAACTTGTACAGCATTTCGCGGGCTTTGAACTGCAACCCGTGGCACAAATGACGAACCCGGAGAGGTACCTTCATGATGCCGGTTATCAGCAGTTCCTTTATTTTTTTTCCGACAACAACGCATTGATTCGGCGTTCGATCTGGGAGCGTTACCCCTTCCCGGAAGTGGATTTCTCCGAAGATCAGGCGTGGGCACGCATCGTAATCGAGGCAGGCTTCAAGAAGGCCTACAGTCGCGACGCCGTTGTTTATCACTCTCACAATTACGGGCTTTGGGAGCGCTTCCAGAGAAGTTTTGATGAAAGCATGGCCCTGGACGACCTCTTTCATTATGACCAGCCCAAGGGATTTCTTGTTTTACTGAGAAGCTGGGTCGGCCTGACGCTGCGAGATCTCAAGCTGATACGTCAACACCTACCCAAGGATGGCTGGAAGTTGATACTACCGGCGATAAGAATGCCAATTGACAACTTTATGCGGGTATCAGGCGGCTGGCTGGGAGCCCGGGCGGGATTTGAATGTCCGGCATTGATAGCGTTTTGTTCCCGTGACAAAAAAATTAAACGGGGGAAACGTTAAGCGTGAATACTCATTTACTTGCATCCCAAGTCAAAAAATCACTGAGTCACATTCGTCAGGAAGGCTTCTCTTCTTTCTTTAATATATTGTCGCGTCGTTTCAGAAGTTCCCGCTCGCTGTTCACCAAACCTGATGTTGTGTATGCCTACCGCTTCTTAAAGTTCGCACCGACTATTCAGCAACCGGACAACGCTCTGATAAACGCAGAAAAAACCATCAACTGGTACATCCCGCCGATTGGCAAAGGATCCGGTGGACACCTGAATATTTTCAGGTTCATGCAGCACCTCGGAAACCTGGGCTTCACCAATCGCGTAATTATTGTCGAAGAAGACAGTGCCCTTTCAGTCGCAAAGGTAAAGTCGACAATAATAGAGTGGTTCAACCTCGACAATATCGAAGTCTATTACATCGATTCATCCATCCCCTCTGCGGCGGCGTCAATTGCAACGTCATGGCAAACCGCCTACGCGGTTAAAAACATTAGCGCAAAGACTCATAAGTGCTACTTTGTTCAGGATTACGAACCCTGGTTCTATCCTGCCGGTACGGAGTACGCACTGGCAGAGCAGACCTTTCGGTTTGGCTTCCATGGGTTCACGGCTGGAGGCTGGCTGTCCAGCATACTGAACGAACGGTTCGGCATGCAGGCCACTGCGCTTGGTTTCTCCTATGACAGAGCGCTCTACAAGCCTCATCCCACTGCTGCTCGAGGAGCTGCCAAACGCATCTTCTTTTATGTCCGTCCACCTACGGCGAGACGGGCTTTTGACCTTGGCGTTCTCGTACTGGCGGAGCTTGCCCAGCGGGTTCCGGATATAACAGTTGTGATGGCCGGCTGGGGCGTGCACCACTACACGTTCCCGTTTGCCTGCGAGCATGCAGGGCTGCAGAACCCCGATCAACTTGCTAAGCTGTACAGCTCTTGCGATGCAGCGCTTGTGTTGTCGCTAACGAATCTGTCGCTGCTGCCTCTCGAGATCATGGCCTGTGGCGTGCCGGTTGTCAGTAACCGCGCCGAGTACACCGAATGGCTGCTCAACGACGACATCGCAATGTTGGCAGAGCCGACAATTGACGCACTGGCGAGTGCGTTGGAAAGGGTTTTGCTGTCACCGGAATTGACGCAGCCGCTCAAGGAGAACGCTTTCGCTTTTGCGGCATCCACCGCCTGGTCGGTGGAAGGGGACAAAATGGCTCAAAGGCTTCAGGAAATTTTATCCGGCCCCTTCCCTTCTGATTCCCGTGTGGCAGTTTCTGAGGCACAGGTTCCAAGCTTGGAAGCCGGCAAACCGAGCGGTTCCGAACCCCTTGGCACAGAAACCGAAAATTGACTCAATCTGCAGTCAACAACGCAATGAGATCATTCAGAAATCGGCCAGTGTACTGAGTCGATAGTTGATAGCATCGGTCGAGAGAAAGACCCGGAGCTTTCGTAAGAAAATGATAAAATCGTGAGACGGATGACTGAACATGATGATCATAGAAGATAAATATATAAAGTTGTCTATCGTTGTGCCTGTATACCGAAGCGCTACCATTTTGCCGACGCTGGTACAGCAGACACAGGACGCGATGGTTAAAGAGGGGCTTTCAGGCTCGTTCGAACTCATCCTCGTGAATGACGCAGGCCCCGATAATAGCTGGGCGATCATTCAGTCTCTGGCCGCGACTCATGATTTCATCCGCGGTATCAACTTACGAAAAAACGCCGGGCAACACAATGCAATCATGGCGGGTCTGAATCACGTTCGCGGCAAATTTGTCGCGATCATGGATGATGATCTCCAGCACCCTCCCAGCGCGCTCGGAGAAATGGTGCGAGCACTCGAAAATGGCTATGACGTCTGCTACACCCGGTACCTGAATCGGCAGCATGCCAAGTGGAAAAAGGCAGGCAGTCGCTTCAACGACTATGTCGCTACGATGTTGCTGGACAAGCCTAAAGGCCTTTACCTTTCCTCATTCAAGGCCATGCGGCGAGAGATCGTCGAAGAGGTCGTCAAGTACGATGGCCCTTATGCCTATATCGACGGCTTGATCCTGGATGTCACACAGTCCATTACAGCCATTGATATCGTCCACCTTGCCCGGCACGAAGGTGAAAGTAACTATAACTTTCGCCGTCTGTTATCGCTTTGGCTGAAAATGGCCACAAGCTTCTCGATTTTGCCTTTGAGAATTGCCACCTACCTCGGTTTTACCCTGGCAGCACTCAGCTTGGTGACCGCTGTTTTTGTGATTGTGGCGAAAGTATTACATCCCGAATATCCTCCGGGATGGGCATCGCTGATCGCGGTAATGTTATTTATCGGCGGCGTGCAGACTTTATGCATAGGAATGGTGGGTGAATACCTCGGCCGAACCTATTTGAAATTAAACTGCAAACAGCAGTTTATTATCGGCAGTACTACATGGCAAGGAACGGGATCACATGAACAAACCCGAGTTTGATAAGTTCGCAGATGAATACAACCAGGTTCTTGGCGAAACCATCCCCGACGCGTTGAATGAAGATGTTTACTTTGCCGAGTATAAGATAGCGCTTATGGCCTCCCGCCTGAAAGGCAAAAAGATCACCCGCATCCTCGACTTTGGTTGTGGCGCTGGCAGAAGTCTGCAGTTCATGAAGAACTATTTCCCGGATAGCGAAATTTGGGGCTATGATGTCTCCCCCGAGTCCTTGAAGGTCGCGTCGAGTCAATTACCGGAAGCCTTGCTGTTTTCGGACTGGTCGACCCTAGGCGATATTCAATTTGACGCTATCATAGCCGCCAATGTCTTCCATCACATTACAGTAGCAGAACGTCTGCCGGCGCTGGTACTTTGCCGAAAGTCACTAAGTGCCGAGGGGCAAATGTTCATGTTTGAACATAACCCTTACAATCCCATGACACGCTGGATTTTTGAACGCTGCCCGTTCGATACCGATGCCGAGATGCTGAATCTCAGCACCGCCCTCGATCTCGCGCGGAAGGCCGGTTATGCCTCAGAGCAACACTCCTACACATTGTTCTTCCCCAAGCAACTAGCCTTCCTGCGCAAACTTGAACCTTGGCTCAAACGCCTACCATTAGGAGCTCAGTACTATGTCCAGATGGCGGGCTGAGTCGACATACCTTGGGCGTTATATTGGAAGCGGCGCATTCAACACCTTGGTGGGCTTTGCAGTCATATTCCTGGCAATGTGGGCCGGCTTCTCGCCTTCCGCCGCCAATATTTCCGGCTATGCCGCAGGGTTTATATTGGGATTTGTATTGTCCAAAAAGATCGTATTTCGTAGCAACGGCAGCTTCGTAAAAGAAAGCGTACGCTACTTGATTGCGTTCTTGGGCGCATTCGCTTTGAACTTTATTGTTCTGCACATAGCATTGGACAAACTTGAGTTAGCGGCGGTGCTGGCTCAGATTGTCGCCGCGATCGCTTACACTCTGGCCATGTATGCCTTGACACGCTTTTACGTATTCTCGCCCGTCCTGGCTTCCAAAAGTACCCGTCAGTAACCGAACTGGACGATCGCCACAGAGCGTAGCAGCTCACCCGCCGCTCCTTGAACGTCAACTTGCACGGTACAAACAAGACAATGGAATTCAATAATGTCCAGTAAAAAATCTCTGATAATATCCGCAGTGATTGGAGCTTTGATCCTGGGACCGGTGTCCGTCGCGTTTTACCAAGCGCTGGGCGCGTTACCCTATAGCGTGCGCATGTTCAGTACCGGCCTCGCCATTACCATCTTCATCCTGGCATTTTTCTTGATCCTCCAACCCTTCCGAGAAATGGGGGCCGTTAAATATTGGTTACTTGGCGCCACGCTCCTGCTTGGATTGGGATTGTACGCCTCATCCGATATTGAAGTTCAGTCTGCGGATGTTGCTCAAGCGCACTACTCAGACGGCACGCAAATAGAAGATGTCAAACCCTCCAGCGTAAGCGCTTGGGGCCGCGCGGTCAGTGGCTACAATATGCACCCCGCGTACGGGACAGCAGTCGTTTTGAATTCCCTGGTAGCCACATTTGCGTCCCACCCCGGCAAGGTCAATCTGCTGTTCGCCAAACCCCCATATGCTTTATTCCAACGCGACGGCACGCCCACTGCGAGTGACGGCGTTTCTGTCGAACTCAGTGCCTTTGACGCAAAAGGCAATCTTGGCTATTCACAGACCTTCATGATTTCCCAGGAAAGTTTCCTGAAAGACAAGTGGATTGAGAAAGCCGTACGGATGGACGCCGGCATTGCTTCAATGAAAGTGACACTGGGATGGGGGCCTCCTGGAAGCACACCTAATTTCGATGCCACGATTGTCGGATTCCAGGTTTGGAATTGGCATACCTATGCCGGGTTAATCGGGAAAGTGATGCTCGTGTGCATTGGTTTCTTCGTCGTTGGACTGTTCCTGGTTCTCAACCTCAACTTTCCTACCAAAGGCTTTGTGGGCAGCCGGCAAACCGCATTCTCGCGGACCCTTTTCTTTTACGTTTTGGTGCTCGCCTGCGTGGTGCTTCTGGCCTATTGGTCCGAAAGCAAGACTTCATACGTGTTTTACTGGGACTTCCGAAACTACTGGGAAAAAACCGAGTCGCTGTATGAACTTTTCATAGCAGGCTCGTGGGCACAAGCTATAGGCATGTTCTCGTCTACTTACGCAACGGATTATTCAATGCTGCCGTCGGTGTTGCCGGCACTACTGAGCCTCGTGACAGGCTACCCAACACGAATCAACTACTCGCTCATCATCACGGTGCTATACGCTGTTCCGGCGTATATCATGGTGGCCTACCTCGCCAAAAGACTGATTGACGGGAAGCCCCTAACAGGCAATACGCCGCTGCGAAGCGGATGGGTTCTGGCAAGTTTTCCGGTCTTCTTTGGTCTACCCACCTACTTCGGGACAACGCTTTACCTGATGCCGGACATCGGTGGCGTCATCCCGTTTGTGGGCGCGTTACTGAGCGCCTCGACCTTGGTCGACGCGATCAGGGTAGAAGAGGATAAGACGCAGCGCTGGAAGATATCGACGACGCTTTTACGAGCCAGCATCAGCCTTGGCGTACTCTTCAGTCTCATGTTCGTTTTCCGGCGCTGGTATGTATTTGCTGCCGTTGGGATAGCATGTTCGCTGTTTGTTCTGGTACTGATTGAGATAATTCGCACTCAATCTCGGGGAAGGATAGCATTCCGCGCTATAAGCGCTGCAGTGCTAATGGCGTTTGCGGCTTTACCTCTGTTATGTTGGGTTCTGTTTGTCTGGTCGCGTGATTTTGGTCGGCATGACTACTCAACTTTGTACGCGGCTTATCAGTACTCACTAGGTTACGATGTTGAACTTTTCGGAGTCACATTCGGCTTCATTGCCCCTCTACTGTGCGTGGCTGGCGGCGCGCTTTTGTACCGACAAAGTAAAGCAAGGTCTCTCCTATTCCTGCTCACTGTATCGACATGTATTGCTTGCGTATTGTTTCTTCACGTGCAAAGTCCGGGAAGACACCACTTTCTCCTGCTCATGCCCTTGCTGGGTGCATGTCTGGCAGGGCTAATCTTACTGCTTGCTCGTCGCTTTGGCCCTATCGCACCCATTTGCCTGACTCTCCTCCTCGTAATTGGCAGCACGGTGACGACGCTATCCATAAAAACCAGGTTCGATACCACCGCTTTTGCCTTGGATTGGAAACCACAGCACCAGAAGTATTCTGGTGGATTTATCGAGCTTTCACAGTGGCTTGAATCATCAGAAAACAAGAATAAGAAATTTTGTTTGATCGCCTCCAGTCCTGCTATTAATCAAGGAGTATTCGGCCAACTTTGGCAACTAGTGCCGAGCATCCCCAAACACTCCTACGACCAACGCTTGATTCAACTGGGGCAAGTAGACAGTGTCAACGGTCCACCCATGCCGACTATCAGACAATGCGAAATTTTTCTGGTCGGTGTACCCTTTCAAACACACATGCCTCTTGGTCGGCAATCCACTTTAGAAATTGTTCAAAAAGACATGCTCAATGGAACAGGTATCGGTGCAGCTGTTGCACCGACTCCCAAGGTCTTCTCAATGGGCGACGGTATAGAAATGCGCGCGTATCAAACGGTACGAGACATAACCGATGAAGAGTATGCAGACTTGGTCAAGCGCTTTCTGGATGGCAAGGGGGCTGGCTATATCAATCCTGCCGCCAACCTATGAACCAGGTTTACTGAAGCCCTAAACTCAAAAGCCCCCAACCGTACCTGATCCATCTGGTACGGTTGGGGCTTTGGCAACTCTGGGTAATGCATGGAGAAACCGACTATATCGAGTCGGAACCCACGGGCGCGGTGAAAGCTTGAGCGACTTGAATAGCCAATGCACGAGCATGTTGGCGAAGCTCTGGGACAGCGGTGGCCTCCCACAATTGAGCTTTGAGCATAGGGCCTACGTAACTTAACCACCCTGAGCTTTTCCCTGAGCTATCCACAACCGCGTAGTCTTTACCGACATTGATTCCAAGGTTCAATGCATCAGCGCAGATCATTGCCTCTTTCGACAAGTACGAAATAAAGGTATCGGTAATTTTCCTGATGTCTGTGCATGGTCCTGTGCAGTTGATGACTTGATCGAATTGGCACTCAACAATATTGTCGGTGCCTCTAGTCTTGATTCGTACCGAAACGCATGGCTCTTCAAGGGCGATCGACATAATCCTCCCTGCGATCGATCTGACATCGGAAGCTGCGAGAGCATCTTGGTAAATCTGAAAAGTCTTTGGCGCCACGCGATGCCGATACACATCCCAATGGGGTTGCACGTGACGCAGGAATCGCTTGCGCTCATCAAGTGACAAACCTTCCCACAACTCGGATGTAATGGGCCTAATGGCGGCGACAACTTCCCGCCAGTGCTCCGGAGACCGGGCTATTTCCCGACGAATCAGTCTCATATAGGACAACACTGACCGCGGAGCGGTTAGAACATCAGCACAAATACTTGTAGAAAATCCCGCGGCTGGCATCCGTTCGCGGTGAGCCGTAGGCAACAATCCTCGACGCGAAACCATAGTTACTTTGGCATCAGGATGCGATTGACGCAGGGAGATCAAGGTATCGACCGCCGTCAAACCACTACCGACCAAGAGAACGCGCGGTGCTTCATGGGAGACCACCTTAGCCGTCGTAGACCATGGGTCTTCTATATAGGCGGAACAGCTATCGAGTTGCTGTAATCCGTGGGGCCTGACAGGGGAAAAATTGCCGAACGCCAAAACGACGTGATCCGCAACAATTCGCTCCCCTGTATGATTTTCTATTGTCACCCCCGTGCCAGTTGGCTGGATCGAAAGGACCTCTCCAGTGATGCGCGAGCATTGTACGCTGGACTCCGCTTCGGCCTGGCTTAACAGTTCGCTTAGATAAGCGCCATACATCTTCCGGGAAACGAAGCTGCCGGAATGCGTATCAGGGTCGATCCTTTGGCAAAAGGCAAGAAATGAGTCTGGACTATCCACCAGGGCGGACATATTGCCCGCAGGTACGTTCAGCAAATGATGAGGGCTGTTTGTGCCATAGGCGAGGCCACGCGCCATATTTCCTGATCGATTGACAATGATAAGCTGAGACCCCTTGGGTGCGCGCTTGAGAAACTCAATGGCTGTCACCGTCCCACTAAAACCTGCACCGATAATGACTAGCCGTTTCACTGAGCATTCCATCGTTCGAAATAGTCTATGACGATGTCTACACCGCCCTCTATTGAATGATTCAGGGTATCTATTCTTATCTGCGGAGAAGTGGGAGCTTCATAGGGTGAATCAATACCCGTGAAGTTTTTGATCAAACCCTGCCGCGCCTTGCTATAGAGCCCCTTGGGGTCACGTCGCTCGCATTCGCTGAGCGGTGTATCGAGGTAGACTTCGATAAAGGAGTCATCTCCGATCACACTGCGCGCGAGGGCGCGATCACGATGGAATGGAGATATGAAAGAGGTGATGACAATGAGTCCGGCATCCAGGAAAAGATTGGCAACTTCCGCGACACGCCTGATGTTTTCTTCGCGATCCTGATCTCCGAAACCAAGATCCTTACACAAGCCCATTCTTACGTTATCACCATCCAACAAATAAGTATGATAACCCTTCGATATGAGTCGTTGTTCAAGCGCATCCGCCAGAGAAGACTTTCCCGAGCCACTGAGACCGGTCAGCCAAATCACTACAGGGCGTTGATTTTTTTGCTCGCCACGCACACGACTGGTCGTCGAAATATGTTGACAAGTGATATTATTCTGCATAATTTCTCGCCATTTTGATGTCTTGACCGTTTTCCAGTGGCGCACCACACCGACTGATGAACGCTCAAAATTTTAGACCGCCCAGCATAGTGTAGCTAGGTCGCGATACCGGATCCTATCTGCAAAAGACCTGCGTGAGAGCGCTTTCCCATGCCTCTCTCAGGACGCTGTGAAAAGCGAATCCATTGCCCCGGCGAAGCGTCTTTAAGCGCAGCAGCGCCCGCGGGAGTAAAAACCATCACACAACCAGGCTTCTGCGTTTCTATTGAACCTTACCAGCTCTCAATCGGTAAGCGATGTAGATCAGAGGAGCAAAAGCAATAAAAACTCCACCCACTACGCTCAACTCGCTTAGCGCAACCAGTATCGAAACAGGCAGCAGGAAAAACACGGTTATTTCCACAACCGCCAGCGTGACCTTTCTATGCCCTACACGCTGAGCGGCGTTTTGATAGGCATGAGAACTATGCACCTGATCACCCTGTCACCACGAATCAACCGCCGAGCAAGTGTCCACGTTGCATCGACGACGAAAACACCAAGTAGAATGATCCAACTCAACAGCAGTTCAGATTTGCTCCACACAGTTTGAAGCGCCAAAACACCCATAACGACACCAAGAAAACCACTCCCCGCGTCCCCATGAAAATCCGTGCTGGCGGAAAATTCCACCACAGAAATCCCGACACTGCTGCCGCCAACATCAGCGATACCCAGATCAGTTCGATCACTTCCACAAAACCAGTAAACCAAGCACATCCCTAAGCAGACGCTATTTAGCTTTATTTCCTATCAACGCGACGGCCCAGCAGACACAAAAGAAGAAGACTTTATCGCGAACTCGGCGCCGGCATTTCCAGGCGCTGAAGGACAACGTCATTAGTTGCCAACGTCGCAGTGGCAACCAAGCCTGAACGAACGGTTCAGCGCCCATCCCCACCAAGCGTGTGATCAACCGAACCTGATTGAACCACCAACCGTCGTGAATGATTTTATAGCGGGAGATAAGCGGGCTCAACCCAGTATTGGCGCCGACTTGATTGCTCTCGTGCTGGCGATAGTCCATCGACGGTGCAGGATCGATGTACCAGCGGTGACCATGACTACGGGCAAAAGCGTAGCAGTACCAGTCATGCAGGCCAACGTTCTGCAGCTCCTGCCAATTGGCGAGTATTGAGGCCTTCAGTGCCTCTGCCAGCTCTTTGTTCAACACGTAGGTGCAGCCGGGACCTGCCGCTTCGAACAAAAAGTCCCAGCTGACTTGGGACTGTGCCTTGTCCAGCAAGTGGGTTCTACCATTTGGCCAAAAAGCCGTGACGTTGCTGGAGTAGGCATCTACTTGACGGGTTTGAATCGCTCGGGTCGCCCGCTGTAATTTGTTTTCATGCCAGACATCGTCCTGATCGGCAAAGGCGACGAAGTCGTAACCGTCTAGGTCGAGATCGCGGATCAGTCGGAAGAAGTTGCGAGAAGCGCCGCCGAAGCTACCGGCGGCCGGCAAGACGACAACGCAGGGATGCTGAGCGGCATAGGCCGCGCACCAAGCTTCGGTACCGTCAGTGGAGGGGTCGATACTGATGTGCACGTTTACGTCGACGACTGATTGGCCGAGGATCGAGGACAACTGCTCCTCGATCCACTGCATGCCATTGTGGGCAGCCAGCAAAACCGCAACCTTGGGATGTTTTACTGGCATACCAATCCTGCTTAAACGGTTCGAATGTTGGCGCCCGGAAGGCAACGCGATCGACTTAGTGGGAAGGCGAGTCCAGCAGCTTCTGCAGGTACTGACCGTAGCCGGTCTTCTTCAGAGCATCGGCTTGAGCACCCAACTGCTCGGCAGTGATCCAACCGTTGTGGTACGCAATCTCTTCCAGGCAAGCCACTTTCAGCCCTTGCCGCTGCTCAATGGTGTGCACAAAGTGACTGGCTTCAACCAGCGAATCGTGGGTACCGGTGTCCAGCCAGGCGAAGCCGCGACCGAGCATTTCGACATTCAGCGTCTTTTGCCCAAGATAGGCGCGGTTGACGTCGGTGATTTCCAGCTCTCCGCGCTCGGACGGTTTGATGCTCTTGGCAATTTCGACGACCTGGTTGTCGTAGAAATACAGCCCGGTGACCGCATAGCTGGATTTTGGCTTAAGTGGCTTCTCTTCGATGCTCAGCGCGCGCCCCGAGCCATCGAACTCAACCACACCGAAGCGCTCCGGATCGGAAACGTGATAACCGAAAACCGTTGCCCCATGGGTTTGAGTGCTAGCAGAACGCAGATTGTCCGAGAAGTGCTGACCGTAGAAAATGTTATCGCCCAGAATCAGACAGCATGGATCTTTACCGATGAACTCTTCGCCAATGATGAACGCCTGTGCCAGGCCATCAGGGCTAGGTTGCTCGGCGTAAGTCAGCTGGATACCATAGAGACTCCCATCCCCCAGCAGCTTGCGAAAGCTCGGCAGGTCTTCAGGGGTAGAAATGATCAAAATCTCACGCAGGCCCGCAAGCATCAGCACCGACAGCGGATAAAAGACCATCGGCTTGTCGTAGATTGGCAGCATCTGCTTCGAAACGGCGAGGGTCAACGGGTGCAAACGCGTGCCCGAGCCGCCTGCGAGGAGGATACCTTTACGATTTGTCGTGTTCATCATTTATTCAGAACTTCCATAAGCATTCGGGTTACGCCACTTTGCCAATCAGGCAAGTGCAGAGAAAAATTGTCACGCAGCTTCTGAGTATTCAAACGCGAATTCAGAGGTCGACGCGCAAGTGTTGGGTAGGCCGTGGTGTCGATCGGATTGATTGCCGTCACCGCCAGTTGTTCGCCATGGCTGCGGGCGAATTCGATCACATGACTAGCATAGCCGTGCCATGACACGTCGCCACTGGCCGCCAAGTGATACAGGCCTTCGAGTTCTGGATGCTGTATGACTTTCTGAATGGCCTGGGCCGTTACGTCTGCGATCAGATCCGCACCGGTGGGTGCGCCGATCTGGTCTGCGATGACACTAAGGGCTTCCCGATCCTTGGCAAGACGCAACATGGCCTTGGCAAAGTTGTTGCCGCGCGCGCCGTAGACCCAACTGGTGCGAAAGATCAGGTGTTTGCAGCCCGAAGCGGTAATGGCCTGCTCGCCAGCGAGCTTGCTCGCACCGTAATGATTCACTGGCGCAACCGCTTCATCCTCTTGCCATGGCTTTTGCCCGCTGCCGCTGAACACGTAGTCCGTCGAGTAGTGAATCAGCCAGGCATGAAGGGACAATGCTTCCTCGGCCAGAACCTGGCTCGCCAGTGCATTTACGCGAGTTGCAAGTTCAGGCTCTGATTCAGCTTTGTCCACCGCGGTGTAAGCTGCAGCGTTGACGATGACGTCGGGATTGACCTTACGAATCGTTGCGCACAGTGAGTCAAGTTCGGACAAGTCGCCACACAGCCCATAGACCGTTTGACGGTCAAGAGCAATTACCTCTCCGAGTGGTGCAAGGGAGCGCTGTAGCTCCCAGCCGACCTGGCCGTTCTTTCCAAGCAGAAGGATTTTCATGCTTCGCTTGAGCGGTCGGCGTAGTTTTTATCAATCCACTGTTGATAGCTGCCGCTTTTCACGTGAGCAACCCATTCAGTGTTCTCGAGGTACCACTCGACGGTTTTGCGAATGCCAGTCTCGAACGTTTCTTCAGGAACCCAACCCAACTCGCGCTGGATTTTGCTGGCATCAATTGCGTAACGCTGGTCGTGGCCTGGGCGATCTTTAACGTAAGTGATCAAGCTGGCGTGGGGCCGATGCATGGAGTCCGGACGCAGCTCATCAAGCAAGGCGCAAAGGGTGTGCACCACTTCAATATTCTGCTTTTCGTTGTGACCGCCAATGTTGTAGGTCCCGCCGATCACGCCTTTGATCACGACCTGATAGAGCGCACGGGCGTGGTCTTCAACGTAGAGCCAGTCACGCACCTGGTTACCCTTGCCGTAAACCGGCAGCGGCTTACCTTCCAGCGCATTGAGAATGATCAGCGGGATCAGCTTCTCAGGGAAATGGCATGGGCCGTAGTTGTTCGAGCAATTGGTGACTAGGGTTGGCAAGCCATACGTACGGCTCCAGGCACGAACCAGGTGATCTGAACTGGCTTTACTGGCCGAATACGGCGAGCTTGGCTGGTAAGGCGTGGTTTCGGTGAAGAGGTCTTCCGGCCCCTCTAGGTCGCCGTAGACTTCGTCGGTCGAAATATGATGGAAGCGGAAGTTGGCTTTCCGCTCATCATCCATGGCACTCCAATAGTGGCGAGCAGCCTCTAACAAAGTGTAAGTGCCGATGATGTTGGTCTGGATGAACTCGGAAGGGCCGGAGATCGAGCGATCGACGTGGGATTCAGCCGCCAGGTGCATGATCGTATCGGGCCGGTGCTCGCGCAGGACGCGATCCACCTGATCCCGGTCGCAGATATCCACTCGCTCGAAAACATAGCGCTCACTTTGAGCCGCTTCTGCCACAGACTCGAGGTTGCCAGCGTAAGTAAGCTTATCGAGGTTGATTACGGAATCTGCAGTATTGGAGATGATGTGGCGAATGACTGCTGAACCAATAAATCCAGCGCCGCCGGTTACTAGAATTTTCACGCGAAAGCCATACCCTTGAGTTGCTGACAGGGCTGCACACCGAGCGCTGTCTAATCCATGAATACAAAAGTTACCATATTAGCCGTAGCTTCTGACGAGTGATCCCTCCGTACCGATATAGAGACCCCCTATGGAATCTCCGGCTATTCAGACAGACGCGGCATTTTATATGATTAAAGAAGGATTTACTCACGGGCATAGACAAACAACGCGTAAAAAATTCGATGTGCACACCCTGCCTTTGTCGCAATCAGCGCCAAGCGCTTGCGTCGCGCTCGTGCGGTGCGACTGACGAACCAGCCGATCAACGGCCCAATCAGCATCCCTATCAACAACGCCACCTGCACACTATGCCCGCCATCTGATCCAGCACACCGAACACGAAGTGCTCAATTTGGACAAGCTGACCTACGCTGGCAATCTGGAGTCACTGACCAGCATCGCGACCGATACCCGCTATAAGTTCGTGCAGGCCGATATCGTCGATCGCTGGGTTCCCGAAGATACCTTCGAAAGCGGGCTGCGCAAAACCGTCGAGTGGTACCTGGACAACCTGGAGTGGTGCCAACAGGTCCAGGACGGCAGCTATCAAGGCGAACGCCTGGGTTTCACTGATTTCAAAGATCTGATTGCCTGATCAAGACGTTGTTCTAATATGTCCGTTTTTTTGGCCAATACCGGCCACGGCTATTACCCGTTCACTATCGCTGGAGAAAACCAATGAATGTAGCCACCACCGACCTGCCCGGTGTTCTGATCATCGAACCCAAGGTATTTGGTGACGAGCGCGGCTTCTTCTATGAAAGCTTCAATGCCAAAGCTTTCGAGAAGGCGACCGGCCTGAACACGCAATTTGTTCAGGACAATCACTCCCGCTCGCAAAAAGGTGTGCTGCGCGGTTTGCACTACCAACTGGAAAACACTCAGGGAAAGCTGGTGCGGGTCATCGCCGGTGAAGTACTCGACGTCGCAGTGGACATCCGCCGCAGCTCGCCGCATTTCGGCCATTGGGTTGCGGTGCGTTTGTCGGCTGAAAACCATCGCCAGCTCTGGGTCCCGGAAGGCTTCGCCCACGGTTTCGTCGTGCTGAGCGACTTCGCGGATTTTCTCTACAAAACCACCGACTACTACACGCCATCGGCCGAGCGCTGCGTTCGCTGGAACGACCCGACACTGGCCATCGACTGGCAGCTCAGTGAAACGCCACAGCTTTCGGCCAAGGACCAGACAGGCAAAACCCTGCAAGAGGCCGATCTGTTCCCGTGAGCGTTCTCGGGCGGTCGCGGCTAGACATAATGCGCCTGCATCCAACTCTACCGGGCGGCGAGGCCGTCGATGGATTTTCGAAAGTCCACGAGTTTGGGGTAGAGGTACACTTTTTCAACTTTGGCGTCGGGACGCATCATGGTTGCGGGATCCTGAAAGAGATCGGGAACACAGCACCAGGCTTCAATTCGCTGCGTTGAATGTGTGCTCGGTGGATCGCTTACAAAGCATCCGTCCTGATGATCTCCTGCGCGGAGCGCCTTGGTCTCCAAATTGCTGAAACGAAACCACGCGGGTGTGATATCGAGTGAGGTATACAAGCCACTGAAGAAAGATATCGGATCGCTCTTCAGCCTCACACTGATAGAGAGCCTACAGCAAGTAGGCTCTCAAATACTGGCCGGCTCCATCGGTGGGAGCGTCAGCATAGGAAGCCGTGAGTTGGGTACCTTGGGTTTCGTCTCCCCACGCGCAGCCTTTTTCCCCACAAGAGCAGAGGTACTGAACAATCGTGCGCGCGGCTCAAGATTTACGCACATTATGAAGTTTGCAAACGCAAGATACTCCAAATACTCCCTGAAAAGCTTGGCATTATTGCGTGCAACACTTCCATCAGAGGGGAGCATAGAGGCGCCTTGCCTGCTCGGACCATAACGACCTTTTCCTGATATGTAACGCAAACCGTAACCAACATCCTGCTGAAAGATTGGGAACGTATCGTAGCATCCTTGGACACCTTGCCGCCGCGCCAAGTCCTTCCAAAGGTTACCCAAGTAATGCACCAGATAATGGTCAGTCCGTGCAAAACTTACATCAACAAAGAAAATGCAGTGGCAATACAAGCCCCGACCTCGACTAAGACGAGAAAAATTCATATACCCCGATACACCATGCCACTCCGAAGACGTCTTGGAAATCGTGTTTGCAAACTTTCCAAAAAGCTTGGCTAGCACATCATGCACATGATTTAACTGCCCATCAAAATCCACCAGGCCGCTCAGATAAAAATTAATTTTTAAAATCCGAGCAGCATCACTACGCACCATCTGTGCCGCGTGAGAAATACACTTATCAATGCATCGATTGGCTTTCTCTAAACGGACTCGAATTTTCTGTTTGAAAGCAAACAGGGAAAAGCAATCAGCCAATTTATAGAGAAAGTCAGAATTCACTCGATGGTCATGAGCGTTCGTAACCTTCTTGAATACGGGAGGAAAGCCAACCACATTAACCCCCGCACTAATGGCTGCCGAATAAAAGGCAGACAAGAGTGGATTATAGTCAAACTGCGGGTTGGGGGGCAGAATCCAACCTTTCCCTAGGAATCCAGAAAGAGACTTAACTTCATTATCAACAAACATTCCTTCCCACTCATGCCCTGAGAGAGATCGCCTCAATCGAAAGTCAGTCAACTTAAACACTGTAAAGCACATCATATTTGCCAAACCGATAAACTCAGTAGTGATTTTTTGAGCAGAAGAATCAAATCCAAGCTCACGGCACCTATCCGCCTCTGCATATTCAAAAGCTAGAGCATGCAAGTGCCGAAATACAAACGACTCGTTGAGATCTCGTATTGAGAGTTGAGAATCCATAATCATCTCCTGCAGAACTTCATCATGCTTTCAGTTTGCGGGAAGCAATCCAGCCCCTGATCTCCGACTCACGCCAGCGCACTGCCGTCGATCCAGTATCGATTGGCCTCGGAAAGGTTGGGTCGTAACCTTTATTTTGCGAACTCCGGAGATTATTGATCTTAGAGCGACTAAAACTCATTATCTCTATCAAGTCTTTCATGCTTAGCAGCCTGTCAGACTCGCCATACGAGGTTTGCAGCGTCGGCACCTCCGTCACTGCCGCCACTATTGCCTCCTCCGAAGAAGATGAAAGAGAGACGACTACATTAGTTTGAACGACGCTCTCTGCTGCCAAACTTAGAGCTGAGACGAGCTTAGCTACGCCATCCGAAGTAATACACAATTCCTGCGTCGTGATTGAAATATAAGACGGCGCGCTATAATAAAAACTTAGCCACGCGAGCTCAGGAGAACTCCCTGCTGGGTAGGCGCCAAAGCACCATTGCACAGAATCGTCAAAGCCAGCCAATTTGTAACCCGGATTACTGTCCGGCTTGACCAAGCTATAATCCCCACCACCATCCACGCCTATTCCACAATCAAAAACCTGCTGCGAAACAGAAAAATTCTGGCCATTCCTCAAGGCTTTCAACATTTGCTTAACACACAGTTTGCTCACTCGTAGCAGGCGTATTTTTTCGGGTAATGCATGCGGCACACTGATAGCAGGCCGCGCCTCAACCGAGGCAAACTCAGAATAAGCAAGCAGGTAAGTTGGAATATCCAGTTTCGTTGTGGCCGCATCAATGCAATACACATCAAAGTGAGCACCGACATCCACAAACAAGTCCATGACGCCATGCTCGGCAAACCCTAGCATCTTGTCAAAATGCAGACCGTGTTCAGCCATTACACTCACTAGGCTAACCACCCCCAAAGCCGAACCGACCGCCACCCCATCAATACGCACAACCATCGATTACCAGACCATTCAAACAAGTTGATTTTTAGTAACGGACTCGACCATATGCGCCCAGTCTTGCATCATTTTTTTACGTTCAATCATATATTCAGCCTGGTTGTAGCTGGCTCTAACTTTATTTCTATCCTTATGCGCCAACTGCCTCTCAATTACATCCGCGCGATAACCCATTTCGTTCAGAATGGTCGATGCCGTAGCTCGAAAAGCATGTGCAGAAACATCCATTGTGCCTTCTCCGTTGAGTTTCATTCTCTCAAGAGCTCTATTGAGAGTAGTGATGGTCATGCACTCAGCCGGCCGTCTGTGGTTCGGAAACAACTGCCGCTGTGCTCCCGAGATAGCCTTCAGTTGATCAAGCAGCAGCATTACCTGAGTGGAAAGCGGAACAATGTGCATCTCGCGCATTTTCATGCGTTCAGCTGGGATGCGCCACTCCGCACGCTTAAAGTCGAACTCATTCCACTCCGCCTGCCTCAGCTCTCCAGGCCTGACGAAGGTCAGCAGAAGCAGCTTCAATGCAATCACGGTCGCCTTACTTCCACCATAGCCATTCGCGACCTCGACGAGCTGCAAAACCTGCTCACGGGTCAACGGGCGTCTGTGTTGTACCCTTGGCCGGGTAACGATCCCTTTCAGCGCCGCAGCCGGGTCATGATCAGCCCTAAGGGTAGCAACGCCGTATCTGTAGACTGCCGATAACCACTGCCGTACCAGAAGCGCCACTGTCGGCGCACCACGGTCATCCACTCGCTTGACGATAGCAAGCAGCTGCGCCGCCGTGACCTTGCGCATGGCCTGCTCGCCAATGAACGGATAAATATCATTATCGAAAGCGGTCTGCACTTGCTTCAAGTAATACGCACTCCAGACTGCCTTCCGCTTATCTATCCACTCCTCCGCCACCGTTTTGACAGTATTTGCATTTTCTGCCTGCCGGAGCGCCTGTTCGGCCTTGCGCTGCTGAGCAGGATGAATGCCCTGAGCTACCAAAGTCCTTGCCGCATCCTTCGCTTTACGTGCCTCCGCGAGGCTGACATCGGGGTAACGCCCAATAGCGAAGACGTTCTCCTTGCCATGTATGCGGTACTTCAATCGCCACAGTTTCGATCCGCTGGCTCCCACCAAAAGAAAGAGTCCCTCTGAATCAGTCAGTTTGTAGGCTTTTGATTCAGGCTTGGCGGTACGAGCTTTGATGTCGGTAAGTGGCATGCGGGTTCAATCAAGGTGGTGGCTCGTACCACCAACCGTACCCCCAATTAATTTGGCTGGCAATGTACAAGGCAGTACTCAATAAACACGAAAGCCCCGCTGCACGGGGCCTCAAATAAAACTTAAAGACCTGAAAAACTAAAAAAGATCAAGATGTCAATTATCGATCATCAGCAACATGGCGTTTTGAACCTCTTGAATTCACTGACTTTAAAGATGGCCTTTGAATGATTTACCCGCAGAGCGCTGCGCTTTGTCAGGTGCTGGAGCAGCGCCAGCAAAGCGGCATTTCAAACAGGCAAAGAAGGCAAAGCGGTACAGGGCCGACGGGGCCGGCAAAAAGAATTCAGGCGCGCCAACGCCAGCGGGCGTGTGCCTTGATGACTTGATCCAGGAGTTTACTGATGATCAACACGGAGAAGGTCTCTTTCATACGTCCGGGCACAGTAACTTAGCCGGGCAGAGCGTGCAATATGGCCGGGGCTACTGCTCGCGAAACTATCAAAGGCTGCGCGACAGATGGCAAAAGGCTGGAAGTTTTTGGTACTGTCGTTTTGTTCACTACAACAATAAATAAATGGACTTGCTCATGATCAAACAGACGTTGTTTGTACCGCTCGCAGGATGCTTGCTCGTGATGGCCTGCGCCCAAGCGAGCGCAGTACCGAATCCTTACACCGGTTTCGTCGTCTTCGGCGACAGCCTCAACGACGCCGGGACCTTTGCCGACACCGGCGGACCTGCCGGGTCGACCCAACGTTACACCAACCGGACGGGGCCGGTTTATCTGGATGGCAGCGGCGAAGTCCGCTCGCTCAACTCCACGCAAATACTGGGTGGAAAACTGGGGTATTCGGCGGACCAGACCGCGTCATCGAATTCGGCGGTTCGCGCCAGCAATGGTCAGCCCGATGGCAACAACTGGGCCGTCGGCGGTTATCGCACCGATCAGATTCTCGATTCGATCACCACCACTTCCGCCACTGGCGAGCGTACCCGGGCGGGTTACCTGCCTTCGAACAACTTCCGTGCCGACCCGAACGCGCTGTATTACCTGTCGGGTGGCGGTAACGACTTCCTGCAAGGCCGCGTCACCAGCCTGCCTCAGGCCAGTGCCGCCGCCGACCGATTGGCCAACAGCGTGCAGACGCTGCAAACCACCGGGGCCAAATACATCATGGTCTGGCTGCTGCCCGATATCGGCCTGACGCCAGCAATCAACGGCAGCCCGCTGCAAGCGTTCACCTCTCAGCTCAGTGCCCAATTCAACACCGAATTGGTGAGCCGACTGCAGAACATCAATGCCGAAATCATCCCGCTGAACATCCCGGTGTTGCTCAATGAAGCTTTCGCCAACCCGGCCCAGTTCGGCCTGGCGACCGATCAGAACCTGACCGCCACCTGCTTCAGCGGCAGCGGCTGCACCGAGAACGCCCGTTACGGCATCAACAGCGCCACCCCAGACCCGACCAAGCTGATCTACAACGACTCGGTACACCCAACCGAAGCCGGGCAACGTCTGATCGCCGATTATGCGTACTCCCTGTTGTCAGCACCGTGGGAGCTGACGCTGCTGCCGCAAATGGCCCAAGGCACCCTGCGTTCTCACCAGGACGAACTGCGTAACCAATGGATGGCTGACTGGGAAAACTGGCAAGGCGTCGGCCAATGGCAAGCCATTGTTGCAGGCGGTGGCCAGCATCAGGATTTTGACGGGCAGGACAGCGTCGTCAGCGCCGACGGTAATGGGTACAACCTGAACATCGGTGGCAGCTACCGCCTCGACGATGCCTGGCGCGTCGGTGTGGCGGCCGGTTTCTATAACCAGAAGCTCGAAGCCGGGACTAACGACTCCGACTACAAGCTCAACACTTACCTGGGTACGGCATTCGCCCAATACCAACAAAATCGCGTATGGGCTGACATGGCGTTGACGGCCGGGCATCTGGATTACGACAGCCTCAAACGTAAATTCCAGCTGGGCGCCAACGAACGCAGCGAAAAAGGCGACACCAGTGGCTACGTCGAAGCCGCTAGCGCTCGCCTCGGCTACGACATCGCACAGCAAGTCAGTAGCCCTTGGCACTTGTCGCCGTTTGTCAGCGCCGATTTCTCCAAGGTAAAAGTCGATGGTTACTCGGAGCAAGCCACTGATTCCACAGCGCTGAATTTTGCCGATCAGGAAAGTATTTCCCGACGTCTGGGCGTCGGTTTGCAGGGCAAATACCAGATCACCTCACAAACCGAGGTATTCGGCGAAGTGGCTCACGAGCGTGAGTACAACGACGATGTTCAGGACGTGACCATCAGCCTCAATAGCCTGCCCAACAATCAGTTCACGCTGGAAGGCTACACCCCGCAATCCAATCTGAACCGGGTGAACCTGGGTGTGAGCCACAACCTCACCAAGGAGCTGGCACTGCGCGCCAGCTACAACATTCGCAAGGATGATGACTTTACTCAGCAAGGGATTAACTTAGGGGTTGCGTTGGACTTCTAAAATCGCGAGGTAAAAAAAACGCGGCGTCCTTACAGGCGCCGCGTTTTTTATGGCGTGAGCACAATCATGTGGGAGCGAGCCTGCTCGCGAAGGGGTGGTGTCAGTCGACATCAACTTCGCTGATACACCGCTTTCGCGAGCAGGCTTACTCCTACAGGTATTGCGTGGGCTCAGGTATCCGGGGTTTGCTCGGCCAGGGCCACGGCACGGAACATCGCGCGGCGTTTGTTCAGGGTTTCTTCCCATTCCAGCGCCGGTACCGAGTCGGCGACGATGCCGCCACCGGCCTGCACGTGCAGCTCGCCGTTTTTGATCACCGCCGTGCGGATTGCAATGGCGGTGTCCATATTGCCGTTCCAGGCAAAATAACCCACCGCACCGCCGTAGACGCCACGTTTCACCGGTTCCAGTTCGTCGATGATTTCCATCGCGCGAATCTTCGGCGCACCCGACAACGTGCCCGCCGGCAGAATCGCCCGCAGTGCATCCATCGCCGTCAGACCGGCCTTCAACTGCCCGGTGACGTTGGACACGATGTGCATCACGTTGGAATAACGCTCGATGACCATCTTCTCGGTGAGTTTCACCGAACCGATTTCCGAGACCCGACCGGTGTCGTTACGACCCAGGTCGATCAGCATCAAGTGCTCGGCAATTTCCTTGTCGTCGGACAGCAGGTCTTTTTCCAGTGCCAGGTCGGCTTCTTCGTTGGCGCCGCGTGGGCGGGTGCCGGCTATCGGGCGCACGGTGATCAGGTTGTCTTCGACCCGCACCAGCACTTCCGGCGAACTGCCTACCACATGGAAGTCGCCGAAGTTGAAGAAGTACATATAAGGCGTCGGGTTGAAGCAACGCAGCGCCCGGTACAGATCGATCGGGGCTGCCTTGAAGTCGATCGACATGCGCTGGGACGGTACGACCTGCATGCAGTCACCGGCCAGGATGTATTCCTTGATGGTGTCGACGGCTTTTTCGTAATCGTCCTGGGTAAAGCTCGAACGGAACACCGGATCAGCCGACTGTTGCTTGCTGAAATCCAGGCCACGGCGCGGCGTGATCGGCTGGCGAAGCTTTTCCAGCAGTTCTTCCAGACGTTCAAGGCCTTGTTCGAAAGCATCGACCTGTGCCGGGTCAGCCAGCACAATTGCGTGCATCTTGCCGGCGAGGTTGTCGAACACCACCACCGCATCGGAGACCATCAGCAGAATGTCCGGCACGCCCAGCGGATCCGGGTTCGGGCATTTGCCCAAGCGCTTCTCCACATACCGCACGCAGTCATAACCGAAATACCCCACCAGACCGCCGTTGAAACGCGGCAGACCGGCAATGGTCGGCACGTTGTAACGGGCCTTGAAGGTTTCGACGAAGGCCAGCGGGTCTTCAACGTCGTGACTTTCGGTCTCGATGCCGTCGACGGTGATACTGACGTGATGGTCATGCACCCGCAGCACGGTGCGGCACGGCAGACCAATGATCGAATAACGGCCCCACTTTTCCCCGCCCTGAACCGATTCCAGCAGGTAGGAGTTCGGCTCGTCAGCCAGTTTCAGGTAGATCGACAGCGGCGTGTCGAAGTCAGCCAGGGTTTCGCAGGCAAGCGGGATGCGGTTGTAGCCGGCAGCGGCCAAACGCAGGAATTCTTCGCGGATCATGGGGTAGCCTCGTGGCTTGAGGGTCTAACGGTCAGGTATGCAAACGCGCCGGTACGCCGGCCAGGAACAAGTCAGGCGCGCCAACGCCAGCGGGCCAGGGCCTTGATGACTTTCATCCAGAGTTTGCGAGTGACCACCACGATGGCGTTTCCAGCAGGGGGTTGAACAGCGTCGCGCAACGTTATCTCAGCGGCTGGATCCAGGCAACCGCGAATTAGTTTGCGCAGATCGTCGATCACCAGCGCCGGCGACTCTTCGGCAATCGGCCGGCCATGGTTGTAGCCGTAACTGAGCGCCACACACTTGACCCCCGCCGCTTTCGCCGCCAGCACATCGCTGCGCGAATCGCCGACGAACAAGGATTGCGAGGCCGGGATGTTGGCCATTTTCATCACGAAAAACAGCGCGGCCGGGTCGGGCTTTTTTTGCGGCAAGGTATCGCCGCCGATGATCCATTTGAAGTAGCGGCCGATTTTCATCTGATCCAGCAGCGGCGCGACGAAACGCTCCGGCTTGTTGGTGATCAGCGCCATCTCCACGCCCTGCTTGTGCAGCCACTTCAAGGTATCGCGCACACCGGGGTAAACCACAGTCAGCTCATGGCTTGCGCCATAGGCCTGCATGAAAATCTCCAGTGCGCGTTCAGCCTCACTGTTGTCGACGGCGGAATGCTCGATGCTTCCCGCCAGCGCACGCCGCACCAATACCGGCGCGCCGTTGCCGACCCATTCACGTACCGACTCGATGCCGGCAGGCTGACGCCCCAGCTTGAGCAGCATGTTATCCACAGCCGCTGCGAGGTCCGGGAGCGAATCGATCAGCGTGCCATCCAGATCGAACATCACCAGCCGCGGCAGACGCCCCGGGAACAACTGCTCAAAACCACTCATGGGCGAGCCAGTGCCAGTTCGGCGCGCATCTTCTCGATCACTTCCTGATAGTTTGGCGTGTTGAAAATCGCCGAGCCCGCGACAAAGGTGTCAGCGCCAGCCGCAGCGATTTCACGAATGTTGTTCACGTTCACGCCGCCGTCGATTTCCAGGCGAATGTCACGCCCGGAGGCATCGATCAACGCACGCGCCTGGCGCAGTTTGTCGAGGGTGCCGGGGATGAACTTTTGCCCGCCAAAACCCGGGTTGACGCTCATCAGCAAGATCATGTCGACCTTGTCCATCACGTATTCGAGCACGCTCAGCGGGGTCGCCGGGTTGAACACCAGGCCAGACTTGCAGCCGCCTTCGCGGATCAGTTGCAGGGAACGGTCGACGTGCTGCGAGGCTTCCGGATGGAAGGTGATGTAAGTCGCACCGGCTTCGATGAAGTCACCGACGATACGGTCCACCGGGCTGACCATCAGGTGCGCGTCGATTGGCGCGGTCACGCCGTATTTACGCAGCGCCGCACACACCATCGGGCCGATGGTCAGGTTGGGCACGTAGTGGTTGTCCATGACATCGAAGTGCACGAAGTCGGCACCGGCGGCCAGGACGTTGTCCACTTCTTCACCCAGGCGGGCGAAGTCGGCGGAGAGAATCGACGGAGCAATGACGAAGGGCTGCATGACGCACCTTTTTGAGCGGAATCACGATGGCGCGCATTGTATACCTCATACTTTGGCGCGCGCACTGTGACCGCGATGATTGGGCCTGCCTTCGATCATTAAGTCACGGCAGGCTCTAGTACGCCGCTCGGTAGATCTTCTCGATATCGGCGGCGCTCAATTTGCGTGGGTTGTTGCGCATCAAGCGCTCGATCCCCGCCGCTTCAGCGGCCATGGCCGGGATGGCGTCCTCGGGAACGCCGAAGCTGCGCATGCCCAGCGGGATTTCCACCGCTGCGCACAGTGCGGTCATCGCCTCCACGGCTTTGTCCGCGGCCTCGTTGGCACTCAGATGAGCGGTCTTCACCCCCATGGCCTCGGCAATATCTTGCATGCGCTCAACACAGGCCATCTTGTTCCAGGTCATGACATACGGCAGCAACAAGGCGTTGCTGACACCGTGGGCGATGTTGAAACGTCCGCCCAGCGGATAAGCTAGCGCATGCACCGCGCCAACCCCGGCATTGCCGAACGCCATACCCGCCATCAGGCTGGCGGTGGCCATGTCTTCGCGGGCTTGCAGGTTGGATGGATTGGCATAGGCCTTGGGCAGCGCCTTGGCGATCAGCTTGATGGCGCCGATGGCCAGGGCATCAGTGATCGGCGAGGCATTGACGGACAGATAGGACTCGATGGCATGCACCAGTGCATCGACGCCACTGGCAGCGGTGACACTGCGCGGACAGGTCAGGGTCATTTGCGGACTGACGAGCGCCACGTCGGGTAATAGATAGTCGCTGACGATGCCTTTTTTCAGCTGCGCGACCTTGTCGGAAAGGATCGCCACGTTGGTGACTTCCGACCCCGTACCGGCGGTGGTCGGGATGGCGATCAGCGGCGGGCCTTTACGCGGCACCTGATCGACACCGAACAGATCTTCCAGCGCGCCGTGGTAACCGGCATACGCCGCCACGCTCTTGGCAATGTCGATAGCACTGCCGCCGCCCAGACCGATCAAGCCGTCATGCCCGCCGTCGCGATAGACCCGCATGCAGTCTTCGACAATGGCGATTTCCGGGTCTGGCAGGACCCGGTCGAAAATCTCGTAGGTGCGATCACCCAACTGCGCCAGCGCCAACTCGACCGTGCCGGATTTGACCAGTGCTGCATCGGTAACGATCAGCGGGTTATCGACATCAAGACGCGTCAGTTCAGCGGCGAGCTGCTCGATGGCACCTGCGCCGGTGATCAGTTTATGAGCAATTTTAAAAGAGGAAAGACTCATCGTGCGCAGCCTCTTATAGATAGGGGAGCTGGGCACAATAGTAGCTGGGGATTGGGGTTTGTCCGTTATTCAGGTCGTGAATGACCAACGATCCCGAAACCACCACAATTCAACTGTGGGAGCGAGCCTGCTCGCGATAGCGGTGTGTCATTCAACATTGATGTCGGCTGACACTACGCTTTCGCGAGCAGGCTCGCTCCCACAGGGGAAGATGTGTGGCGTCAGACCTGGGAAGTGCGCAGTTTTTCGCTGCGCCCGCGCAGCCATTCCAGGGTCAGCAGCAGGATTACCGAGAAGGCAATCAACAGTGTCGCGGCCGCCGCAATCGTCGGACTGAGGTTTTCACGAATCCCGCTGAACATCTGCCGTGGCAAGGTCGCTTGTTCGGGACCCGCGAGGAACAGCGTGACCACCACTTCATCGAACGATGTCGCAAAGGCAAACAGCGCTCCAGAGATCACCCCCGGTGCAATCAACGGCAACGTCACCCGGCGGAATGCCGTCAGCGGCGAGGCACCGAGACTTGCAGCGGCGCGCACCAGATTTTGGTTGAACCCCTGCAACGTCGCCGACACGGTGATGATCACAAACGGCACACCCAACACCGCATGCACCACGATCAGCGAGAAGAAGCTATTGCCCAATCCCAACGGGGCAAAAAACAGGTAACTCGCCACACCAATGATCACCACCGGCACCACCATCGGCGAAATCACCAGGGCCATGACCAGTGGCTTGCCGGGAAAGTCGCCGCGGGTCAGGCCGATCGCCGCAAGCGTACCGAAGATCATCGCCAGCACCGTCGCCGCTGGGGCAACAATGATGCTGTTCTTCAGGGCGCGCATCCATTCGGCCGAGCCAAAGAAGTCCTGATACCAGTGCAGCGAAAAGCCTTGCAGCGGGTACACCAGGAAACTGCCCGAGTTGAACGACAGCGGAATAATCACCAGCACCGGCAAAATCAGGAACAGCAAAACCAGGCCGCAGAGAATCCGCAAACTGTAGAACCACACCCGCTCAACGGGCGACATATAAGGACTCAGCATTTCGTTCTCCCCTTAGCTCAGGCGCAGGCGACTGGCACCCACCAGCCAGCTGTAAATCAGATAAAGCACCACAGTCGCCAACAACAGCAGTCCACCCAGTGCGGTCGCCATGCCCCAGTTGATGCTGGTGTTGGTGTAGAAGGCGACGAAGTAGCTGACCATCTGATCGTTCGGGCTGCCCAGCAACGCCGGGGTGATGTAGTAGCCGATGGCGAGGATGAACACCAACAGGCAACCGGCACCGACACCGGCATAGGTCTGCGGGAAGTACACGCGCCAGAAACTGGCGAACGGGTGGCAGCCGAGGGAAATCGCGGCACGCATGTAGGTTGGCGAGATGCCTTTCATGACGCTATAGATCGGCAAAATCATGAATGGCAGCAGGATATGCACCATGGAGATGTAAACCCCGGTGCGGTTGAACACCAGTTCCAACGGTTTATCGATGATGCCCATGGCCATCAGGCCGCTGTTGATCAGGCCGCCCGATTGCAACAACACGATCCACGCAGCGACACGCACCAGGATCGAGGTCCAGAACGGCAGCAGGACCAGAATCATCAACAGGTTGCTTTGACGCGAAGGCAGGTTCGCCAGCAGGTAAGCCAATGGATACGCCAGCACCAGGCAGATCGCCGTAATGACCAGCCCCATCCAGAAGGTCCGGGCGAAGATATCCAGGTAAATCGCCTGATCGGGTGTCGCCGGGGCCAGTTCGCCGAGGTCATCGATCCGATGATCGACCGCCGCCAGCAGGTAGTAAGGCGTAATGCTGCTGACGTTGCGGCGCACCGCTTGCCAGTAGGCCGGGTCGCCCCAACGCTCGTCGAGCGCTTCCAGCGCTTCTTTATAGGAAGCCGGTTCAGTGGCGAACGGCAAGGCACGCGCGGTTTTGGTCAGCAGGCTGCGGTAGCCGGCCAGTTCCATGTTCAAGCGCTTGGACAAATCGCCCAGGGTTTGATTCTTGCGGGCTTCGGCGAGGTCTTCGCTGGCCGCTTTGTAAACCGGTTCAGCGGGCAGGCCTCGGCCGTCCCAGCCAGCGATGGCCGACACAGTGCGCGGCATGCCGCCGACCACTTCCGGGTTACCCACGCTTTTGTAGAGCAGCGCCACGATTGGCACCAGGAACACCAGCAACAGAAACAGCACCAACGGCGCGATCAAGGCTTGAGCCTTCCAGCGGTTGATCCGCTCGGCGTGCTTGAGTCGCTGCTTCAAGGTGGGGTCAGTGCCCGCGTTCAGGGGAATGGCGGTGGCCATGGCGTACTCCGGAAATCTTTGATCGTTGCAGAGGTGGCAAACACCGCCTCGAACTTTTGTTACTGATCGTTCCCACGCTCTGCGTGGGAACGCATCCAGTGACGCTCTGCGTCACAGGGACGCGGAGCGTCCCGGGCGGCACTCCCACGCAGAGCGTGGGAACGATCATCCGGTGAACCGTCGTCCTGTGTGACTTGCTTACTTCGCAGCCCAGGAATTGAAGCGCTGTTCCAGTTGCTCGCCGTTGTCAGCCCAGAAGCTGACATCGATCTGCACCTGGTTGGCGATGTTTTCCGGGGTGGTCGGCATGTCTTTCAGGACATCCTTGGCCAGCAACGGTACGGCCTGGATATTGGCCGGGCCGTAGGCGATGTTTTCCGAGTAGGTCTTCTGCTGCTGCGGCTGCACCGAGAAGGCGATGAACTTCTTCGCCGCTTCAGCGCGTGTTTTATCCAGACCTTTTGGAATCGCCCATGCGTCGAAGTCGTAGATGCCGCCGTTCCACACCACTTTCAGGTTGCTTTCTTTCTGCACGGCAGCGATCCGGCCGTTGTAGGCCGAGCTCATGACCACGTCGCCGGAAGCGAGGTACTGCGGCGGTTGTGCGCCGGCTTCCCACCACTGGATGCTTGGTTTGAGCTCATCGAGTTTCTTGAACGCGCGGTCCTGACCATCCTTGCCGGCCAGTACTTTGTAGACGTCTTTGGGCGCTACGCCGTCGGCCATCAGAGCGAATTCCAGGGTGTATTTGGCGCCTTTGCGCAGGCCACGCTTGCCCGGGAATTTCTTGGTGTCCCAGAAATCCACCCAGCTGGTTGGCGCGGAAGCCAGTTTGTCGGCGTTGTAGGCCAACACGGTCGACCACACGAAGAAGCCCACGCCACACGGCTGGATAGCGCCTTTGACGAAGTCCGCGGGGTTGCCAAACAGCTTGGGATCAAGCTGCTCGAACATGTCTTCGTCGCAGCCACGGGACAGTTCTGGCGATTCAACTTCTACCAGGTCCCAGGACACGCTTTTGGTGTCGACCATGGCCTTGACCTTGGCCATTTCGCCGTTGTACTCGCCCGCCACGATCTTGCCGTTGCCTGCCGCTTCCCACGGTGCGTAGAAGGCTTTGACCTGCGCAGCCTTGTTCGCACCGCCAAAGGACACCACAGTCAGGTCCGGACCCGCCGCCATCGCGTGTGCCGCACCGATCATGCCCATGACCAGGGCGGTGAATTTCAGGGATCTCAACATTTATTGTTCTCTCCACGTGCAGGGTTGGTGTTGTTGAAGCCGGGGCGATCAATTCGCCTCAAGGGGACGCTCTCACTTAGTTTCCTCACCGCGTTGTCGCCTTAAAGCGGGCCAGGCAAGGCGCAGGCCGCTGGGAATGGTGTTCCCTTTCCAAGGCCTGCAACGCAGCCTGGCCCGCTTTAAGGCACAACCCGAAGGGCCGGGCCTGCTGTTGTGCAGGGCTGCGTTGCTCGAAGCTTATTTGGAATGACCAAACCACGCTTCTCGCGCCTTGCCCTGCACAACAGCAGACCCGGCGCGGTGTG
>NZ_AKJS01000143.1 GCF_000282215.1 Pseudomonas sp. GM21
GCCTGCGAGGCTGCGTCCGGCGACGCAGTCGTCGTAAACCCGGTGGACGCGGTTTCCTTATAAACCGCATTGTCTGATTTCACGACGACTACGTCGCCGGACGCAGCCTCGCGAGCTCGGCAGCTGCTACAAAAGCCGTGTGATCACCCCCATCCCCTATAGGAGCAGCTTGGCTCCTACAAGGTTTTGGGTCAGTCCGGGAGGACTTGGCCGCGATCGCGAGGGATCAGACTTTGCAACTGCTGCGCCAGAAAGTTCGCATCGAACGCAAAGGTGTCCGGGTCTTTCAGGCCATTGGTCTTGCGCCACTGCCAGCTAGTCGACGGCGGCAGGCACACCAGCGAAACGCTGCCATAGCGCGCAGCCGTCAGCCCCATCACCGCCAATGAAATCTGACCGCCCGCGCCCATCACATCCGGCACGAACTCCACCGGCTTGCCGGCAATGACAATGGACAGTTTCTCGGTCTTGAACGGCGACGTCTCGACCGGCACGCTCGGCCCTGAAGCGACATAAGCCTCGCGGCTCACCTCCAGCAGATTCGGCGCCTGGACCGGTTCCAGCCAATGCTGGATCTGATCGAACAGCTCACCAATGCGCGTCGCCCACACGGTCGATTGCGACTCAAACGTCTGCTTCTTGTGCGCTTCGCTTTCTGCGTAGTGGCGAAGCATTTCGCCCAGTTGTTGTACGTCGTCCATTGCGGTGTTCCTTTGGTTGGAGCGGTGCTGCGGAACTTCATCATGGCAGATGACGGCCGCCGACGTACGACAAAGCTGCCAGGTGGATGCGCCCTGACCGTGAGTCAAAACGACGAGCGGTTACATTCAAGGGGCGTAACTCACTTCGACCTGTCAGATGTGACAGTAGCCGACACTCACCTATCAGGTGTTAGATGATCCGGCAGTTGACGTTACGGGAAAGCCCATTGCCGTCAGCAAAGGATCGCACCTAATGAGCAGTCAGATTTTAAAGATAGATAAAGTAACCATACTGCTGATGACGACGCCGGTATTTCATCCCGACAATCCTGAGGGTGGCATTCGCCTTTCCAACGCAAAAGCTGAAGCAGTGGTCGATCCCTGGCTCAACATGAATGCGTTCGACACTGCAGAGTTGTTGCTGAATAACGAATCCACACCCGTTGCCGACAAAACCATTCAGCCGGGCGAAGAAAACAAAAGGTTCTCACTGTTTCTACCGATCGCCCGCTTGCATGACGGTATCAACCGAATCCGTTTGAGGGTCAAACGGATCAGTCAGGACCCGGAAACCTCGGAGGACCTTGTCGTTCTCTTCAACACACATCGCCCCGGTGGCGATGTGACGGGGACTGGGGACAATCTCAACCTGGTCATGACACTACCCGCTGATGTCATCGACAAAGGTCTGGATGCCGATCGAGTCGCCGAAGGCGTAGAGGTCAAACTGAAGTACGTTTACATGCGAGCGCACGACAAAATCACGCTCGATTGTGATGGTCACACGGTCCTGCATACAGTGACAGCGGCACAAGCCGCTGCCGGCACAATCGTGTTGAAGCTTTTTGCAGAGGCATTCAAAACGGATAACCCTCGATTTGCCATGCGCTTCAGGGGCGTGGATCAAATCGGCAATTCATCAGGACCGCAGGCGATCTGGTCACCGACTACTCACATAGACGTGCACATCCGACAACCCGCTCTGGATCTGAAACCGCCCAAAGTGCTGGAAGCCAAGGAACTCGACGGGACCCGATTGAACTTCGAAAAGGACTTCTACGAGGCCAACTTTGCCACGGTAGAGGTTGATTTCACCGGCTCCGCCCTCGGGCAAACCGTCAAAGTCTATTGGCTCGGGCGCAATTCGACTTATGGCAGCGAGATTCAAACCGTCGCCTATGCAGGACAGGTACTGAAATTTCTGGTCCCGAGGCTGGAAGTGGTTGATTGCATCGGTAGCGGTGCGCAGATCAGTTACACCGTGAGGCTGCCTGGTCCCACCGAGCCTCTACCCTCCAAAGACCTGCGCATCACAGTCACCGCGCAAAAACATCGTCTACCGGAACCGACGCTGAATCAGGACAAAACCAATCTCAGGGTTTACTACCCAACGCTGGAAGGCACTTACAGCGTGCGTATGGCCCTATTCGGTATCACCACTCGCTACGGCGATGAAGTCCCCATCACACAGCCATTACAAACCGATCTGTCGGTGCCGTCGGCATGGATAACAGAGAACCGGGGCATATCCGTCATGTTCAATTACACCCTGAAAAGGACAGACACCGCTGACCCCATTATTTTCTCATGGTGTTTAAGAGTCGCTTTATAGCTGAGCAGCTGATTTTAGTTAGATTCACCGCCCCCTCAAAACAGATCACCCAGCCAAGATAATTACACGACAATCGACAGGGAGTTTTGTCATGCACAAAATAATTGGATTGCTTCTATTCGCATTGGTGGTGGGATGTAGCCAAATCGATCACCCCCCGGCCGATGTAGGCGGAGCGTTCAGTGGGGGAACTACTCAAGATGGGCCGGTTATTGCGGCTCAACTAACGACGCTTTATGGCAGAACAGTAGCGAACTGCAACAACTCCGACTCTCAACCTGCTTTCCTGTGTTCAGGGGTCACATTGAGAGTGACGGTAAAAGACCCCGCCAACACCTATAAAGTCTGGGACCCAAGCCCGACATCCATTAAAAGCGGCGGTGTTTCCTTTTCTCATCTACGGGCAGATGCGAATTTTGGTCGATTGGCATGGGGCTATGGCAACGGTTATATCCTGTACCCCATATTCGAGACACCGACTGACAAAACAGATCTGGACTATCTGTGTTCTTACCCCATGGATGGATGGACGTGGCACCGAAGTGAAACATCCGTCTGCGTTCCCCATCGCGACTATCCCGCTCAGAGTCAACTTTGCCAGAACGCGGGCGTGACCACTGCCGAACAATGGCTGGCCGTCTGGAATATCCCGGGTGGCAATCCGAATCTGCGGCAATGCGGTTTCGACATTACCGATGAACGCAATGCCCTGGCAGGACCCGCGTTTTATCAATCCCTGCGTGCAAAAACCCTACTGGGTATTACAGGGTTTAACGGGCATAACGAAGTCATCATAAAAACCTGGGCACCCGGACGCCCCAATACGTTTCCAATCATGGCGTTCTTTTACGTCTACGGCGGTACAAACCCGAAACCGCTCGCCGATGCGCAATATAACCAGCGGGATTTCTACAACTCCACCAACCCGAAAATTGTGGTCCCCATTATCCGCCTGACGCCCGCGAACAGCCCCACGGGGACCGCCATCTTTCAGTATGCCGCAGCGGATCAGGCAGTGACTCAATGAACGACCCCGTGCATTTATCACTGGCACGCTTCGCGAAATAAATCGACACTCTCCTGCCCGCCTGCAACGTTAATACAGGCAATGACAAAGGGAGTGTTGAATGCGCACCATCGGCCTTATCGGCGGCATGAGCTGGGAGTCCAGCGCCGAATATTATCGCCTCATCAACCAGCAGGTTCGTGATCGTCTCGGGCCGTTGCGTTCGGCGCAGTTGCTCATGTTCAGCGTCGACTTCGGTCCTGTCGAACAGGCCCAGCATGCCGGGCACTGGGACGATGCGGCGGCGATTCTGGTGGATGCGGCGCGGCGGTTGGAAGCTGGTGGCGCCGAGTGTGTGGTGCTGTGTACGAACACCATGCACAAGGTGGCCGGGCAGATTCAGGCTGCGATCACTATTCCGTTCCTGCACATCGCCGACCCGACCGGCCAGGCAGCCGTGGATGCCGGTGCGTTGAAAGTCGGTCTGCTCGGAACCGCGTTTACCATGGAACAGGACTTTCTCAAGGATCGTCTGAGCGCGATGGGGTTGACCGTGCTGGTGCCTGAAGCCGAGGAACGCCAGGCCGTGCACCGGATCATCTACGACGAGTTGTGTGTCGGGGTGATCAGCGAGGCGTCGCGCAAGGTCTATCAGCAGGTGATCGAGTCGCTCTCCCGGCGCGGCGCCCAGGCGATCATCCTCGGCTGCACGGAAATCGGCCTGCTGATCAAACCCGAGCACAGCGCCCTGCCCTTGCTCGACACCACCGAACTGCATGCGCAGGCGGCGGTGGCGTTTGCATTGGGCGACTGAGTCACGGCAAGGCGAGCACCCATGCAGGAGTGAGACCGGCTTGCCGGCTATCGCGGACTAACATTCAAAATAGATGTCGACTGATACACCGCTATCGCCGGCAAGCCGGTCTCACTCCTACAATTGATCGCGTTCAATTCTCGAACCACTCCCGGCGCTCATTGAAGGTGTTCTGGATCAGTTCGACGATCATCTGCACCTCCGTCTGCCCCTGTGATACAGCACTCACCGCCATCCACACCTGACGCTGCATCGGCTGATCGAACAGCCCGGGCAACGCAATCAGCCCACGGTCGAATTGGCTCATGTAACGGGGTAACAGCCCGATGCAGGCGCTGCAACGGATCATCTCCAGCATCAGCGCATAGGAGTGCAATTGCGCCACGCCGGCCAGGCGCTGATCCACCACGCTGTTCCACGGGCGAAAACTCTCGACCTGACGATCGTGCTGCCATTGCACCAGCATGAAGTCGGCCAGGTCGTCGAGGTTGTCCGGTCGTGCGGCGACCCGCGAATAGCGCTTGGCGATGTGCGGCAGGTAGTCCAGTTGTGCCAGAGGCTGCGGTTCGCTAACCGCAAAACCCGGACCTGGCAGCGGCGAATCAGTGCCGGCCAACCACAGCACCACATCGGCGCTGACCGCTTGCAGGCTCAGCTCACTGTCGAGCGTAATGATGTCCAGCCGCACGCTGGCGTTACGACGCAACAACGCGACCAAATCACGACCGAGAATGTCGTGCAGGATCGACTCGGCCACCGCCAGGCGAATCAGCGGTTGCTCGATGACCGACGCCGCGCGCTCATGCGCCAAGGCAATCAACTGTGCCTGAAGCGCCAACCCTTCACGACTCAGGGCCAGGCCATTGTCGTGATGATTGAACAGCGAACAGTGCAATTGCGCCTCAAGCTGCGCCAGGTGTTTGCGTAATTGTGTGGATTTGATATTGAGGCTGCGAGCGGCCTGCATGAAGCACCCGCAACGGGCGCTCACCCGGAAGGACTGCGCCAGCACGGGATCGATGTTGGCGGCAAAAGTAGACTCCATGAGTGACATCAATGACTCCTTGTCGATCTATCCTTGAAAGCTTCATCCTGCGCAGGGTTTATGAACCTGATGTGACACCGGGCGCGGAAAATTGATTCAGCCGCCAGGGGTTTGCCGAAAACTCACCGCCAGACGATTCCAGCTATTGATGGTGCTCACGGCAATCGTCAAATCGACCAACTCCGATTCGCTGAATTGCTCGCGGGCCCCTGCGTAAACGTCATCCGGCACATGGCTTTCGGAGAGCAGCGTCACGGCTTCAGTCCAGGCCAGTGCCGCGCGCTCGCGCGGATTGAAAAAGCCGCTGTCGCGCCACACGACGATCGAGTACAGGCGCCGGTCGGTCTCGCCGAGGCGCCGTGCGTCCACCGAATGCATGTCGGTGCAGAACGCGCAGCCGTTGAGCTGCGACGCGCGGATCTTGATCAGGTGCACCAGCGCGGGTTCGATACTGAGGTCGCGGGTCAAGGCCTCCATGGCGATCATCGCTTTCATCGCTTTGGGCGAAGCGCTGTAGTAATCCAGACGGGAACTCATGGGGCGACCTCGCGGATCGAATAGTAACCTCCACGTTAGGCGCTGATGCACCCACGTTACAGAGCCAATTCAACGAAAAAGCCAGGGGCCATTCGGCAACAGACCAATCCGGGGTATTTGGCCCACGCAACTTCTGCACAGCCACTCATACGGGTAATCTGGCGCGACGCACACGCGCCTCAATTGTTGCAGGAGCCTCGCCGGTATGGAACTTCATGTCGTCATCAACGGCCGCAAGGACCTGGCAGGCCAGTTGTACAACCAACTGCGCAGCGCCATCGAATCCGGGCGCCTGGCCGCCGGAACACAGCTGCCGCCCAGCCGCTTGCTAGCCGAACAGCTGGGGATTTCGCGCAAGACCATTTCCGACACGTACTCGCAGCTGACCTACGAAAACTTCCTCACCGGGGTGATCGGCAAAGGCACCTATGTGAATGCCCGACCGTCCAAAATCACCCGTAAACAAAGCCATTCCGAGCTGGCGAGTTTTGAGGTGATCGAATCCTGGCGCAATCTGCCGGTGTTCCTGCGTCATCCGACACTGGAAGGGTCGCTGCGCTATGACTTCATTGGCGGTGCCGTCAGCAAGGGCCAATTCCCGCAGGATGACTGGCGTCGCTGCACGTCCCACGCCTTGCGCCAGATGGCCGGTTCCAAAGGCCTTTACAGCCTGCCCGAAGGCCTGCCGGCGCTGCGCAATGCCATCGCCCGGCATATCGCGTTTTCCCGTGGAGTCAATTGCCAGGACGAAGACGTGGTGGTGTGCAATGGCGCGCAACAGGCGCTGGACCTGATTTCCCGGGTGATGACGCGCCCCGGCAGCATCGTCGCCATGGAAGACCCCGGCTACCCGCCGGCACGCCTGTTGTTTGGCTCGCACGGCGCCACGGTGATCGGCGTACCGGTGGATGCCGAAGGCATTCAGGTGGATAAAATCCCCCTCGGCACGCGGCTGATTTACGTCACACCGTCCCATCAGTTCCCGCTCGGGCTGCCGATGAGCCAGGAACGCCGGGTAGCGTTGCTGGAGCGAGCTTATGAACTGGGCGCGATCATCATCGAGGACGATTACGACAGCGAATTTCGCTACGAGGGCCGTCCTGCCGACTCACTGCAAAGCATGGATGAACGGGGGATCGTCGCGTACGTCGGGACTTTCTCGAAAACTCTATTGCCGGAGTTGCGCCTCGGCTATGGGATTTTGCCACCGGCGATTCTCGAAGCAGTGATTCGCGCCAAGCAACTCACCGACCTGCACACCTCCACACTGCCTCAGTGGGCGCTGGCCAAATTCATTGCCGAAGGCTGCCTGCTCAAGCACATCCGCCGCTGCCACACGATCTATGCCGGGCGTCGCGAACGGATTCTGGCGCGCATGGCGGGCGACTTATCGCCCTGGTTCGAGCCGGTGCCGTCCACGGCCGGCTTCCACCTGGTGGTGATGTGCAAAGTGCCTATAGATCTCGCCTTGGTGATCGAATTGGCCAAAAAGGTCGAAGTCGGGCTCTATTCCATCGAGGCCTTTTACTTCCAGCAAGCACCGCAGGCCGGGCTGTTGCTGGGTTTTGGCGCGCTAGAAACCCTGGATATCGACACCGCTCTAGACCGTTTGCGCGACATTTTGCAGCAGGTGGCCTGACCGATTGGTCTGCGGGTTTACCGGGCGTTTGGCTATTGGCGGTCCGGGGAAGCAGGCCTATCCTGCCTGAGCGTTATCCCTCAATGAGCAGGATTCGTCCGGCCTGATTCAGGAGTGTGAGCAATGTCCAACGAAGTGATCAATACCGTACAGGTGCAGGCCGCTGCCGGCCGCTCGGATGAACTGGGTAAGCAACTGCAAAAGATTGTCGAAACCCTGCGCGAATTACCAGGCTGCGACTCCTACATGGTCGACCGCTGCCCCGAGGACACCAACCGCTGGACTGTCAGCGCCCACTGGCAATCGGAAGCGGCCATGCAGCAGCATTTCAATTGCCCTGAAGTCCAGGGTTTTATCGGCCTGATCGACAACCAATTGGCAAATGCCGTGGATTTCAACAGCTTCCCGATTCGTTAAAACGCTCTGTAGCTATCAAACCCGCAAGACTGCGTCCGTCTCGTAGCAGCTGTCGAGCAACGCGAGGCTGCGTCCGGTCGCCCTGCGGCGCGTCAGGAAAACCGCGTTGCAGGGTTTACGACGACTCCGTCGCCGAACGCAGCCTCGCTGGAGCTCGACAGCTGCTACAGACCGAACGCAGCCTCGCGTTGCTCGACAACTGCTACGACGAGCGAGGTGTTGCATTGGTCCCCTCAGCTTCCCGAATATTGGCTGTTTGATTGCCCTGTCCTGCGGACTATCGTTGCTCCTGACGATAACCACCGCAGGTAATAATCCATGAAAGCTTTGCGTTTCCTTGCTGCCCCCCTCGCCGCCCTGGCCCTGAGCGTTTCGGCTGCTGCCATTGCTCACGAAGGCCCGTCTGAAAAGGTCACGGTGCTGCAGGATCAGATGCTGAAAAATGTGCCCGGTAAAAAAGCGTTGATGATCGAAGTCGATTACGAGCCCGGGCAATCATCCATTGCCCACAAGCACGAAGGCACCGCCATGGCCTACGTGATATCGGGGGAGATTGTTTCCCAGGTCAAGGGGGAACAGCCCGTCACTTACAAGGCCGGCCAGTATTGGTATGAACCGGCGGGATCGGAACACCTGGTGTCAAAAAACGCCAGCGCAACCAAGCCTGCCAAACTGCTGGTGTTTATGGTGTTGTCTCCGGATGAAAAAGTGTTGATCCCATTGGAAAACTGATGCCTGCTCGTACAGCTATAAACAAAAAGGCTCAAACTTCGGTTTTGAGCCTTTTTATTTCCCTGCGTCATTAACTGCCCCTATTTAAACCCAATAAAACTATAGGCCTCTCGAGAAGCGCAAGCTTTGCCTTTTTCATTCAGCAAAGACAGGTTTAGTCTGAAATGACCGCTGGATAACACCGGCACATTCACTTTCCGACTCAGGCTGTTTCACGGGAGTAACACCATGAAACTTGCACTTGTCAGTACCTTGACGTTGACGACTGTTTTAACAGGCTGCTCGATCCCCACCGCACCAAGCGCTGTATCCCCACTGGAGGGCATCTTTACCGAGCCCGTTGGCCGTAGCAATGCCCTGCTCATTCCTAATGGGAGTAACGTCTCGCTGGGCATCGTTTACAGTCAAAACACCCAGACCAATCGCGCCTACCTACAGGACTACCGGGCCAACGCCGGCACTGGCTTTGGCCAGAGCTTATTGATTGATTCGATTCATGACGCCTTCGTGACAACCTCCAACCCCGACCTCGCCGTGGATTGGGTCAAAGCGTCGTTGCAACGCCAATTCAGCTCGGTCACGGTGTATCCGGACATGCAAAGCCTCAAGGCTGCAAAACCGGACGTGACAGCCATTGTCGACAGTCGCAGTCAATTGATGACCTCGCGCAGTTCGGATTTAGAGGCTCATGTCAGTGCAGATTTTTATGACACCAATTTGAAGTACATTGGCACCGCACAAGGGCATGACGCTAAAAGCCTGAGCCCTCTTTGGGCGGACTTTGAACCGAGTTCTGAGATAGTCGCGGATATTAACGAGCAACAGAATGTGCAAGTTAGAGCGCTGCAAAAGTTTGACCAGTCGCTCAGTAATTTATTGACCAGACCGACAGATAAAGTGGCGATGATTGACAATTAACCCAAATAGTAGTTGTACTAAGGCTAATGACCCCATCGCGAGCAGGCTCGCTCCCACAGTTGAAATGCATTCCAATTGCGGGAGCGAGCCTGCTCGCGATGAGTCCCGAAATGACGCCCTATAACCAACACGCAAAAAAAACCCCGCATGTCGCCATGCGGGGTTTTTCATTCAACGCCTGATCAGGCCGCCGGTTCCAGCTCTTCGCTGGCCGTAGCAATGGCAGTCACCACCGCTTGCCCACTCAACGCCAGGTCGAGCAGCTCACGGTTGGCTACCGCGTACATGGCGTAGTCCGTACCGCTGGCGGCACGCAGTTCCACCAGCATGGCGCGCCAGCGTTCGATCATGCCTTCGTGCGCTGCCATCCACAGCGCAAGGCGTGTTTCCACGTCCTGAGTGCCGTCGCCCTGTTGCAGGACGGAGATGGTAATCGCACGTTGTTGCCAGTCGACGTCATCACGGAACGCTTCACGGGCCAGGGCCTGCCAGTTGTTTTCAACCGGCAGAGCGCTGATCTGTTGCAGGTACCAGGTGATGTCCAGCGCGCTGCCGACGGCGAAGTAAGCCTTCGCGACGTCTGCTGCGTTCTGACCGGTGACGTCCGACGCTTCGATGATCGGCAACAAGGTGTACAGGTGGGTGGTGCCTGCAACCATGCGCGCCAGCAACTCAGGTACGCCAGCCGCGACGTAAGCCTGATAGCGGGTCTGCCAGCCTTCGCGGGTCGGGCCTTCCAGCAGTTCGTCGAGCTTGAGGCCCAGCGCTGCCAGATGTGGACCGAAGTGCGCGACGTCACGAGCGGCGTTCTGCTCGTTGCGACGGCTGCGCAGGAACCAGCGCGTGGCGCGGCGGCCCAGACGCATCAGCTCGTCCATCAGCTCCAGTTGTACGTCGGCGGAAACCTGATAATCCAGGGCTTCGATCTGACGGAACCAGTGCGGGAGATGGAAAATGTCACGCACGATCACGTAGGCGCCCGCCACGTTCGCCGGGCTCATGCCGGTCGACTCTTTGAGTCGTTGAACGAAGGTGATGCCCATGTGGTTAACCAGGTCGTTGGCGATCTGGGTGCTGACGATTTCGCGCTTCAGACGGTGACGGCGCATGGCTGCCGAGAACTTGCTCACCAGGGTCGGCGGGAAAGCGGTTTCCATGTCACGGGTCAGGTAGTCGTCATCCGGCACCAGGGAGTTGAGCAACTGCTCCTTGAGGTCGATCTTGCTGTAGGAGATCAGCACCGAGAGCTCGGCACGGGTCAGGCCGTGGCCATCCGCAACGCGCTCGTTGATCGCTTCTTCCGCCGGCAGGAACTCGATGGCACGATCCAGCTTGCCACGGCTTTCCAGATCGTTCATCAGACGCTTGTATTCAGCAATACGCGGCAAGGCACGACGCGCCGCCAGGGACAGGGCCTGAGTCTGCTTGTAGTTGTTGCCCAGCACCAGATTGCCGACTTCGTCGGTCATGCTCGCCAGCAACTGGTTACGTTGCTTGTCGGTCATGTCACCGGCGTGAACCACTTCGTTCAGCAGGATCTTGATGTTTACTTCGTGGTCGGAGCAGTCCACGCCACCGGCGTTGTCGATGAAGTCGGTGTTGGAGCCGCCGCCATTGAGACCGAATTCGACACGACCCAGTTGGGTCATGCCGAGGTTACCGCCCTCGCCCACGACTTTGCAGCGCAGTTCGTTGCCGTTCACGCGCAGTGCATCGTTGGCCTTGTCGCCCACATCGGCGTGGCTTTCGCTGCTGGCCTTGACGTACGTACCGATACCGCCGTTCCACAACAGGTCTACCGGTGCCTTGAGCAAGGCATTGAGCAGTTCGGTCGGGGTCAGCTTGTCGGCCTGAATGTCGAAGCGCTCTTTCATCTGCGGGGAAATCGCGATGCTTTTCGCGCTACGGGAGAAGATCCCGCCGCCTTCGGACATGATGCTGGTGTCGTAATCCGACCAGGCCGAACGCGGCAGGTCGAACAGGCGCTGACGCTCGGCGAAGCTGTTCGCGGGCTCCGGATTCGGGTCGATGAAGATGTGCAGGTGGTTGAACGCAGCCACCAGTTGCAGCGTCTCGGACATCAACAGGCCGTTACCGAATACGTCACCGGCCATGTCGCCGACGCCGACCACTGTGATGCTGTCTTTCTGGACATTGATGCCGCGTTCGCGGAAATGACGTTGAACGCCGACCCACGCACCCTTGGCGGTAATGCCCATTTTCTTGTGGTCGTAACCGGCGGAACCGCCGGAAGCGAACGCATCACCCAGCCAGAAGCCGTAGTCGATGGCAATACCGTTGGCGATGTCAGAAAAGGTCGCAGTGCCCTTGTCCGCTGCAACCACCAGGTACGGGTCATCGTCGTCATGACGCACGACGTTGGCCGGCGGAACCAGCGCGCCGTCCTTCAGGTTGTCGGTGATATCCAACAGACCCGAAATGAAGATGCGGTAGCAGGCGATGCCTTCGGCCGCGATCTCGTCACGGCTGCCGCCCAGTGGCAGGCGACGCGGCAGGAAGCCACCCTTCGCGCCTACTGGCACGATGACCGAGTTCTTCACTTGCTGGGCTTTTACCAGGCCCAGGACTTCGGTGCGGTAGTCTTCTTCACGGTCGGACCAGCGCAGACCGCCACGCGCCACGTTGCCGAAGCGCAGGTGCACGCCTTCAACGCGAGGCGAGTACACGAAGATTTCGAACTTCGGTACAGGCTTTGGCAGCTCTGGAATCTGGTGCGGGTTGAACTTGAAGCTGAAGTACGACTTGTTATGGCCGTGGGCGTCAGTCTGATAGAAGTTGGTGCGCAGGGTGGCCTTGATCAGGTCCAGGTAGCGACGCAGGATGCGGTCTTCGTTCAGCACCTGGACGTCGTCCAGTGCGCTCAGAATCGCGTGTTCCAGACGTTGCTGCTTGTCTTCCAGATCATCGCCCGACAGCTTGCGCGCCAGGTAGAAACGGGTTTTGAACAACCGGGTCAACTCGCGAGCGATGTCGGTGTGGTTGTTCAGGGTGCTGGCGATGTAGCCCAGGTCGAAGCCCAGACGAATCTGCTTCATGTAGCGCGCATAAGCACGCAGCAGCGCCACATCGCGCCATGGCAGGCCCGCGGTCAGTACCAGGCGGTTGAACGCATCGTTCTCGGCATCGCCACGCACGATGTGGACGAACGCGTCCTGCAAGGTGTCGTTGAGTTGCTGAATGTCGAGTTCCAGGCCTTCGGCAGCCGTGAACGCAAAGTCATGGATCCAGAACTCGCGGCCACTGGTATGGCGCAGGCGATACGGGAATTCACCCAGCACGCGCAGGCCAAGGTTTTCCAGGATCGGCAACACGTCGGACAGCGCCAGCGGCGTATCGGCGTGGTACAGCTTGCAGTGCAGCATGCGCTGGCCGGACACCTGACCCAGTGGCTGATAGAAGCTCATCACCAATGGATTTTTTTCGTTCAGGCTCAGCAGATGTTGCATGTCGACCACCGCCGAGTGGGCGGCGAAACGCTCGCGGTAGCCGGCCGGGAAACCTTTCGGGAAGTCAGCCAGCACGTTGGTGCCGCTCGCCTCGCCGAAACTTTCAACCGTCAGGCTGGCGTAGTCGTCCTGCCAGCTGCGGCAGGCCTGAACCACTTCTTTTTCCAGCAGGACCGGGTCGATGTCGATGCGGTTTTTCGGGTCGACGCGCAGGATCAGTTGCACGCGGGCCAGTACGGATTCGGAGAAGAATGTCCAGAACTCGCAATCCGAGGCTTTCAGGCGATCCATCAGCACTTGCTGGATCTTCTGGCGCACTTCGGTGGAGTAGATGTCGCGTGGCACGTAGGCCAGGCAGTAGCAGAAACGACCGTACGGGTCTTTGCGCAGGAACACGCGGATCTTGTTGCGTTCCTGGATCTGTACGATCGACATCACGGTGCTGAACAGTTCGTCGACCGGGGTCTGGAACAGGTCATCGCGCGGCAACACTTCGACCACCTGCGCCAGCTCCTTGCCCAGGTGAGCCTTGGCCTGGAAACCGGACCGGCGTTCGATTTCTTCGACCTTGCGGCGGATGTACGGAATAACCCGCACGCTCTCGCCATACACCGAGGAGGTGTACAGGCCCATGAAACGGCATTCCTTGATCACGTTGCCGTCGGCATCGATTTCACGGATCGATACGTAATCCGGGTAAGCCGGACGGTGTACACGGCTTGGGTGCGCAGCCTTGGCGAACGACAACAGGGTCGGTTCGCGCAGGTAGTTCACGGCGTAGTCTTCGATGCGCAGGTCATCGTAGGTCAGGCCGGTGCGCAGCAGTTTGGTCAAGCCCAGGAAGGAGTTCTGGTCGTAGACGATGTGGCCGCCGTCGGCTTCATCGCGAACCACGAATTCTTCGTAGCCCAGGAACGTGAAGTGGTTACCCACCAGCCATTCCAGGAAGCTTTTGATTTCGGCTTTTTCTTCAGGGTCGACCGCGAACTGGCTGTTGTCCAGGCCAGTGAGAATTTGCTGGACCTTTTCTTTCATCGGCTCGAAATCGGCGACCGCGACGCGGACTTCACCGAGCACCTGTTCCAGCTCTTTGCTCAGGACATTGAGCTCGGCCGTGTTGGCGCAACGGTCGATTTCCAGGTACATCAGCGATTCTTGCAGAATGCCTTCGCCCTGGGTGCCTTTGGGCAGGATTTCCAGCAATTCGCCTTTGCTGCCGCGACGCACGCTCAGCACGGTGGTTTGCAGGGTATGAATGCTGTAGCCGCGACGGTTCAGCTCGGTACGCACCGAGTCCACCAGGAACGGCAGGTCGTGGTGCAGCACTTCGACCGCGGTGTGGGTCGACTGCCAGCCGTGGCGTTCGTAATCAGGGTTGTAGACGCGCACTTGTGGTTGCGCGTGATCGAAGCGCTCAAGCAAGCGCCATGCAGAAAGGGTGCAGCCGGCGAGGTCGGACAACCGACGTTGGGTCAGCTCGTCGAGGGAAATGATGCCGAAGAATTGTTCAGCAAACAGCGCCACTTGTGGCAGTGCCTGTTCACTGATGTGCTGTGCCAGTGCCGCTTGCAGTTGGTGCTGGAAGTCGGCTTTGCTGGCTGCGGTGAAGAACGCCATCTGTGGTACTCCGCTTGGGCTTGTTATTGATGGAAGCGTCGCGTGCAAAACCCCTTGCGGGGCGATCCGTCACCCTGTTCCTGATTCTCGGGCAGAGGAAACAGGGGGACAGGTGGGTGAAGCTGGACGAGACACTCGGGTCACATTCACCTTCCATGAATGGGCATCTGCAAAAACGACTGGACTGCGTGCAGCGCAATGCCTTTACAGGTGCTCATCCGTTGCGCAGCTTAACGAGTGCGGCAAGGCCCATGCTTGCGGTGCTGCGACATATTCGGTCATCGGTACGCAACTGGCGGCACGCGCCTCGAACAACACTAGCAGCCGTGGGCAAAAACGGGGGTTTTATCCCCGGTTTCCGGCACCCGCGTGCCAGAAATGACCAGTAACACTTCCAGCGTCCACGCCCCTCCTCTGACACTCATCCGAGCAGAAATTCCCTTGTGCTGGCAGAATTGCGTTTTGTTCGTCTTCACCATGCTCGCCGAGCCAGGAATTGCCCCATGCAAATGACCACCGCCCTCTTGATTGTGAACCCTTGCGATGACGAGGAAGACAACATGGCCATGCTCTGCTGCCACAGCGATCAGGGCGAGATGTTCCTGATGACCCGCTACCCGGACGAGGACGAACTGGAAATCACCCTCGACGACGAGCCTTCAACGCTGGACGGCGTAAAAGTCACCCTCAGCCCTACCCGCCTGCTGATCGAAATCGCAGCGGCGGATGCGGATGTGCTGAATGGGGATGATTCTCTGGAAATCATTCACAACACCGATGCGGGTGATTTGGCGGAAGTGGAAGAAACCTTGCAGAACATCCTCAAGGGGACGGGTACCTATATAAGCCAGCTCTAACTATCAATGTGTCTGTGCCGGCCTCATCGCGAGCAGGCTCGCTCCCACAAAGGAATCGAGGCGGATGCAATTTCTGCATCCACTGGAGATTACCTGTGGGAGCGAGCCTGCTCGCGATGAGGCCCTCAAAACCGCCACAGGGCCCGTGCCCTGCAATCTTCGAAAAGTTTTGCCAATCATTTCCCGCACTTTGCACAAAATGCCGTTAGTCGCCGCCCCCCGCGATGGATTAAAGTAACGCCCCCGGCCCAAGCGTTATTCGAACGCCTTCGGCCACCTTCTCCAGGAACAGTCATCGATGGAACATCGTGAAGCGCTACTCGCGCTGCGAACCTTTCTTTCAACGCAGATTCTCGGCCAGGAAAAACTCATCGAGCGCTTGCTCATCGCGTTGCTTGCCGACGGCCACATGCTGGTCGAGGGCGCTCCGGGCCTGGCCAAGACCAAGGCCATCAAAGAGCTTGCCGAAGGGATCGAAGCACAGTTCCACCGAATCCAGTTCACCCCCGACCTGTTGCCTGCCGACATCACCGGCACGGAAATCTATCGCCCGGAAACCGGCAGCTTTGTCTTCCAGCAAGGCCCGATCTTCCACAACCTGGTGCTGGCGGACGAAATCAACCGCGCCCCGGCCAAGGTTCAGTCTGCGTTGCTGGAAGCCATGGCCGAGCGTCAGGTCAGTGTCGGGCGCAGCACCTATGAACTGTCGCCGTTGTTTCTGGTGATGGCGACGCAAAACCCGATTGAGCAGGAAGGCACTTACCCGCTGCCCGAAGCCCAGCTCGACCGTTTCCTGATGCACGTGAAAATCGGCTTCCCGGACGCGGCGGTTGAACGCAAGATTTTGCAACAAGCCCGTGGTGAGGCCCTGCACGGCGAAACCAAACCGGAACGCCGGGTCAGCCAGCAGGCTATCTTCGCCGCGCGCAAGGAAATCCTCGGTCTGTACATGGCCGACGCCGTAGAGGAATACCTGGTGCAACTGGTCATGGCCACGCGTAACCCCGGCAAATTCGACCCGGAGATGGCCGACTGGATTGCCTACGGTGCCAGCCCTCGCGGTTCCATCGCGCTGGACCGTTGCGCCCGGGCCCACGCCTGGCTGGCCGGTCGCGACTTCGTCAGCCCGGAAGATATTCAAGCCGTATTGTTTGACGTATTGCGCCACCGCATCATTCTGTCCTTCGAAGCCGAAGCTGCCGGCATCGACCAGGACCGGGTGGTCCAGCGGATTCTCGACGTCGTAGCCGTCGCTTGACCCCGATGAACGCCACTCTGCCGCCCGAGCCGGGCATCCGTGTCAGCCTCGCCGAGCTGATCGAGATGCGCCATCGCGTGCGTGAAGTGCAGTTGTTTTCCACACCCAGCCAGCGCAGCCCGCTGATCGGCCTGCACCACTCCAAATTCCGCGGGCGTGGTGTGGACTTCGACCAGGTGCGGGTTTATCAGGCCGGTGACGATGTGCGCACCATCGACTGGCGCGTGACCGCCCGAACGCAAGAGCCGCACACCAAGCTGTTTCATGAAGAGCGTGAGCGGCCGATTTTCATCATGGTCGAGCAAAGTTGCCGGCTGTTTTTCAGCTCGGGCCTGATGTTCAAATCGGTACTCGCCGCCCAGGCCGCCAGCCTGATCGGCTGGGCCGCGCTGGGCCATAACGACCGGGTGGGCGGACTGGTGTTCGGCGACAACGAGCACTACGAAATCAAGCCCCGGCGCAGCAAACAAAGCCTGCTGCAATTGCTCAACCGACTGGTGCGCGTCAATCAATCGTTGCACACCGAAACCGAGCAAAACCGCGACTCCCTCAACCTGGCACTGCGTCGGGCGCGAGAAGTGTTGCGGCCCGGCAGTCTGGTCATCGTGATCTGCGACGAGCGCGCCTTGACCGACGGTTCTGAACAGCAACTGAGCCTGTTGTCGCGCCATTGCGACCTGTTGCTGTTGCCCGTGTCCGATCCTCTGGACCACGCCCTGCCCGCCGCCGGTTTGCTGCGATTTGCCGAACGTGGTGCACAACTGGAGCTCGACACTCTGAATTTCGACCTGCGCCAGACCTATCGCGCACAAGCCGAAGCACGCATCGCCCGTTGGGAATTGCTCGCACAAAAACTGCGCGTATTGCTGATGCCATTGAGCACTCAGAGCGAGATGGTTGAGCAACTGCGCGAGTACCTGAACCCACAAAAGCCGGGGAAAGGTCGATGAGCAGCCTCGATCAACTGCAGCCCCTGATCACCCCGCCCCCCATCGAATTCTGGCCTCCGGCGCCGGGCTGGTGGTTGTTACTGTTACTGCTGCCGCTGATCGGTTTTGGCCTGTGGCGAATGCGACACTTGATGGCACGCAAACGTCCCGTCGTTCGTGCCGAACAGCCACTGGACCCGGTGCGCGTCGCAGCGCTGGCCGAACTGGCGCGGATGCCCAAGCCGTACGACGGCGCACCGGCCGGCGCCTGGTTGCAGCAGCTCAATGGTTTGCTCAAGCGCCTGTGTCGCAACCATTACCCCTACAGCCAGAGCCACACACTCAACGGGCGCAAATGGCTGGCGTTTCTCGACAATCGCTGCCCGGCGGCCGGCCTGACACGCTGGATGGTGCTGGTTGAAGGTGCCTACAAACCCGAATGCAAACTCGACGACAAGGCCATCGCGGGCCTGACCCAAGCCGTCGACACCTGGATTCGCAAACATGTTTGAGTTCGCCTGGCCGTGGATGTTTGCCTTGCTGCCCTTGCCTTGGCTGATGCGCGTGCTATTGCCAATGGCCGACAGCGGCGAGCCGGCGCTTAAAGTCACGTTCCTGAACGACCTCGAAGGCCTGACCCGCCGCCGCGCCCGGGCAAACCTGCCGGCTTGGCGCCAGCAGGCACCGTTCGTGCTGCTTTGGCTGTTGCTGCTGATCGCCGCCGCACGCCCCCAGTGGCTGGGTGAACCGCTACCGATTGCGGCCAGTGGCCGCGATTTGCTGGTGGCGGTGGACGTGTCCGGCTCGATGGATTTCCCGGACATGAAGTGGCAAAACGAGGACGTCAGCCGCTTGAGCCTCGTGCAGCATTTACTCGGTGATTTCCTGGAAAACCGCGATGGCGATCGGGTCGGCCTGATCCTGTTCGGCAGTCAGGCGTACCTGCAAGCACCACTGACGTTCGACCGGCACACCGTAAGGGTCTGGCTGGACGAAGCGCGTATCGGCATTGCCGGCAAGAACACCGCCATCGGCGATGCCATCGGCCTGGCGCTTAAACGCCTGCGCCTGCGTCCGGCCCAGAGCCGCGTACTGATTCTGGTCACGGACGGCGCCAACAACGGCGGCGAAATCGACCCGCTGACCGCTGCACGTCTGGCCGCTAACGAAGGGGTGAAAATCTACCCCATCGGCGTTGGGGCCAACCCGGAAGACAGTGGCACCCTGAGCTTTCTGGGCGTCAACCCGAGCCTGGACCTCGACGAGCCGGCGCTCAAAGCCATCGCTGAAGCCACCGGAGGCCAGTACTTCCGCGCCCATGACGGCAACGAGCTGCAAACCATCAAGGACACCCTCGACAAACTCGAGCCCGTCACGCAGCAGCCCACCCAGGCCCGTCCGGCCCAGGCGTTGTATCACTGGCCGCTCGCGTTGACGCTGTGGTTGAGCATGCTGCTGGTGGTGCGCGAACGCTGGCCGGACAACCCGCTGCACCGCCTGTTTACCAAGGATCTGTTCTTGCAATCGCCCCTGCCTGACTGGCGCCAGCGACTCAATCGCCTGCGCCTGCGGAGACGCCGATGAGCGTGCTCTGGCCTTTCTGGTTCCGCCCCTGGTGGCTGCTGCTGTTGCCTGTGCTCTGTTGGCTGCTGTGGCAACTCTGGCACCGGCAAAAGCGTGCAGGGCGCTGGCAGATGATTCTGCCGCCCGCCTTTCACGCCGCGTTGCTCAGTGGCGGTAACGGACGTGACAGCAAACTGCCCTGGATCGTACTCGGGCTCGCCTGGCTGCTGACCGTTCTGGCGCTACTGGGGCCGAGTTGGCAACGGGTCGAACAGACCAGTCAGAAACCGGCCGACCCGCTGGTGGTGGTACTGGAACTGACCCCGGAAATGCTCGCCACCGACGTGGTGCCAAACCGGCTGGAACAGGCGCGACGCAAGCTGTTTGACCTGCTGCAAGTGCGCAGCGACTCCCAAACGGCCATCGTCGTCTACTCCGGCAGTGCACACACATTGGTGCCGCTGTCGGATGACCTCTCGACCAGTGGCAACCTGCTGGACGCGCTGAAACCTTCGCTGATGCCTGAGACCGGCCATCGGGCCGATCTCGCCGTGAACAAAGCCCTTGCCTTGCTCAATCAGGCCGCTTTGGGTGATGGGCGGATTCTGCTGATCGGCTCCACCCTGACCGAACAGGAACGCCAAGGCATCCGCCAGGCACTGGACAGGCATTCGACGCAGTTTTTGATGCTCGGCATCGGTACCGACGAAGGTGCCCCGGTCGCTCAGGAAGACGGCAGCTTCCTCAAGGACAATGAAGGCGCAATTCTGGTACCGCGCCTGGACAACTCAAGCCTCAAAGCCTTCGCCAACGATCTTGGCGGAGAGTATCGCCAGGCACGGCTGGACGACACCGACCTGCATGCGCTCGGCTTGCTCGATGGCCCGCGCGCACTGCGCAATGATGGGCAAATGTTGCGCCTCGACACCTGGGCTGACCAAGGTTACTGGCTGTTGCTGCCGCTGTTGCTGCTGGCGGCGTGTGCAGGTCGGCGCGGCTGGTTGTTCTGCCTGCCGCTGCTGTTTGCGCTGCCGCAACCGAGTTTCGCCTTCGATTTCGAAGACTTGTGGTTGCGCCCTGATCAACGGGGTCTGCACTTGCTCAAGCAAAACCGCCCGGCCCGGGCCGCGCAGTACTTCCAGGACCCACAATGGCAGGGTGTGGCGCTGTATCAAGCCGGTGACTACAGCGGCGCCGCCCAGCGGTTCGCCGAAGGCAGTGACGCCCACGCCCACTACAATCGTGGCAACGCCCTGGCCAAAAGCGGGGAACTGGAAGCCGCGCTGGACGCCTACGAACAGGCGCTGGAGCTTCAACCGGATTTGCGCCCGGCCCTGACCAACAAAGCGCTGGTGGAAAGTCTGCTCAAGCAGGAACTCACCCCGCCGCCGGTTGAACCGGACACCACCGATGATAGCGAGGCGCAAAACGCCGAGCAGGAACAGTCACCCGGTGCGGCCACACAACCGACGAGCAACGGCGATCCCAAAACCGATGCCGAACAGGCCACACCGGACACCGAACAACAGGCCACAGCGCCGCCGAAACCGGGTGCCAATGAAGTCCCGGGCAGCGAGTTGGCAGACGAGCAAAGCACCAGGCCACCGCAGCGCCCGGCCAGCAACACGATCGAAGGTGAACAGCGTCAGGCGCTGGAGCAATGGCTGCGCAAGATCCCGGATGATCCGGGTGAACTGCTCAGGCGCAAATTCTGGTACGAACAGCAACAACATCAGGATCAGGGAAAAACTCGATGACCCGCTTCACCTTCTACATTTGGGCCCTATTGTTCTGCGCCGTTCAGACCCAGGCGTCGGAGCTTGTGGCCAATGTCGATCGCAGTCGCCTGAACTCCGGCGAGACAGTCGAATTGACCCTGGAATCCAGCGACGTGACGCAGTTTGGCAAGCCGGACCTGACGCCACTGGAGCCGCTGTTCGAAGTGCGCGGCACCCGCCAGGTCAACCAGTTGAACACCCTCAGTGGCGACAACCGCGCGACCACGCGCTGGATCATTACCTTGCTGCCCAAGGCAAATGGCAGCGTGACCATTCCGTCATTACAACTGGGCGAGGCGCAGAGCCAACCCATTACCGTGCAAGTGGTCGAGGGTGAAAGCCAGGACACCGCGAACCGGCTGGCCCCGGTGTTTATCGACGCCAGCCTTGATGAGACCAGTGTTTACGTGCAAGCCCAGGCAGTCTTGACCTTGCGCATCTACCATTCCGTGTCGCTGTACGACGACAGCAGCCTGACCCCATTGCAGGTGCCTGACGCGCGTATCGAACAATTGGGCGAGTCGCGCACCTACGAAAAAGTCATCAACGGCCTGCGCCATGGCGTGATCGAAATGCGCTACGCGATATATCCGCAACACAGCGGCGAACTGGCCATTCCGGCGCAGATCTTCAGTGCCACCCTGGTCGATACCCAGCCCGCGCAGGACGCCGCCGCCCAGGTGCCGAAATCCGGCAAACTGATGCGTGTCAGCTCCACGCCAATATTGCTGACAGTCAAAGCAAAACCCGACAGCTACCCGGCCGACCTGCCCTGGCTGCCGGCCCGTAGCGTGACGCTGAGCGAAAGCTGGAACCCGGAGCCGGACCACGCACAGGTGGGCGACTCGCTGACCCGCAGCCTGATCCTCAAGGCTGAAGGCCTGTCCAGTTCGCAACTGCCGCCGTTGCCAGCCACTGACGTCAACGGCTTGCGGCGCTATCCGGACCAACCGGTCCTGAGCAATCAGAGCACTGAACGTGGGCTGATCGGCAGTCGCGAAGACCGCGAAGCCCTCGTTCCCACCCGCAGCGGTGCAATCGAGTTACCGGCGGTAGAGGTGGTCTGGTGGAACACCTTCGAAGACCATCTGGAACACAGCAGCCTGCCGGCCCGCACCCTGCAGGTCGCCAACAACCCGAGCATGGTGGTCGACACACCCGCCGCGAGCCCTCAAGTCAATTCCACTGCCGACAACGAAACCCTGCGGCGCTGGAAACTCAGCACTCTGATCCTCGCCTGCACCACCGTGCTGGGGTTCGGTCTTTGGTGGCGTGCCCGCCGGCAACCGGCGATCTCGCGTGCCACGCAGACCGGCCCGAGCCCGCGCACCGTTCTCGACGACCTCAAGCGCGCCTGCCTGGCGAATGACTCACACGCCACCCGCCAGGCGCTCGACGCCTGGGCCCGGCAACAGCCGGAAACCCTGGCCGACATGGCCGCCCGTTTCGTGCCACTGTCCGATGCCCTCGACGGTTTGAACGGCGCGCTCTACAGCGAAACCGGCCAGCACTGGCAAGGCGAAGAACTGTGGCGCGCGATCAAGGCAATTCCGATTGCCGAGCGGGTTCAGGATCCGGTGGGTGATAGCGGGCTGCCGCCGCTGTACCCGAAATAATCATCCCCTGTAGCAGCTGCCGAGCAGCGCGAGGCTGCGTCCGGCTGCGCAGCAGTCGCAAATCAGCGTTTGCGGTGTATCAGGCAAACCGCGTAAACAAAACTTACGACTGCTA
>NZ_AKJS01000144.1 GCF_000282215.1 Pseudomonas sp. GM21
CCCCCGCCAGCGGCAGGCGAAACCAGATCAGGCCGGCCAGATGCGCAGGCGGATCGGCGCGCAATTCTGCAGCGAGTGTGCTCAGTTGCAGCGGATCAGCCAGCAATTCCCGGCGCTCGCCACTCCGCCCCACCGGCACCTCGCTTTCCACAACGGGTGCGCCACCGGCGCTTGGCAACAGGGCCACGCCATAAGCCGGCAGCGCGAGATAGAAAGGCTTCGTTGTGACGCGACTCCAACGCCTGGCCCACTGCCGCGCCTGAGTCGGATCGAACAACCCGCGCCGTGGATCGCTCACCGCGTGCACCTGCAACACGCTGCTATCGACGGTCGATAACAGCGCCGGCAGTTCGGGACTGTCCAGCCATGCCGGTAACGCCGTAATGCTCAGCGGCAAAGTCGACGGTAAATCTCCCCGCAGGTGTGCCAGAAAAGCTCGATACGCCGGCAACCGAGCGTTGCCCGCATCGTGGTCAATTTCCACCCCAGTCAGTGTCAGGCCCTGCCCTTGCCAGTCGCTGAGAACTTGTTGGATCTGCGCCGTCATCTCGTCCTGGTCCAACGACTTGAGCTGACCATCAAGACGAATCACCGCAATCAACGGCCGACCATCGCGTTTGAGCAACCCCGGATCAATCCGCGCCCGATGCCAGCCAGCTTGAGGAAACGCCTGCAAGGCCAGCACCCGTAGGGTCGAAAAGTCTGCGCGACTGTCGCGCAGGGCAGCATCATGGGCCGGTGTCCATTGCCGTTGCCAGATGTAGAGTTGTTGATCGAGCGGGGGCGCGTCTTGTTGCTCGCAACCGCTGAGCAGCACCAGGGCCGACAGCGACACGATCAAACGCGTGAAAAACAACATGAAAAAACCCTTGAGCCAAAAGCTGACCTTTGTAGCAGCTGCCGAAGGCTGCGTCCGGCTGCGAAGCAGTCGTATAGTCAGGCGTCGCGATTTTTCAGGTAAACCGTGTATTCAGGATTTACGACTGCTTCGCAGCCGGACGCAGCCTTCGGCAGCTGCTACATGGCCGTCTACACCATAGGCTTGCGGGCAATGATCACCTGACTTTTCGCCACGACCGCATCCAGTGCCTGTTTGATCTGCGCGCCACGAGGTGAAGCCAATATGGCTTGCCATGTGTCGGCCCAGTGATTGAGCAACGGATGGTCGGGATTGCTGAAATCGACCTTGGCTTCCCAGAACAGCATCATCCACATCGACCAGTAAAAGCCGTACTGGCTGTGGCTGAGCACTTCCAGGCCAGCGTCACTGACCATCGCCTTGAACTGCTCTTCACTGATGATGCGTATATGGTTGGGCTTCTGGAAATACTCCGGCGCGGCGATGTCCTTTTGCAGGTCTTCGGAGCTGGGGTGTGGAACGCTGAGCAAATACAGAGCACCCGGCTTGCCGACACGCACCAGTTCAGCAAGGAACTGCGCCGGGTCGTCCACATGCTCGATAACTTCGGTGGACACCACGCGCGTGGCCGTGGCGGCGGCAATCGGTAGCGGATTGCAATCGGTGACGTAGCATTCGACGTCTCGGGCCGGGGTTTCGCTCAAACGCTGACGGGTGGCTTCAACTTTGGCGGCGTCGATGTCGGCGACGATAATCTTTGCTCCGCGCCGGCCGCAGAATTGCACGTTGCCACCATCACCGCAGCCCACATCTATCAAGGTGTCATCAGCCGACACCGGGAAGCCTGTGAACAGCTCGCCGGTCTCCTGATTGAACCACCCGCTGAGCATCGCGTCGTGCAACCCGAGCATGTACGGATCGACCTTTTCTGCCACCGGGGCGACGGTTTGCACCGGGGCCGGTGCGGGCGTCGCCGACGTGAGTTTCTTCAAAAGGCTCAGCATGAGGTGGCTCCAGTGGATGGGACAGCGGTTTGGGATGTACCGAGGCGTTGCACCAGCGCGGCGCCACGGTTGCGCATGGGCATTTCGATGAAGCGGAAATTCAGTTCGCTGAGCAGAACAATCAGCCCGAAGGCGATCAGCAGCGTGACCACCGGATGCCCGGCCGGGCTCGGCAGACCGGCACTCTGCAACCGGAAGATGATTTCGCGCACCAACTGATAGGCGGGAATGTGGATCAGGTAAATGCCGTAGGAACGACTGCCGATCCACGCCATCAGCCGCTGCAATCCACCGGCGGGCAAGAGGTAATCACGGTTATAGGAGGCAATCCAGACCAGCACCGCGCTGAGTATTGCGATCGAGCCGATGCGGTAATTAGCGAAGGTGAAACGGTCGGTAGCCATAAAACTCAACAGCAATCCGACAATGATCAGAGACGACACGCCAGCCCACGGCCGGCGCAAAAATGTCGGCTGCCAACGCCTGTAACTCGCCTGCACACTCCATATCGCCAACAGTACCCCAAGGGCCAGAGCGTCGGTGCGAACCACCATCAACAGCGGCGTGCGCACGGTGTACAGCTGCACCACGACCAGCGCCAGCAACGCCCACACCAGATGTTTGCGGCAGACGAAAATCAGCAGCGGGAACAGCAGATAAAACTGCTCTTCAAGCGACAGACTCCAGTACACGAAACTGCTGCCATACTCGTAATGAAAGAAGCTGTCGGCAAAACGAAAATTGGCGTACTGCAACACCCCCGCCAACGTTGCCTGAAGGTTGGCGTACAACGTGCCGAACGCACCGGAGCGGTTAAGAAAGACGCACGCCAGCAGCATCAACGCCAGCCACAACCAGGCCGACGGCAACAGGCGAAAAGCTCGTCGCAGCCAGAAATTGCGTGTCTGCTCCCAGTATTCCTTACCCGTGCTGCAGCCTTGCAGCGCAGGAATCAGGCTACGGGCAATGACAAAACCCGAGATAACGAAAAACAGATCGACACCCCACCACGGCTGCGCCCAGGCGTGGATTTTTTCAAGCAGCGGCACGGGATCCGTGAAGAGGCTGCCCTGCAAGTGATGGAACAGTACGCCGAGCACCGCTATGGCACGCAGCACCTCGATATCCATGATTCGTTTGCTGCTCATGGCGCACCCTCACTATCTAACGGTTTGCGCGCGATGATCACCTGACTCTTGGGCATGAAGTGGTCGAGCATCTGCTTGATCGCCAGCCCGTCGGGTTGCGCCAACAGGTCTTGCCAGGTTCTGGCCCAGCTCTCCATCAGCGGTGGATACGGCGCATGAATGCGATCACGCACTGCGCCGCCCAAATCCCGCCCGGCGGCCCGCTCACTGGCCCAGAAGAAGATCATACCCATCACCCAGAAAAATCCGGTGGCCTGACGATGCTCGATCACAAGACCTGCGTCCTCCACCAACGCGGCAAAACGCTGAGCGGTGAAAATCTGCACATGATTGGGGGACTGGTAATAACTGTCGGGGGCAATACCTTTCTGCAAATGTTCGCCGACCGGTGCCGGCACGCTGAGCAGATACAGCGCACCGGGACAGCCCATGCGCACCAGTTCGGCCATGAACGGTTCCGGGTGCTCGATATGTTCCAGCACCTCCATACACACCACTTTGCTCGCGCATCCGTCGGCCAACGGTAACGGCAGGCTATTGCTGACCAGGCCAAGATTGGGCTTGGCCGATTGGGCTTCTACCTGCCGTCCGAGGTCGCGCACCTTGTCGTGTTCGCTGTCGGTGAAAATCACCGACGCGCCCTGGCGCACGGCAAACAGTGTCGCTGCGCCTTCGCCACACCCGACATCGAGCAAGGTATCGTCCGCGGTGATGGCAAAGCCCTTGAGCAGTTCCCCGCTGTCGTTGAGAAACCAGCCATCAAGTACAGCATCGTGCAGGCCGACATCTCGGGGCGAAACATTTGGCGGCAATGGTTCAGGCACAGAAATCGGTACAGGAATCGGCGCCGATTGCGCGGCGGGTAGCAGGCGTCTCAGTAATCTGCGGATCATGCCCCCGAGGCCTCCATGGCTGCCACAGCGTGGCGCTCGAACAGCTGCTCGAGGAAATCCCGCAACCGCTGTTCAGCCACCGCCTGACTGCAAAACGCTTGCAGGCTGTTGACCGCCTGTACCGACATTTGCGCATAACGCAGCGGATCGTTTGTCGTCACCTCGTAACTGGTCCGATAGGCCGCGCACAATGACGCCCAGTTTGTGGCGTAGCGCAGCGTGCGGTACGCCCCGCGCGGATCGTGCGGCCAGGCGGTGAGCTCATCCGTGGACTCGATCAGGAACGCATTGTCGGCTTTCAGGTAGTCGATCATCGCCGTGGTCAGCGGCGCTACCGCCGGTTTGCCACAGGACATGAACTCCATCAGCGGCAGGCACTGGCCTTCGCCATAGGAGGTGTTGACCACGTAGCGGGTCGCCTGCACCAGACGCTCGTAGTCCGCGTCCGCGAGGTAGCCGTAGATCAACACGATGCGGCAGCGGTAGGTCTGGTTTTTATACAGGTGATGAAGGATGTCGCTGAGCGCTTCTTCGGCATCGTGGTGGGTGAGTTTCAGCACCAGTGTCGCGTCTTCAATCTCACGGAACGTCGCGCAAAAGGCACTGATCATGTCTTCCCAGTTTTTGCGTCCGTCGCTGGGATTGAAGACCGAGGTGTAAACCACACCCTCGAGCAATAAATCCTGCTCGATGACTGGCGCCTGGAAATCGAAACCGGTATTGCCGTGCAAATCCGCAGATGCGAAGGCATTCAGATCGAGCTGACGACTATCGGCCACCAGGCCTTTGATCTTCAATCGCACTGAGTCCGTCAGTGCCTGACCCCGCAACTGTGCACCGCGAGCCGCAAAACGATCCCACACTGGCGCTGGCACCGCGACGACCGGGTAATCGGCGCTCATCGCCTCGCGTACCGAGTTGACCGTGTAGCTGGAATGGGTGATCGCTGCCCCGCAGGCGCTCAGCACCGCGCGCCAGTCGTTACGTGGTTCACCGGCAAAAGGCTCATTGGGGATGGTGCTGAATTCCCAGGCGAACACCGGCAAGGTCGGGCAAACCAGGTGCACTGGCGTGCGGTGCGGCGGCGAGAACGACAGGAACACGCAGGACTCGCCACGAGCCAGGCAGTCCGCATATAGCGTATCGACTTCATGTTCCGGATCAGTCACTTCGATCACCCGCCCGAGCCGCTCAAGCACCGGACGATATTCCTTGAGCACGAAGTAATAGCTGTATTCCGAACGGCCAAGGTTCTGGGCAATGGTGTGCTGGTTGGTTTCCGAATGGATGATGATCAGCATGAGGCGTTATCCATCACCGGGGCGGCATTGCCGGCTTGTGGCGCAAGTTCGAAAAAGTCCGCTATACGCTGCTGCAGCTCAGGGGACGCGCAGTACTCGTGCATGCGTTCGACAGCGGCAACGGACATGCGCCGGTATTCCTGCGGCTGCGTCTTGGCCATCCGGTAGCTGTTTTCATAGGCGCTCTTCAGCGAGCCCCAGTCCGGTCGATGGCGCCGCGTGCGGAAGAGAATGCGAGTGTCTTGAGGCCATGTGGTCGGCTCTTCGCTGGACTTGACCACGAACGCCACCGAGTCGTCGATGTAGTCTTGCATCGCCGTGTGATCGGGAGCGATCACCGGTTTGCCGCAGGCCATGAACTCCATCAGCGGCAAGCACAGACCTTCGCAGTGCGAAGCGTTGACGTAGAAACTGGCGGCGTTATAAAGCTTTGCATATTGCTGATCATCCAGATAACCGTGGACCATCACCACCCGACAAGCGAACGGTGCCAGTTGCGCCAGTGGAGTCATCAAATGGCCGTAGCAAGACGCCAGATCGCGCTGAGTAATCTTCAGCACCAGCGTGGCGTCGGGGTTGTCACGGAATGCCCAGCAGAACGCAGTGAGAATCTGAAGCCAGTTCTTGCGGCCATCCGTGGGGTTGAGCACGGCAACGTAAACCACTCCATCGACGACGGTCTCAACCAGCGATGAGGTGTCCGGCAGATCCCGCGGAGGTGGTTCAGGCACCACGGGTACGGCTTGCGGGGCGGCGATGTCGGGCAGACGCTGGCCGAGCCAGTCGTGCACATTGTCCGAGAGCAGATCCCGAATCCCTTCCCAGTACCAGTTGCGCAGAAACCTCACCCGCGGCACCGGCTCCACTTCCTTGCGCCCCAGATCCAGCGCCCACAGACGCAGGTAGTGACGGGCGATGACGTAACGTCGTTTCAGGGTGAGCGGAGGCGGACGCAATGCATCGAGTTCGGCCTCTTGTTCCGGTGTCGGTGGTTTTGGCAGCAGGTTATCGGGGCTCAGGCTCAAGTGACGGGAATCGAAAATGCAGCCTTTGACCGTCAGGGTCACACCGGCATTGACCGGCGCACTGCTGTGCTGCTCACGAATGGCCGCGAAGTTTTCCCACAACGGCGTGGGCAACACCAGCACCGGGAAGTCCTCGCCCATGGTCCGACGAATCGCCCGGGCAGTATGAGTGGAGAGCGTGATCACCCGGCCCTGACGCGCCAGCATTTGCGTCCAGTCCTGGCGCGGGTCGTTGTCCCACTGCTCATCGGGAATCGAGTCGAACTCCCAGGCCACCACGCAGATCGTCGGGCATTCAAGGTCGTTCGGGGTTTTCTGCGGCGGTGTAAACGACAGGAACAAACAGTCCTCGCCAGCGGCGGACAGTTGTCTGTAGAGGGGATCGACTTCGGCGGTGGAGGACACCACGTGCACGTGTCCAAGGCTTTCGAGTACCGGGCGATACGCTTTGAGCACGAAGAAATAACTGTATTCGGGACGACCCAGGCTCTGGCTGATGGAGCTGTCGTTGACGTCCGAGTAAAGAATGAAATTCATGGCATCCCACGAGGAAACCGCCATCCCGGCAGCCCCACTCTATGACGGTAAAGCCATGGATCGAGCCGGCGTTCGCCAGTCCTCGCCCATCGTCTTCTTGCCCGTCTACGTTCTTGTTTTAATGGCCGGATTCGCGCAGTCCCGGAAGACCTCGAACAAACACCGGTTATCGTGACGAGGGGCATTCTAAACACATCCGTTGAGGAATCGTGAACCGCCGGGCGAGAATAAATCGAGTGACTCTGATGAGAACTGACTGGTCACGGATGGACCTGTTGAAATTGCCGAACAAATGGCACAGATTGGCTACCAAACAACTACAACAAACATATTTCGCCAGTCTTTCGACCCGGTAATCCAACCGGTCTGTCAGACCTCTCCTTAAAACCTGTGGGGAATGGACGAAATGAATGACCAAGGGGCTGCTGTTTGAAAAAGCGTCTGTTCGTGACGGGTCTCAGTGGATTCGTCGGGCAACACTTCCAATCCCGCCTGAAGGCTGATGCCTCGGAATGGGCGCTTCTGCCTGCCACTTACCGATACGATCTCACTGAACCAGACAGCCTCGAAGGCCTGTGGCCGGAGATGCCCGACGCGGTCATTCACCTGGCTGGCCAGACCTTCGTTCCTGAAGCCTTCCGCGATCCGGCGCGCACGCTCGGCATTAACCTGCTCGGCACCTTGAACCTGCTTCAAGCGCTGAAGGCCCGTGGCTTCACCGGTACATTTCTGTACGTCAGCTCTGGTGACGTGTACGGCCAGGTCACCGAAACCGATCTGCCCATTACCGAACAGCAGCCACCCTGCCCGCGCAATCCTTATGCCGTGAGCAAATTGTCGGCGGAATTCCTGAGTCTGCAATGGGGGCTGAGTGAAGGCTGGCCGGTCATGGTCGCCCGCCCGTTCAACCACATTGGCACCGGGCAGAGTGAAAGCTTCGTCATCGCCAGCGCTGCGCGGCAGATCAGCCGAATCAAACAAGGCTTGCAAGCACCGCAACTGGAAGTCGGGGACATCGACGTCACACGCGACTTCCTGGATGTAAACGACGTCATTTCGGCCTACCTGGCACTGCTGGAAAAGGGCGTACCGGGACAGGTCTACAACATCTGCTCGGGGCACGAGCAGAGCATTCGCAGTTTGATCGAACAACTGGGGGACCTCGCCCAGGTCGCCATGCAATTGATTCAAGACCCGACACGCCTTCGCCGCGCAGATCAGCGTCGCGTTTGTGGTAGCTCTGCCAAACTGGTCCAGGCCACAGGATGGGCGCCTGAAATCACAATAAAACAATCCCTGCGGGCGGTCTTGTCCGACTGGGAGACACGAGTACGACACGAATGACAAAAAGTGCACTGATCACAGGGATCACCGGCCAGGATGGCGCTTATCTGGCCAAATTACTGCTCGACAAGGGTTATAAAGTCCACGGGCTGGTGGCACGGCGCAGCAGCGATTCGCGCTGGCGCCTGCGCGAGATGGGCGTCGAGCACGACATCGTTTACCTGGACGGCGACATGGCCGATGCCTGCTCGGTGCAGCGTGCGGTTATCAAATCGGCCCCGGACGAGGTTTATAACCTGGCCGCGCAAAGCTTTGTCGCCGCCTCCTGGGACCAGCCAGTTACCACCGGCATCGTCGACGGCCTGGGCGTGACTCATCTGCTCGAAGCCATTCGCCAATTCAGTCCGCATACGCGTTTTTATCAAGCGTCCACCAGCGAAATGTTTGGCCTGATCCAGGCCGAGCAGCAGGATGAAAACACGCCGTTCTACCCGCGCAGCCCGTACGGCGTAGCCAAGTTGTATGGCCACTGGATCACCGTGAACTACCGTGAAAGCTTCAACCTGCACGCCAGCAGCGGGATCCTGTTCAACCACGAATCGCCGCTGCGCGGCATCGAGTTCGTGACCCGTAAAGTGACCGACGCTGCCGCCCGCATCAAGCAGGGCAAACAGCAGGAACTTCTTCTGGGCAACATCGACGCGAAACGCGACTGGGGATTTGCCGGCGATTACGTCGAAGCCATGTGGCTGATGCTGCAACAAGACAAGCCCGATGACTTCGTGGTCGCCACCGGCGTAACCACCACCGTGCGCGAAATGTGCCGGATCGCCTTCGACCACGTCGACCTGAACTATCGCGATTTTGTAAAAATCGACCCGGCGTTTTTCCGCCCGGCCGAAGTGGAAGTATTGCTGGGCAACCCGGCAAAAGCCCAGCGCGTACTGGGCTGGAAGCCAAAGACCGATCTGGATACCTTGATCCGCATGATGATGGATGCGGACATGAAACGCGTCGCCAAGGAGTAGGCCATGCTGATTCCCGTGATTCTCTCCGGCGGTGCCGGTACTCGTTTGTGGCCGGTGTCCCGCGAAGGCCATCCCAAACCCTTCATGACCTTACCCGATGGTCAGTCGCTGCTGGGCAAAACCTACCGCCGTGCCGCCGGTTTGCTCGATGGCTGGGGTGATATCGTCACGGTGACCAACCGCGACTACTTCTTCCAGAGCAAGGATCACTATCAGGAAGCACACCTCGGTCGCCATCGCGGGCACTTTCTGCTTGAGCCGACCGGTCGCAACACGGCCCCGGCCATTGCGGCGGCTGCGCTGTCGCTCAAAGCCCTGCACGGCGACGAAGCGATCATGGTGGTGATGCCGGCCGACCATTTGATTGTCAACGTAGACGCCTTGAAGACCGCTGTGGAACACGCCGTCAATCTGGCCAAAGATGGATTTCTAGTGACGTTCGGCGTGGTGCCGACCGCTCCGGAAACCGGATTCGGCTACATCGAAACCGGCGCGGCGCTGGACCATAAAGGAGCGGCCAAGGTGCGGCGCTTCGTCGAGAAACCCGACCTGCAAACCGCGACGCAATACCTGGAAAGTGGCAACTTCCTGTGGAATTCCGGGATGTTCTGCTTCTCGATCGCTGCCGTGCTGGCCGAGTTGGAAATACACGCCCCAGAGTTACTCGAGCAGGCGAAAGCCTGCATGGCGGCCAGTAACCCGGTGGAAACCGTCGAGTGCCTGCAACAGGAGTTGTCCCCGACGTTATTCGCCGAAATCACTGACATTTCCATCGACTACGCCCTGCTGGAACGTTCCGACAAGGTGGTTGTGGTGCCCGCCACTTTCGACTGGAGCGACATCGGCTCGTGGGGCGCGGTGGCCGCGCTGGTGCCGGCAGATGCTCAAAACAACCGCGCCAGTGGCGAAGCGGTGTTCATCGACAGTCACAACAATTTTGTCCAGAGCGAAGACCGTCTGGTGGCGGCTGTGGGTGTGGATAACCTGATCATCATCGATACCGCCGACGCGCTTTTGGTGGCCCATGCTGATCGCGCCCAGGATGTCCGCCGGGTGGCCAAGCAGCTCAAGGACAAAGAGCACGAAGCCTATCGCCTGCACCGCACAGTCAGCCGACCTTGGGGCACCTACACCGTGCTCGAAGAAGGCCCGCGCTTCAAAATAAAACGTATCGTGGTCAAACCCGGGGGCAAGTTGTCGCTGCAAATGCACCACCATCGCAACGAGCATTGGGTGGTTGTCGAAGGCATGGCCAAGGTGACCAACAACGGTACCGGCACCCAGCTGGTGGCCAAGAACGAATCGACGTTCATTGCCGCCGGTCACAAACATCGCCTGGAAAACCCGGGCGTGATCGACCTGGTGATTATCGAAGTGCAAAGCGGCGAATACATGGGAGAGGACGATATCGTTCGTTTCGAAGACCAATACGGCAGGACGATTTGAATGCTGCTTTCTCTGTACCGTTCGCTATGGGGCTATCGGGGTTTTATCCTAGGTAGTGTGAAGCGAGAGTTTCAGTCGCGTTATCGCAATTCGTTGTTCGGCGCGTTATGGCCGGTGCTCAATCCCCTGTCGATGATCATCGTCTACACGGTGATTTTTTCCCACATCATGCGCGCACGCTTGCCAGGTGTGGATGACAGCATGGCCTACAGCGTTTACCTCTGTGCCGGCCTGCTCGCCTGGGGGCTGTTCGCCGAAATTACCCTGCGCAGCCAGAACATGTTCCTGGAAAACGCCAATCTGCTGAAGAAGATCAGCTTCCCGCGGATCTGCCTGCCGATCATTGTGCTGTTTAACGCTGGCATCAACTTCGCAATCATCATGGGCCTGTTCATGGGCTTTCTGCTGATCACCGGACGTTGGCCGGGCACGGCGATGCTGGCGCTGATACCGCTGATGGCATTGCAAATGATGTTCTGCGCAGGGCTGGGGATGGTGCTCGGCGTGCTGAATGTGTTTTTCCGCGATGTCGGACAACTCTTCGGCATCTGCCTGCAATTCTGGTTCTGGCTAACGCCCATTGTGTACCCGATGAGCATCCTGCCGGACTGGGTTCAGCGCCTGCTGCAACTCAACCCCCTGACCAACCTGATCGTCAGTTATCAAAACATGTTTCTTTACGGGCAATGGCCGGTGTGGAGTTCTCTGCTGCCAACTTTCATCACCGGCCTGGTGTTCTGTTTGATCGGGCTGCGGCTGTTTCGCCAGCGGGTTGGCGAAATGGTGGATGAACTCTGATGGGGCATATTCGTGTTACTGGCCTGGGCAAGGCCTACAAACAATACCCAAACCGCTGGAGCCGACTGGCCGAGTGGCTGATCCCGTTTTCGCCGATTCGTCATCACCCGCACTGGGTACTGCAAGACGTGGCATTCGAAATCGCCCCCGGTGAAGCGGTGGGCATCGTCGGGGTCAATGGGGCCGGCAAAAGCACCCTGCTGAAAATGATCACCGGCACCACCCAACCCACCTGCGGCCACGTCCAGCTCGAAGGCCGCGTCGCCGCCCTGCTGGAACTGGGCATGGGCTTTCACGCAGACTTCACCGGCCGGCAGAACGCGATCATGGCCGGGCAACTGTTGGGCATGCACGTCGAAGAAATTGAAGCATTGATGCCCGAGATCGAACGCTTCGCGGAAATTGGCGACGCCATCGATCACCCTGTGCGCACCTATTCCAGCGGCATGCAGATGCGCCTGGCATTCAGCGTGGCCACCGCCCGCCGCCCGGATATCCTGATCGTCGACGAAGCGCTCTCAGTGGGCGACGCTTACTTTCAACACAAAAGCTTCGACCGCATCCGCAGCTTTCGCAAAGCCGGTACCACCCTGCTGATCGTGTCCCACGACCGCTCGGCAATTCAGTCGATCTGCGACTCGGCGATCCTCCTTGAAAAGGGTCGCATGGTCATGCACGGTACACCTGAAGCCGTCATGGATTACTACAACGCCCTGCTCGCCGAGCGTGAAGGCCAGACAGTGCGACAAGAAGCGCTCTCTGGGGGGCAAGTCAGCACCATTTCCGGCACCGGTGAAGCCGGGATTCTCAGCGTGCGCCTGCTGGACGAAAACGACCGGCCCATCGACGCCGCCGAAGTCGGTCAGCCGGTGGTGCTGGAGGTGAAGGTTGAAGTCCGCCAGGACATCGAACGGCTCGTGCTGGGTTTCATGATCAAGGACCGACTGGGCCAAGCCATGTACGGCATCAATACCCATCGTCAAGACAAGGCGCTGACCGACTTGCAGGCCGGTGAGCGCGTGACTTACCGCTTTGCTTTTGTCATGGGTCTGGGCAAGGGCAACTATTCCGTGGCGCTGAGCCTGTCTCGGCTGGATTCGCATCTGGACCGAAATTTCGAATGGCGCGATTACGGGTTGGTGTTCCATGTGCTTAATAACCGGCACGAAGACTTTGTCGGTTGCTCGTGGCTGGGGGCGAAAACCAGCATCACTCGCGCGAACACGTCGATCACCTCGGAGCGCACGCCATGACGCGTCTTCTGGTGGAATGCACCCACGTGTTTCAACACCCCAAGGTCAATTCGGGCATTCAGCGAGTGGTGCGCAACGTCATCAATCAACTGCCGGAAAGTATGGACGGGGTTGAGTGCATCCCGGTCGTGATGCTCAACGGCAAACTCTATCGAGTACTGAAGCTCGGCGCGCTGAACATTCCGTTTTTCGATCACCTGATGACCTTGGGCGGGCGACTGGGCCGACTGGCCCATCGTTTCTGGCAACTGCACCAGCGTCTCGACAAACGTTGCACGTCAAAATTGGCAAGGCGCGCCCTGTACGTGGCTTACCGCCTGACAGCACTGGCTTGCTTCAGTGCGCCGCTGCGTCTGATCGACCAGGTCAATCAGTATCAACTGCCCAAGCGTTGTTCGCCGTTGCAGCACCAACCGGGGGATCAATTGGTGCTGCTGGACTCGTCCTGGCATACCGATTTTTTCCCGTTTGCCGAACGGCTCAAACGTGAAGGCGTGGGCATCGTTGCTGTCATCTACGACCTCATTCCCCTGACTCACCCACAGTTCTACGACACCCGGCTGGTGCAGGTTTTCAACGAGTGGTTCGACTGGATCACGAAAACCGCCGATGGCTATGTGGCGATTTCCGCCACGGTGTGCGATCAGGTCCGTGTGGAATTGCAGCGTCGCCTGGGTTCTGCCAAGGCCAGTGAGTTGTGGTTCGATTATTTCCACCTCGGTTCCGAACTGGATCTGAGCGAAGCCACCGCTGCCGTGGAACCGCGCCTTGCTCGGTTGTTCAAGGCGCCTCAACCGGTGTTTTTGATGGTCAGTACCATTGAGCCGCGCAAGAACCACGACTACTTGTTGGACGCCTTTGAACTTGCCTGGGCGGCCGGCTCCAGCGCCCGGTTGTGCATTGCCGGGCGAATCGGCTGGAAGTGCGACACACTGCTCGCCCGGGTGCGCAATCACCCGCAACTGAATCATCGTCTGTTCATGTTCAATGATCTGAGCGACACCAGCCTCGAACATGCCTACAGCCACGCCAGCTCGCTGGTGTTTCCGTCCTTTGTCGAAGGCTTCGGCCTGCCGCTGGTGGAAGCCATGCAGCGTGGGCTGCCGGCCATGGGCAGCGATATTCCGGTCTTTCGCGAAATCGGCGGCGAGTTCATGGCGTATTTCGATTTGGCCAAGCCACAAAGCCTGGCCGACCTGGTCGTGCGTTTTGAGCGTAGTGGTCAGTTCCCGGCCACCCGCGAAGTAGCAGACTGGCGCTGGATCGGTTGGCGTGAAGCCAGTGCGCAATTGGCCGAACGAACCCTGCGCAATCTCGTAGAAGCGCCGGTCAGAACAGAGAGGCAATATGCGAATTGCCCTTAACGCCCGAATCCTCCAGGCACCGCGCACCGGCATCGGCCACTACGTCGCCGAACTGGCGAACGCCCTTGCGAGTGAGCCCGACGTTGAACTGGCACTGTTTCATGGCTGGGGTTGGAGCTCCGTGCTGCCTGAAGCGGCCATGCCCGGTTATTCCCGACTGACGCCGCTGCTGCGACAAATTCCGGGAGCCTATCAGGCCCGGCGCTGGCTGGAGCAGAAACGCTTCGATCAAGGTCGCGCACGCGCCATCGACCTCTACCACGAACCGAGCTTGTGGCCGCTGTCGTTCGACGGTCCGACGGTGATCACCCTGCATGACCTGACTCACCTGCAATACCCCGAAACGCAACCGCCCGCGCGCTTGCGAGAAATCGAACGGCGGCTGGCCGACGGTGTACGACAGGCGAGCCTGATTCTCACCGACTCGCAGTACATTGCTGACGAAGCTCAGGCGCATTTCGGGCTCCCGGCGCAACGGTTCGTCGTCGCGCCACTGGGCGTAGCCGCGCGTTTCCACCCAAGGTCTCCTGAGGCCATCGACGCGGTACTCAAGGCCCATGGCGTCGAGCCGCGGGAATACTTCCTCTGCGTCGGCACCCTGGAGCCGCGCAAGAACCTGACCCTGGCCCTGCGCGCGCACGCCCGACTGCCTGAATCGGTCCGTCAGCGTTTTCCTCTGTTGATCGTCGGCATGGCTGGCTGGCAGCGCGAGCAGTTCAGCGAAGAACTTCATCAGGCCCTGGCCAGCGGTCATGTCTGTTTACTGGGCTATCTGCCTGACGAACACGTGGCACAGCTGTTGGCCGGCGCTCGTGCGTTGATTTTTCCGTCGCTCTACGAAGGCTTTGGCCTGCCGGTGCTGGAAGCCATGGCCAGCGGCACGCCGGTCATTCTGACTCGGCGTTCGGCCATGCCCGAAGTCGCAGGCGCTGCGGGCAACTATGTTGAACAGGACGAACCCGACGGCTTGCGCGATGCAATGAGCCGTCTGATCGACGATCAAGCGCATTGGCAGGTATGCCGAGAAGCCGGACTACATCAAGCAAGGCTTTTTACCTGGGAGCGTTGCGCGCAGGTTACGGCCCGCGCCTACCGCCAGGCTATGGGAGGTTGAATGCGAGTTCTTCATTTTTTCAAGACGTACCTGCCTGATTCCGTCGGCGGGATCGAACAAGTGATTTTCCAGTTGTGCGAAAGCGGCGCCCAACACGGTGTTGAAGGCCAGGTGCTGACACTCAGTGCCGACCCGACCCCACCAGTGGTTCAACTTGGCCATCACGAAGTTCATCGGGCCAGACTCGACATTCAGTTCGCCTCCACGGGGTTTTCCTGGAGCGTCTTCAAACAGTTTCGCGAGTTGGCGGCCGAAGCCGACGTGGTCAATTACCACTTCCCATGGCCGTTCATGGACTTGGTGCATTTCGCCAGCGGTGTGAATAAACCGAGCGTGGTGACCTACCACTCCGACATCATTCGCCAGAAACACCTGCTCAAACTCTACCGTCCGCTGATGAACCGCTTCCTGGCCAGCGCCGACCGGATCGTCGCCGCATCGCCCAACTACCTGCACACCAGCGATGTACTGCAGCAGTTTCAAGACAAGACCCGCGTAATTCCTTATGGCTTGAACAAGGCAGGTTATCCACAGCCCGGCAGCGAACGCATGGCCCGCTGGCGGCAGAAGCTTGGGGATAAGTTTTTTCTGTTTGTAGGGGTGATGCGTTACTACAAAGGTCTGCACATCCTGCTCGATGCCTTGAAGGATCTGGATTACCCCACCGTGATTGTCGGTGCCGGCCCACTGGAAAAGGAACTTCACGCCCAGGCGGCAGCCTTGGGTTTACGCAATATTCACTTCCTCGGACGCCTGGGGGACGAAGATAAAGTGGCGCTGTTGCAGCTGAGTTACGCCATCGTGTTCCCGTCGCACCTGCGCTCCGAAGCGTTCGGTATTTCGCTGCTGGAAGGCGCGATGTATGGCAAGCCGATGATCTCCAGCGAAATCGGGACCGGCACCAGCTACATCAACATTCACAACCAGACCGGGCTGGTAGTCCCTCCAAGTAATCCACTGGCCTTCCGTGAAGCAATGCGCACGCTATGGGAAAACCCGACGCGTGCGGCGGACATGGGAGTAAAGGCCGAGGCGCGTTATCGGCAGTTATTCACAGCGGACGAAATGGGCCGCAAGTGGACGGAGTTGTACGAAGAACTGCTGGAAGAAAAATCCCTGTCCTACGCCTGACTGCATTTTTTGTGGGAGCGGGCTTGCCCCGGGGTTACAGGTCCAGCACCAACGCCTGCGACCCTTGCGCCGGTACCGCACAACAAATCAGCACCTCGCCAGCGCCTGGCACTTCTGCCGGCACTTGTGGATAAGTTACCGTCCCACCGATCAGGCGGGTCTTGCACGTCCCGCAAGACCCACCGCGGCAACTGAATTCCGGGCGCAAACCACGGCTTTCGGCCAATTCCAGCAAACTGCCGCTGTCGGGCTTCCAGCGCGCCTCTTTGGCCGAGCGCTCGAACACCACCGGCACCGACGTCGTGGCTGCCGGTGGTTGCTCGATGACCACGGCATCCGGGTCGGGTATCCGGCGCAACGTCGACGGGCCAAAGGTTTCGGCGTGGATCCTCGAATCACGGATGTCCATATCGCGCAGGCTGTCGTACATCGCCTGGGTAAAACTGCCTGGGCCGCAGAGTACGAAATCCAGCTGATCGTAGTCTTCCACCTCAAGCGTGGTCTTGAGCAAGTCAGCGTCGATCCGCCCGGTCATGTCGAAATCATCCCCTTCGACTGCATCGGGCTCCGGCTGACTGAGCAAACGCAGAACGCGCACCGCGTCGCCGAGCCCGTCGAGCAAGCGGTTCAGTTCCGGGCGAAACGGTTGATCGGCCAAGGTTCGCGAACTCTGGAAGAACCAGGTCGGGCGGATGCTCCGCGTACGCAAGCCTTGATAAACCACCTCACGCACCATCGACAGCAGCGGCGTAATCCCCACTCCAGCGGCTAGCAAAACCAGCGGACGCCGCTCGTGGGGTGCCACGGTGAAATGCCCTTGAGGCGCGCGAGCCTCCAGCACATCACCGACATGAATCCGCTCATGCAGGTGTGATGACACCAACCCGTCACGCTTCACGCTGATACGGAAAAAATCATCAGAAGGCGCGCTCGACAGGCTGTACGTGCGGATATGCACGTCACCGGCAATGTTGAATCGCAGGGGCAAATGCTGCCCAGCCTGAAATACCGGCAACCCGGCACCATCGGTGGGCTCCAGATAAATCGAACGGATGTGTAGGCTTTCCTGTTCGATGCGCGTCACCCGCAGCGACCGCCAGTGATCGCCCAAGGCCTTGGCTTGTAGACGTGCATTGGCCTGCGCCCAAGTGCCGGTTAGCAAACTGGTAGGTGATACGCCGTCAAAGCGCCAGCGCAAGGAAAGCGCCGCAGGGCGACGCACCACGCGTTCGACCTCGAAGGTCCACAGCCGCTCGGCGCCTTGAAAGGCGTCGATTTGCGGGCCGTCGAGGATGATCTCGGTGCGACCGCTGAGGTGCAGCAGGTCACCTGAATTGAAATCGATAAACAACAAACCAGCGCGAGGATTGATCAGCAGATTGCCCAGGGTGTTGAAATGCAGGTTGCCGGCGAAGTCCGGAATGGTCAGGCGATTGCCCTCTACCTGTACGAAACCAGCCTGCCCACCCCGATGAGAAACATCCACTGAACGCTGGCCCTCGACGTCCACGTAGCTAGCGACAAAGAACGTGTCCGCCTCGATGATCATGGCCCTGGCCGCGTCATCCAGTTCATTCAAGTGCTGTGCGACGCGGTTCGCAGGGTCCGCCAACGGTACCGAGTGAAACTGGCGCAATTGAATGTATTGCGGACAATTGCCGAAGGATTGCTCCACCGTCATACCGAATCCGCCGGCCGTCATGCTGCCGACTCGACCATTGAGGCGGTTGCGACGCCGGGTGTGCAACTCGATACCGAGTAGTCCGATGGCGTCCCCGTTTCGCAGTTGAGCGGGGTCGTCGGCACTCGGCAAACAGTCGAACTGCAGCCGCGAAGGGTCGGGAGAATGAGCAAAGCCTGGAGGCCCTTCAAGAATGCTGGCCCAAGGGTTGCCATCGGCATCTACCGCGCCGTACAGCATGAACGGCAGTTGCTGATAGAACGCACGGTGCTGATCCGGCATCTGATTGCGAATCACCTTACGACCAAACGTCTCCATTCGTTCGGCAACGCCGACATGGGCTTGCAGCTGTTTCTCGCCGGCGTGCCAAGGTGAATGATCCATAACGGTTCTCCCCTGCGCCCATCGCGCACAGTGAACAGCCCGAGCAGGTCGGGCCAAAGTATCAGGCTGTTTTTTGCAAACCGGCCACGGTGCGCGGCATGCCGACGAAACCAGGCAAGGCTTCAATACGCGCCAGCCAGGTGCGGATGTTGGCGTAGTCGTCCAACGAGACATTGCCTTCCGGCGCATGGGCGATGTAGCTGTAGGCGGCCACATCGGCGATGGTGGGCTCGGCGCCCGCCAGGTACGGCGTTGTGGCCAATTCCTGATCGATCACTTTGAGCACGGTATGGGAATAAGCGATGACCTCTTGCGCGTTATAAGGCGCGCCAAACACCGTGATCAGCCGCGCCCTGGCCGGGCCGAAGGCAATCGGTCCGGCGGCAACGGACAACCACCGCTGAACCTTTGCAGCTGCAACCGGATCGGTTGGTAGCCAGCGACCGTTTCCATATTTCTGCGCCAGATAAACCAGGATCGCGTTGGAGTCGGCCAACACCACGCCTTGATCATCAAGCACCGGAACCTGACCAAACGCATTGAGCGCCAGAAAGCCCGGTTGCTTGTGCTCGCCCTTGGCCAAATCGACCAGGATCAGCTCGGTCGGCAGTTGCAGCAACGACAACATCAGTTCCACACGGTGAGCATGGCCGGAACGAGGGAAGTTGTAGAGTTTGATCGCTTGCATGGTCGACTCCGCTGGGTGTGGCGCCATTCAGGAAAGATCAGCACCGAGGGACGCTATCTTCCACCCGCATCCAAAACATCAGAATACCCAGCAAACGCAATCCATTATTTCACCCAGCGAAATAACCCATCAACCGCGCAGGGCTGGATGCTCTCTTAATGCCTTCACTGTGAAGTCGACAAAACTGCGGACTCGCGTGGGCGCCTTGCGGCCCCCCTGGTAGATCACATGAATGGGCAACGGAGGCAACTCGAAGTCGGCCAGCACGATCTCCAGCTCACCGGCGGCCACCTTACTGGCCACTTGATAAGACAGGACCCGGGTGAATCCCAAACCCAGGCATGCCGCCGTGATGGCCCCCTGATTGGCGGTGACCACCAGACGCGGTTCCGGGCGAACATTCAGCAGCTCATGCGCGTCAAGGAATGACCAGGTTCTGTGCTGCCCAATGGCCGATGTTGCAACGACCGGCGCACCGCTGAGCTCATTGGGGTGCCGTGGCCTGCCACGGGCCGCCAAAAACGCCGGGGAAGCGCAGATCACCCACCGCACCTCGCCCACGTGAATCGCATGTTGATTGCTGTCAGGCAGCTCAGCGATACGCACCGCCACATCAATGCCCTCTTCGACCATGCTTACAACACGGTCGATCAATAAGGCATTGATGCTGACTTCAGGGAATTGCGTGAGATAACCGACCATCAACGGCGTGACAAACATCTCACCGAACAAAACCGGCGCGGTGATCGTCAGTTGCCCACGAGGCTGGGCATGACTGCCCGCCGCCGAATCCTCCGCTTCCTGCACTTCGGCAAGAATCCTCCGACAATCTTCCAGATATCGCTGCCCCGCCTCACTCAAATGCACGCTGCGGGTGGTGCGCGTCAGCAATAGCGTGCCAATGCGCTCCTCCAGCGCTGCCACCGCACGGGTGACACTGGCCGCCGACAGGCCCAAACGCCTCGCTGCCGCCGAGAACCCCTGTTCCTGCGCAACGGCAGCGAAGACCTGCATTTCCTGAAATCGGTCCATGGGGCATGTCCTTTACTCAGATAAAAAAAATCGCAGTTGTAGGCTGCGATTTTTAGTATCACGTAGTGGCTTCTAAAGCTGCTGATCAATCAAAACCGCGTTGGTATAAATCAAGCTTCCATCGCTCGCTCTATGCCCGACCAAATGGTACTGACCGCGCTCATGGTGCAAGTAGACGCGCATTTGACAGTCGGACAAGGGGCCATATCCTTCGGGTATTTTCAGATCCAATGTAGCCATGTCGACATCGACCATGACTTCACGATCGTGCGACTTTTGCAGGTGTTCTTCAGCTTGCTCCAGGCGCTGACGGAGAGGGACATCGACGTAAAAATGGATTTCACCCACGGGGGTGGATTTTTTGTCTCTGCTGGGTTTGCACCACCCCTCGATCGTCAGGGCACTCATGACGAAACCTCCGTTGTGGACTGTTGGACTCTGTATCTCTGTTCTCTTCTCAATGACAGCCGTTTTTGGCCGGTTCTGCCATCCGTCATCGGAATTGAGTATAGCCGGCGATCGGACCGCGCTGCTGTAACCGTGTCGGCAAATGTCATGTAGTCTCATGAGGCGAGGCTGAATATCTATCGATATATGTAGCGAATCGCTTTAAACAATTAACTTAATGTTCCAATTGGAATATTGATCATCCGTTTTCCCGGAAAAAGCGCTGGTTCCGTCCATGCACTATACTTCTTGCTGATTTTACCGTCGCAATGGATGGTACTTGTCTGCCCTGCTTGGACGTCAGTGGCGATGCGTTTGCATCACCAGTGAACAACAGGAATAGGATGAAGAGAAATGGCAATAGCAATTATCTTGATTCTAATCGTTATTGCATCAGTGCTGTTTCATATACTTGCGCCTTGGCACGCGACCCCGGCAGCGTCCAACTGGGGGTCAATAGACACCACCCTGTTCATCACCCTGATCATTAGCGGAATATTTTTCATCGCCATCACGGTATTCATGGCGGTTGCCGTGATGCGATATCGTCACAAGGAGGGTTCCAGGGCGGCCTACCAGCCAGAAAACAAGAAGCTGGAAACATGGTTGATTATCGTGACCTCGGTCGGTATTGCCGCGATGTTGGCGCCGGGGCTGGTTGTTTACAGTGACTTCATCCGGGTGCCGAAAAATGCCTATGAACTTGAAGTGGTCGCCCAACAGTGGCAGTGGGCCTTTCGTTTTCCCGGCCAGGACGGGAAACTGGGAAAATCGGATATCAAGTTTGTTGATTCAACCAATCCTTTCGGCCTTGACCCCAAGGATCCTGTTGGGCAAGACGATGTGCTTGTAAGAAACAATGAAGTTCGCCTGCCGCTCGATAAGCCAGTCAAAGTATTACTGCGCTCTAAAGATGTGTTACACAATTTCTATGTACCGCAAATTCGCAGCAAGATGGACATGGTGCCGGGGATGGTGTCGTACTTTTGGTTTACGCCAACTAAAGTCGGGAAATACGAAATCCTTTGCGCTGAATTTTGTGGTGTAGGTCATTACAACATGCGCGGCCAGATGATCGTGGAAGAGCTGGGCGCCTTTGATCAATGGCTGAACAGCCAGCCGACTTTTGCTCAGACATTAACGAATGCCGCCAAACCCAGTCGGGACAGCGTGCTGGAAAAAGGTCGTCAGTTGGTCGAAAAATACGGCTGCGGTGCCTGCCATAGCCAGGATGGCAGTTCCAGTCTCGGCCCGGGATGGAAGGGTTTGTACGGCCGCACTGAACAGCTTGTCGATGGCACCAGCGTGCAGGTCGATGAGGCCTATCTGAAAGAGTCGATTCTCGATCCAAAGGCCCGACTGGTACAGGGCTACCCGCCGGTCATGGTGGCCTATACTCTCAATGACGAAGAACTGGGTGCTCTCGTCGCCCTGATCAAATCGCTGGGTGCAGCGCAGCAAGACAATGAACCCTCTCCCAGCGACGCGTCGGACACCGGTGACGACCTGGCGACGCAGGGTCAGCGCCTGGCCGGGTCGCTCGGTTGTCTGGCCTGTCACAGTGTCGATGGCAGCAAGGGTATCGGCCCCGGCTGGCAGGGCCTGTATGGCAAGACAGAAACCCTGGCCGACGGTACGAGTATCAAGGTCGATGACGGTTATATAAAGGAGTCGGTTCTTAATCCCGGCGCCAAAGTCGTCAAAGGCTATGCAGCCGTCATGCCGCCACTTGCTCCGAGTGATCAGGAGTTGAACGCACTGATCGCTTTTATCAAATCCATAACGAATGCCGACGCCGATGCGAGCAAGGCGGAGCCAGGGAAGTAGCCGTAAAGCAGCCAGGAATGCACCGAAACTTCGATAGGAGGATGACGTGATGGCCTATGCGGAGCAAGCCGAGACAGAAGCACTGCACGAGCCCAAAAGTTTCCTGACCAAATATATCTGGAGTCAGGACCACAAGGTCATAGCCATCCAATATTCCGTGACGGCTATATTCGTGGGCGTTATCGCCGTGGTGTTGTCCGGCTTGATGCGCATACAGATAGGCTTCCCCGGCACTTTGGAGTTCATGGACGCCAGTGCTTACTATCAGGCAATGACCATGCACGGCATGATCATGGTCATTTACTTGCTGACAGCCTTGTTTCTGGGTGGCTTCGGCAACTATCTGATCCCGCTGATGGTGGGCGCCCGCGACATGGTCTTCCCCTATGTCAACATGCTGAGTTACTGGTTCTACCTGCTAGCGGTAGTGGTATTACTCTCCAGTTTCTTTGTCCCGGGCGGCCCCACCGGTTCGGGCTGGACGCTCTATCCGCCACAGTCCATTTCTCAGGGGACACCAGGGGTCGAGTGGGGCATCGTCATGATGCTCGTCTCACTGGCGATTTTTATTGTCGCTGCCACCATGGGCGGGTTGAACTACGTCACCACGGTGTTGCAGGCGCGTACGCACGGCATGACATTGTTTCGCATGCCGCTCTCCGTATGGGGGATTTTCATGGCCTCGATTATGGCCTTGTTGGCGTTCCCGGCGTTATTTGTCAGTGCGGTCATGATGCTGTTCGACAAGCTGTTGGGCACCAGCTTCTTCATGCCGGCGATGATCTCGCTGGGGCAGCAGGTCGATCACCAGGGTGGCAGCCCGATATTATTCCAGCACCTGTTCTGGTTCTTCGGCCACCCGGAGGTCTACATTGTTGCCCTCCCGGCGTTTGGTCTGGTCTCCGACTTGATCAGCACGCATGCGCGTAAAAATATCTTCGGCTACCGAATGATGGTGTGGGCCATTATCGCGATTGGCGTACTCAGCTTTGTGGTCTGGGCGCACCATATGTATGTCAGCGGAATGAACCCCTACTTTGGCTTTTTCTTCGCCGTCACCACCCTGATCATCGCGGTGCCGACCGCACTGAAAGTCTACAACTGGGTGCTGACTCTTTGGCGCGGCGACATCCACCTGACCGTGCCGATGCTGTTTGCCCTGGCCTTTATCGTCACCTTCCTGGTCGGCGGCCTGACCGGGTTGTTTCTGGGCAATGTGATCGTGGATATTCCGCTGTCGGACACCTATTTCGTCGTAGCCCATTTTCATATGGTCATGGGTGTTGCACCGGTACTGGTGGTGTTCGGCGGCATTTATCATTGGTACCCGAAAATAACCGGGCGCATGTTGAACGACACCCTGGGCAAGCTGCATTTCTGGATTACCTTTCTGGGCACCTACGCCATCTTCTTCCCCATGCACTACCTGGGATTCCAGGGCATGCCACGCCGTTACTACGCCTATGAAAACTACGCGTTCATCCCGCAGTCAGCGCAAGATTTGAATGCCGTCATTACGGTGATCGCATTGACCGTTGGCGTTTCCCAGCTGCTGTTCCTGTTCAACCTGGCCTGGAGTGCATTCAAGGGCAAGCCCGCAGGCAGTAATCCTTGGGGGGCGGCCAGTCTGGAATGGCAAACGCCGAACACTCCGCCGATACACGGTAACTGGGGAGCCAAGCTGCCGGTCGTGCATCGCTGGGCCTATGACTACAGCGTACCGGGAATAGAACAGGATTTCGTTCCGCAAACGGTCTCCGCCGAAGAACTGGAGCATATGCGCCAACTGAGTGCCGGAAAGATAGCGGACGTTAAAACATGAGCAGGTTGCTATTGAGAAACGCCGACGGCGCGGACCCCGGCGGTAGCTGGAGTCGCGATCCGGAGGGTATTCAGGCCGGCGAGGGTGCCGAAAGAAACCAGACCGCAAGAGTGGGCCTGCGCTTGTTTCTGGTTGTCGTGAGTTCGCTATTCTTTCTCTTCCTGATCGCCTTTATTGCCCGCTCACAAATGGCCGACTGGCTGCCCCTGACAGAGCCCTTGGCGCCGTTAGCCAATCTCTGGCAGTTATGGCTGAATTCGGCTTTTCTGGTATTCGGCTGCATCGCACTGCAATGGTCGCGAATGGCCGCCCGACAAGCGCGACTGGGCGCAACGGCCATTGGTTTTGCATTGGGGGGCGTGTTTGCCATTGCCTTTCTGATGGGGCAACTCTGGGTCTGGCAGCAGTTTGTCGCCTGGGGCTACTTTGTCGCCAGCAATCCGGCCAACAGTTTCTTCTATCTGTTGACCGGCCTGCATGGGCTCCACCTGCTGGGGGGGCTGATCGCCTGGGGCTGGATCGTCGCTAAATTTCTGCGTCATGTACCACTGGCACAAATCAGCGCCAGCGTAGAGTTCTGTGCCATCTATTGGCATTACTTGCTGGGCCTTTGGTTCGTGCTATTCGCGCTGCTGGCCAGCACGCCGCAAACCTATGAAGCAATCGCCAGATTCTGCGGCCTGAGGTGAAAAGCCATGGCATCGCAACCACTTGCCCCAAGCGAAACCAGTTCATCCAATCTACCGCCTGCACCGGGATGGCAGGGCATCGCCAGCGACTGGTCCTCGGATAGGGAGGCCTTCAAGCAGGTCCCTTGGGGCAAGGCGATGATGTGGATATTCCTGCTCAGCGATACTTTTATATTCAGCTGTTTTTTAACTGGCTACATGTCGGTACGCATGACCATCACCACGGCTTGGCCGAACCCCAGTGAAGTGTTCGCATTGACGATCGGCGGTAAAGAAATCCCGCTTATTCTGATCGCCATCATGACCTTTGTACTGATCAGTAGCAGTGGCACCATGGCCATGGCCGTTAACTACGCCTATCGCCGTGATCGCGCGAAAACCACTGCCCTGATGCTGGCGACCGCTGCCTTGGGTGTGGCCTTCGTCGGCATGCAGGCATTTGAATGGAGCAAGCTCATCGCCGAAGGAGTGCGTCCCTGGGGAAACCCCATGGGGGCGGCACAATTTGGTGCCAGCTTTTTCATGATTACCGGTTTCCACGGACTGCATGTGTCAATCGGCGCCCTCTACCTCAGCATTGTGGCACTGAAAGTATCGCGGGGAGATTATGAGCGCTCCGGAAACTATCAGAACGTCGAAATAGCCGGGCTTTACTGGCACTTCGTGGATTTGGTTTGGGTGTTTATTTTTGCTTTCTTCTATTTATGGTAGAGGAGCACCAGTGATGGCACATGCTCAGGGTCAGCAACATCCAATCAGTTTGTACCTTAAAATCTGGGGGCTGTTATTCGTCCTCAGTACGCTCTCGTACCTGGTCGACTATTTCCAGTTCCATGGTTACCTTCGGTGGTCCCTGATTATTACTTTCATGTTGTTGAAGGCAGGTTTAATTGTCTCCATCTTCATGCATATGGCCTGGGAGCGGCTGGCGATGGTCTACGCCATATTGGTGCCACCTTTATGTTTGCTGGTGCTCATAGGACTAATGGCCTCTGAGGCGGACTATGTTTTCCTCAGCCGGGTCATTTCCTTCAGCCAATAACCAGCTTCCCGATGACCTTGAGTTTGCGGGGGCTAACCCGATATCACTCGCTTGAATTGATGCCATTTGTGCTGCCAGGCGACTGTCCAGTGGGGGGCAGCCGCTCCCGTGCCGGCGATTTTCAGCGTTGGATGATGTTCGATGACCCGGGTCAATACCGATTCCTGATTCGGTTCAACATCCACGAAGAAGATATGTTTTCCATCTTCTATCATCTGCTTGAAATTGCGAAAGTGAGTGTTCGGCACCTGGAACCCAAAAAAACCGCCTTCCCAGATGCAGAAGCCCAAAATAACAATGGCAAGGAAGATAAAAGGCATCCAGCCTGCGGCGGATTCAGTCCAACCCAACCAATAAGCGCTACCCAGGACCAGCGCTGCGAGTGGCACACCGACCGCCGCACCAATCTCACCAGAGTGGACAGCATCTTGTTCCATTAACGAGCTAATCTCGTGGAGGTGATGTTGTTCAACATCAGCAATTTTTTCACTGAGCACATGTATTTGTTCGGAATTGATGCCGCTGGCCTCCAATTCATTTTCAACGGCTTCGAGATCGTCGAGATTGTCACTGATGTAATAGTGCCGATTCATGCCACACCTCCCATCTCGCGTTTGCTGTAGACCTCCTCTGTCCTGCAGCCTTTAACCGAGATTTGCCGTCGGTATATGAACCCGTGGGGAACATTGCACACTTCATGCAATTCGAAAGAAGTATAGCACCCGCTATCATGCTGAGAATGAAGCGTCAAGAACTGAAGGCAGCATCTGGGGCTAGGGCGCTACGACCCACTCTGTAGGCGAAGTGCCATGAGAGGGAAACGTCGGGAGCATTACTGGAAGAGAGGGGAATCCCATGCTGTTGGGCGCAGTGCAGGGTGCAGCGCAGTAGTGTCCCAACCTGACGACAAGATTGTGAATTTCAAAAACGATTGCGGTTGCTTCCCCGACACAGGGAAGCAACCGGGATCACTTGTGGATAACTTATTCCACCGTTACCGACTTCGCCAGGTTCCGCGGCTGGTCAACGTCCGTGCCTTTCAACACAGCAACGTAGTACGACAGCAACTGCAGCGGGATGGTGTAGAGGATAGGCGAAAGGATGTCGTGGATGTGCGGCATGTGCACAACGTGCGTGCCTTCACCATTGGTCATGCCGGCCTGTTCGTCTGCAAAGACGATCAATTGGCCGCCACGGGCGCGGACTTCCTGGAGGTTGGATTTCAACTTCTCCAGCAGTTCGTTGTTCGGCGCCACGGTCACCACGGGCATGTCGTTATCCACAAGCGCCAACGGGCCGTGTTTCAGCTCGCCAGCCGGGTAGGCTTCAGCGTGGATGTAGGAGATTTCCTTGAGTTTCAGGGCCCCTTCCATCGCTACCGGGAATTGCGCGCCGCGGCCGAGGAACAGGGTGTGGTTCTTCTCGGCGAACAACTCGGCGATTTTCTCCACGGTGCTGTCCATGGCCAGGGCTTCGCCCAAGCGGGTTGGCAGACGACGCAACTCTTCAACCAGAGTCGCTTCGACGCCTTTGGCCAATGTCCCGCGAACCTGACCCAGGGACAGGGTCAGTAACAGCAAGCCTACCAGTTGAGTGGTGAAGGCTTTGGTCGAGGCCACGCCGATTTCGCGACCGGCCTGGGTTAGCAGGGTCAGGTCGGACTCGCGCACCAACGAACTGATGCCGACGTTGCAGATTGCCAGGCTGGCGAGGTAGCCCCCTTCTTCTCTTGAAAGCTCCTTGGCGTTGCGCAGTGCCGCGAGGGTGTCGGCGGTTTCACCGGACTGCGAAATGGTCACGAACAGGGTGTCTGGCTGCACCACGACTTTGCGGTAGCGGAATTCGCTGGCGACTTCGACCTGGCACGGGATGCCGGCAAGTTCTTCCAGCCAGTAACGGGCAACCATACCGGCGTGATAGCTGGTGCCGCAGGCAACGATCTGCACGTTGCGCACTTTGGCGAACAGTTCGGCCGCCTGTGGACCGAACGCTTGAACCAGCACGCCGTTCGGGCTCAGACGACCTTCGAGGGTGCGTTGAACAACAGACGGTTGCTCGTGGATTTCCTTGAGCATGAAGTGACGGAACTCGCCCTTGTCCGCCGCTTCGGCACCGTCGCGATACTGCACGGTTTCGCGCTCGACGGCTTTGCCGTCAACGTCCCAGATATGCACGCTGTCGCGGCGAATCTCAGCGATATCGCCTTCTTCCAGGTACATGAAACGGTCAGTAACCTGGCGCAGGGCCAGTTGGTCGGAAGCGAGGAAGTTTTCACCCAGGCCCAGGCCAATCACCAACGGGCTGCCGCTACGAGCGGCAACCAGACGGTCCGGCTGCTGAGCGCTGATGACCGCCAGGCCATAAGCACCGTGCAGCTCTTTGACCGTAGCCTTGAGGGCAGCGGTCAGGTCGGGCAAATCCTTGAGTTTGTGATTCAACAGGTGGGCAATGACTTCAGTGTCGGTGTCCGAGGTGAACACGTAACCCAAAGCTTTCAACTGCTCGCGCAAGGCTTCGTGGTTTTCAATGATGCCGTTGTGCACCACGGCCAGGTCGCCGGAGAAATGCGGGTGGGCGTTACGTTCGCAGGGTGCGCCGTGTGTCGCCCAGCGGGTATGGGCGATGCCGAGGCGACCCACCAGTGGCTCGGCTTCAAGCGCGTTTTCCAGCTCGCTGACCTTGCCCGGACGACGCATGCGTTCGAGTTTTTCATCGTTGGTGAAGACCGCCACACCGGCGCTGTCATAGCCACGGTATTCCAGGCGTTTGAGGCCTTCGAGCAGGATGGCGGTGATGCTACGTTCTGCGACTGCGCCGACAATTCCACACATGCTATTTCTCCTGACTGACAGCCGCGCAAATCAAATTGATTCCGCGAGCCTGAATCTGATCGCGCGCCGAAAGCGATAGGCGATCATCGGTAATAAGGGTATGGACGCTGCTCCATGGCAGTTCCAGGTTGGGGATTTTGCGGCCGATCTTGTCGGCCTCCACCATCACGACGACTTCGCGGGCGACTTCTGCCATGACCCGGCTCAATCCCAGTAATTCGTTGAAAGTGGTGGTACCGCGGACCAGATCGATGCCATCGGCACCGATAAACAACTGGTCAAAATCGTAAGAGCGCAGGACCTGCTCGGCGACCTGTCCCTGAAAGGACTCGGAATGCGGGTCCCAAGTACCGCCGGTCATCAACAGCACCGGCTCGTGTTCGAGCTCGCTCAACGCATTGGCAACGTGCAGCGAATTGGTCATCACCACCAAACCTGGCTGTTGACCGAGTTCAGGAATCATCGCAGCCGTGGTACTGCCGCTGTCGATGATGATTCGCGCATGCTCACGAATACGTGTGACAGCGGCGCGGGCGATGGCTTGTTTGTATTTGGAGACGGGCTGGCCGATGTCAGCGACCAGCTCCTGAGGCATGGTGATCGCACCGCCATAACGACGCAGCAGCAGGCCGTTACTTTCCAGCGCCGCCAAATCCTTGCGAATCGTAACTTCCGAAGTTTCAAAGCGCTTTGCCAGCTCATCCACACTCACTTCGCCCTGCTCGTTGAGCAAGGTGAGAATATTGTGTCGGCGTTGGGGTGTATTGCGCTTCGACATGGCTGGGTAAGTTTCGATTCGAAAGATAACGGAAGCAATCAAAACCTATTGGCGAATTTTCGTCAAGCGCGTTGCGATAAAAAGGCCTGTGCATAACTAAAAAATCGCAGCTTGCGGTGGGGTCGCTTTGAGCACCTGCCGCAAACTGCGATTTTTTGATTTTGAAGCGCTGTGGATAACTCAGCTCTTCTTGACCTTTTCCGGCCGCTTCCAGCCGTCGATATTCTTTTGCCGTGCCCGGCCCACCGCTAACTGTGCGTTATCCACATTCTGCGTAATGGTCGAACCGGCCGCCGTGGTTGCACCGGAAGAGATATCCACAGGCGCCACCAACGAGTTGTTGGAACCGATGAACACATCTTCACCCAGCACGGTTTTCCACTTGTTGACGCCGTCGTAGTTGCAGGTGATGGTGCCTGCGCCAATGTTGGTGCGCGCACCGATCTCGGCGTCCCCAAGGTAAGCCAGATGACCGGCCTTCGCGCCTTCACCCAAATGTGCGTTCTTCAGTTCGACGAAGTTACCCACATGCGCGCGAGCCTCAAGTACGGTGCCCGGACGCAGACGCGCGAACGGACCGGCATCGCTGCCCTCGCCCAGAATTGCGCCTTCGATATGGCTGTTGGCCTTGATCACCACGCCTTTGCGCAAGGTACTGTCCTTGATCACACAGTTCGGGCCGATCACCACGTCGTCTTCGATGACTACTTTGCCTTCGAGGATCACGTTGATATCAATCAGCACATCGCGGCCGACAGTGACTTCACCACGCACATCGAAACGAGCCGGGTCACGCAGGGTCACGCCTTGAGCCATCAAACGGCGGCCGGCGCGCAATTGATAGTGACGCTCGAGTTCGGAAAGTTGCTTGCGGTCATTGGCGCCCTGCACTTCCATGGCATCGTGAGGTTGCTCGGTGGCCACCACCAACCCATCGCTGACCGCCATGGCGATCACGTCGGTGAGGTAGTACTCGCCTTGGGCATTGTTGTTGGAGAGACGGCTCATCCAGCCACCCAGTTGTGCGAAAGGCAGGGCGAGAATGCCGGTGTTGCCTTCAGTGATCGCACGCTCGTCTTCGTTGGCGTCTTTTTGCTCAACGATGGCGGTGACCTTGCCGTTGGTATCACGGACGATTCGGCCATAGCCGGTCGGGTCGTCCAGTTCAACAGTGAGCAAGCCCAGTTGCTGCGGCGCCACTTTCTTGAGCAGGCGTTGCAGGGTATCGACTTCGATAAGTGGCACGTCACCGTAAAGAATCAGTACGGTATCGGACTCAATGAACGGCACAGCCTGTGCTACCGCATGACCGGTACCCAGTTGTTTGTCCTGCAGAACGAAATTCAGATCGTCCGCCGCCAAGCGCTCACGTACCGCTTCGGCGCCATGGCCAATCACTACATGGATGCGCTGTGGATCAAGTTGTCGGGCGCTGTGGATAACATGGCCAAGCATTGAATTGCCGGCGATCGGGTGCAGAACTTTTGGCAACGCCGAGCGCATGCGGGTGCCTTGGCCGGCAGCGAGGATAACGATTTCTAGAGACATGACTGGCTACCAATCCTGGGTGGTCAGCGGCTGCGACCAGGTGATGAAAGTCGGAATAGAAAAAAGGGTAGCCGAGGCTACCCTTTTTAATCAATCGCGCAACAAGTAATGGCCTATTAGTGGCCAAACTTCTTGCGGATCTGCTGGACGGTGCGCAGCTGAGCTGCAGCCTCGGCCAGACGTGCGGAAGCAGAACCGTAGTCGAATTCCGCGCCCCGCTCATGCAAGGCCTTCTCGGCAGCCTTAACGGCTTCCTGAGCGGAGGCTTCGTCCAGGTCGCCAGCGCGTTGCACGGTGTCGGCAAGAACCTTGACCATGTTCGGCTGAACCTCGAGGAAACCGCCGGAGATGTAATACACCTCCTCTTCCCCGCCCTGCTTGACCAGGCGGATCGGGCCCGGCTTGAGATTAGTGATCAACGGCGCGTGACCCAGTGCGATACCAAGATCACCGAGTGCACCGTGCGCAATCACCATCTCGACCAGACCGGAAAAGATTTCTCCTTCCGCGCTGACGATATCGCAATGGACTGTCATAGCCATCTGATTGCCTCAACCTAAATTAGCGCCCGTTTCCGGGCGCCGGGATTACAGTTTCTTGGCTTTCTCGATCGCTTCTTCGATGCCGCCGACCATGTAGAACGCTTGTTCTGGCAGGTGGTCGTAGTCACCGTTGAGGATGCCTTTGAAGCCAGCAATGGTGTCTTTCAGGGAAACGTATTTACCCGAAGAACCGGTGAAGACTTCAGCCACGAAGAACGGCTGCGACAAGAAACGCTGGATCTTACGAGCACGGTTTACCAACTGCTTGTCTTCTTCCGACAGCTCGTCCATACCCAGAATCGCAATGATGTCCTTCAGTTCTTTGTAACGCTGCAGAACGTACTGTACACCGCGAGCAGTGTCGTAGTGGTCCTGGCCGATTACGTTCGGGTCCAGCTGGCGCGAAGTCGAGTCGAGTGGATCGATTGCCGGGTAGATACCCAGGGAAGCGATGTCACGGGACAGAACGACGGTGGCGTCCAAGTGGGCGAAAGTGGTCGCTGGCGACGGGTCAGTCAAGTCATCCGCAGGTACGTATACCGCTTGGATCGAGGTGATCGAACCGTTTTTGGTCGAAGTGATACGCTCTTGCAGAGTACCCATCTCTTCGGCCAGGGTCGGCTGGTAACCTACTGCGGAAGGCATACGGCCCAGCAGTGCGGATACTTCAGTACCGGCCAAGGTGTAACGATAGATGTTGTCGACGAACAGCAGAACGTCGTTACCTTCGTCACGGAACTTCTCGGCCATGGTCAGGCCGGTCAGTGCTACGCGCAGACGGTTACCCGGCGGCTCGTTCATCTGACCGTAAACCAGTGCCACTTTGTCCAGAACGTTGGAATCCTTCATCTCGTGGTAGAAGTCGTTACCCTCACGAGTACGCTCACCCACACCGGCGAACACGGAATAACCGCTGTGCTCGATGGCGATGTTACGGATCAATTCCATCATGTTTACGGTTTTGCCTACACCGGCACCACCGAACAGACCGACTTTACCACCCTTGGTGAACGGGCAAACAAGGTCGATGGCCTTGATGCCGGTTTCCAGCAGGTCGTTGCCGCCCGCTTGTTCAGCGAAGGTTGGCGCAGGACGGTGAATGCCCCAGCGCTCTTCGGTGTCGATCGGGCCAGCTTCGTCGATCGGGTTGCCCAGAACGTCCATGATCCGGCCCAGAGTCGCTTTACCGACCGGTACGGAGATGGCGGAACCGGAGTCGATGACGTCCAGACCACGCTTCAAGCCCTCGGTGGAGCCCATCGCAATGGTACGAACCACGCCGTCGCCCAGCTGTTGCTGAACTTCCAGAGTGGTTGCGGCCGCGCTTTGTACAGTCAGCGCGTTGTAGATGCTCGGTACGCTGTCGCGTGGGAATTCCACGTCGATAACGGCGCCGATGATTTGAACGATACGTCCGCTACTCATAGCTGGATCCTCTGAATATTTGAACCGTTAAACCGCGGCAGCGCCGCCGACGATTTCCGAGATCTCTTGGGTGATCGCAGCCTGACGCGCCTTGTTGTAGATCAGCTGCAAATCGCTGATCAAATCACCGGCGTTGTCGGTAGCGTTCTTCATCGCGATCATCCGCGCAGCTTGTTCAGCCGCGTTGTTCTCGACCACCGCCTGGTAGACCTGCGACTCCACGTAACGAACCATCAAGCCGTCAAGCAGCTCTTTGGCGTCCGGTTCGTAGAGATAGTCCCAGTGGTGCTTGAGTCCTTGATCCGGGGTTGCCACCAGCGGAACCAACTGCTCCACGGTAGGCTGTTGCGTCATGGTGTTGACGAACTTGTTGGATACCACGGACAGGCGGTCAATACGGCCGTCCAGGTAGGCATCCAGCATCACCTTGACGCTGCCGATCAGGTCATTGATCGACGGCTCTTCACCCAAGTGGCTGATAGCTGCTACGACGTTGCCGCCGAAGTTGCGGAAGAAAGCCGCACCCTTGCTACCCACTACACACAGATCAATCTCGACGCCGTTTTCGCGGTTTACCGCCATGTCCTTGACCAAGGCCTTGAACAGGTTGGTATTCAAACCACCACACAAACCACGGTCAGAGCTCACCACAACGTAACCGACGCGCTTTACTTCACGCTCGATCATGAACGGGTGGCGATATTCCGGGTTGGCGTTGGCCAAATGACCAATAACCTGGCGGATGCGCTCCGCATAAGGACGGCTAGCAGCCATGCGCATTTGTGCCCTGCGCATTTTACTGACCGCCACTTTTTCCATGGCGCTGGTAATCTTTTGCGTGCTTTTGATGCTCGCAATCTTACTGCGAATCTCTTTTGCGCCTGCCATGTAACACCTATCAGGTTAGCAAGCGGGAGCCTTGCGGCTCCCGCTGCGGCTTACCAGGTTTGGGTCGCCTTGAACTTCTCGATACCGGCTTTCATGCCCGCATCGATTTCGTCGTTGAAGTCGCCCTTCACGTTGATCTTCGCCATCAAATCGGCGTGATCGCGGTTGAAGAAGGAAATCAGCGCTTGTTCAAAGCTACCGATCTTGGCGATTGCGACGTCAGTCAAGAACCCACGCTCAGCGGCATACAGCGACAGCGCCATGTCAGCAATCGACATTGGTGCGTATTGCTTCTGCTTCATCAGCTCGGTAACGCGCTGACCATGGTCAAGTTGCTTACGGGTCGCTTCGTCCAGGTCAGATGCAAACTGGGCGAATGCCGCCAGTTCACGGTACTGAGCCAGAGCGGTACGGATACCACCGGAGAGCTTCTTGATGATCTTGGTCTGAGCGGCACCCCCCACACGGGATACCGAAACACCGGCGTTCACTGCAGGACGGATCCCGGAGTTGAAAATGGCCGATTCCAGGAAGATCTGACCGTCGGTGATGGAGATCACGTTGGTCGGAACGAACGCGGAAACGTCACCAGCCTGGGTTTCGATGATCGGCAGTGCGGTCAGGGAACCGGTTTTGCCGGTCACTGCGCCGTTGGTGAACTTCTCTACATACTCTTCCGAAACGCGGGATGCGCGCTCCAGCAGACGGGAGTGGAGATAGAACACGTCGCCTGGGTAAGCTTCACGGCCTGGTGGACGGCGCAGCAGCAGGGAGATCTGGCGATAAGCCACTGCTTGCTTGGACAGATCGTCATAAACGATCAGCGCGTCTTCACCGCGGTCGCGGAAGAATTCACCCATGGTGCAACCGGCATAAGGTGCCAGGTATTGCAGTGCTGCAGATTCCGAAGCGCTCGCTGCCACGATGATGGTGTTAGCCAGTGCGCCGTTTTCTTCCAGCTTGCGAACAATGTTAGCGATGGTCGATTGTTTCTGACCGATGGCTACATAGACGCAGAAGATTCCGCTGTTTTTCTGGTTGATGATCGCGTCGATCGCCAGAGCGGTTTTACCGATCTGACGGTCACCGATGATCAGCTCACGCTGGCCACGGCCGACAGGGATCATGGCATCGACAGCCTTGTAGCCAGTCTGTACAGGCTGGTCTACCGACTTACGCCAGATCACGCCTGGAGCAACTTTCTCGACCGCATCGGTCAAGGTGTTGTTCAGCGGACCTTTGCCATCAATCGGGTTACCCAGTGCGTCGACTACGCGACCCAGCAGTTCCTTACCAACCGGAACTTCGAGGATGCGGCCAGTGCACTTGGCGCTCATGCCTTCAGCCAGAGACTGGTATGCACCCAATACAACGGCACCTACAGAGTCTTGCTCCAGGTTGAGAGCCATACCGAAGACGCCGCCCGGAAACTCGATCATCTCGCCGTACATGACGTCGGCCAGACCGTGAATCCGCACGATACCGTCAGATACGCTGACGACAGTGCCTTCGTTACGGGCTTGGGAGGTCACATCGAGCTTGTCGATGCGGCCCTTGATAATTTCACTTATTTCGGAAGGATTGAGTTGCTGCATTGCTCTGCTGCCCCTTCAAACTCAAGATTTCAATGCTTCGGCAAGGTTCGCGAGTTTGCCGCGAACCGAGCCATCGATAACCAGGTCGCCGGCGCGGATGACAATGCCCCCAATAAGGGATTTGTCTTCCTCGACTTGCAGGCGCACTTCCCGGTTGAGTCGTGCACTGAGAACCTTGGCGAGTTTGTCTTGCTGTTCTTGGTTCAATGCAAAAGCACTGGTCACTTCAACGTCTACCGATTTCTCTTGTTCGGCCTTGTACAGGTCAAACAGAGCGGCGATCTCCGGCAAAAGCGGGAGACGGTCGTTTTCGGCAACGACGTTAATGAAGTTCTGTGCCTTGGCATCAAACTTGTCGCCGCACACGTCAATAAACGTGGCGGCCTTGTCTGCGCTCGTCAGTCGCGGGGCCTTGAGCACGCGCTGCATAGTGTCGTCTTGCGACACTGCTGCAGCCAGGCCGAGCATGGCTGACCAAGAGGCCAGTTGCTGGTGGGCCTGGGCGTGCTCGAAGGCTGCCTTAGCGTAAGGTCGGGCCAACGTGGTCAATTCTGCCATGATCGCCCTCGCTTAAATTTCAGCAGCCAGTTTGTTTACCAGCTCCGCGTGCGCGTTTTGATCGATTGTGGAACCCAGGATCTTCTCGGCGCCGGAGACTGCCAGGCTACCCAGTTGGGCACGCAGCGCGTCTTTGACACTGTTCAGTTCCTGTTCGATCTCGGCCTGAGCCTGAACCTTCACACGGTCAGCGTCGATACGGGCTTTTTCAACAGCCTCTTCAACGATCTGGTTACCGCGTTTCTTGGCTTGCTCAATGATTTCGGCTGCCTGAGCTTTAGCTTCGCGCAGTTGTTGACCCGCTTTATCTTGGGCCAATTCCAGGTCGCGAGCTGCTCGGGCGGCAGCGTCCAGTCCATCCGCAATCTTCTTCTGACGTTCGTGCAAAGCCGCGATGACCGGAGGCCACACGAACTTCATGCAAAACAGTACAAAAATGAAGAACGCAACGGACTGGCCAATCAGGGTTGCATTAATGTTCACGCCAACACCTCGCTCGTTCGTTACACATCACACCAACTACTCGAAGGTTCGAGTAATTAGCCAGCGAGTTGACCAACGAATGGGTTCGCGAAGGTGAAGAACAGAGCGATACCAACACCGATCATGGTTACGGCGTCGAGCAGACCGGCAACGATGAACATTTTAACTTGCAGCATCGGAACCATTTCTGGCTGACGCGCTGCGCCTTCCAGGAACTTGCCACCCAACAGGCCGAAACCAATTGCGGTACCCAGTGCGCCCAGGCCGATCAACAGTGCAACAGCGATAGCGGTTAGACCAACTACAGTTTCCATCTTTCCTCCCGACTTTTACGTCGTATGGTTTAGGTTTTTTAGATTTTAAAGCGGTAAAACAAATCGTTTCATAGCCCTGTTCGGGCACCCACTCGTTTGACCGAGTGGGACATCAGACTAGTCGAGACTGGTCTTAATGGTTCTCTTCGTGCGCCATCGACAGGTAAACGATGGTCAACATCATGAAGATAAACGCCTGCAGGGTGATGATCAGGATGTGGAACACAGCCCACGCCCACTGCAGAACAATGCCCAGGCCGCTAAGCCAGAGCAGACCACTGCCGAACATCACAGCAATCAGAATGAAGACCAGCTCGCCGGCGTACATGTTGCCGAACAGACGCAGTGCCAGGGAAATTGGCTTGGCCACCAGCGTCACGAACTCCAGCAGGAAGTTCACCGGAATCAGCAGGGCTTGAACGAAGATGTTCTTGCTGCCGAACGGGTGCAGGGTCAGTTCGCCGAGGAAGCCGCCGATGCCCTTGACCTTGATGCTGTAGAAAATGATCAACGCGAACACCGACAGGGCCATGCCCAGGGTAGCGTTCGGGTCAGTGGTCGATACGGCACGGAACGGAATGTGCGAATCGCCAGTGATCAGGATGGCCAGCTGAGGAATCCAGTCGACCGGGATCAGGTCGACGGCGTTCATCAGGAAGACCCAGACGAAGATGGTCAGTGCCAGCGGTGCAATCACCGGGCTACGGCCATGGAAGCTGTCTTTCACGCTGCCATCGACGAATTCGACCAATACTTCAACGAAGTTCTGCAAAGCACCAGGCTGACCGGAAGTCGCCTTCTTTGCCGCCATGCGGAAAAGAAGAACGAAGATCAGACCCAACGCGACCGACCAGCCGAGAGTATCGACGTGGAAAGCCCAGAAGCCCATTTCCTTGGCTTCTGCTGCGGTGTGGGCAAAACCCCACCCGCCAGTTGGGTGCTGACCGAAGGTCAGGTTCTGCAAGTGGTGCTGGATATAGCCCGAAGCGGTTGTCTCTGCCATGGTTGCCTCAAACGCCCTAAGGTCTCGAAAGTCTTGTTCTCATCAGCAGGGGCGCGAACCAGCTGACCAGTTGGGTCAACACGAAGACGCCGAATACAGCTAGCGGCGCCAATGGCTTCACACCTGCAAACGTCAATGCAAAGAGCACTGCCGTCAAAATCAGTTTGCCCGCCTCGCCGGCATAAAATGACCGGACGATGGCTTGAGCTGCTCGGGCGCCGGAAAACCGAAATGCCCTGTGAGCGAAATAAACATTGGGAAGCAAGGCTATCAGGCCTCCGCAGAGTCCTGAGTACCCGGCTACGACTCCATGCCAGTACCAGAGCGCCAGGGCGGCCAGTACCAAAACGACAAATTGAGCCAGTAAGACCGGAAAAACTGCCAGGCGATGGAACGGCAAGCGGTTTGGCGTGCGGCTCTCCATCGTTTTTGCTCCCCAATGATCGGCTGCCAGAATTCAATAACTTGGCATAATTTGTGCCGACAAAATGCGCGCAGAGTATAGGGGCGGTTCAGCCCCTATTCAACTGTCAGGTAGTGATTTCCGACTGCACGCTACATGAGGAAATGTTTCAACGAATGTGTGCAAGCACACCCTGTAACTCGTCGAGGGAGTTGTAACCAATCACCAACTGCCCCTTCCCCTTCTTACCGTGGCGAATCTGCACCGCAGAGCCTAGGCGCTCGGCCAGACGCTGTTCAAGTCGGGCTATATCCGGGTCCGGTTTTACCGGTTCGGCAGGTTCCTGTTTGCCACTCAACCACTGGCGAACCAGTGCTTCAGTCTGGCGCACAGTCAGCCCCCGTGCGACAACGTGTCGCGCCCCTTCTACCTGTTGATTCTCCGGTAAACCGAGCAAAGCCCGCGCATGACCCATTTCCAGGTCACCGTGCGACAGCATGGTTTTGATAACCTCCGGCAACGCGATCAAGCGTAGCAGGTTGGCCACGGTCACGCGGGATTTGCCCACCGCTTCGGCAACCTGTTGCTGAGTCAGCTGGAATTCGTGCTGCAAACGCTGCAACGCCACGGCTTCTTCGATCGGATTGAGGTCTTCACGCTGGATGTTCTCGATCAGCGCCATGGCGATGGCCGTTTCATCCGGTACATCACGAACCATCGCCGGGATGGTTTCCTGGCCGGCCTGCTGGCTCGCGCGCCAGCGGCGTTCGCCGGCGATGATTTCGAAGCGACCACTACCGATCGGGCGGACCACGATCGGCTGCATCACGCCCTGGGCCTTGATCGACTGCGCCAGTTCTTCCAGCGCTTGAGGATCCATATCCCGACGGGGTTGGTACTTGCCACGCTGGATCAAATCCAGGGGCAGGTGCTGCAACTCACGTTGATCGGCTTGAACCGCTTGTTCTTCCAGCGAGCTGACAGTCGGACCACTCAGCAGTGCATCCAGTCCACGTCCGAGACCTCGTTTCTTGACGGCCATGGGGATTCCTTAAGTTGCCTGAGCAGCGGCGGTGCGTGAGTTTTTGCGTTGACGGCGAACCATCTCGCCCGCCAAAGCCAGATAGGCAATGGCGCCCCGCGATGACTTGTCGTACGCCAATGCCGGCATCCCGTAACTAGGAGCTTCGGCCAGGCGGATGTTGCGCGGAATCACGGTGTCGTAGAGCTGCTCGCCGAAGTGTTCCTTGAGCTGTGCGGACACATCGTTCATCAGGCTCAGGCGCGGGTCGTACATGGTCCGCAACAAACCTTCGACTTTCAGATTCGGGTTCAGCAGTTCGGCGATGCGCTTGATGTTATCCACAAGGTCGCTCAGACCTTCGAGCGCGAAGTACTCGCACTGCATTGGGATAATCACCCCATCGGCGGCAACCAGTGCGTTCAGCGTCAGCATCGATAACGACGGCGGGCAGTCGATCAAAATGTAATCGTAGTTTTCACGGATCGGCGCCAACGCACTGCGCAGGCGGCTTTCCTTCATCTGCATTTCCAGCAGAACCACTTCAGCCGCCGTCAGGTCACGGTTAGCCGGCAACAACTGGTAACCACCGTGTTCGGAGAAGTGCATGGCCTGGGCCAGGTCGCATTCACCGATCAGCAGGTCGTAGACCGAGTTTTCCAGACCGTGTTTATCCACACCGCTACCCATGGTGGCGTTGCCCTGTGGATCGAGATCGATCAGCAGTACCCGACGCTTGGTAGCGACCAGGGAAGCTGCGAGGTTGATGCAGGTGGTGGTTTTACCCACACCACCCTTTTGGTTCGCAATCGCGAATACCTTAGCCATTCTTGCTTGTGTTCCCAATCATGCCGTGCGGCGCAGTATCAGCAGATGGCGTTGGCCTTGGCAACCAGGTACGGCCAGGGCGTGTTCGCTATCGAGGTGGAAGTCTGCCGGCAATGCTACCAGCTCATCAGCCGGATGAACGCCCTTCATTGCCAACCAACGTGTATCGGCGTCGCCGAGGTGGCGAGTCCAGTTGCTGAAGTTCTCCATGCTGCTGAACGCCCGGGAAATGATCCCGTTGAACGGCTGTGCAGGCTGGAAGGCTTCGACGCGACTGTGGATAACTTGCAGGTTATCCAGTTTGAGTTCGAGTTTGACCTGGGTCAGGAAGCGGGTTTTCTTGCCGTTGCTGTCCAGGCAGGTCACTTGGGACTCTGGAAACAGGATGGCCAACGGAATGCCCGGCATGCCGCCGCCGCTGCCGACGTCCAGCCAACGACCGTTTTCGATGAACGACATCACGCTCAAACTATCGAGCAAGTGACGAGAGACCATTTCGTCCGGATCGCGCACGGCGGTCAGGTTGTAGGCCTTGTTCCATTTGATCAACAGGGCCAGATAACCCAGCAGCTGCGCGTGCTGGGTTTCTGTCAGTGTGACACCGAGCTGGCGAGCACCTGTGGATAACTCTTCGGCGTGTTGCGAGGTGACCAACGAACTCAAGCGCTTTGCTCCAACTGACGGCCCGCGCCGCGTTTTTTCAAATGAATCATCAACAGCGAAATGGCTGCCGGGGTTACGCCCGGGATACGTGACGCCTGGCCCAGGGTCTCTGGACGGGTCGCACCGAGCTTGCTCTGGATCTCTTTGGAGAGACCGGAAATATTCGTGTAATCGATATCCACAGGCAGTTTTGTATCTTCGCTGGCCCGCAGACGTGCAATTTCATCCTGTTGACGGTCGATGTAACCGGCGTACTTGGTCTTGATTTCGACCTGTTCGGCGACCTGCGGATCATCTGCACCCCCGCCAGTCACGGCGATCAGGCCAGCGTAGTCGATTTCCGGACGGCTCAAGAGGTTGAGCAAATTGTATTCGTGGGTCAGCGGAGTGCCGAACTTTTCGGAAATTGCATCGCCCTGCTCGGTGCCAGGGCGAACCCAAGTACTTTTCAGACGCTGTTCTTCCAGGTCGATGCTTTCACGTTTTTTGCAGAATGCCGCCCAACGCGCGTCATCGACCAGACCCAGCTCGCGACCTTTTTCGGTCAAACGCAAGTCCGCGTTGTCTTCGCGCAGGATCAGGCGGTACTCGGCACGGGAAGTAAACATCCGGTACGGCTCTTGAGTACCGAGGGTAATCAGGTCGTCGACCAATACACCGATGTACGCCTCGTCGCGGCGCGGGCACCAGGCCTCTTTGCCTTGTGCGCGCAGTGCAGCGTTGGCACCGGCCAGCAAACCCTGGGCGCCGGCTTCTTCGTAACCGGTGGTGCCATTGATTTGCCCTGCGAAAAACAGGCCGCCTATCACTTTGGTTTCCAGGCTGTACTTCAGGTCACGCGGGTCGAAGTAGTCGTACTCGATGGCGTAGCCAGGTCGAACGATGTGCGCGTTTTCCATGCCACGGATCGACTGCACGATCTGCAATTGCACGTCGAACGGCAAGGAGGTGGATATCCCGTTCGGATACAGCTCGTGGGTGGTCAAACCTTCCGGCTCGATAAAGACCTGATGGCTTTCCTTGTCGGCAAAGCGATGGATCTTATCTTCGATCGACGGGCAATAACGCGGGCCGATGCCTTCGATCACCCCGGAATACATCGGCGAACGATCAAGGTTGGAGGCAATGATTTCGTGAGTCCGGGCGTTCGTGTGGGTAATCCAGCAGCTCACCTGTTTTGGATGCTGCTCTTTGGACCCCATGAACGACATCACCGGGATCGGTGTGTCACCTGCTTGCTCGGTCATGACCGAGAAATCCACGGAACGACCGTCGATGCGTGGTGGCGTACCGGTTTTCAGGCGACCTACACGCAGTGGCAATTCACGCAGACGGTGAGCCAGGGCGATCGATGGCGGATCACCGGCTCGACCACCGGAGTAATTCTGCATTCCGATGTGGATAAGTCCGCCGAGGAAGGTGCCAGTGGTCAACACCACAGAGTCCGCGAAGAAACGCAGGCCCATTTGGGTGACAACACCACGCACTTGTTCCTGCTCGACGATCAAGTCGTCAGCGGCTTGCTGAAATATCCACAGGTTCGGCTGGTTCTCCAAGGCTTCGCGGACAGCGGCTTTGTACAGAACCCGATCTGCCTGAGCGCGAGTTGCACGCACGGCCGGGCCTTTGCGGCTGTTCAACACGCGAAACTGGATGCCGCCTTTATCGGTTGCCATGGCCATCGCGCCGCCAAGGGCGTCGATTTCTTTGACCAGATGGCTTTTACCGATCCCGCCAATGGCGGGGTTGCAACTCATTGCTCCGAGGGTTTCCACGTTATGCGTCAGCAACAGGGTTTTTGCACCCATACGTGCTGAGGCCAGTGCTGCCTCGGTACCGGCATGACCGCCGCCGATGACGATCACTTCAAAACGGGAAGGGAAATCCACCACGCACCTCGTGCCTGCTTCAGTTAGGTAATCAGAAATGGTTTGAGCTCAGGTTTCTGGACCTGGTCGGCAAGTATAGGGACTTCGTCCTTCCTAAAGAACCCTTTGCACAAAATTTAACCAGCTGTGGAGAAGTCGGGGTTATAGAAATTAAAAAGAGAGAAATTTATTAAATCTTTGTTTTTATGTTTATTTCTACTGAGGTGCCTTTCTGTGGATAGATTGCTACAGGCCTTTATTATCAATATGTACAGAGATTCAAAACCCTGTGGTCATGTGGCAACGAGGCCCTTGGATAACCGGTTTAAGCCTGTGGATGAAAGCGGTGGTTATCCACAGAGGCGGTTATCTTCAGTTTTTAGGCCATGTTATCAACTGCCCTTAGACGCAGTTATTCACAGGGCTTAATCCACAGAAAAACCTGGATTGAGCAAATCCCGGATACGGAAAAGCCGCTCAAGCAGAAACAATCAGCTCGGCACTGCTGGAAAATTTACAAAAAAGGAGGGAGCAGACAGGCGCGAATGTCCTGTCTGTGAACAACGAAAGGGCTATTTACCGATACAGAAGCTGGAAAAGATTCGTCCCAACAGATCATCAGAGCTGAATGCACCGGTGATTTCACCCAGCGAGTGCTGAGCCTGACGTAAATCCTCGGCCAGCAACTCGCCGGCACCTGCCAGGGTCAACTGCGTGCGGCCGTGCTCAAGAGATGCGCTGGCATGACGGAGTGCCTCAAGGTGACGCCTGCGTGCACTGAAGCTGCTCTCTGAGGTTTGCTCGTAACCCATGCAAGCCTTGAGGTGTTCGCGCAGTAACTCCAGACCTTCGCCCGCAGACTTGGCACTCAAGCTGATCGTGACGTGGCCATCTTCACTGATTTCCAGGGCAATGGCTTCGCCGGTGAGATCCGCTTTGTTCCGGATCAGCGTGACTTTCGCTGGATCGGGGCGGATTTCGAGGAATTCCGGCCACAATGCGAAGGGGTCTGACGCTTCAGGAGCTGTCGCATCGACGACCAGCAACACGCGATCCGCTTCACCGATGGCTTTCAACGCGCGTTCAACACCGATTTTTTCCACGTGATCGTCAGTATCTCGCAGACCAGCGGTATCAACCACGTGCAGCGGCATGCCATCAATGTGGATATGTTCGCGAAGAATGTCCCGGGTTGTGCCCGCAATTTCGGTCACGATCGCCGCTTCCCGCCCCGCCAGGGCATTCAACAAGCTGGACTTACCAGCATTCGGCCGACCGGCAATTACCACCGTCATCCCGTCCCGGAGCAAGGCGCCTTGCCCGGCTTCGCGCAACACTGTGGATAATTCATCGCGTACTTTGTCGAGCATGGCCAAGACATGACCATCGGCAAGGAAGTCGATTTCTTCCTCTGGAAAGTCGATGGCCGCCTCGACATAGATGCGCAGGCCTATCAGTTGCTCCGTGAGGTTATGCACACGCTGGGAAAAGGCGCCCTGCAAGGAACGCAGTGCGTTGCGTGCAGCTTGTGCAGAACTTGCCTCGATCAAGTCGGCGATGGCTTCAGCCTGAGCCAGGTCGAGTTTATCGTTGAGGAAGGCGCGCTCACTGAATTCGCCGGGGCGGGCAAGACGGCAGCCCAGTTCCAGGCAACGTTTGAGCAGCATATCCAGAACGATCGGCCCGCCATGGCCCTGCAGTTCAAGCACGTCTTCGCCGGTGAAGGAGTTCGGTCCCGGGAAATACAACGCGATGCCTTCGTCCAGCACCTCTTCGTTTGCACTGAGGAACGGCCCGTAATGGGCAAACCGGGGTTTCAGTTCCCGACCGCTGATGGCCTTGGCTGCAAGGCTCGCCAACGGTCCGGAAATTCGGACAATGCCTACGCCGCCTCGACCTTGAGCGGTCGCGACAGCTGCGATGGTTTCACGAGGAGCGCTCATAAACCGGTATCCAGACAAAAGTGACAGATAGCAAAACGCCCCACTAGGGGGCGTTTTGAGTGGTTATCTACAGTGTAAATCAGGCAGCTGCGTTGGCAGCCGCTTCAACTTTACGTGTGATGTACCACTGTTGGGCGATGGACAGGCAGTTGTTCACTACCCAGTACAGCACCAGACCAGCCGGGAACCACAGGAAGAAGAAGGTGAAGATGATTGGCATCAGCTTCATTACCTTGGCCTGCATCGGGTCCGGAGGTGTCGGGTTCAACTGCTGCTGGATGAACATGGTTGCACCCATGATGATCGGCAGAATGAAGAACGGATCCTTGATCGACAGGTCAGTGATCCACAGCATGAACGGCGCTTGGCGCATTTCAACGCTTTCCAGCAGAACCCAGTACAGCGAAAGGAATACCGGCATCTGCACGAGGATTGGCAAGCAACCACCCAGCGGATTGATCTTCTCTTTCTTGTACAGCTCCATCATGGCTTGCGACATTTTCTGCCGGTCATCGCCATGTTGCTCTTTCAGCGCGGCCAGTTTCGGAGCCACTGCACGCATGCGCGCCATGGATTTGTAGCTGGCGGCCGACAGAGGGAAGAAAATCCCTTTGATCAGCATGGTCAGGAAGATGATCGACCAGCCCCAGTTACCGACCAGCGCGTGGATATGTTGCAACAGCCAGAAGATTGGCTGGGCAATGAACCACAGAATGCCGTAATCGACGGTCAATTCCAGACCTGGGGACAACTCTTTCAGTACTGCCTGGCTTTTCGGCCCGGCGTACAGAACAGCGCTGACTTCAGCTTTCGCACCTGGCGCAACGGTGATTGCCGGGGCGGTATAGCCGATGATGTAGTTGCCTTTGCTGTCTTTACGGGTCTGGACGACATTGTTTTCGCCCTTCGCCGGAATCCACGCAGTCACGAAGTAGTGTTGCAACCAGGCAACCCAACCACCGTTGACGGTTTCTTTCAGCGCAGCCTTGTCCATGTCCTTCATCGACACTTTCTTGTACGGCTCGTTACTTGTCCACAGGGCTGCGCCCAGGTAAGTCGCGGTGCCGGTGGCAGTGCTGGAAGAAGGATCGGAGCTGGCATCACGCTTCAGTTGGGCGAACATCGCACCCGACCAAGGTTTGGCGCTTTCGTTGTCGATCAAGTAGGAAACGCCGACATCGTACTGGCCGCGTTTCAGAGTGAAACGCTTGATGTAGTTGACGCCGTCCTTGCTGAATTTCAGGTCTACGACCAATTGGTCCTGACCGTCAGCCAGTTGGTAAACCTTTTTCTCCGAGGACCAGACCGGACGACCGGCAGGACTTGCATCCGGACCATCAGTGCCGATCAAACCGCTTTGAGCCAGATAAGTCAGCTCGTTGCCGTTATCGAACAACTGGAACGGGATATCCGGATGGTCCTGGCGACGTGGATACAGCGGCAGCGTCAGCTGGGCAACATCCCCACCTTGTGGATCGACGGCCAGGTTGAGCACATCCGTTTTGATCTGGATGAGGTCTTTGCTTGCAGCTACTGGTGTTTCAGCAGGTGCAGTGGCACTGGTATCGCTTGCGGCGCGTGGAATGTCGTCACTGACAGAAGCATTATTGCCAGTAGCCGTATCCGGTAAGCCCGGTGCGGTAGTACTGGAAGCAACATTCTGAGTCGGCAGGGCAGCCTGACCATAGTCCTGGTTCCATTTAAGAACCATAACGTAGGACACGATTGCCAGGGCGACGATCAGGATCGTGCGTTTGATATCCATGATTACTCGGCCATCGAAGAAGAACGGGAGGTAGGGATAGATGGAACCGGGTCATAACCACCGGGATTCCACGGATGACAGCGACCTAAACGACGAAAGGTCAGCCAGCCACCGCGCAGAAGGCCATGATTTTCTATGGCTTCATACGCGTAGCAGGAACAACTGGGGTAGAAGCGACAGTGACTGGCCATCAGAGGACTAATGGCATAGCGATAAAACTGGATCGGAACGAGTGCCAGTTTACGCATCGGGACTGTCTACCCCTACAGTTTCGGTTTTGACTGCTGGTACCGGCGTGCTGCGTGCCAGACGCTTCCAGAGTTTGCCGAAATGCTGAATCAATTCGGGGTTTTCTACGTCACCCAAACCTTTGCGCGCGACGATAACGATGTCCCAGCCGACCAGTGAATCCTGGTGCAGACGGAACGATTCGCGCATCAGACGTTTGAGGCGATTGCGCTCGACGGAGAGCTTTACGCTCTTTTTCCCGATAACCAACCCGAGACGGGGGTGATCAAGATCGTTGTTGCGCGCAAGGAGCAGGAGATTTTTCCCCGGAACCTTGCCGGTAGGGGAGTCAAAGACTGCCTTGAAATGCCGGGGAGTAAGCAGACGCTTTTCCCGACTGAAGTCCTGACTCACCTCCAGTGCCGGATTATCAAACTGCCAGACGCGCACGACCTTTGGCGCGACGACGCGACAGGACGGCACGACCGTTCTTGGTAGCCATGCGAGCACGGAAACCGTGGGTACGAGCGCGTTTGATAGTGCTTGGTTGGAAAGTACGTTTCATTGTCGTGTTACCTGGTTCGTCCACAACGGGCCGGAATGGCCCCCGTTTTAAGAGACCGGGGATTCTAGAGAAAGCAAGCCTCTAGGTCAATTTCCAACCAACGTTTCCTTATAAATAGATCTCCAGAGGTTTTGCCCGTGATTAACCCGCCGTCAGAAATAAATATAAGAAAGGAATTATTTAAAGCTTTTCTGTAAAGCTTATAAAAGCTAGGCAAACGATCATCTGTGGATAACTGCCTTTGAGCCTTCTAATCCGTGCTGTACAGAGAATGACAACTACCGTGGAAAACAGGGGGCAGCCTGTGCTGCGCTGTCGGATAACCTGTGGGTGAAAGGGCTTGTTATCCACAGGCTGGTTATCCACCGAGTTTCCCCCCTACTTGTGCAACGACCTTAGACCAGGTTATCCACAGAGCTTATGCACAGACCACTCGTCGTGTTTTTTGCGTATAAAGCGTTGATTGTTCTTGGTCAGTGATCCACCTACGTGTGGATAAGTCAGCGTCTGGTCGCTACAATGGCCGCTTGTTTTTGCCTCACCGGCTTTCAACTTAGGGGATATCCGTGTCAGTGGAACTTTGGCAGCAGTGCGTGGAGCTTTTGCGCGAAGAGCTGCCTGCCCAACAATTCAACACTTGGATCCGTCCACTACAGGTCGAAGCCGAAGGCGACGAGTTGCGTGTCTACGCACCGAACCGCTTTGTTCTCGACTGGGTCAACGAAAAGTATCTGGGCCGCGTTCTTGAACTGCTCGATGAGCACGGCAACGGCATGGCGCCGGTGCTGTCCTTATTAATAGGCAGCAAACGCAGTTCGGCACCGCGTGCTGCTCCGAATGCGCCGTTGGCTGCCGCTGCGTCTCAGGCTCAGGCTGCTCAAGCACCCGTGAGTGCTCCGGCACCAGCGCCGACTGCCAGCGCACCGACCAAACGTGCTACGCAAAAAGTGGCCGAGATCAATGAAGAGCCGTCCCGCGACAGCTTCGACCCGATGGCTGGCGCGAGCTCGCAACAAGCACCGGTGCGCTCCGAACAGCGCACCGTGCAAGTCGAAGGCGCGCTCAAGCACACCAGTTACCTGAACCGCACCTTCACTTTCGAAAACTTTGTCGAAGGTAAGTCGAACCAACTGGCCCGGGCTGCGGCTTGGCAGGTGGCGGACAATCCCAAGCACGGTTACAACCCGCTCTTCCTTTATGGCGGCGTTGGCTTGGGTAAGACCCACTTGATGCACGCTGTGGGTAACCATCTATTAAAGAAGAACCCGAATGCCAAGGTCGTTTACCTGCATTCCGAGCGTTTCGTGGCTGACATGGTCAAGGCGCTCCAACTGAATGCGATCAACGAGTTCAAGCGCTTCTACCGTTCGGTGGATGCGTTGCTGATCGATGACATTCAATTCTTCGCCCGCAAGGAACGGTCCCAGGAAGAGTTTTTCCACACCTTTAACGCCCTGCTTGAAGGTGGCCAGCAGGTCATTCTCACCAGTGACCGCTACCCTAAAGAAATTGAAGGCCTTGAAGAGCGTCTCAAATCCCGCTTCGGCTGGGGCCTGACGGTTGCCGTCGAGCCGCCGGAGCTGGAAACGCGCGTCGCGATCCTGATGAAAAAGGCTGACCAGGCCAAAGTCGATCTGCCACATGACGCCGCGTTTTTCATTGCCCAACGCATTCGCTCCAACGTCCGTGAGCTGGAAGGCGCGCTGAAACGCGTGATCGCCCACTCGCACTTCATGGGCCGCGACATCACCATCGAACTGATTCGCGAATCCCTGAAGGACTTGTTGGCGCTGCAAGACAAATTGGTCTCTGTGGATAACATTCAGCGCACGGTCGCCGAGTACTACAAGATCAAGATCTCCGACTTGCTGTCCAAGCGTCGTTCACGTTCGGTCGCACGTCCGCGTCAGGTTGCAATGGCATTGTCCAAAGAGTTGACTAACCACAGCCTGCCGGAAATCGGCGATGTGTTTGGCGGCCGCGACCACACCACTGTTTTGCACGCCTGCCGCAAGATCAACGAACTTAAGGAATCCGACGCGGACATCCGCGAGGACTACAAGAACCTGCTGCGTACACTGACCACTTGATGAACACCAGCGCAGCTTATTAAGGCAAGGGACTAGACCATGCATTTCACCATTCAACGCGAAGCCCTGTTGAAACCCCTGCAACTGGTCGCAGGCGTCGTTGAGCGCCGACAGACCTTGCCGGTGCTCTCCAACGTGCTGCTGGTTGTAGAAGGCCAGCAATTGTCGCTGACCGGTACCGACCTGGAAGTCGAGCTGGTCGGTCGTGTGCAACTTGAAGAGCCGGCGGATCCAGGTTCCATCACTGTGCCAGCGCGCAAGTTGATGGACATCTGCAAGAGCCTGCCAAACGACGCGCTGATCGACATCAAGGTCGACGAACAGAAACTGGTAGTGAAGGCTGGCCGTAGCCGCTTCACCCTGTCGACCCTGCCGGCCAACGATTTCCCTACCGTGGAAGAAGGCCCCGGCTCGCTGACCTGCAGCCTGGAGCAAAGCAAGCTGCGTCGCCTGATTGAGCGCACCAGCTTTGCAATGGCCCAGCAGGACGTTCGTTACTATCTGAACGGTATGCTGCTGGAAGTCTCGGCCGGCATCATTCGCGCCGTGGCCACCGACGGTCACCGTCTGGCCATGTGCTCGATGCAGGCCGATATCGGTCAGCCGGATCGCCATCAGGTCATCGTTCCACGCAAGGGCATCCTTGAACTGGCACGACTGCTGACCGAGCCGGACGGCATCGTCAGCATCGTCCTGGGTCAGCACCACATCCGTGCGACCACCGGCGAGTTCACCTTCACCTCGAAACTGGTTGACGGTAAATTCCCGGATTACGAGCGTGTTCTGCCTAAAGGCGGCGACAAGCTGGTACTCGGCGACCGTCAAGCGCTGCGTGAAGCCTTCAGCCGTACTGCGATTCTGTCGAACGAGAAGTACCGTGGTATCCGTCTGCAACTGGCCAACGGCCAGCTTAAAATCCAGGCAAACAACCCGGAACAGGAAGAAGCGGAAGAAGAAGTTGGCGTTGAGTACAACGGTGGCTCCCTGGAAATCGGCTTCAACGTCAGCTATCTGCTCGACGTGCTGGGTGTGATGACCACTGAGCAAGTTCGCTTGATCCTGTCCGACTCCAACAGCAGTGCGCTGGTGCAAGAGTCCGACAACGACGACTCGGCTTACGTTGTCATGCCGATGCGCCTGTAATCATGTTCAGCAGAAGCTAGATGTCGCTAAGTCGCGTCTCGGTCACCGCGGTGCGCAATTTGCACCCGGTGACCTTCTCCCCCTCCCCCCGAATCAACATTCTTTACGGCGCCAACGGCAGCGGCAAAACCAGTGTTCTGGAAGCCATCCATCTGCTGGGGCTTGCCCGTTCGTTTCGTAGCAGCCGTCTGTTGCCGGTGATTCAATACGAGCAATTGGCGTGCACCGTGTTTGGCCAGGTTGAATTGGCTGAGGGTGGGCACAGCGCGTTGGGTATCTCGCGTGACCGTCAGGGTGAATTTCAAATTCGCATCGACGGTCAGAATGCCCGCAGCGCGGCGCAGTTGGCGGAGATCCTGCCACTCCAGCTGATCAACCCTGACAGCTTCCGCTTACTGGAAGGCGCGCCGAAGATTCGGCGACAGTTTCTCGACTGGGGCGTGTTCCACGTGGAACCGCGTTTCATGTCCACTTGGCAGCGCTTGCAGAAGGCCCTGCGCCAGAGAAACTCTTGGCTGCGACATGGTACACTTGACGCCGTTTCGCAAGCGGTTTGGGACAGGGAACTGTGCCAGGCCAGCGCAGAAATAGATGAATACCGCCGCGCTTACATCAAAGCCTTGAAACCAGTCTTTGAACAGACCTTGAGCGAACTGGTTGAGCTTGAAGGCTTGACCCTCAGCTATTACCGAGGCTGGGACAAAGACCGCGAACTGAGCGCCGTACTCGCTGGGTCCCTTCACCGGGACCAGCAAATGGGTCACACCCAGGCTGGACCACAACGCGCTGATTTGCGCCTCAGACTGGGCGCACATAATGCCGCGGACATCTTGTCCCGGGGTCAGCAGAAGTTGGTTGTCTGTGCATTGCGGATTGCCCAAGGGCACCTGGTTAGCCAGGCCCGACGCGGCCAGTGTATTTATCTGGTGGATGACCTGCCGTCCGAACTGGACGAGCACCACCGACGTGCGCTTTGCCGCTTGCTGGAAGACTTACGCTGCCAGGTCTTTATCACCTGTGTAGATCACGAATTATTGAGGGAAGGCTGGCAGACGGAAACGCCAGTCGCTCTGTTCCACGTGGAACAGGGCCGTATCACCCAGACCCACGACCATCGGGAGTGAAGGCATTGAGCGAAGAAAATACGTACGACTCAACGAGCATTAAAGTGCTGAAAGGCCTGGATGCCGTACGCAAACGTCCCGGTATGTACATTGGTGACACCGACGATGGCAGCGGTCTGCACCACATGGTGTTTGAAGTGGTCGATAACTCGATCGACGAAGCTCTCGCCGGCCACTGCGACGACATCAGCATCATCATTCACCCGGATGAGTCGATCACCGTTCGTGACAACGGCCGTGGCATCCCGGTAGACGTTCACAAAGAAGAAGGCGTGTCGGCAGCCGAGGTCATCATGACCGTGCTGCACGCCGGCGGTAAGTTCGACGATAACTCCTACAAAGTGTCCGGCGGTCTGCACGGTGTAGGTGTGTCGGTAGTGAACGCACTGTCCAAGGAGCTGATCCTGACGGTCCGCCGCAGTGGCAAGATCTGGGAACAGACTTACGTCCACGGTGTTCCGCAAGAGCCGATGAAGATCGTTGGCGAGAGCGAAACCACAGGCACCCAGATTCACTTCAAGCCTTCGGCTGAAACCTTCAAGAACATCCACTTCAGCTGGGACATCCTGGCCAAGCGGATTCGTGAACTGTCCTTCCTCAACTCCGGTGTCGGCATCGTCCTCAAGGATGAACGCAGCGGCAAGGAAGAGCTGTTCAAGTACGAAGGTGGCCTGCGTGCGTTCGTTGAATACCTGAACACCAACAAGACTGCGGTCAACCAGGTGTTCCACTTCAACATCCAGCGTGAAGACGGCATCGGCGTGGAAATCGCCCTGCAGTGGAACGACAGCTTCAACGAGAACCTGTTGTGCTTCACCAACAACATTCCTCAGCGCGATGGCGGTACCCACCTGGTGGGTTTCCGTTCCGCACTGACGCGTAACCTGAACACCTACATCGAAGCTGAAGGTCTGGCGAAGAAGCACAAAGTCGCGACCACCGGTGACGACGCCCGTGAAGGTCTGACCGCGATCATTTCGGTGAAAGTACCGGATCCGAAGTTCAGCTCCCAGACCAAAGACAAGCTGGTGTCTTCCGAAGTGAAGACCGCAGTTGAACAGGAAATGGGCAAGTACTTCTCCGACTTCCTGCTGGAAAACCCGAACGAAGCCAAACTGGTCGTCGGCAAGATGATCGATGCGGCGCGTGCGCGTGAAGCAGCGCGTAAAGCCCGTGAGATGACCCGTCGTAAAGGCGCGCTGGATATCGCCGGCCTGCCGGGCAAACTCGCGGACTGCCAGGAAAAAGACCCTGCCCTGTCCGAACTGTACCTCGTGGAAGGTGACTCTGCTGGCGGCTCCGCCAAGCAGGGTCGCAATCGCCGCACCCAGGCCATCCTGCCGCTCAAGGGCAAGATCCTGAACGTCGAGAAGGCACGCTTCGACAAGATGATCTCTTCGCAAGAAGTAGGCACCTTGATCACCGCGCTGGGCTGTGGCATCGGCCGCGACGAGTACAACATCGACAAGCTGCGCTATCACAACATCATCATCATGACCGATGCTGACGTCGACGGTTCGCACATCCGTACCCTGCTGCTGACCTTCTTCTTCCGTCAGCTGCCGGAGCTGATCGAGCGTGGCTACATCTACATTGCGCAGCCACCGTTGTACAAGGTCAAGAAAGGCAAGCAAGAGCAATACATCAAAGACGACGACGCCATGGAAGAGTACATGACGCAGTCGGCCCTGGAAGATGCAAGTCTGCACCTGAACGAAGAAGCACCGGGCATCTCCGGTGAAGCGCTTGAGCGTCTGGTGAATGACTTCCGTCTGGTAATGAAGACCCTCAAGCGTCTGTCGCGTCTGTACCCGCAGGAGCTGACCGAGCACTTCATCTACCTGCCAGCGGTGAGCATGGATCAACTGTCCGATCACGCAGCGATGCAAGATTGGCTGGCTCAATACGAAGTACGCCTGCGTACCGTCGAGAAATCCGGCCTGGTGTACAAAGCCAGCCTGCGTGAAGACCGTGAACGTAACGTCTGGCTGCCAGAGGTCGAACTGATCTCCCACGGCCTGTCGAACTACGTCACCTTCAACCGCGACTTCTTCGGCAGCAACGACTACAAGACGGTCGTTTCCCTGGGCGCTCAATTGAGCACCCTGCTCGACGACGGCGCGTACATCCAGCGTGGCGAGCGCAAGAAGCCAGTCACCGAGTTCAAGGAAGCCCTTGAATGGCTGATGGCTGAAAGCACCAAGCGTCACACCATCCAACGATACAAAGGTCTGGGTGAGATGAACCCGGATCAGCTGTGGGAAACCACCATGGACCCAGCACAGCGCCGGATGCTCAAAGTAACCATCGAAGACGCCATTGGCGCAGACCAGATCTTCAACACCCTGATGGGTGATGCGGTCGAACCTCGCCGTGACTTCATCGAAAGTAACGCACTGGCGGTTTCCAACCTGGACTTCTGATCCAGTGAATCTGCCAAACAAAAAAGGCCAACGTTTAACGTTGGCCTTTTTTATTGTCTGGTTTAAGACGGGATCGTTGTCCCTATCGATTTACAGCGAGGGCAGGACACTGCACTTTTTGCGTGTGATTTGAATCTGCTTATAGCGGGCACGACCTTCTTCAGGTCTGTCTGCCAATAGCGCTAAAGTGGTGTGTGGATCATTCAACGGCAACGTCTTGAGCAATTCGACATCATGATCCCACCACTGGCTACTGATCAGTTTTTCAATTAGCTCAGGTGCATGCCGATACTTGACGACTTTTGCAGGGATCCCGGCAACGATAGCGTAGGGTGGCACGTCATGGGCAACCAAAGCGCGGGTTGCGATAATTGCACCTGTGCCAACTGTGACCCCTTCCAGGATCATCGCACTGTGCCCAATCCAGACATCGTGCCCAATCGTGACATCAGCAACCTCGGGATCGTAAGTCAGGTCCGTATCGGTGTACTGAAAAGGATGTGAACTGAGCCAGTCTGACGGATGTGAACTCTTTTGCTGTCCGATAAAACAGCCACTGCCAATAGAGCAGAATCGACCAATAGAAGCGACTGCAGATAGGACGCAATCACTTCGGATATAGGTATGGGCACCGATTCCCAGTTTTTTTGATTCTATGACCACATACCCCAGAGATACCCCCTCTTCCAGAGTCAGCGTCGATCTCTTGAACAACGACAACACACCGCCTGCCACTTTGCATTTATGCCTGCGAATCCATTTCTTCCAAAAATGATTTCGGACGGTATCGATGATTTTTTTCATAAGAATTTATTTAGACATCCGTTATAGGGTTGCATCGCCCTATGAGCCAATGGACGAGTCTAAATGAATCGGCGCAAGAGATGAAATGTTAGGACCTGTGTCAAAACGAGCACCGCCACGCCGAATTCCATAGAGTGGAAAACAGCAAATGGAGGGCATAAAAAAACCGGCTATATCAGCCGGTTTTTTTGCGCCCTGAAAAAACTTATGCACCAATTTCAGCGTTTTATGTGTTTAAGAAATATGTATATAAATCAGTATCTTAAATAACAAAACCGCTAGATTTCGAGAAAACGGTACACAGGTTATCCACAGAATCTTAGACAGCCACTTGATCACTGGCGGTTGGTGCCGCGGGGGCCGCGGGCAGCGAGCCCATTTCCCGTTGCATCTGCTCGTTCCAGGCTTGCACCCGGTCGTTCAGATCGGCGATGGCGCGCGGCCCGCTACCCTCGGCGTACATCGGTGCGCCTATGATCACGGTGATGACACCATGCTTCTTCGCCCAACCGGTTTTTGGCCAAAACTTGCCGGCATTGTGCGCAATCGGCAGTACCGGAAGCGCGGCGTTAACGGCCAATGCGGTGCCACCGCGCGAGAACTTGCCGATAGTGCCAAAAGGCACGCGAGTCCCCTCAGGGAAAATCAGCACCCAGACGCCATCCCTCAGCAGTTCATCGCCCTTCTTCGCCACATGCTTGAGCGCGGCTTTTGGATTGTCGCGGTCGATGGCGATCGGTCGCAGCATGGCCATGGCCCAGCCGAAGAACGGCACAAACAGCAATGAACGCTTGAGCACCTGGCTCAACGGTTCGAAATAAGCGGATAGAAAGAACGTCTCCCATGTGCTCTGGTGGTTCGACTGAATCACGCAGGGCTGATCAGGCACGTTCTCGGCACCCTTCACGACGTAGCTGATGCCCAGGAATATTTTGCTCAGCCACAAGGCGCAGCGGCACCAGTACACGTTGATGAAGCGATAACGCGCCTTGAACGGCAGAAACGGCGCGATGAAAAAGCTCAGGCTGCACCAGAGCAATGAGCTGGTGCCCAGCAGAAGGTAAAAGAAGAAAGTTCTGATGGCCTGCAGTATCGACATGGTGACGTTTACCGTGCGGGCTCTGCCCGTCTATAAGCGCACTCCCGATCAGTCCTTAATCGGAATAATCGAAGCACTTTAATTGTGGATAAGTTCTGCGGCAATCGCCGCCAGATCGTCAAAAATCAAGGTGCCTACCGGTAGGATCTTGCCCAACGTCTTTTCGCCTTTCCCGGTCTTTACCAAAACTGGCTGTGAGTCGACGGCTTTGGCGGCTTCCAGGTCACCAAGGCTGTCGCCAACGAACCAAAGATGGGTCAGCGACACGTTGTAATGCTCGGCGATGATTTTCAACATCCCGGGTTTCGGTTTGCGGCAATTGCAGCCTTCGTCCGGCCCGTGTGGGCAATAGACGATCAGCCCGACTTCACCGCCCTGCTCCGCCACTAGTGCGCGCAAGCGCTCGTGCATGGCGTCCAGGGTAGCGATGTCGTAATAGCCGCGAGCAATGCCCGACTGGTTGGTAGCGACCGCTACCGTCCAGCCGGCCTTGCTCAACTGCGCGATGGCTTCGATCGAACCGGGGAGTGGAATCCACTCCTCCACCGACTTGATGTAAGCGTCGGAGTCGTAATTGATCACCCCGTCGCGATCGAGAATCAGCAGTTTCAACAGCAACCCCTTAGCTCAGCAACGAAATATCAGCGACGCCGAGGAACAGCCCGCGCAGACGCGCCAGCAAGGCATAACGGTTGGCGCGCACCTTCGCATCTTCCGCGTTGACCATCACCGCTTCGAAGAACGCATCCACCGGCTCGCGCAAGGCGGCCAGGCGGGCCAGCGATTCGCTGTACTGACGCGCGGCAGCCATTGGCTGGACGGCCTGGTCAGCCTGCTGGATCGCCGAGTACAGAGAGAACTCGTTGGCATTGTCGAAGTATTTGGCTTCAACCACTGTCGGAACGGAGCCTTCGACCTTGCTCAGCAAGTTCGATACACGCTTGTTCACGGCAGCCAGGGCTGCAGCTTCCGGCAATTTGCGGAAGGCCTCTACCGCTTGTACGCGCTGATCGAAGTCCAGCGCTGAACCCGGCTTCAGGGCACGAACCGACAGGTAGGTGGCCACGTCGACACCTTCGTCTTCGTAACGGGCACGCAGACGGTCGAAGATGAACTCCAGCACCGCGTCGTTCAGGCCGACAGCCTTGACCTTGGCACCGAATGCATTCACGGCGAAGGCCACGGCGTCGTTCAGGTCGAGTTCAAGCTTCTTGTCGATCAGGATGCGCAACACACCCAGAGCTGCACGGCGCAGGGCATACGGGTCTTTGCTGCCGGTTGGCAGCATGCCGATACCGAAAATGCCCACCAGCGTGTCGAGCTTGTCGGCGATCGCCACGGCCGCACCGGTCAGGGTGGTCGGCAGTTCAGCGCCAGCACCGCGTGGCATGTACTGCTCGTTCAACGCCAGGGCGACTTCTTCCGGCTCGCCGTCATTGAGGGCGTAGTAGTAACCGGCGACACCTTGCATCTCCGGGAACTCACCGACCATCTCGGTCGACAGGTCGCACTTGGACAGCAGGCCCGCACGGGAAGCCCATGCAGCGTTGCCGCCAATGCGTTGCGCGATGAATGCGGCCAGTTTGGAAACGCGCTCGGCCTTGTCGTAAACGCTGCCGAGTTTTTCCTGGAACACCACGTTTTGCAGGCGCAGGTTGAAGTCTTCGAGTTTCTGCTTCTTGTCTTGCTTGAAGAAGAACTCGGCGTCGGTCAGGCGTGGGCGTACCACTTTCTCGTTACCGGCGATGATCTGCTGCGGGTCTTTGCTTTCGATGTTGGCCACGGTAATGAAACGTGGCAGCAACTTGCCGTCGGCATCCAGCAGGCAGAAGTACTTCTGGTTGTCCTGCATGGTGGTGATCAGCGCTTCTTGCGGCACGTCGAGGAAACGCTCTTCGAACGAGCACACCAGCGGCACCGGCCATTCAACCAGCGCGGTCACTTCGTCGAGCAGCGCCGGCGGAACAATCGCCGTACCTTCCTGGCGGGTGGCCAGTTCTTCGGTGCGCTTGCTGATGATGTCGCGACGCTCGTTGGCATCGGCCAGCACGTAAGCGGCACGCAAGTCGGCCAGGTAATTGGCCGGCGAGGTGATGCGCACGTTTTCCGGGTGGTGGAAGCGGTGACCACGGGAATCACGGCCGGCCTTCTGGGCGAGGATGGTGCAGTCGATGACTTCGTCACCGAGCAGCATCACCAGCCATTGGGTCGGCCGAACGAATTCTTCCTTGCGAGCGCCCCAACGCATGCGTTTCGGGATCGGCAGGTCGTTCAGCGAATCTTCAACGATGGTCGGCAGCAGGCTCGACGTCGGTTTGCCGGCGATGCTTTGGCTGTAACGCAGCTTCGGGCCGCTCTGATCGATTTCGCTCAGTTCGACGCCGCACTTCTTGGCAAAACCCAGTGCCGCTTGGGTCGGGTTGCCTTCAGCATCGAATGCTGCCTGACGTGGCGGACCATCGAGGTTAATACTGCGATCCGGTTGCTGGGTGGCCAGCGATGTGATCAGCACCGCCAGGCGACGTGGCGCGGCATAAACTGTTTTGGTTTCGTAGTTCAGGCCGGCGGCTTGCAGGCCCTTGTCGATACCGGCGAGGAACGCCTCGGCCAGGGTGTTCAGGGCTTTGGGTGGCAGTTCTTCAGTGCCCAGTTCAACCAGAAAATCCAGAGCACTCATTGTGCAGCCTCCAGCTTGGCCAGTACTTCATCACGCAGGTCCGGGGTCGCCATCGGGAAGCCCAGCTTGGCGCGAGCCAGCAGGTAGGCTTGCGCAACGGAACGCGCCAGGGTGCGCACACGCAGAATGTATTGCTGACGCGCGGTCACGGAAATCGCCCGACGCGCATCCAGCAGGTTGAAAGTATGGGAGGCCTTCAACACCATTTCGTAGCTCGGCAACGGCAGCGGTTGATCGAGTTCGATCAGGCGCTTGGCTTCGCTTTCGTAGAAATCGAACAGTTCGAACAGCTTCTCGACGTTGGCGTGCTCGAAGTTGTAGGTCGACTGCTCCACTTCGTTCTGGTGGAACACGTCGCCGTAGGTCACTTTGCCGAACGGACCGTCAGCCCAGACGAGGTCGTAGACCGAGTCCACGCCTTGCAGGTACATGGCCAGACGTTCCAGACCGTAAGTGATCTCGCCGGTCACCGGGTAGCACTCGATGCCGCCCGCTTGCTGGAAGTAAGTGAATTGCGTCACTTCCATGCCGTTGAGCCAGACTTCCCAGCCCAGACCCCAGGCGCCGAGGGTTGGCGATTCCCAGTTGTCTTCGACAAAGCGAATGTCGTGGACCAACGGGTCCAGGCCAACGTGCTTGAGGGAGCCCAGGTACAGTTCCTGGAAGTTGTCCGGGTTCGGCTTCAGTACCACCTGGAACTGGTAGTAGTGCTGCAGACGATTCGGGTTTTCGCCGTAGCGGCCGTCAGTCGGGCGACGACTGGGCTGCACATAAGCGGCGTTCCAGGTTTCCGGGCCAATGGCGCGCAGGAATGTAGCAGTGTGGAAAGTGCCGGCGCCTACTTCCATATCGTAGGGCTGAAGTACCACACAACCTTGCTCGGCCCAGTATTGCTGGAGGGCGAGGATCAAGTCTTGGAAGGTACGCACGGCTGGCGTAGGCTGGCTCACGAAATTCACCTGTTTCTTGGGCTGCGATTTAAAGAGCGGGAGTATACCCGATTCATTGCTGCGCACGCCCCCTGGAGCCTTATGCCACGCTGCTTTTGGTGTTCCGAAGATCCGCTGTACATGGCTTATCACGACCAGGAGTGGGGCACGCCGCTACGCGATGCGCAGGGATTGTTCGAGTTGCTTTTGCTCGAAGGGTTCCAGGCCGGCCTCTCATGGATCACGGTCTTGCGTAAACGGGAGCGTTATCGCGAGGTGCTGTTCGGCTTCGATGTCCAGCGCGTGGCACAGATGAGCGATGCGGAAATCGATGAATTGATGCTCGATCCAGGCATCATCCGCAACCGCCTCAAACTCAATGCTGCCCGGCGCAATGCCCAGGCCTGGCTGGCGCTGGAGGACCCGGTGGAGTTTCTCTGGTCCTTCGTCGGCGGTACGCCTGTGATCAATCATTTCAAGGATCGCACTGAAGTCCCGGCCGTCACGCCGGTGGCGGTGGAAATGAGCAAAGGCCTGAAAAAGGCCGGTTTCACGTTCGTCGGGCCGACGATTTGTTACGCGCTGATGCAGGCCTCGGGCATGGTCATGGACCACACCCGCGATTGCGATCGCTACGCGACTCTGGCGAACGGCGGTTAGAATAGCCGCCTCGCGCACAGCACAAAATCAGGAGTGACCTGTGGATAAGTTTAAAGGCGCCTTGCTGGTAGGCGCTCTGCGGCTGTTTGCCCTGCTCCCGTGGCGGGCCGTTCAGGCCGTTGGCTCGGCGATTGGCTGGGCCATGTGGAAAACCCCCAACCGTTCCCGCGACGTGGTGCGGATCAATCTGGCCAAGTGTTTTCCGGACATGGACCCCGCCGAACGCGAACGCCTGGTCGGCCAGAGTCTGAAAGACATCGGCAAGTCCCTGACCGAAAGCGCCTGCGCCTGGATCTGGCCGGCGCAGCGGTCCATCGACCTGGTGCGCGAAGTCGAAGGCCTCGACGTGTTGAAGGACGCCCTCGCCTCCGGCAAAGGTGTCGTGGGCATCACCAGCCATTTGGGTAACTGGGAAGTGTTGAACCACTTCTATTGCAACCAGTGCAAACCGATCATTTTCTATCGGCCACCGAAGTTGAAGGCTGTGGATGAATTGCTGCGCAAACAGCGGGTGCAATTGGGCAACCGAGTGGCGGCTTCCACCAAGGAAGGCATCCTCAGCGTGATCAAGGAAGTGCGCAAAGGTGGTGCAGTGGGCATTCCGGCTGACCCGGAACCGGCCGAATCCGCCGGGATCTTCGTGCCCTTCTTTGCCACCCAGGCGCTGACCAGCAAGTTCGTGCCGAACATGCTCGCGGGCGGCAAAGCGGTCGGCGTGTTCCTGCATGCGCTGCGTTTGCCGGACGGTTCGGGTTACAAAGTGATCCTGGAAGCGGCGCCAGATGCCATGTACAGCACCGATACCGAGACCTCCTGCGCGGCCATGAGCCAAGTGGTCGAGCGTTATGTGCGGGCTTATCCAAGTCAGTACATGTGGAGCATGAAGCGCTTCAAGAAACGGCCACCGGGTGAAGAACGCTGGTATTGAGTCAACTGGCATGATCTGTGGATAATCCTCGGGCCAGGGTTATCCACAACTGTTCATTTAAGGGCGCAGCAGATGTCCGAACACCGCAAATCGTTTCGCATCAAAATCAGTCATGAAAGCTTCGGCGAATGCCTGGGCCAGACACGCAATCTTTCGACTACGGGCGTCTACGTCAAGCATCCGGGCCTGTCTTCGTTGCCAAAAGGCGCGGTGGTTTACGGGCAGGTGCAGGACTTACCCACAGGTGCGCCGCGTGTGCGCATGGAAGTGATTCAGGTGGATGGTGAAGGGATAGGCCTGCGTTATCTCTGATCAGTGCGCGTTTCGCTCAAGTTTCTTCAGAAACACCGTCATCTCCTTCTCCGCCTGCTTGTCGCCGTGTGCGCGGGCGGCTTCCAGGCCTTGTTCCCACGCTTTGCGAGCCGCCGCGAACTCCTCTTGCGCCAGGCAGGCCTTGCCTAACAGTTTCCAGGCCGCTGAATACTTCGGATCGAATTCGACGCAACGCTGGAAATGTGCGGCAGCCTTGGCGTTTTCCCCAAGATCCAGATAACCCTTGCCCAAGCCAAAACGTAGCAGCGAGTTATCCACACCCTTGGCGAGCATTTTTTCCAGGGATTCGAGCATCAGTGCTTCCTGTGAGTGATGGGTTCAGTGATCGTTCCCACGCTCTGCGTGGGAATACCTCAATGGACGCTCCGCGTCCGCTTCGGTAAGGACGCGGAGCGTCTGGGCTGCATTCCCACGCAGAGCGTGGGAACGATCAGTCAGAAGAAGCTCAACCCCACATGAAACAGCTTCTCCACATCCCGAATGTGCTTTTTATCCACAAGGAACAAAATCACATGGTCGCCGGATTCGATCACCGTCTTGTCATGGGCAATGATCACTTCCTCATCACGAATGATCGCACCAATTGTTGTACCCGGCGGTAAGCCGATGTTCTGGATGGCCTTGCCAATCACCTTGCTCGACTTCGCATCACCATGGGCAATCGCCTCGATGGCTTCCGCCGCGCCCCGACGTAATGAGTGCACGCTGACAATATCGCCACGGCGCACGTGGGCCAGCAAGGTGCCGATGGTTGCCAGTTGCGGGCTGATGGCGATGTCGATGTCGCCGCCCTGAATCAAATCAACGTACGCCGGGTTGTTGATGATCGTCATCACCTTCTTCGCGCCCAGGCGCTTGGCCAGCAGCGAAGACATGATGTTGGCTTCGTCATCGTTGGTCAGGGCCAGGAAGATATCAGCGTCGGCGATGTTCTCTTCCATCAGCAAATCTCGGTCGGAGGCACTGCCTTGCAACACCACGGTGCTGTCGAGGGTGTCCGAGAGATGGCGGCAGCGAGCCGGGCTCATCTCGATGATCTTCACCTGGTAGCGGCTTTCGATGGCCTCGGCCAGACGCTCACCGATTTGCCCGCCCCCGGCAATGACGATGCGTTTGTAGGTTTCATCCAGCCGGCGCATTTCGCTCATTACTGCGCGAATGTTGGCCTTGGCGGCGATGAAAAACACCTCGTCGTCCGCCTCGATGACCGTGTCACCCTGCGGCAGAATCGGCCGGTCGCGACGGAAAATCGCGGCGACGCGGGTTTCGACATTCGGCATGTGTTCGCGCAATTGCCGCAGTTGCTGACCCACCAGCGGCCCGCCGTAGTACGCCTTAACCGCGACCAACTGCGCTTTGCCTTCGGCGAAGTCGATCACCTGCAAGGCGCCCGGATGCTCGATCAGGCGCTTGATGTAGTTGGTCACCACTTGTTCAGGGCTGATCAGCACATCGACCGGGATCGCGTCGTTATCGAACAATTCGGAGCGCGTGAGGTAGGAGGCTTCGCGCACGCGTGCGATTTTGGTCGGCGTATGGAACAGCGTGTGGGCGACCTGACAGGCCACCATGTTGGTTTCGTCGCTATTGGTCACGGCCACCAGCATGTCGGCATCGTCCGCACCGGCCTGGCGCAGCACTGTCGGCAGTGAGCCACGGCCCTGAACGGTGCGGATGTCCAGCCGATCGCCGAGGTCGCGCAGGCGTTCGCCGTCGGTGTCGACCACCGTGATGTCATTGGCTTCACTGGCCAAATGTTCTGCCAGCGAACCGCCGACCTGCCCCGCACCGAGGATGATGATTTTCATCCAGTCACTCCATTCAATCCGTTAACCGCGCGCGGCGGCAATCTTGATCAGCTTGGCGTAGTAAAACCCGTCGTGCCCGCCTTCCTGGGCCAGTAACTGGCGACCGTGAGGTTGCTTGATGCCGGCCGCTGTGGCGAGGTCAAGCTCACGAGCGCCTGGCGTACGGGCGAGGAACGCTTCGATGACTTCGGTGTTTTCCGTCGGCAGCGTGGAACAAGTGGCATAAAGCAGGATGCCGCCAACGTCCAAAGTTATCCACATAGCATCGAGCAATTCGCCCTGAAGCACTGCAAGCGCGGCGATGTCGTCGGGCTGGCGCGTCAGTTTGATGTCCGGGTGACGACGGATGACGCCGGTGGCCGAGCACGGCGCATCCAGCAAGATGCGCTGGAACGGTTTGCCGTCCCACCAGGTGGCGGTGTCGCGCCCGTCGGCGGCAATGAGTTCGGCGCTCAGGCCCAGACGTGCGAGGTTTTCTCGCACCCGCACCAGACGCTTGGCTTCGAGGTCCACCGCCACGACACCGGCCAGTTGTGGCTCGGCTTCAAGGATGTGGCAGGTTTTGCCGCCCGGTGCGCAACAGGCATCGAGCACTCGTTGGCCCGGCGCCAGGTCGAGCAGGTCGGCAGCCAGTTGCGCGGCTTCATCCTGCACGCTGATCCAGCCTTCGGCGAAGCCCGGCAGGCTGCGTACGTCGGCGGCGGCCTCAAGGATGATGCCGTCCTGACTGTAGACACACGGCGTCGCAGCGATCCCCGCTTCGGTCAACAGCCCAAGGTAGGCGTCGCGAGCGTGATGGCGACGGTTAACCCGCAGAATCATCGGTGGATGCGCGTTGTTCGCCGCGCAAATGGCTTCCCATTGCTCGGGCCAGAACGCTTTCAGGGATTTTTGCAGCCAGCGCGGATGCGCCGTGCGCACCACCGGGTCGTGTTCAAGCTCGGCCAGCAATGCTTCGCTTTCACGCTGGGCGCGGCGCAACACGGCGTTGAGCAAGGCTTTGGCCCATGGTTTTTTCAGCTTGTCGGCGCAACCGACCGTTTCACCGATGGCGGCGTGGGCCGGGACTCGGGTGTAGAGCAACTGATAGAGACCGACCAGCAACAGCGCTTCGACATCGGCATCCGCCGCTTTGAAGGGCTTTTGCAGCAATTTGGCCGCCAACGCCGACAGCCGTGGCTGCCAGCGCGCGGTGCCGAACGCCAAGTCCTGAGTGAAGCCGCGATCGCGGTCTTCAACCCTGTCCATTTGGGTCGGCAGGGAACTGTTGAGCGAGGCTTTTCCGTTAAGAACAGCGGCGAGTGCCTTGGCGGCGGCCAGACGCGGGTTCATTGAGCGTCCACCGCTTGACCGAGCATGGTGCCGACGGCGAATTTCTCACGACGGCTATTGAACAGGTCGCTGAAGTTCAGCGCCTTGCCGCCGGGCAATTGCAGACGGGTCAGACACAACGCCTGCTCACCGCAAGCGACGATCAAACCGTCCTTGCTGGCGCTGAGGATTTCCCCCGGTGCGCCTTTGTCTTCAGCGAGGCTCGCGGCCAGCACTTTCAGCGCTTCGCCGTTCAGCGTGCTGTGGGTAACCGGCCATGGGTTGAAGGCGCGGACCAGGCGTTCAAGCTCGATGGCCGGCCGAGTCCAGTCTATGCGCGCTTCGTCCTTGTTCAATTTATGAGCATAAGTGGCGAGACTGTCGTCCTGCACTTCACCTTCCAGCGTACCGGCGGCGAGGCCGGCAATCGCTTGAATCACCGCCGATGGACCCAGTTCGGCCAGACGATCGTGGAGACTGCCGCCAGTGTCGTCACCCGTGATCGGCGTTATGACTTTGAGCAGCATCGGCCCGGTGTCCAGGCCCAGCTCCATGCGCATCACGGTCACGCCGCTTTCACTGTCGCCCGCTTCGACGGCGCGCTGGATCGGCGCGGCCCCACGCCAGCGCGGCAGCAGGGACGCGTGGCTGTTAATGCAGCCCAGGCGCGGAATATCCAGTACCGCTTGCGGCAGGATCAGGCCGTAGGCGACCACCACCAGCAAGTCCGGCTTAAGCGCTTCCAGTTCAGCCTGAGCGTCTTCGTTGCGCAGGGTTGGCGGCTGCAACACCGGGATGTTGTTTTCCAGTGCGAGTTGCTTGACCGGGCTCGGCATCAGCTTTTGCCCACGGCCCGCCGGACGGTCCGGCTGGGTGTAAACCGCGACGATCTCGTATGGGCTATCGAGCAGGGCCTTGAGGTGTTCGGCGGCGAATTCCGGGGTGCCGGCAAAGACGATGCGCAGTGGCTCAGTCATGTAAAAACTCTCATTTACAAAGCAGTCGCAAAAGAAAAAGGCTTGCCGCAGCAAGCCTTTGAAAGAAGGGCATCAAGCGTTCTGGCGATGGAGCTTTTCCAGTTTCTTCTTGATTCGGTCGCGTTTGAGGCTGGACAGGTAATCGACGAACAATTTGCCGTTCAGGTGGTCGCATTCATGCTGGATGCACACGGCGAGCAGGCCTTCGGCGATCAGTTCGTAAGGCTGGCCGTCGCGGTCCAGGGCCTTGACCTTGACCTTCTGCGGGCGATCGACGTTTTCGTAGAAGCCCGGTACCGAAAGACAGCCTTCCTGATACTGCTCCATCTCGTCGGTCAGGGTTTCGAACTCGGGGTTGATGAACACCCGTGGTTCGGAGCGGTCTTCGGAGAGGTCCATCACCACGATACGTTTGTGTACGTTGACTTGGGTCGCGGCGAGGCCGATGCCTGGCGCTTCATACATTGTTTCAAACATGTCATCGACCAACTGACGCACTTCGTCGTCCACTACGGCCACAGGTTTGGCGATAGTGCGCAGACGCGAGTCGGGGAATTCGAGGATGTTTAAAATGGCCATAAGCTTGATGACTGCACGTGTGAAGTAAGGTCGGGTCGGTCGCCTGGTGAGTCCGAAGAGGCAGGCTACCGTTGTAAAACGTAGCTCCCTTCTCTTCATAAGCAAGCCGGGAGCGAGCCACTGAGGGCTAAAGCGTTTCACGCGAATGCACATAATAAAGGGATTCACCGCATGAGGAAATCACTACTCGCCTTGCTCCTTCTGGCTTCGGCCGGTCTGGCGCACGGGCAAGTGCAACTCAAGGAAGGTTTTCCACAGCAATACACCGTGGTTGCGGGGGACACACTCTGGGACATTTCCGCTAAATACCTGCGCCAGCCGTGGCAATGGCCTGAACTGTGGCAGGCCAATTCGCATATCGAAAACCCTGATCTCATCTATCCCGGCGACTCGCTGTCGGTGGTATACGTCAACGGCCAGCCGCACCTGACCCTCAATCGCGGCGCCTCGCGCGGCACCCTCAAGCTCTCGCCACAGGTGCGCACCTCGCCGGTGGCCGATGCCATCCCGAGCATTCCGCTACGATCAATCAACAGCTTTTTACTGAGCAACCGGATCGTCGACAAGGTCGAGGAGTTCGACAAGGCGCCCTATGTCGTGGCCGGCGATGCCGAACGTGTGCTCAGCGGCACCGGAGATCGCATCTTCGCCCGCGGCCATTTCAATCCAGATCAGCCGGCTTATGGCATCTTCCGCCAGGGCAAGGTCTACACCGACCCCGAGACCCAGGAGTTCTTGGGGATCAACGCCGATGACATCGGTGGTGGCGAAATTGTCGCCACCGAAGGCGATGTCGCGACCCTCGCCTTGCAGCGCACGACCCAGGAAGTGCGTCTCGGCGACCGTTTGTTCAGCGGTGAGGAACGGTCGATCAACTCGACCTTCATGCCCAGTGCGCCGAAAACCGCGGTTGACGGGTTGATCATCGATGTTCCGCGTGGTGTGACACAGATCGGTGCGCTGGATGTGGTCACGCTGAACAAGGGGCAGCGCGATGGCTTGGCCGAAGGCAATGTACTGGTGGTGATGAAAACCGGTGAAACCGTGCGCGACCGGATTACTGGCGAGCCACTGAAAATCCCCGATGAGCGGGCCGGATTGCTCATGGTTTTCCGCACCTACGACAAACTCAGCTACGGGCTGGTCCTCAATGCTTCGCGCTCTCTGGCCATCATGGACAAAGTGCGAAATCCATAAGTCGGCTCCACAAGTTACCAACAGAGTTATCCACAGCTTATTCCCGTTTCGACGGGGCTCATAACGATCAAGGATGATCCAATGTCACTGCCTGCCGTTACACCGGTTTCCCCTGCTGAACTGGAAGCTCGTTTACGTTTGCACCGTTTGCCTGAACTCGGCCCGGCGCGGTTCAAGAAACTGCTTGAGGCCTTCGGCTCGGCATCCAAAGCCATCAGCGCGCCGGCCAGCGCCTGGCGGTCACTAGGCCTGCCATTGGCGTGCGCCGAGGCTCGCCGCGCCAATGAAGTGCGTGACGGCGCCAGCCACGCATTGGCCTGGCTAGAGCGTCCGGGCCAGCATTTACTGATGTGGGACCAGCCTGAGTACCCTGCGCTGCTCGCAGAAATCAGCGACGCTCCGCCCCTGTTATTCGTCGCGGGCGCCCCGGGCATTCTGGAAAAACCGCAGCTGGCGATGGTCGGTAGCCGACGCGCCTCACGTCCGGGCATGGACACGGCCGCCGCGTTTTCCCGCAGCCTGGCCGGCGCCGGTTTCGTCATCACCAGTGGTCTGGCGCTGGGCATTGATGCTGCCGCGCATCAAGCCGCTTTGGACGTCGGCGGGCGAACGGTGGGTGTACTTGGCACGGGACTTGAAAAGTTTTATCCACAACGCAATCGACGACTCGCCGATGCCATGATCGCGTCGGGCAGTGCGGTGCTTTCGGAGTTCCCGCTGGACGCCGGCCCTAGCGCCAGCAACTTCCCCCGGCGTAACCGGATCATCAGCGGTTTGTCCCTCGGCGTGCTGGTGGTCGAGGCCAGTGTGGCGAGTGGTTCGTTGATCACCGCGAGGCTGGCAGCGGAGCAAGGTCGCGAGGTGTACGCGATTCCCGGGTCGATTCATCATCCCGGCGCCAAGGGCTGCCATCAACTGATCCGTGACGGCGCGATGCTGGTGGAAACTATCGAACATATCCTCGAAGCCTTGCGCGGCTGGCAACAGATGCCGTTGTCCACCGAGGCACCTTCGGTGACCCATCCGCTGCTCATGTTGCTGCATGCGGCTCCGCACACCAGTGAAGCTTTAGCTATCACCAGTGGCTGGGCCTTGCCCAAAGTGCTGGCCGCATTGACGGAGCTGGAAATGGACGGTCGCGCCGTCTGCGAAAGCGGGCGCTGGTTTGCGCGGGTGAGCTAGGTTTTATAAGGAAGATCGGTAAACTGCGCAGAGCCTTATTCCGGAGAGTTTTTCATGGTCAACAGTTGGCGAGTGCAACAAGCCGCGCAAGCCGTTCGTGCAGGGGCGGTGATTGCCTATCCAACCGAAGCGGTCTGGGGGTTGGGTTGCGACCCGTGGGATGAAGCGGCGGTCTATCGTCTGCTGGCAATCAAGGGGCGGTCAGTGGAGAAGGGCCTGATTCTGGTGGCCGATAACATCCGCCAATTCGATTTTCTCTTCGAAGACTTCCCTGAACTCTGGATGGACCGCATGGCCAGTACCTGGCCGGGGCCGAACACCTGGCTGGTGCCGCATCAGAATCTGTTGCCGCAATGGATCACCGGGGTACATGAAACGGTAGCGCTGCGGGTCAGCGATCATCCACTGGTGCGGGATTTGTGCGCCGCAGTCGGGCCGCTGGTCTCAACCTCGGCCAACCCACAGGGACGCCCGGCGGCGCGCACGCGGATTCGCGTAGACCAGTATTTCCGTGGGCAGGTGGATTTTGTGTTGGGCGGGAACTTGGGGGGGCGCAAGAATCCGAGCGTTATCCGGGATCTGGCGACTGGCCACGTTGTGCGCCCGGACTGACACCGCGTTATCGTTCTTCGCGAGCAAGCCCGCTCCCACACTGGATCTTCAGTGAACACAAAATTTGCGTTCAACAATGATCGAATGTGGGAGCGGGCTTGCTCGCGAAGAGGCCCTCAAGGCAACAAAACAGTCGAGCCAGTCGTGCGCCGCGCCGACAACTCGGTTTGCGCCTTCGCCGCGTCAGCCAACGAGTAGGTGTGGCTGATATCCACGTTCAACTTCCCGCTGCTGATCATTTCGAACAATTCATCCGCCATCCGTTGCAGGTTCTCGGCGTTGTTGGCGTAAGTCGCCAGCGTTGGCCGGGTCACGTACAGCGAGCCCTTCGCCGCCAGGATCCCCAGATTGACCCCGTCCACCGCACCTGACGCGTTGCCAAAGCTCACCACCAGCCCGCGCTGGGATACGCTATCCAGCGACGTCAGCCAGGTGTCTTTACCGACGCCGTCATACACCACCGGCACTTTCTTCCCGTCGGTCAATTCCAGCACACGTTGAGCGACGTTTTCGTGGCTGTAGTCGATGGTTGCCCAGGCGCCGTTGGCCTGGGCCAGTGCGGCTTTCTCGGGGGAGCTGACCGTACCGATCAATTTCACACCCAAGGCCTTGGCCCATTGGCAGGCCAGCGAGCCGACACCGCCGGCAGCGGCGTGGAACAGGATAGTTTCGCCACCCTTGAGTTCATAAGTCTGACGCAGCAGGTACTGCACGGTCAGCCCCTTGAGCATGACCCCGGCGGCCGTTTCGAAGCTGATCGCATCCGGCAGCAGCACCAGATTGGCCTCGGGTAATACGTGAACGTCGCTGTAGGCGCCCAACGGTCCGCTGCCGTACGCCACGCGATCACCGACCTTGAAGCGCGTGACCTCGCTGCCTACCGCTTCGACCACGCCCGCGCCTTCCGAACCCACGCCCGATGGCAAGGCGGGTGGTGCATACAGACCGCTGCGGTAATAGGTGTCGATAAAATTCAGGCCGATGGCCTTGTTGGTGACGCGAACCTGCTGTGGACCGGGCTCGGCGGGTTGGTAATCGACATATTCGAGTACTTCGGGACCGCCATGGGCGCGGAACTGGATACGCTTAGCCATCTGCCTACTCCTTGGGTCTTGGCTACGGGAGGTGTAGCACGAAGCCCCCTATCGAACTCCCAAGCTTGATCTTCGTCAACTGCGGCAGGCCCTTCGGCGATGTTATGCTACGCGCCCATTTGCGTCGGACCCCCGCTCCGATGGAGCGCCGCGTAGCTTTGCCCGATCAAGGTGATGACATGACGACCCGCACCGAGGCCGTAAAAGCCTATCTGCTTAACCTGCAAGACCGTATTTGTGCTGCGCTGGAAGCCGAAGACGGCGGCACGCACTTCGTCGAAGACGCCTGGACCCGGGCTGCCGGCGGTGGCGGTCGCACCCGTGTGATCGAAAATGGCTCAGTGATCGAAAAGGGCGGCGTCAACTTTTCCCACGTCTTTGGCAGCGGTCTGCCACCGTCCGCCAGCGCTCATCGCCCGGAATTGGCCGGCCGCGGCTTCGAAGCCTTGGGCGTGTCGTTGGTCATTCACCCGCATAATCCTCATGTGCCGACTTCCCACGCCAACGTGCGCTTTTTCATTGCTGAAAAAGAGGGTGAGGAACCGGTCTGGTGGTTCGGCGGCGGCTTCGATCTGACGCCTTACTACGGCAATGAAGAAGACTGCGTGCACTGGCACCGCGTCGCCGAGCGGGCCTGTGCGCCGTTCGGTCCGGACGTCTATTCGCGCTACAAAGCCTGGTGCGACAGCTATTTCCACATCAAGCATCGCCACGAGCCACGCGGTATCGGCGGTCTGTTCTTCGATGACTTGAACGAGTGGGACTTCGACACCAGCTTCGCGTTCTTGCGCGCCATCGGCGATGCCTACATCGATGCGTACCTGCCGATTGTGCAACGCCGCAAAAATGATGCGTTCACCGCGAAGCAGCGTGAGTTCCAGGAATTCCGTCGCGGCCGCTACGTGGAGTTCAACCTGGTCTACGACCGTGGCACGCTGTTTGGCCTGCAATCGGGTGGGCGTACCGAGTCGATTCTGATGTCGTTGCCACCGCAAGTGCGCTGGGGCTATGACTGGAAAGCCGAACCGGGCAGCGAAGAAGCCCGCCTGACCGAGTACTTCCTGCAAGACCGTAATTGGTTGGCCGAGGCCTGAACGAGGAGTTCTGATGGACCGTTACGTCGTATTCGGTAACCCGATTGGCCACAGCAAGTCGCCGCTGATCCACCGTTTGTTTGCCGAGCAAACCGCTCAGCAATTGGACTACAGCACCTCGCTGGCGCCGCTCGACGATTTTTCCGACTTTGCCCGGGCGTTTTTCCGTGAAGGTCGCGGGGCGAATGTGACGGTGCCGTTCAAGGAAGACGCCTTCCGCCTGGCCGACAGCCTGACGGAACGTGCGCAGCGGGCCGGTGCGGTAAACACCTTGAGCAAACTCGCCGATGGCACATTGCTGGGCGACAACACTGACGGTGCCGGGCTGGTGCGGGATCTGACGGTCAACGCCGGTTTCAGCCTCAAGGGCAAACGCATCCTGCTGCTGGGCGCCGGCGGCGCGGTGCGTGGTGCGCTGGAGCCGCTGCTGGCCCAGCAACCGGCCTCAGTGGTCATCGCCAACCGCACGGTTGAGAAAGCCGAGTTGCTGGCGGAATTGTTCGCGGATCTGGGACCGGTGTCGGCCAGTGGTTTCGATTGGTTGGAGGAGTCGGTGGACCTGATCATCAATGCGACATCGGCGAGCCTGTCGGGCGATGTACCGCCCATTGCCGGCAGCTTGATCGAGCCGGGTAAAACCGTCTGCTACGACATGATGTATGGCAAGGAGCCGACTTCGTTCTGCCGTTGGGCCACGGAAAATGGCGCGGCCGTCGCGATGGATGGCTTGGGTATGCTCGCGGAACAAGCGGCGGAAGCCTTCTTCCTGTGGCGCGGCGTGCGCCCGGACACAGCGCCGGTACTGGCTGAACTGCGCCGCCAACTCGCCCTTTAAAAGCAATCGGGGGCAAGTCGGATCAGTCTTCAAACCGGATCGGGCATTTCTCCGCCCCTTCAAGCTTCCTCAATTCCTCCACTACCTGCGGCCTTGCCCGCCGCAACGTCAGGCTGCGATCCTGCTTGAGCAGCCGACGCGCTTCCTGATGCAGCATTTCCACCCCTGAATAGTCGATGAAGTTGATCTGCTGCGCCTCGATCACCACCCGCGCGCCGTGCAGGCGTTGCAAGCGCACTTGCAGGTAATGGCTGGCGCCGAAAAAGATCGACCCACCTACCCGCAAAATGTCTTCATCACCCTCGTGAGAATGCTGGACGCGCGGTTGCGAGGTGCGTTTGAGGTAGAAGAACAAGGACGCCAGCACCCCGGCGTAGATGGCCGTCTGCAACTCCAGCAGCAACGTGGCGACACAGGTTAGCGCCATGACCAGGAACTCGGCGTGGCTGACCCGCCACAAGGCGCGAATACCGCGATGGTCCACCAGTCCCCACGCGATTAACAGAATGCTGCCAGCCATGGCCGGGATCGGGATGTGGGCGATCAGCTCTGCACCGAAGATCGCGAACAGCGCCACCCACAGGGCTGAAAATACGCCAGCCATCGGTGAACAGGCCCCCGCGTCGTAGCTCAGGCCCGAGCGAGTAAAGGAACCGGCGGACAGCGAGCCGGAAAAAAACGCCCCGACCATGTTCGATAGGCCCTGGGCTCTGACTTCCTGGTTGGCATCGATCAATTGCTGCGAACGGGCCGACAGGGAGCGGGCAATCGACAGACTGGTCACCAGCCCCAACATCCCCACCGCCACTGCGCTGGGCAGCAAACGCAGGATCAGGTCCAGGTCCAGCGGCAACGGGCTGAAGGGTGGCAAGCGCCCGACAAACGCGCTGACCAACTTCACATGGCCGAACATCGCTGGCCAGCACCACACCAGCAATCCGCCCAGAATTAGCGTAATCAGCAAAGTCGGCCAGCGAGGCAGCAACAACTTCAGGACCGCGCCGGCAACGACCGTCGCCAGGCCCAGCGCCAACGAGGGTTTATCCAAGGCGCCGAGATGCTTGAACAGCATCAAAAAACTGTCCAGCGCCGTGGCCTGGCCGGGCAAGTCCAGCCCCAGCAGGTTCGGTAGTTGCCCGATGACGATCACCACCGCTGCACCAAAGGTGAAACCCAGCACCACCGAGTGAGAGATGAAATTCACCAGGGCGCCGAAGCGCAGCAAACCGAGCAACCACTGGAAAATGCCGGCGAGCAACGTCAGAAGCAGGATCAGGGTGACGTAGTCCTCTGACGCGGGAACGGCCAGAGGACTGACGCTGGCGTACAAGACGATAGAAATCGCCGCTGTAGGACCGCAGATCAAATGCCACGACGAACCCCAGAGACAAGCAATCAACACCGGGATGATCGCGGCGTACAAGCCATACTCCGGTGGAAGACCTGCGATCAGTGCATAGGCAATGGATTGCGGCAACGCAAGAATGGCCCCGCTGAGGCCGACGATAAGGTCACGCCCGACGCTGGCGCGGGTTTGCCGGGGCAACCAACTGAGGAAGGGGAAGAGAGAATGGCGGCTGGGGAAGGCCATGGGTCTTCTCGGTTGGGGTTTTGCGCAAGAGTATCAGGACAGACGCTTGTCCGATCGTTCCCACGCTCTGCGTGGGAATGCCGCCATGGACGCTCTGCGTCCGCTACGGGATGCATTCCCACGCAGAGCGTGGGAACGATCATGCCTTACAACCTGGCTTTGACGGCTGGCAATGCGTCTTTGCCATCTGCGGTCTTCACGCCATCCAGCCATTTATCCAGCACCGCCGGGTTGGCCTTGATCCACGCCTTGGCCGCCTGCGCATTGCTGATTTTCTTGTTCACCACTTCAGACATGATGCTGTTCTCCATGTCCTGGGTGAAACTCAGGTTGGTCAATAGCTTGCCAACGTTCGGACAGGCTTCGGCGTATCCCTTGCGGGTCAAGGTATGAACACTGCCGGTGTCACCGAAATATTTCTCGCCGCCCTTCAGGTAATGCATTTTCAGCTGCACGTTCATCGGGTGCGGGGTCCAGCCGAGGAAGGTGACGAATTTCTGTTTTTTCACCGCGCGAGACACTTCGGCCAGCATTGCCTGCTCGCTGGATTCAACCAGTTTCCACTGGCCCATGTCGAAATCATTCTTCTTGATGATCTCCTGCAACGAAATGTTCGCTGGCGCGCCGGAGCCAATGCCGTAGATTTTCTTGTCGAACTTGTCGGCGAATTTGTTCAGGTCGGCAAAGTCTTGCACCCCCGCGTCCCAGACGTAGTCCGGAACCGCTAGCGTGAACTCGGTGCCGTCGAGGTTCTTGGCTAACTGCGTGACATCACCCGTGGCCACGAACTTGTCGTAGAAGCCCTGCTGCGCCGGCATCCAGTTACCCAGGAACACATCGACCTGCCCATCCTTCAACCCGCCAAAGGTGATCGGCACCGCGAGGGTGTCGACTTTGGCCTTGTAGCCCATGCCATCCAGCAGAAACCCGGTGATGGCGTTAGTCGCGGCGATGTCGCTCCAGCCAGGGTCGGCCATTTTCACCGTCTCGCAGCTTTGATCGGCATAGGCCGACGCGCTGCCCAGAGCCAGAAGCCCGACCGTCAGTACTGTGGATAACCTTTGCATGGACTTCCCCTTAGCATTATTGGTTTTGGCAGGGTTGTGGATAACGTGCTTTGCGCTCCAGATCATCAAGGTCGATGTGGTTGCGCATGTACTGCTGACTGGCGTCCACCAGCGGCTGGTGATCCCAGCTCTTCAGCTTGCCGAGGGTCAACGCATCGACAACGAAACGCCGGCGCCGCTGGCTGGCGAGCACTTGTTGGTGAATTGCCGAGATGTTCCATTTGGTGCGTGCTTCAGCGAGAAACTCTCCGAAAAGTGTACGATGTTGCGGCGATTGGCTGAGTTCTTCCAGTTCGCGCGGATCGTTGTGTACATCGAAGAGTAGGCACGGGTCGTCTTCGCTGTAGATGAATTTGTAAGCGCCGCGACGGATCATCATCAATGGGCTGATAGTGCCTTCGGCCATGTATTCGCCGAACACTTCGTCGTGACCGCCCTGCCCTTGCAGGTGCGAAACCAATGAGCGACCGTCCAGCGGCAAGCCTGGCTCCAGCGAGCCGCCGGCCAGTTCCACAAAGGTGGGCAGCAGGTCGGCGGTGGAAACCGCGGCACTGACGCGCCCTGCTCCGAATTGCCCCGGCGCACTGATCAACAGGGGCACGCGGGCGGCCATTTCGTACCAGTGCATTTTGTACCAGAGCCCACGCTCGCCGAGCATGTCGCCATGGTCGCCGGAGAACACAATGATGGTGTCGTCGATTAGCCCGGTTTCTTCGAGCGTTTGCAGAAGTTTGCCGACGTTACTGTCTATATAGCTGCACGCACCGAAATAGGCGCGGCGAGCGTCACGAATCTTATCCACAGGCAGCGGCTTGTCCCACAGGTCGTAAACCTTGAGCAAACGCTGGGAGTGAGGGTCGAGTTCCGTTTGTGCCTGGGTTTCGGGTAACGGGATGTCGGCATCGTCGTACATGTCCCAGAAAGTCTTGGGGATCGTGTACGGATCGTGCGGGTGGGTCATCGAAACCGTCAGACAAAACGGCTGGTCGCCGTCCTCGCGGATGTGATCAAACAAATATTGCTGGGCCTTGAACACCACCTCTTCGTCGAAATCGAGCTGATTGGTACGCACGCACAGCCCGGCTTGCAGCACCGATGACATGTTGTGATACCAGGACGGGCGCACATCCGGCTCGTCCCAATTCACCGCCCAACCGTAATCGGCGGGGTAAATGTCGCTGGTCAGGCGTTCTTCGTAGCCATGGAGTTGGTCCGGGCCGCAAAAGTGCATCTTGCCCGACAGCGCGGTGCGGTAGCCGAGGCGACGCAGGTAGTGGGCATAAGTCGGCACGTCGGCGGGGAAATCAGCCGCGTTGTCGTAGGCGCCGATCTTGCTCGGCAACTGGCCGCTGACCAGGGTGAAACGCGACGGCGCGCACAAGGGGCTGTTGCAATACGCGGCATCGAACACGACGCTTTGGGCGGCGAGGCGGCTGAGATTAGGGAGTTTGATCGGCGAAGGACCGTAGAACGGCAACATTGGCGCGGCCATTTGATCGGCCATGATGAAGAGAATGTTCTTGCGCTTCATGTGATCGCGGCATTCCATAGTGAATATTTATGCGAGAGTGCTGCGATCGAGCATGTTACCCAGCCCGTTTGCGGTAAAGCCCATGCCACGCAATGACTAGGATTAGCCCAGCTTATGTATGACGCCCTTGGTGATCTTTCTCTCGACCTGCTGCGTGTCTTTGAAGCGGCAGCCCGTCATCGCAGCTTCACCGCTGCGGCTGTGGAGCTTGGCACCACGCAGCCGGCGGTTAGTCAGCAGATCAAACGGTTGGAGGAGCAACTCGGGACTAGGCTGTTTGATCGCATCTACCGGGGCATCGAATTGACAGAAGCCGGGACTATTCTTTTCGAGCAGGTTCAGCTCGGTTTGCAGAATATCGACGCGGGATTGAGCGCAATCAGCGCGCAGCAGCAACATGAAGTGTTGCAGGTGGCCACCGACTTTGCCTTCGCTGCGTACTGGCTGATGCCCCGTTTGCACCGCTTTCACCAAGCCAATCCGCAAGTCGATGTCAGCCTGGTCACCAGTGAACGCAATCACAACATGTTGCGCACCGATATCGATGTGGCGGTGTTGTTCGGTGACGGACGTTTCAAACAGGGTGAAAGCCATTGGCTGTTTAGCGAAGAAGTGTTTCCGGTCTGCAGTCCGCTACTACTCAAGGATCGACCCCTTCCCCTGCCGGCTCAGTCACTGTTGGAGTTTCCGTTGCTTCATTTAAGGGGCGAACACAGTAGCAACTGGTTTGACTGGAGCGGCGTGTTTCGCGAGTTGGGGATAACGTCGGCCCCGGCACCGGGGCAACTGCGCTTTGACAATTACACGTTGCTGATTCAAGCGGCAATTGGCGGCCAAGGTGTGGCGATTGGCTGGCGGCACCTTGTGGATAACTTGCTGGCGCAGGGTTTGTTATGTCGACCCATCGCGGAGTCCGCAATATCCAGGCTGGGCTATTACGTGGTCTTGCCCCAGCGAAAACGCCGTGGGGTGTTGATTCAACAGTTTGTGGACTGGTTGATGGCCGAGCAAGCCAGCAGTGCACAGTCGCTCAATGGCCTGGCGCTGCCCTCTATCGCTATTTAGGGGGCAGCGGCGATGAAGTTAACGTGTTCGCCAACGTGCAAATTCAGCTTTAGTTCATCGGCAATTCCGACGGCCACGCGGTTCAAGCGTTGAAGCGGTTCGGCCAAACCGGGTTCAAGGCTACTGCTGACATGAATGAAGTGCTCAATCGTCAGGCCGGAAACGCCGCGAGGTGCGTTGACCAACGTCCAGTGCAAGGTACTGTTTTGCAGAGCTTCGCGGATTTCTTCGTCGGCGTGGCGTTGCAATTGATCTTCAATATCCGGATCGTCCAGCAATTCGAAATCACCCACCAGAAACAGCCGCGTAATGCCTGCCGCCTGCATGCCCTCGATCAGCGCATCCACGGCCAGCACTTGCTCGACGGGGCCGGGCACAATGGTTTTTTCCACATGTTCGCTGTTGAACGGCAACCCGGGTGCGTCCAGCAGGCAGATGACAGCCGAGCAACCCGCCACACTTTGTTTAACGCGCTGCGCTTCGAACAGGTCGCCGGTTTTTGTTCGCAGGCCCGGCCGCGGCGCAAGCGCCGTCAGGTCATCGAGAATGGCGATTACTTCATGTTGGCGCCGCAGCATTTCAGCCATCAGCGCACTGCCGAGGCTACTCATGGCACCATAAAGCACCACTTTTACCACGGGGGTTTCGGCGTTTTTCATGGCTGAAGTTCCTTGTTTCCTACGTATATAGCGTGTGACCTGTGGGAAACGGTGAGGGTTCGACCGGGTTTTAGAGGGATTCAGATGCAGCAGATCAAGGGTTATCACGCCCATGTGTATTTCGATGCCAGAACAATCGATCAGGCGCGGGCGTTGTGCGAGCAGGCGGCGCAGTTGTTCCCGCTAAAAATGGGGCGCGTACACGAACGCCCGGTCGGCCCGCACCCGGACTGGAGCTGCCAGCTGGCGTTCAGCCCCGAACTCATAGGTGAAGTTCTGCCGTGGCTGGCGCTCAACCGCAAGGGGTTGGTGGTGTTCCTGCACCCGGACACGGGCGACGACTTGCTCGATCACACCGAGCACGCGATCTGGATGGGCGCGATCCGACCGCTGGATCTGTCTGTTTTCTGATCAGATTGTTTCTTGCGCTTCACCGGGTAAATGCTCGTCCAGGTGCAGCCAGGGCAAACGACTGTCGGTCCAGATATGCCGCTCGGCTGGGGCCAGTTCCGGGTGGTCGAGGGTAGCGATGGTCACGTCGATGCTCTCGGGGCTCAGACGGGTCAGCAGCGCCAGCTGGGCGCCACAGTTCGGGCAGAAATAACGCACACAGGTTGAAGAAGAGTCGTACTGCGCAGGTGTGCCTTTCAGCCATTGAAAGGCTGACGCCGGCACGGTGATCCAGGTGGTGACGATTGCGCCGCTGACCCGTCGGCAGATCGAACAATGACAGTGGGCGATGTCGTGCAACGGTCCGCTGAATTGATAGCGCAGATGGCCGCAGTGGCAGCCGCCGGTGTGAATACCCAACATAACAACGCTCCTTTGAGTCAGGAACAGTTATCACACGATCAATCGGTAGTTTCGCGCCTGCTCATCATTGATTACAGCAACTGAATCTGGATCCAACCCTAGTGTTTTCACGATAGTGCCCATTTCTTTAGCCAGGGCGCTTTGCAAAGGCGCCATGTATTGTTTGGGTGCCCCATTGATCACGAGCACGCATTTGAAACCAGCAGCTTGCAAGTCGAACTCTTGAAGAGCTCTTGGAAACTCGTGTATCGCTTCGGGGTGGCGTAGAAGGCGTCCCGCGAAAATGATCTGGATCGCGTTAGTCAGCTTTTCCCGGATTTCTCCCATGTATTGATTCAAGCGTTCTCCTTCCCTGGGTACGCTAGTTTTAGCCTCCACAATCCATACGCTGGCTATATCCCCAGGTTGCGAGCGCAGAAGAACAAACTCAGGAATTTTCAACCCGTCCTGGATTCTTCTATACAAGCCACTCTGCTCAATTCGAAAGCAATTTTCTTCCTGGAAGGGGCCAAACCGCATTTCAGACTCTATAAATTCGATACTCATCCCAGCGCTAACTCCACTTCCTGTTCATATAGCCTAATGGACTCATCGATTATCGGGTTTTCAGGCATTCCGGCCCGAAGGTCGTTGGTTATCCATTGGTCTTCTATTGAGGAAAGCACGGGGATGGATACTTGTTGTCGGCGTGCAGCCAGGTAGAGAGCTTTGACTACAAAATATGAATGGCTTGCGATGAAGAACTGAATACCGCTATCAGCAAGAGACACAATGATGTCGATCAGTTTGGTTATCGCGACCGGGTGCAGAGCAGATTCTGGCTCATCGATGAACACTATCGAGTCTTTGGTCAGATATCGATTACCCAGCAAAGTGTCGAGGATTGCAATTTTCTTGATCCCTTCAGCCGTCGAACCGATCTGAAATTTCTGATTGCCCTTTTTGAACTGCCAGCGATTGGCGCTGCTATCGAACTCTACTTTTCCACCGAACATGTCTTCCAGGCTCTCCCGGGCCTTTGCGAAATGAGCGTGGTTCTTTCCTTTTGTCGGTAAAAGCCGCAGGGCTTTAGCCAAGTCGTAGTAGGTATCGTCGAAACCAAAGTCTTTATCCACATCACGGCTTTTCAAAATGATGTGCTGAAGCGAAAGCACTTCCTTAGGAGGAAGAAATATAGAGTTGCTGCCTCTTGGTGGGACGTGATTTTCCAGAGACGCAATGTTCTTGGTCGTATCTTTGCCGAACCCGTAACGAAATTCGCGTGAGTCGACTTTGACTTTGCAGCCCAAAGGACCATCTGCACTTTTTGTTACCAGGTCGCCTATCTTGTCTGCCTGAAACGTCCAGTAGAGCTTATCTGTCAGAATTTCTGCGGCGGAACGCTGTTCATTTCCGCGCTGGTACTCCTCAAGCGTGCGCATCGTGCAATACAACGCCTTGAGCAAAAATGTCTTGCCGCTGCTGTTTGCTCCAATGATCAGATTCAAGTTTGAGAGCTTGCTCCAGCGGATTCTTCGTAAAGGACCGAAATTGTCTAATTCAACGCTGTTGAGCATTGGTTGGGGCTCCTCTCAAACTGTGCAGTGGGGCGCAAGCCTAGCATTGCGACTCCCGTCCATACAGCCAGAAGCAAGGCCTTTCAGAAATGACGGAAGAGTCTTACGACTCTCCGTGTTCAACTTCTTTCTTTTTGCCTGAAACTGATCATGCCTCTTGTCAGAGCTTTCACCAGCGAAAGCTTGCTGAAAGCTTCCCCGATTAGGATCGCCCCCACTGCCGGCAACAGACCGGTTGGCCAGTGCCAGCGTTTTATCGCTCGCACAGCCCATTAAACAACAACAATGGTGATTCTGATGTCCTCTGCTACCCGCCGCTTTGCTGTTACTCCGACCGTACGTCTCGTGCCTCCCGTTCTGCGCTGACCCCATCCGGTTCGCCCATTTCCCCTAGCCGCGCTACGCCTGGAGTATTCCCATGCTGACTTTCCTTGGCTTTGCCATGGTCATCACGTTCATGTTCCTGATCATGACCAAGCGCCTGTCCGCGCTGATCGCCTTGATCATCATCCCGATCCTCTTTGCCCTGTTCGGTGGTTTTGCGGGGAAAATCGGCCCAATGATGCTCGAAGGCATCACCAAGCTCGCGCCGACCGGTGTGATGCTGATGTTCGCCATTCTGTACTTCGCCCTGATGATCGACTCCGGCCTGTTTGACCCGGCAGTGCGCAAGATCCTCAAACTGGTCAAGGGCGACCCGTTGAAAGTGTCGGTCGGCACCGCCGTACTGGCGCTTGTCGTGTCCCTTGATGGGGACGGCGCGACCACTTATATGATCTGCGTGGCCGCCATGCTGCCGCTCTACAGCCGCATCGGCATGAGCCCGCGGATCATGGCCGGTCTGATCATCCTCGCCGGGGGCGTGATGAACATGACCCCATGGGGTGGCCCGACCGCTCGTGCGGCCAGCGCACTGCATGTGGACCCATCCGATATTTTCGTACCGATGATTCCAGCGATGCTGGCCGGTGTGCTGGCGATCCTGGCGATTGCTTACTTCTACGGTAAGCGCGAGCGTGCGCGTCTGGGTGAATTGCACCTGATCGGCGATGAAATCGACCACAGCGAAATCACCGTTTCGCAGTTCCCTGACGCTCGTCGTCCGAAGTTGATCTGGTTCAACGGCTTCCTGACCCTGGCCCTGATGTGCACGCTGGTCGCCGGCCTGTTGCCGCTGCCGGTACTGTTCATGGTGGCGTTCAGTATCGCGATGATCGTCAACTATCCTTGCCTGCAAATGCAGAAGGATCGCGTTGCAGCCCACGCCGGTAGCGTTCTGTCGGTGGTCGGCCTGATCTTTGCCGCCGGTATCTTCACCGGTATCCTGACCGGCACCGGCATGGTCGACGCGATGTCCAAAAGCCTGTTGGCGGTCATCCCGGATTTCCTCGGCCCGTACCTGGCTGTGATCACGGCGTTGGTGAGCATGCCGTTCACGTTTTTCATGTCGAACGACGCATTTTATTACGGCGTGTTACCAGTTCTTGCCGAAGCCGCCAGTCATTACGGTATAACCGCAGTTGAAATGGCACGTGCCTCGATCGTCGGTCAGCCCGTCCACTTGTTGAGCCCGCTGGTACCATCGACCTACTTGTTGGTGGCGCTGGCCGGCATTGAATTCGGTGACCATCAGCGGTTTACCTTGAAGTGGGCAGTACTGGTCTGCTTGTGCATACTGTTTGCAGCATTGCTGATGGGGATTTTTCCGCTGTTCAGCACTCTATAACCAACGACTCACCATGACGGGTCCGGTCTTCGCAGTTTGAAGTCCGGGCCTTTCGTGGTTTAACAATCGCTCAAAGGAATACACATGGAATGGCTGACCAACCCTGAAATCTGGGTTGCCTTCTTTACCCTGACCGCCCTGGAAATCGTCCTGGGCATCGACAACATCATCATGATTTCGATCCTGGTCAGCCGCATGCCCAAGCACTTGCAGGCGCGCACGCGGATTTTCGGTCTGGCACTGGCCATGATCACGCGGATCCTGTTGTTGCTGTCGATCACCTGGGTCATGCGCCTCACGGCGGACCTGTTCGTAGTGTTCGGCCAGGGTATTTCCGGGCGTGACCTGATCCTGTTCTTCGGTGGTTTGTTCCTGCTGTGGAAGAGCTCGCAAGAGATGTACCACGCGCTGGAAGGTGAAGACGAAACCAACGAAGAGCCGAGCGGCAAGGGCGGCAACTTCCTCTACACCATCGTCCAGATCGCGATCATCGACATCGTGTTCTCGCTGGATTCGGTCATCACCGCGGTCGGCATGGTCTCCCATGTTCCGGTCATGGTCGCCGCGATCGTCGTTGCCGTACTGGTGATGATGTGGGCGTCCGGCACCATCAGCGAGTTCATCGACAAGCACCCTTCCCTGAAGATGCTGGCGCTGTCGTTCCTGCTGATCGTCGGTACCGTGCTGATTGCCGAATCCCTGGACTTCCACGTGCCAAAAGGCTACGTCTACTTCGCCATGGCGTTCTCGCTGGCGGTTGAAGCGATCAACATCAGGATGCGCACGGCCATCGCGAAAAAGAAGAAACAGCAAGACCCGGTGAAACTGCGCAAGGACATTCCGGGCCAATAACCCCGGCGTCTACGCAAAACCTGTGGGAGCGAGCTTGCTCGCGATGAGGCCATCAGATTCAACATTTTCGTTGACTGACAGGCCGCCATCGCGAGCAAGATCGCTCCCACATTTTTTTGCGCAAGGTTTAAGGATTAGTGGCTGACCGGTGGATCGAGGTTATCCAACACTCGATTCACCGCCAACTCCCCAAGCATGATCACCTGCTGAATGCCCAGCAGGGTGTGGCGTTGAGGTCCCTCCAGAAACCCGGCGAAATCACTGGCCATGATGCTGGCTGACGCCAATGATTCGCAGGCGTGAGCGAGCAGGGTTTCGTTGTCGACCTTGGGGTCTATGAGGAAGATGGTGCTGGGTTTGCGTGGGGGGAAGTCGTGGGGAACCGGATCGGTGTCCGGTGGGTTGGGCGTTACCTTGAACATATGCTGATTTACTCCTGAGTGGAGCCGCTACCGATCTCTACTAAAAGAAGGGTGGCGGCTGTGCGCAGGTTAGTAGACCGGGGAGAATCAGCATTGCCGGCGCGCCGAAGCGCCCTGCGCACAGCCACCATCAAGTTCAGATAGAAAATCTGACTGATAGCGCTTCTGCACCTTACTGAAAACACCTCGGGCTACTAAACCCGACCACTGAAAGGCAGTGGCAGGGAAACGATAGAGACCAAGGCAAAGGCGCACAAGCCGGCGGATTCTGGCGTAGCCGTAGGCAACTACGCAAGGCGTTGTAGCCTCCGAGAAGTAACTCGGAATGTTTTTAAACACGACTCCAAGCTCTCGAAATATTAAGCGTTTTCCTACAGCCAATCCGTGTGGTGCTTGGTACGGTCGGCACTCCAAAGGTTGACGCACAGGCCCCCGGTGGTTAGCGTCCCCCGCTCGCATCAAACGACAATGACAAGGAATGCATATGTCTGGAAAACCGGCTGCACGCGTCACGGACCCGACCACCTGCCCGCTTCCGGGCCATGGCACCAACCCCATCGCCAGCGGCTCCCCCGACGTGTTTTTCAATGGCCTCGCCGCGGCGAGAGTCGGCGACCAATGTACCTGTGGCCAGGCACTCAGCGGCGGCTTCTCCTCAACGGTGTTCATCAACGGCCTGAACGCCATGACCCTCGATGGCACTACGAACCATGGCGGCGTGGTCATCGGCGGCTCCGGCGATGTCATCATCGGCAGCACCCACACCCCCGCGCCCTTCATTCCCCCCCTGCCGATCATTGGCCAGCCCGTGGTGGAGTTCAAAGCCGTCAGTGCCGGCAATGGCGAACCGATTGCCGAACAAGGCTACGAAATCGAAACCGCCGAAGGCCGCATCGTCAAAGGCCAGACCAACGCCCAAGGCATGACCCAAAGCGTCGCCACGCTAAAACCCGATCTCGCCGTCGTCCGCTGGACCGTGTAACACTTCAAGGAAGAAACAAATGACCGGACAATGCATCGCGCCAGCCGACCTGGACATGAAAAAACTCTGGGACAGCACCTGCGAACTGCCCGCCTGCAAACGCGAAACAACCACGGGCGGGCCAAACCCGAAAACCCGCGTCGAAGTGCCGTTGCTGACGTGTAATTGCCTGTGGCGCCGGTTTCAGAATGAAGCCGAAGAATGGGTCGCCCCGGGCGGCGTGCTGATTGCCGACCCACAAACCCGCAACCGCAAGATCAACGCGGCATATGCGCAGTTGTGGCTGGCGGATAACCGGTTTCAGTGGGCGGGTTTGGCGGCGTTTGCTTCGAAGCAGGTGGGGTGTGGGTTGATTCATGCCTCCACGCTAGATCAGAGAATCGAAGCGGAGAAAAAAGCTTACCGAACGTTAAAAGACAGTCAGTCAAAGGACTTGTATGAACGCGTAGTGGTGAACAAATTGCGTTCGGATCCTGAGCTTTGGAACCAGTGGGATCAGGCCAAGCAGCAGAACCCGGTTCCCCTTACGAGTGATCCACTATCAGGCGACGCGATTGCATTTCTTCAAGAAGAATTGCAATACGTTCATGAAATGCTAGCGCTTGGAAACACTGCCCTTTTCCTGGATGTGTATCCACTACACCGGTTTTTCATGGTGCGAGGATTCAAGGAAATGGAGAAGTGTCTGCCCGACCGCAGCAGGCTAAAAAATGAAGTACTTTGGCCCATTGCAGATAAAGTTGAATTTGGAACTAATCACTTCGAAATATCCCAAACATTCGCCTCGATCAATGAAGGCGATGTTAGCGGCAGTGTCAGGGCTATGGCACGGCACGAACAGTTGAATATCCTTCAACCTGCAATGTATGACATAGCGCATTTCGCGCTGATAATGAGAGGAACTCAAGCTGGCGACGTTGCCTCCGTTGTCACCGGATTATTTTCGGGACTACCAGAAGAAATTCAACTAACCCTGGCAAGTCAGTGCAAAGCACCTGACGACCGGAAAGTTGCTTTTAGTAGTAATCCAATCGCTGATCTGGCAGACAAAAATCAACGTATGGAGTTCGTGTTGCGAGCGGCAACACAATTCGACAATTTACTCAAAAATCCAGCCACTCTCGCTCAAGTAAAAATTTCCATTACGGAAATTGCCAATGGGAGAGGAGTCAAATGAGGCGCAAATTAATTTTGAGTCTTGTGGCTGTAATGTGTTTGTTTTTGCTTGCTTATGTCATCCATGAGCAACCATCTGTGGATACAATTTCCGTTCATATCGGAAAGTCCTATAAAGATGTAGAGCGTGACTCGACATTTCCAGTCAGGGCTAAAACGGCAATCTATCCAAGTGAACCACCCGAAGTTGATTCCACTTGGATCAGCAGTCCAGTGATTGTCAAATTTGATGATCCCAAATACGGTTTCACTTTGCCCCCAACGAAATTCGGTGCTGTCGGTTACAACAATGAAAAGGTATCAACTATTACCACTTCTCCGATGTTGGATACGTTGCGGTTTGATCAGTTGATTCCCTTGCTTAATCATTTACAAGAGATGTTTAAGAGTTCCGGTTGGGTGCCACGGGATAGCGATGATCATGCGTGGCTTATGGTAAGTAACGAAGATGACAGAAATACTCTACAGAGCCTGTTATTCGATCAGGTTGTTGTCGTGATGCTGCTGGTTCCCCATAAGTACGGTCTTGCCCTCAACGTCAAATGCTACGCTCGCTGCGATGAGCGCGATCCGAAGACGGCGAAGTATCTGATCGATGTCAGCGTGGGAGCGGATTACTACAGCGAATGAAAAGTCGCTCCAAGGCTTGCCGCAGTTGCTGGCAATACCACCATCGCGAGCAAGCTCGCTCCCACAAGGGAGGCGCTGTTTTCATGACAGTTCTGTTTCATTCACGTCACTAGCTGTGCAATGCTGGCGTCCAGACCATTAGCCAACTACAGCTTAAGTACAGAACGTAGAAAAAAGCGCAGTACCGTCAACTTGCCCCTTTGGGGCGCGACCACCACAGGGGGCCTTTATGCTCACCCTGCTCAATTTGTTATCGGCCGTGGCCTTGTTGATCTGGGGCACGCACATCGTCCGAACCGGCATCCTGCGGGTTTACGGCACCAACCTGCGCCATGTGATTGGCCGGAACATGTCCAAGCGCTGGCTGGCGTTTGTCGCCGGGATCGTGGTGACGGCGATGGTCCAGAGCAGTAACGCCACCGCCATGCTCGTCACCTCGTTTGTCGGTCAGGGTCTGATGGCATTGACCCCGGCCCTGGCGACCATGCTTGGCGCCGACGTCGGTACGGCGTTGATGGCGCGGGTGCTGACGTTCGATTTGTCGTGGCTGTCGCCCTTGCTGATCTTTGTCGGGGTTATTTTCTTCCTGTCGCGCAAACAGACCCGGGTCGGGCAGATGGGTCGGGTCTGTATCGGCCTGGGCCTGATCATTCTGGCGCTGCAACTGATCGTCGAAGCCGCCGGGCCGATCACCCATGCGCAAGGGGTGAAGGTGATTTTCGCCTCGCTGACCGGTGACATCCTGCTCGATGCGCTGATAGGTGCGCTGTTCGCAATGGTCTCCTACTCCAGTCTCGCGGCCGTCCTGCTGACGGCGACCCTGGCCGGGGCCAATGTGATCAGTCTGCCAGTGGCCATTGGCCTGGTGATTGGCGCCAACATTGGCAGTGGCATCCTCGCGTTCCTCAGCACTAGCATGCAAAACGCCGCGGGCCGCCAGGTCGCGCTCGGCAGCCTGTTGTACAAGCTGATCGGTTTGTTGTTGATCATCCCGGTGCTCGATCCGCTGGTGCACTGGATGGATAGCCTGGATTTCAGCCCTCAGGAAATGGTGATTGGCTTCCACCTGCTCTACAACACCGCGCGTTGTTTGATCCTGCTGCCGAGTGTCGGGGTAATGGCCAGGTTGTGCGCCTGGCTGTTGCCGGAGCGACCTGAAGTCAACGGAATGGCCAAAGCCCGGCACCTCGACCCGACAGCGCTGGTCACGCCGAGCCTGGCGTTGGCCAATGCGGCCCGGGAAACCCTGCGCATGGGCGATCTGATCGACAACATGCTCGAAGCGATGCTCGATGTGCTGCACGGCAAGCAAACCGCCGTGACCCAGGAAATGCGTCGCCTGACCGATGATGTCGAAGCACTCTACAGCGCGATCAAGCTCTATCTGGCGCAAATGCCCCGCGAGGACCTCAGCGGCCAGGACAGCCACCGTTGGGCGGAAATCATTGAGTTGGCGATCAACCTCAAACTCGCCAGCGACCTGATCGAACGCATGCTGCGCAAGGTGCAGCAGCAGAAAACCGCGCAGCGCCGGTCTTTTTCCCAGGTTGGGCTGGAAGAGTTGGCCGGGCTGCACAGTCAGTTAATCTCCAACCTGCGCCTGGGATTGTCTGTGTTTTTGAGTTCCGACAAGGAAAGTGCCCGTCAGTTGTTGCGAGAAAAGCGTCGCTTTCGCGCACAGGAACGGCGTCTGGCTCATGCCCATGTCAGCCGGTTGCAACGTAAGATTGTGCAAAGTCTGGAAACCAGTTCGTTGCACCTGGAGTTGATTGCCGACATGAAACGTCTGAATTCGCTGTTCTGCAGCAGTGCGTATGCAGTGCTGGAAACGTCGGACACCGGGGCACTGGCTGTCGACGATTTGGCGGACATCACGCATTCGCCTTGAACGTCTGGCAGTGTAGTCAGTCAGTAACTTGAGTTCCGGTTCAAAAGCATCGCGAGCAGGCTTGCTCCCACCGCAAAACCAACGTGGGAGCGAGCCTGCTCGCGATGGCTGCCCGGAAAGCAACACGGATCGCCAATCAGCCGTATGGAAACCTGTTATGCGTTGTCTGCTGTTCGCCTGTTTGTTTCTTGGCTCATTTCCTTTGTTTGCCCTCGATCGCTTTCAGGTCGAGGGATATACGCTGCCCAATGGCCTGCAATTGCTGCTCAAACCGGGCACCGAGCGCGGGCATGTGGCGATTCGTCTGGTGATTGGCGTTGGCCTGGATGATTTCAGCTGCGAGGACAAAGAGCTGCCGCATCTGCTCGAACACCTGTTGTTCAGCGGTATCGACGCCACCGGTGAAGGTGGCCTGGAAGAGCGCATGCAGGCGCTGGGGGGTGAATGGAATGCTTTCACCAGCAATGCCGACACGACCTTCGTCATCGAAGCGCCAGCGAAAAACCAGCGCAAGGTCCTCGACCTGTTGCTGGCGCTGCTGTCCCAGACCCGCATCGACGACAACGCCATCAAGGCCGCCAAGCAAGTGGTCGAGCGCGAAGACGGCGGGCATTACACACGCTTGCAACGCTGGCTGGATCGCCAGGACCTTGGCCACACGGCGAGCAATCAACTGGCCGTGGAGTTGGGCCTCAAATGCCCGGAGCGCGCCGAAGTCGATCACCTGACCCGCGAACAATTGGAAAAGGTGCGCAAGCTCTGGTACGCGCCCAACAACATGACCCTGATCGTGGTCGGTGACCTCGAGCGGTTGCTCCCGGCCTATCTGGAGCGGGCCTGGGGTGAGCTTGAGGCGGTCGACCCAAGCGACCACCTGCCTCTGCCAGAAATCCAGACCCGTGCTGCCCATGAGCGCACGCTCAGTAGCGGTTTCGTCGGCGGGGGGGCCAAGTTGCATTGGTTGGTGCCAGAGCCGGTGATGGAGGATCAGCACGACGAAACGTTCGATCTGCTCAAGGACTATCTGGACTGGGCGCTTTATCGCCAGATGCGCCTGGTCCACAGTTTGTCTTATGGCCCCTCGGCTGAGCGCGAGTTGTTTGGCGGTGTGGGTTTCATGAGCCTGAACGCCGACCTTGAGCGCGATGATGTGCCGCAGGCTGAACAGGTCCTTGAGGAGTTGAAAGCCCAATTGCTCAAGGACGGTCTCGACGCCGACACCTTCAACCGCCTGAAACAGGCCGCTATTGCCCGTCAGGCCTGGGCGGTGCAAGGCAATAGCGCGTTGGCCGATTATTACTGGAGTGCCCTTGGGGAGTACGAGGGCGGACGTTTCACCAACCCGGCCAGGGAACTGCAAGGCGTGACACTGGAGGAAGCCAACAAGGCATTGCGCGAATTGCTGCTGCAACCGGGGTATTTGCGGATCGAGAAGCCGTTGATGGGGGATGACCAGTTGATTTGGACGATTGTCGGGGTGTTTGGGTTACTGCTGCTCGGACTATTGGGCTGGCGCCTCCACCGAAGGACACCACCACCTGTGTAGCAGCTACCGAAGGCTGCGTTCGGCTGCGAAGCAGTCGTCAAACCATTCATCAAGGTGTATCTGGAACATCTGACATAACGGATTGCGCCTGCTGCGCAGTCGAACGCAGCCTTCGGCAGCTGCTACAAAGGCTCCTGGGCCGGACTGTGGGCCTCGCCACGCAGCCCCCCGGCGGGTAACCTGTCGAGGAAATTTCCTACGATGAATGTGAACCGCCGAATGCCGATCCTGACCCAATACTTCCAGCGCATTCTGGAATTGATGAAGCGCTACCCTGGGGTCATTGCACTCGGTGGTTTCATCTCCGGTGTCGGCAGCTTCATCCTGGTGGATCGCCAACAAGGCCTGGCGACCTGGATCACCATCATCATGGTGCTCAGCTGGGTCTGGCTGATGCTGGAAAACAGCTTAACCAAGCTGTTCGCAAAAATCTTCAAGCGCGAAATTCCCCAGCCACTGCTGCGTTACGCCACGCAGATGATCCACCAGGAAAGCCTGTTCTTCGTCCTGCCGTTCTTTTTCATCACCACCACCTGGAACAGCGGCCAATTGTTCTTCACCGGGCTGTTAGGTATTGCGGCACTGATCTCCATCATCGATCCGCTCTACTACAAATGGCTGGCACCTCGGCGCTGGGCGTTCCTGGCGTTGCATACCCTGACGTTGTTTGCTGCGTTGCTGACCGCCCTGCCCGTCATCATGCACCTCACCACGTCCCAGAGTTTCAAACTGGCGCTGGGTACCGCCGTGCTGCTGTCGTTCCCGAGCCTGGCGTCGATCTTCCCGATCCGTACGGTGCGCAACGCCTTGGCGATCCTGAGCATCACGTTGGGGGTCGGCGCCCTCGGTTGGGTCTTGCGTTCGTGGGTGCCACCGGCGACCTTGTGGATGACTGACGTGGCGATCAGCACGCAAATGCAGGACCGCACACCGGGTGCCAGCCTGGAGGAAGTCACGGCCGAGCAGATTCGTGGTGGCGGGTTGTACGCCTACACCGCAATCAACGCCCCGCGCGGTCTGGATGAGCGGATTTATCACGTGTGGCAGTTCAACGGCAAAGAGGTCGACCGCATCCCGCTGGACATCCACGGTGGGCGCAAGGAAGGCTACCGCGCCTGGACGCACAAGCAGAATTTCCCGGGCAACCCGGTGGGTAAATGGCAGGTCCGGGTGTTGACCGAGGATGGCCAGGTCATCGGCGTGCTGCGCTTCAAGGTCATGGACAGCACATCGACCAAAGAAAAGTAGCGCGGTTCGTGCTATTACGTAGCTCTGCATAGACTGAACAAGCACGGAGCTTATGAGCAGCAGCACAATGGCCGGCAATGCCCAACTGGATGCCTCTCACTCCCCTGCGCAGTTGCGGGTGACGGGTGACTGGACGCTTGCCCATTACGCCGATCTCAAGCGCCTGTGCGAAAAACTTCGCGGCCAATACGACGACGACACCCACATTGACCTCAACAGTCTCGGCGCCCTCGACACCGCCGGTGCCTCGCTGTTGGTAGAGCTGCTGGGCCCCGAGCGCCTGGGGCGATCCGCCGAACACCCCGATTGCACCCTGACCAGCGCCGATCGCGCGCTGCTGCAGACCATCTACAGCTCAATGACCAATTTCTGTGTGCCGGTAAAGGAGCCGGAAATCAGCGTCAGTATTCAATTGCTGACCCGAATTGGCGTCGCGGTAGATGCGGTCTGGCAGGACACCCTGCAACTGCTGGGCTTCGTCGGTCTGATTCTGGAAACCATCGTTCGCGGCCTGTTCCAGCCCAAGCATTGGCGCATCACGCCGATGGTGGCGCACATCGAACAAACCGGCCTTGATGCCGCCCCCATCGTCGCCCTGCTGACTTTTTTGGTGGGCGCTGTGGTGGCGTTTCTCGGGGCGACGGTATTGGCCAATTTCGGCGCCACAATATTCACCGTGGACCTGGTGGCCTTTTCCTTCCTGCGTGAATTCGCTGTGTTGCTGACGGCGATCCTGATGGCCGGGCGCACCGCCAGTGCGTTCACCGCGCAGATCGGCTCAATGAAGGCCAACGAAGAAATCGACGCCATCCGCACCTTGGGCCTCGACCCGATGGAATTGCTCGTGGTGCCGCGCGTCCTGGCCCTGCTGGTGGCGCTGCCGATGCTGACCTTTCTGGCAATGCTCTCGGGGATTATTGGCGGCGGCGTGGTCTGTGCGGTGTCGCTGGATATTTCGCCGGCGATGTTCCTGTCGCTGCTGCAATCGGACATTGGGGTTCAGCATTTTCTGGTGGGGATCGTCAAAGCCCCGGTTTTCGCCTTCCTGATCGCCTCGATTGGCTGTCTCGAAGGTTTCAAAGTCAGCGGCAGCGCCGAGTCTGTCGGTGCACACACCACGTCCAGCGTGGTCCAGTCGATATTCGTGGTGATCGTGCTCGACGCCGTGGCCGCGCTGTTTTTCATGGAGATGGGCTGGTGAGTCGTTTACCCCGAGCGCCTTCCGAGGCAGTGATCGAAGTCCGTGGGCTGTGCAATCGCTTCGGCAGTCAAAGCGTGCACGAAAACCTCGATCTCGATCTGTACAAAGGTGAAATTCTTGCCGTGGTCGGCGGTTCCGGCAGCGGTAAATCGGTGCTGCTGCGCAGCATTATCGGCTTGCGTCAGCCCAGTGAAGGGGTGGTAAAGGTCTTCGGTAAAAACCTGCCGACCTTGTCTGAACATGAGCGTTCGATGGTTGAACGGCGTTTCGGCGTGCTGTTCCAGCAAGGCGCCCTCTTCACTTCGCTGACCGTGACCGAAAACGTTGCCCTGCCCTTGATCGAACACGCCGGCCTGAACCGTGAAGATGCCGAACATCTGGCCGCGGTCAAACTGGCGCTGGCCGGGTTGCCGCTGTCGGCTGCCGACAAGTACCCCGCTGCGCTGTCTGGCGGCATGATCAAGCGAGCGGCGCTGGCCCGTGCGCTGGCGCTGGACCCGGACATCCTGTTTCTCGACGAACCCACCGCCGGCCTCGACCCGATTGGTGCGGCGGCGTTCGATCAATTGATCCTGACGCTGCGTGATGCGCTGGGCCTGAGTGTTTTTCTGGTGACCCACGACCTCGACACGCTCTACACCATCACCGACCGGGTGGCGGTGCTGGCGCAGAAGAAAGTGTTGGTGGCGGACGCCATCGACAAGGTCTCGGAAACCGACGACCCGTGGATCCACGAATACTTCCATGGCCCTCGCGGCCGCGCGGCTTTGACGGCCGCTCAACAGCTTAACGAGGTCTGACATGGAAACCCGAGCCCATCATGTATTGATCGGCCTGTTCACCGTGATTGTGGTGACGGGCGCCCTGCTCTTCGGCTTGTGGCTGGCCAAGTCCAGCGTCGACACCGAGTTCAAGGATTACGAAGTCGTCTTCAACGAAGCGGTCAGCGGCCTTTCCAAGGGCAGTTCGGTGCAGTACAGCGGGATCAAGGTCGGTGACGTGGTGACGTTGCGTCTGGACCCGAAAGACCCGCGCCGGGTGCTGGCGCGTATTCGCCTGGGCGGTGACACCCCGGTCAAGGAAGACACCAGGGCAAAACTGGCACTGACCGGGGTCACCGGGACCTCGATCATCCAGCTCAGCGGCGGCACGCCTCAGAGCCCGGAGCTCAAGGGCAAGGACGGACAGCTGCCGACCATCGTCGCCTCGCCCTCGCCTATCGCCGTCTTGCTCAATGACAGCAACGAGTTGATATCCGGCGTGAACACGCTGATGCATAACGCCAATCTGTTGTTTTCCGCGGAAAACATCGAGCGCATCAGCAGCACTCTGGAGCACTTGGAGCAAACCACCGGGACGATTGCCGATCAGCGTGGCGATATTCGTCAGGCGATGCAGCAACTGGCATCGGTCGGCAAGCAAGCCAACAACATGCTGGAGCAAACCACGGCGCTGATGCGCAACGCCAACGGACTGCTCAATGACCATGGCAAGCAGGCGTTGGGCAGCGCCGAGCAGGCGATGAAATCGCTGGAGCAGAGCAGCACGACAATCAACAAGCTGCTCGCCACCAATCAGGAGTCGCTCAACAGCGGCATGCAGGGCCTCAATGGCCTGGCCCCGGCGATTCGCGAACTGCGCGAAACCCTGACTTCGTTGCGCGTCATCTCTCAACGCCTGGAGGAAAACCCCAGCGGTTACCTGCTGGGCCGTGAAAAGAACAAGGAATTCACGCCATGAAGCTGACTCGTATCGCCCTCCTCGCCGGCTTCACGCTGATCAGTTCGTGCTCGATTCTGCCCAAGGCTGAGGTCTTCGATGTCTACCGATTGCCTTCGGCCCAAAGCAACGCGGCGGTCAGTCATGGCACGCCGCAACGCTGGTCGCTGCGCCTGAACAAACTCCAGGCCAGCGACGCGTTGAACAGCCCGAACATCGCGGTGATTCCCCAAGGCGATCTGATCGTCAGCTACAAGGGCTCACGCTGGAGCGACCCGGCACCGGTGCTGCTGCGTAATCGTCTGCTGGACGGCTTCCAGCGGGACGGTCGGGTGCCGTTGTTGAGCACCGATGACAGCATTTTCCAGACAGACCTGGAGCTGGGTGGCCAGTTGCGGGCGTTTCAGACCGAGTATCAGGGCTCGACCGCTAGCGTGGTCGTGAGCCTGGATGCCTTGCTGGTACGCGGTTATGACCAGCGAATCCTCGCCAGCAGACGCTTCGAAGTACGCCAGCCATTGAGCGATGTGAAGGTGCCCGCAGTAGTCGCCGGATTCGGCCAGGCGAGCGACCAGTTGACGGCGCAAGTGGTGAATTGGGCGGTTGAGCAAGGGCAGAAAGTGGCGTTGCCACCGCGGCCTTGAAGCCACAGGAGATCCCTGTGGGAGCGGCGGTGCGACGATTCGACTTGCCCGCGATTTGGCAGCACAGTCGACATCAACGTTGAATGTTCCACCGCTATCGCGGGCAAGCCCTAATGCCAGTCAGTTAAGCCGAACCGCACTTTGTAGCAGCTGGCGAAGCCTGCGTTCGGCTGCGCAGCAGTCGTGAAATTAGCCGA
>NZ_AKJS01000145.1 GCF_000282215.1 Pseudomonas sp. GM21
CGCTCCCACAAGGGACAGTGGTAAATGTCTAGCAAGTGTTGTGGTTGACCCAAGGCATCTGTGATGAAATGCGACCCCACTCTCTATCGCGCAGCAACGCCATCACTAGCCGTGAAACCCCGTCTGATTCGCCAGTTGTTCCTGCCGCCGCTGATCATCGCCCTGATGATCGGACTGGGTTACGTCGGCTTCTGCGTCAGTGAACACTACGGCATCCGCAGCCTCAGCGAGAACGGCCAGCGTCAGCTGGAACTCCACGCCCGCGCTGTCGAGAGCGAGATCAGCAAATACACCTACCTGCCCAGCCTGCTGGAACTCGAATCCAGCGTGTCGACATTGCTGGCCGACCCGTCGCCGGAACACCGGCAAACGGTCAATGATTACCTTGAAGGCCTGAACCGGCGCAGCCGCAGTCGGGCTATCTACGTGATGGACACCACCGGTCGTGTCCTGGCCACCAGTAACTGGCGCGATGTCGACAGCTACCTCGGTGAAGACCTGTCCTTCCGCGCCTATTTCCAGAACGCCATTCGCGGCCAGCCCGGACGTTTCTACGGCATCGGCAGCACCAACGGCGAACCCGGTTACTACCTGGCCCACGGCCTGGAAGAACACGGCAAAATCATCGGCGTCGCAGTGGTCAAAATCCGCCTCGAAGCCCTGGAAGAACGTTGGCAGCGGGCGCGTCTCGAAGCCTTCGTCAGCGACGAAAACGGCATCATCATTCTGTCCAGTGATCCGGCGCTGCGCCTCAAGTCGGTCGTGCCGTTGAGCGACGAAACCAAAGAAAAACTCGCCCGTAGCCTCCAGTACTACTGGTTTCCGCTGAATGAACTGCAACCGCTGGCCCGTGAAACCCTGGCCGAGGGCGTGGAGAAGCTGACCTTCCCCGCCAACAGCGAAGTGGAGGCAGACGATGAGGACATCAGCTACCTGGCCCAGACCCGGCCCTTGAGCGATACCCCGTGGAATTTCACCCTGCTCACGCCGCTTCAGGATTTGCGCCGCGAAGCGATCAACCAAGGGATTCTGGTGGCGGTGGCGTTCGCGCTCGTGGCGTTCCTGCTGATCGCCTGGAACGAGCGGCGCAAGGTCGTCGCTACCCGCCTCGCTGCCCGGGAAGCCTTGCAGGAAGCCAACAATCAATTGGAACGTCGGATAACCGAACGCACCACCGACCTGCGCGCCAGCAACGAACGGCTCAAAGGCCAGATCCGCGAGCGCCGGCACGCGGAAGAGACGCTGCGCCGCGCTCAGGATGAGCTGGTACAGGCCGGAAAACTGGCCGCCATCGGCCAGATGTCCACCAGCATCGCCCACGAATTGAACCAACCGCTGGCCGCGCTGCGCACCTTGTCCGGTAACACCGTGCGCTTCCTTGAACGTGGCCAGCTGGACGTGGCCAGCACCAACCTCAATACCATCAACGAACTGATCGACCGAATGGGCCGGATCACCGCCAGCCTGCGCTCCTTCGCGCGTCGCGGTGATGACAAAGGCCAGGCCAGCCTCGGCAAAGCCGTAGACGCCGCCTTGCAATTGCTCGGCAGTCGGGTGGAAAGCGCGCACCTGCAATTGCATCGCGATTTCACAGATGTGCAAGTACAGATCGACCAGACCCGCCTTGAACAGATTCTGGTCAACCTGATTGGCAACGCCCTTGACGCCATGCAGGCCCAACCGCTGCCGGAGCTGTGGCTGGAAGGTGACGTGTTCGACGGCAAATACCGCCTGCGCGTGCGCGACAACGGCCATGGTATCGACGTCGAAGCGCGCAAGCATCTGTTCGAACCGTTCTTCACCACCAAACCCGGCGCACAAGGCCTGGGCCTCGGCCTGACCCTGTCCGCCAGTCTGGCCGCCGCCACCGGCGGGCACCTGGGTGTCGAACACCCGGCCAGCGGTGGTACCACCTTCGTCCTCAGTTTACCGTTGGTAAGCCCCACTCCCGCCGAGCCAATATGAACAACGACCTTAGTGTGCTGATCGTCGAAGACGATCCTCATGTGCTGCTCGGCTGCCAACAGGCGCTGACCCTGGAAGACATTCCCTGCGTCGGCGTGGGCAGCGCCGAAGAAGCACTGGAACGTGTCGGCGACAACTTTGCCGGCATCGTCATCAGCGACATTCGCCTGCCGGGCATCGATGGCCTGGAACTGCTGACCCGGCTCAAGGCTCGCGATCGCAGCCTGCCGGTGGTGCTGATTACCGGTCACGGCGACATCTCCATGGCGGTCGGCGCGATGCAAAAAGGCGCCTATGACTTCATGGAGAAACCCTTCTCCCCCGAACGCTTGGTGGACGTGGCACGCCGAGCGCTGGAACAACGCAGCCTCGCCCGCGAAGTCTCGTCATTGCGCCGGCAACTGGCCGAGCGTGACTCCCTCGAAGGCCGCATCATCGGCCGCTCGCCGGCCATGCAAAACCTGCGGGAACTGATCGCCAACGTCGCCGACACCTCGGCCAACGTGTTGATCGAAGGCGAGACCGGCACCGGTAAAGAACTGGTCGCGCGTTGCCTGCATGATTTCAGTCGGCGCCACACCAAACAATTTGTCGCGCTGAACTGCGGCGGTCTGCCGGAAAACCTGTTCGAAAGCGAAATTTTCGGCCACGAAGCCAACGCTTTCACCGGCGCCGGCAAACGTCGGATCGGCAAGATCGAACACGCCGACGGCGGCACGCTGTTCCTGGATGAAGTGGAAAGCATGCCGCTGCCGTTGCAGATCAAACTGCTGCGAGTGTTGCAGGAGCGCACCCTCGAACGCCTCGGCTCGAATCAGAGCGTGGCGGTGGATTGCCGGGTGATCGCGGCCACCAAGTCCGACCTGGCCGAAACCAGCAAGGCCGGCGAATTCCGCAGCGACCTGTATTACCGCTTGAACGTGGTGACCCTGGAACTGCCGCCGCTGCGCGAACGTCGCGAAGACATCCTGCAACTGTTCGAGCACTTCTTGCAGCAGTCGTCCCTGCGCTTTGATCGCACCGTGCCGGAGCTGGATAACCAGACTTTGTCGAACCTGATGAGCCACGACTGGCCGGGCAATGTGCGCGAATTGCGCAACGTCGCCGAACGCTTCGCCCTCGGCCTGCCGGCCTTCAAGAAGTCCGGTACCAGTGGCAGCAATCAGGGGCTGGCGTTCGCCGAAGCGGTGGAAGCCTTCGAACGCAATTTGCTCAGCGACGCCTTGCAGCGCAGCGGCGGCAACCTGACCCAGGCCAGCCTGGAACTGGGTATGGCAAAGACCACGCTGTTCGACAAAGTTAAAAAGTACGGGTTGAGCCACTGATGGATCTGATTCTGAAAGCGGCGTTGGGCGCGGCGGTGGTGCTGATTCTGGCGGCACTGGCCAAGACCAGAAATTACTACATCGCCGGCCTGGTGCCGCTGTTTCCGACCTTTGCGTTGATTGCGCATTTCATCGTCGGCAAAGGGCGTTCAGTGGAGGACTTGAAGACCACCATCGTGTTTGGCATGTGGTCGATCATTCCCTACTTCGTTTACCTGGCGACCTTGTATGTGATGGTCGACCGCATGCGGCTGGAGGCGTCACTGGCTGTGGCGGCGGTGGGCTGGTTGATCGCGGCGACCATCCTCGTCAGCGTTTGGGTTCGACTCCAGGCCTGACTACCCACAAGGGATCTGCCACCGGCTCAGTACCGTGATCCAACTGTTCTGCGCCGCTGCCACATCCAAGGTGAGTAACTGCATTTTGGGAAGCGTCTGACATCATTCCGTTTGCTCCCTTGATAGCGTGGCATTAAACCCGGCTTCAGGACGTTTAGTTGTGACTGGCCATGGAAGGTCTTTTACACACTGAGCATCAACGTCCCCAAGCCTGTACCACGCACAGGACAAGGAGTCATGGATGTTCGACGCTAACCCCCACGCTCGTTTCAGCCTTTCGATCAGCGATTTCGAGCACGACCTGCAGGTGCTCTCGTTCACCGGAAAGGAATTCATCAGCCAGCCTTACGCCTTTGATATCGAACTGGTCAGTGAAAGACGGGATTTCACCGCGAAAATCCTGCAACACAAACGCGCCTTTCTGGCATTCAACAACAACGGCGCCGGCATTCATGGGCAGGTGTACGGTTTTGCCCGAGTCAGCCCGGGTAAACGCCTGACCCGTTATCGCATGACCTTGGTGCCACAATTGGCCTATCTGTCGCAGCGCACCAACCAGCGGATTTTCCAACAACTGTCAGTCCCGCAGATCATCAAGCGGCTACTCGCGGAACACGGGATCCTCGAAGATGCCTGCCTGTTCCAGTTTGGCTCGACCTATCCGCCACGTGACTTCTGCGTGCAGTACGGTGAATCGGACCTGCACTTCATACAGCGTCTGTGCGAGGAAGAAGGGCTGCATTACCACTTTCGGCATCGCCGCGATCAGCATGTGCTGGTGTTTGGTGACGACCAGACCGTGTTTCCCCGGCTCGACGGTGCAACGTCTTACAGGCAGGACAGCGGCCTGGTCGCGCAAGAACCGGTGATCAATCACTTTGACGTATGGGAGCAGACCCGCCCCAATAAAAGCGCTCGCCGCGCCTACGACTTCGAGAAAGCCCGTATTCAGCTCGAGTCCAGCCATCGGCCGCCCCTCGATAATGCCCAACCGGATCTGGAAATTTACGATTACCCTGGCGGCTTTACCAAAGGTGAACAGGGCAAACGCCTGACTCGTCGTGCGCTGGAAGGCCATCGTGCCGATTGCAACGTAGCGCAGGGAAAAAGCGATCAGGCGTCGCTGGTCTCCGGGCATTTTTTGCAACTGTCCGAACACCCCTTCGAAGAATGGAACCAGCTGTGGTTGCTGACCGAGGTTCAACACGAAGGCCGAATGCCCCAGGTCCTCGAAGAGAGCGCGGCAAGCACCATCGTCGAAGGCGAAGAAGGCTTTCAAGGCTATCGCAACCAATTCGTCGCCACCCCCTGGGAAGTGTTCTACCGCCCACCCCGAACCCACGACAAACCAAGAATGTTCGGCAGTCAAACTGCCTTGGTTACCGGCCCCGAAGGTGAGGAGATCCACTGCGATAAATATGGTCGGGTGAAGGTGCAGTTTTTCTGGGATCGCGAAGGCCGTAACGACGACAAAAGCAGTTTCTGGGTGCGGGTGGCCACCGGTTGGGCCGGCAACGCGTATGGCAGTGGCACTGTCCCGCGAGTGGGCATGGAGGTGCTGATCAGTTTTCTCGAAGGCGACCCGGATCAACCGGTGATCAGCGGATGTTTTGTCAACAGCGCGAACCCGGCGCCCTACGAGTTACCCAAGCACAAAACCCGCAGCGTGTTTCGCTCTCGCAGTTCGCCCGACAGCACCGGGTGCAACGAACTGCACCTGGAAGACCGTACCGGCCAGGAGTTGATTTACCTGCGCGCCCAGCGGGATATGCAGCAGAAGGTTGAGAACGATAGCCGTCTGGAGGTGGGCAATGAACGCCGGGAAACCGTCAATGGCGACAGCTTCACCGTACTCAAAGCCGAAGAGCATCGAACCATCACCGGGGACCGGCAAACACAGCTCATGGCCAGCGACTACCTGCAGGTCGCCGGTAACAGCCACACCCGAGTCGATGAAACGCTGGTGACCAGAGCGGGCCGTAAATTTGTTATCGAGGCGGGTGATTTTCTGGTTCTGAAAGCGGGCGCGGGTATCAGTATCAGCACCGGCAGCGAACACTTTGTGATGGGCCCCGGAGGAATTTTCAGCAGCAGCGAAATCCAGATTGGCGGTACTCCCGTGCCGGGCTCTGACGCATCGTTACCGATGCCGGGATCAATTGATGCCTTGTCCGCGCCACCCGAACTGCCCCCAATAATCGCGCCGTCCCAGAGGGAGCTAATGGTGGTCAGCAACGCGCTGGGGGCAGATTTTTGTCCAATCTGCGAAGCCTGCCGGGATGGCCTCTGCCTGACGCAAGGAGCTGCCGCATGATGGATGCACTCCCCCACCAGTGGATGACCGAACTGCGGCGCTTTGGCCATGAAATATGTCTGGTGCTGGACTCAGCGAATGAGCGCGAAACGCGCCGGTTATTGCTGAACTCCAGCCAGTTTGAACAGTATTTGGGCGTCTACAGCGGCACCCACATCACTGCCCTGGCTGACGCCGGCCCGTTCATTTTCACCCTGGACCAGCCCGGCGACCGCCGTATTGACGAACTGCTCGAGCACCCGCAGCGAAACTGGGGCTGGCTGGCCAGCCTGCCAAAAAGTGACCTGCGCAAACTGGTGAGTCACTGGCACGAGCGGCTGATCATCGGCACGCGTCCCCATCAGGCGCTGTATCGCTTTCACGACAATCGAGTATTGGCTCGCGCGCTTGAACATTTGCCCGTCGAGGCCTACCCGGCCTATCTCGGGCCGGCGATCAGTGTGTGCTACTGGAACGGTACAGCCTGGAAAACCGTCTTCAACCCTGCCCCCGGCACCTATCCAGTGCCCGATGAACCTCTTTGGTTACACACACCGATCCCACCTCCGCAGGCCAAGGAAATTCGCCGGCTCAATGCCCATCGTTACTTTTTGGCAGAGCATCTGAAAGCCTACGTCAGACTCGCCGAGCTGCATGACCCTGACACCTGGTTACGCGACCGCTTGGCCTTGGCGGATGCATGGGGCTGGCTGGAGCCAGAGCAATTGGAATTTCTGCTGACCCAGAGCCTGCAGGCGCCCGCCTTCACACTGGCGCCGCACTGGCAGGTGCGTCCTGATGAGAGCGCGACGGAACACTTTGAACGTGTGCGTCAGGCAGCGGCATTTTGGCAAGGTGAAACCTCGTTATGAAGCGTGCATTACGAAACGCAGGCCTGGGCGGTTGCCTCGCTTTAACTGCAGGCTGTGCCACCAGCCAGCCAAACACATTCACCTTCACCGCCGATTTACCTCCCGACTTCGCGTACCAGGCGATTGCCGTGTATGTGCCCGCAAAAGGCGAAACCTGCACAGTGCCGGGCGGGAGAAATACGGAAGTCGGG
>NZ_AKJS01000146.1 GCF_000282215.1 Pseudomonas sp. GM21
CGGGAGCCGGTGTGGCGGGTGCTGCCACAACTGGAGCAACGTTGTGCGTCGGGGTAACCGGCGTCGGGGTTGTCGGTGTTACATCTGGTGCAGTGGCTTCAGCTACAGCCGGCGTTTCGGAGGAGGTTTCAGCTTGCGGCAGAGCCAGCGGGGTAGCGCCTTCAGTCTGACCTTGCGCGACGGCCTGATCTTCCGGCTCATCCAGCGGATGGATCTGGGTGGTCCCGTCGGCGCCCTCCACTTCAACGTGTTCCGGGCTCAGACTGATAAAATCCTTGGTGCGCAGCGAAGTTTGATCCTGCCACCAGACAAAACCGCCGCCAATCACGGCGATCAGCAACAACAGGCTGACAATACGCAAAATAGTATGGGAAACCCGCACCGGCTCTTCGATACGACCCAGGCTGTGCACGCTGCTGCCGTGGGAATCGGTGCCCGTCGATTGATCGAACTGCTGGACAAGAACGGCCTGGTCCATGCCCAGCAATTTGGCGTACGCACGGATATAGCCGCGAGCAAAGGTATGCCCTGGCAGCTTGTCGAAGGCGCCGGCTTCCAGATTGCTCAAGGAGGTGACAGTGAGGTTGAGCTTGAGGGCCACTTCGGCCAGCGACCAGCCATTGCTTTCGCGGGCCTGGCGCAAAGTCTCACCGGGGTTAACGCGATTCGCTGCTACAACTTCGGGATGCGCCGCTTTCATCATTGCTCCGACAGGTATTGCTGATATTCCGGCGTACCGGGATAGAGTCGTTTTAGTTGCAGGCCCGCACTGGCGGCCTTGTCGCGATCATCAAACACTGTTGCCAGCCGAACGCCGAGCAATAGACTACGTGCATTTTGCTCGGCCAGCAGGCTAAAACGATCGTAATAGTCACGCGCGGGCACATAATGCCTGTCTTCGAAGGACAACTCAGCCATTTCGAGCAATGCACGTGGCTGTTGGCGATTCAAACGCAGGGCTTTTTCCAGTTGCTGCTGCGCGAGATCACGCTCACCCAGCTTTGATGCGGTCATGCCCAGGTTCTCGAATACTCGCGAACGCTCAGGATACAGCGTATCGGCGGCGGCCTGTTCAAAGCGCTCGTACGCCTCTTTGTAACGTTTTTCTTCGAACAGAAAACTGCCGTAGTTGTTCAGGATGCGCGCATCGTTGGGGCGGGAGGACAGCGCCTTGCGAAAATGCTGGTCTGCCAGTCCAGGCTCCATTTCAGCCTGAAACACCAGCCCTAATGCCGCATTGGCATCCGGGTCCGAGCCATCCAGCTCCAACGCCTTTTTCAGTGGGACTTTTGCGCGCTCGGTCATGCCTTGTTGCAAATAACCCAAGCCCAGTTGCACGTAGGCAACACGCGCCTCATCGCGGCCCTTGCTGGTCTTCATCGGGTTGAAATCGCCCGACAGGACACAACCAGCACACAGGCTGGCCCACAGCAAAAGCAGCGCGAAGCGCAGGGACATAGAGATCCTCTCTTGAATTATTTCGCGGCGTTTTGCGCCATATCGTTTTCGGCGCTCAACTCGCGCACGGCGATATAACGTTCGCTGCGACGGGTGCGATCCAGCACCTGCCCTACCAATTGGCCACACGCGGCATCGATGTCTTCACCGCGGGTGGTGCGTACGGTGACGTTGAAGCCTGCATGGTGAAGCTGATCCTGAAACCGGCGAATCGCGTTGTTGCTCGGGCGCTCGTAACCGGAATGCGGGAACGGGTTGAACGGAATCAGGTTGATCTTGCACGGGATGTTCTTGAGCAACTCGATCATCTCAACGGCATGTTCAACCTTGTCGTTGATGTCCTTGAGCAAGGTGTACTCAATGGTCAGCACGCGCTTTTCGCCCAGGGACGACATGTAGCGCTGGCACGATTCAAGCAGCATCTTAAGCGGATACTTCTTGTTGATCGGCACCAATTGGTTACGCAATGCGTCATTCGGGGCGTGCAGGGACAACGCCAGCGAGACGTCGATGTGCTTGGACAGCTCATCGATCATCGGCACCACGCCGGAGGTCGACAGGGTCACTCGGCGCTTGGAAATGCCGTAGCCCAGGTCGTCCATCATCAGATGCATGGCCGCGACAACGTTGTCGAAGTTCAGCAGCGGCTCGCCCATGCCCATCATCACCACGTTGGTGATGGCACGGTCGGCGGTCGCCGGTATGCTGCCGAACGATTTATTGGCAATCCACACCTGACCGATGACTTCGGCGGCGGTGAGGTTACTGTTGAAACCTTGCTTGCCGGTGGAGCAGAAACTGCAATCCAGGGCACAGCCTGCCTGGGACGAAACGCACAGAGTGCCGCGTTTGCCCTGGGGAATGTACACGGTCTCGACGCAGCTGCCGGACGCCACGCGCACCACCCACTTACGGGTGCCGTCGGTGGAAATGTCCTCGCTGACCACTTCTGGACCACGAACTTCGGCAATAGCCTTGAGCTTGTCGCGCAAGGCCTTGCTGACGTTCGTCATGGCGTCGAAATCATCGACGCCAAGGTGGTGAATCCATTTCATTACCTGACCGGCACGGAAACGCTTCTCCCCGATTGAGTCGAAGAATTTTTCCATTTCCTGTTGAGTCAGACCCAGCAGGTTGGTTTTTACAGTCGATGTAGTCATGGATTCACCTTCACTCTTAAGCAATGCTTAGCGAGTGGTTACTTCAGTAGCTGCGAAGAAGTACGAGATTTCGCGAGCAGCTGCGGCTTCGGAGTCCGAACCGTGTACAGCGTTGGCGTCGATGGAATCAGCGAAGTCAGCGCGGATGGTGCCGGCAGCAGCTTCTTTAGGGTTGGTAGCGCCCATCAGCTCACGGTTCAGAGCGATAGCGTTTTCGCCTTCCAGAACCTGAACAACAACCGGGCCGGAGATCATGAAAGCAACCAGGTCGCCGAAGAAACCACGAGCGCTGTGCTCAGCGTAGAAGCCTTCAGCTTCAGCTTTGGACAGTTGCTTCAGTTTCGAAGCTACAACGCGCAGGCCTGCTTTTTCGAAACGAGTGGTGATCTCGCCGATGACGTTTTTTGCAACAGCGTCAGGCTTGATGATGGAGAAAGTACGTTGAACAGCCATGGTGTAACTCCAGAAACGGTAATTTGTGAAAAATTAAACCCGCGAATTATACGCGGGTTATTGGGTATTGCCTAACTGCGTACGGCGCAGACTCAGTCTGCTTCTTCGATCCAGGCGGCCTGAATGGCTTCAAGCACCTTCTCGCCACCGCGGGTCGGATCATCACTGAACTCGGGCAATGCCAGCACCCATTGGTGCAGATCGACGAAGTTCACATAACGCGGATCCACTTCCGGCCTGGACTCAGCCAGCTGGATCGCGATTTCAAGCACATCAACCCATTTCAGACTCATGTCGCTTCCTTGAATCAGTGCGGCGCTTCTGCCGCATGGTTGAGCGAATATTTCGGAATTTCAACCGTCAGGTCTTCAGTCCCGACTTTGGCCTGACAGGCCAGGCGGGACTGAGCTTCCAGCCCCCAAGCCTTATCAAGATAGTCTTCTTCCAGCTCGTCAGCCTCTTCCAGCGAGTCAAAGCCTTCACGAATCAGGCAGTGACAGGTGGTGCAAGCGCAGACGCCGCCACAGGCGCTTTCCATCTCGATATGGTGCTCATGCGCCAGTTCGAGGATGGAAGTACCGGTCGCAGCCTCAACAACCATGCCTTCCGGGCAAAACTTCTCGTGTGGCAGAAAAATGACCTGCGGCATCGTTATTCCTCAATCTCATTCAGGTTGCGCCCCGCCAGCGCGGCTTTCACCGTCGAGTCCAGGCGGCGGGCAGCAAAGGCATCGGTCACTTGCGACAGACGTTTGGTCTGCTGCTCGATGGCGTAACCATCAGTACCTTTCATCAGTTCGGTCAGTTCCTGCATCTGCAATTCGATGACCATGCGCTCTTCGGCGTCGAGCAAGCGCTCGCCATCGACATCGAGGGCGCCCTGCACCGCTTCGATCAGGCGCTGGGCATCGACCTGCTGCTCACGCAACACCCGAGCGACCTTGTCGTCGTTGGCGTGCTGGAACGAGTCTTTGAGCATCTTGGCAATTTCACCATCCGTCAGACCGTAAGACGGCTTGACCTGGATACTGGCCTCAATGCCCGAGCCCAGCTCGCGGGCAGAAACACTGAGCAGACCGTCAGCATCGACCTGAAAGGTCACGCGGATCTTCGCCGCACCGGCCACCATCGCCGGAATGCCGCGCAATTCAAAGCGCGCCAGGGATCGGCAGTCGCTGATCAGCTCGCGCTCACCCTGCAACACGTGGATCGCCATGGCCGACTGGCCATCTTTGTAAGTCGTAAAGTCCTGGGCACGAGCGACGGGGATGGTGGTGTTACGCGGAATCACCTTCTCCATCAGGCCGCCCATGGTTTCCAGCCCCAGGGACAACGGAATCACGTCGAGCAACAGCAGCTCATCGCCATCGCGCTTGTTGCCAGCCAGCGTATCGGCCTGGATCGCGGCACCGATGGCCACCACTTGATCCGGATCGATTTCGGTCAGTGGCTGACGACCAAAAGCCTCGGCGACGGCTTCGCGAACGCGAGGTACGCGAGTCGAACCACCGACCATGACCACTGCATGCACTTCTTCTAGCTCGATACCGGAATCACGCACTGCGCGGCGACAGGCTTTCAGGCTGCGAGCGACCATCGGCTCGATCAACGCGTCGAACGCTTCGCGGGTCATCTCGGCTTTCCAGTCGCCATGAGCCACTTCGACCGACGAGGCATTGGTCAGCGCTTCTTTGGCCGCACAGGCCGTTTGCAGCAGTTGACGCTGTGTGCCCGGATCGAGGTTGGCGGACAAACCGGCGCTCTCGATGATCCAACCAGCAATCGCGTGATCGAAGTCATCGCCGCCCAGCGCGCTGTCGCCGCCGGTAGCCAGGACCTCAAACACGCCGCCCGTCAGGCGCAGAATCGAAATATCGAAGGTGCCGCCGCCCAGGTCATAAATGGCAACCAGGCCTTCAGCATGCTGATCCAGACCATAAGCCACCGCCGCCGCAGTCGGCTCATTGAGCAGACGCAGGACGTTCAGACCAGCCAGTTTGGCCGCGTCCTTGGTGGCTTGACGCTGCGCATCATCGAAATAGGCCGGAACGGTGATAACCGCGCCGACCAGCTCACCACCCAACGTCGCTTCGGCGCGCTGACGCAGCACTTTCAGGATATCGGCGGAGACTTCGACCGGGCTTTTCGGCCCCTGAATGGTGTCAATGAACGGCATGTGCGATTCGCCGCCGACAAAGCGGTACGGCAGTTGATCGCCCAATTGCTTGACGTCGGACAGACCACGACCCATCAAGCGCTTGACCGACAGCACCGTGTTCAACGGATCGGTCGCGGCAGCCAGCTTGGCTGACTCGCCGACTTCGACGCGATCGGCGTGATAGCGCACGGCAGACGGCAGGATAACCCGCCCGTCAGAATCGGCCAGAGGCTCGGAAAGACCACTGCGCAACGCAGCGACCAGCGAATTGGTAGTGCCCAAGTCGATCCCCACAGCCAGACGACGCTGGTGCGGTTGAGGACTTTGGCCGGGTTCGGCGATCTGCAGTAGGGCCATTGGTATCAGGACTTATCTGTATATCAGGCGTGCGACCGGAGCGGCACTGGGTTAATCGTCGAGGCGCTCTTCTAACTGGCGCACTTCGTAGGTGAGCTTGTCGAGGAACTGCATGCGCCGCATCAGGCGTTCGGCCTGTTCACGGTGCTCCGCATCATTCCAACAAGCCGCGAAGCTTTGGTTCAGTACATCCTGGGCGGTTTTCAGCCGACGCTTGAACGCTGCAACACCGGCCAGATCGGCACTGTCTTGCAAGTCTTCGAGCTCTTCACGCAGCTCCATCTGCTGCAGAAGAAACTCCGGATCATGCACCGTGACCTCCAGCGGCAGCTCGCCACCATTCAAAGCGAGCAAGTAACGCGCACGCTTGGGGGGACTTTTGAGCGTCTGATAGGCCTCGTTGAGACTCGCGGATTGCTCTAGCGCCAACCGCTGCTCACGCTCGGAAGCGTCAGCAAAGCGGTCCGGATGAACACTGCGCGCCAACTCACGGTAGCGCGTAGCCAGCTGGTCGAGGTCCAGATTGAAACTCGGTTGCAGCTCAAATAAAGCGAAATGACAAGGAGTACCCACGACAAGCCTCAGATGTTGAAGCTTTCGCCGCAGCCACATTCACCGCGTACGTTGGGGTTGTTGAACTTGAAGCCTTCGTTCAACCCTTCCTTGACGAAATCGAGCTCGGTGCCGTCCAGGTAGGCCAGGCTTTTCGGGTCGATAATCACTTTTTCACCGTGACTTTCGAACACCTGATCCTCTGCAACCACCTCGTCGACAAACTCCAGCACGTAGGCAAGGCCGGAACAGCCTGTGGTGCGAACACCCAGACGAATCCCTTCACCTTTGCCGCGCCCGTCGAGGGAGCGCCGCACGTGTCGAGCAGCCGCTTCTGTCATGCTGATAGCCATCGGTGACTCCTTACTCGTCGCCAAAACCTGAAAGTCAGATCAAGCCTTTCTTCTGCTTGTAGTCGCGAACGGCCGCTTTGATAGCGTCTTCAGCGAGTACGGAGCAGTGAATTTTCACTGGTGGCAGGGCCAGTTCTTCAGCCAGCTGAGTGTTCTTGATGGTCTCTGCTTCATCCAGAGTCTTGCCTTTCATCCACTCGGTCGCCAGGGAGCTGGAAGCGATCGCCGAACCGCAACCGTAGGTCTTGAACTTGGCGTCTTCGATGATGCCTTGCTCGTTGACCTTGATTTGCAGGCGCATAACGTCGCCGCATGCCGGAGCGCCGACCATGCCGGTGCCGACATCAGGATCTTCCGCGTCCATCTTGCCGACGTTGCGCGGGTTTTCGTAGTGGTCGATGACCTTTTCGCTGTAAGCCATGATGCTTATTCCTCACTCATCAGAGAGTCGCTCTTTAAGCCCTGCAAACCTTGGTTTTACAGGGCGGTTCGCGGCGACTTGAAATCAGTGTGCCGCCCACTCGATTTTCGAAATGTCGACACCGTCTTTGTACATGTCCCACAGCGGCGACAGAGTGCGCAGCTTGGTAACGGCCTCGCAGACTTTCTGCGCGGCGTAGTCGATTTCTTCTTCGGTGGTGAAACGGCCGAAGGTGAAGCGAATCGAGCTGTGTGCCAGTTCGTCGTTGCGACCCAGGGCGCGCAGTACGTACGAAGGCTCCAGCGATGCGGAGGTGCAAGCCGAACCGGACGAAACAGCCAGATCCTTGAGCGCCATGATCAGCGACTCGCCTTCAACGTAGTTGAAGCTCAGGTTCAGGTTGTGCGGTACGCGGGCGGTCATGCTGCCGTTGATGTACAGCTCTTCCAGGCCTTCGACCTGTTTGAAGAAGCGGTCGCTCAGGGCTTTGATGCGCACGTTTTCGGCAGCCATGTCTTCTTTGGCTACGCGGAAAGCTTCACCCATGCCGACGATCTGGTGGGTCGCCAGGGTGCCGGAACGCATGCCACGCTCGTGACCGCCGCCGTGCATGGTCGCTTCGATGCGAACACGCGGCTTGCGGCTGACGTACAGCGCGCCAATGCCTTTAGGGCCGTAGGTTTTGTGGGCAGAGAAGGACATCAGGTCGACTTTCAGCTTCGACAGGTCGATGTCGACCTTGCCGGTGGACTGAGCGGCGTCGACGTGGAACAGGATGCCCTTGGAGCGGAGCAGTTCGCCGATGGCTTCGATGTCATTGATGGTGCCGATTTCGTTGTTCACGTGCATGACCGAGACCAGGATGGTGTCGTCACGCAGTGCAGCTTCGATCATGGCCGGAGTTACCAGACCATCGGTCTGAGGCTCGAGGTAGGTCACTTCGAAGCCTTCACGCTCCAGTTGGCGCATGGTGTCCAGGACAGCCTTGTGCTCAATCTTGGTGGTGATCAGGTGTTTGCCCTTGGTCGCATAGAAGTGCGCCGCACCCTTGATTGCCAGGTTGTCGGATTCGGTGGCGCCGGAGGTCCAGACGATTTCACGCGGATCGGCGTTGACCAGGTCTGCGACCTGACGACGAGCGTTTTCGACGGACTCTTCAGCTTTCCAGCCGAACACGTGGGAACGGGACGCCGGGTTACCGAAGTTTCCGTCGACCAGCAGGCATTCACTCATTTTTTGCGCAACACGCGGATCAACCGGGGTCGTCGCAGAGTAATCAAGGTAAATCGGCAATTTCATGGACTATCTCCTAAATCAGGCTGGCTGGCGTGCCGTTAGCTCTTTGGCTGTCATTCGACGGCGGACGCTTCAATCTTGTCCAGGCGTGGCGCCTTGCTGTTGCAACGGCGCTGGTCCTGACGCTGGGCTATGTCTTGTACCTCACGGCGAGTCACAAGGTCAGCCAAGCTGATACCGCTCAGAAATTCGTGAATCTGCAGGCTCAGGTCGCACCACAAGTGGTGAGTCAGGCAGGTATCGCCTGAATGGCAATCGCCTTGACCCTGGCATTTGGTTGCATCGACCGATTCGTTCACCGCATCGATCACCTGAGCCACCTGAATGCCCTGCATGTCGCGGGACAATTGGTAGCCACCACCCGGACCACGGACGCTGGACACCAGATTGCTGCGGCGCAATTTGGCGAAAAGCTGTTCGAGGTAGGACAGGGAGATGCCTTGGCGCTCGGAGATATCGGCCAGGGACACCGGCCCGTGCTGCGCGTGCAACGCCAGATCGAGCATGGCGGTCACGGCGTATCGGCCTTTTGTAGTCAGTCGCATGGACAATTACCACGGAGTTCGGAATGAGGCGAGTATGCAATTCCCGAGTATTTAAGTCAACTATAAGACCTAGTACTTTAGTCAGGTTTACCCGCAAAAGAGCGGCCGCATCATAGCAAAGGCTGGACGGTTACAGCCAGCAATTGCGCGTTATCGTTCATCGCCAGCAGGCTGGCTCCCACATTTGAAATGCATTTCCCTGTGGGAGCCAGCCTGCTGGCGATGCAGTCGACTCGATCTAGCTGGCCTGACTTTGATCCTTGTCCTTGACGCAGGCGAAGTCTTCTTCGCGTAATTCAGGCAGCTCCTTGGCGCAGTAATTACTTCCCAGATCCTTCAGCGCGCCGCACATCCCCTCCAGACGACCATCGACCGCCTGCAAGTGATCCAGCAACTGACCAATGGCACGCGCCACCGGGTCAGGCATGTCTTCGCCGACACCGTAGGCATCGAAGCCGATTTTCTCGGCCATGGCTTTACGCTTGGCATCTTGCTCATCATCGGACTTGACGATGATCCGCCCTGGAATACCAACGACCGTAGCCCCCGGCGGAACCGCCTTGGTCACCACAGCATTGGAACCGACCTTGGCCCCAGCGCCGACGGTAAACGGGCCAAGCACCTTGGCGCCTGCACCGACCACCACACCATCTTCAAGGGTCGGGTGACGCTTGCCCTTGTTCCAGCTGGTGCCTCCCAGAGTCACGCCTTGATAAAGGGTGACATCATTGCCGATCTCGGCGGTTTCACCGATGACGATGCCCATGCCATGATCAATAAAGAAACGACGACCAACTTTGGCGCCCGGATGGATCTCGATCCCGGTCAACCAGCGACCAAAGTTCGACACCAGCCGCGCCAGCCATTTCAGCTCTGCGCGCCACAACGCCGCCGACAGACGGTGAATCCAGATGGCATGCATGCCCGGGTAGCAAGTCAGGACTTCAAAAGCGTTACGCGCCGCCGGGTCTCGGTGGAATACGCTCTGGATATCTTCACGCAAACGCTCGAACATTTTTAATCCTTCCGCTTTAGAAGCTCGCCACGGGCCGCTTTCTGGGTTTCCGTGAGGATGCCACGCAATATATTCATTTCCGCCCGGCTGACCGAGCTACGTCCGTATAACCGGCGCAGGCGCGCCATCAAGTGCCGTGGTTTTTCCGGATCGAGGAATTCGATGGCCACCAGGGTTTGCTCCAGGTGCTCATAGAATCGCTCCAGCTCATCCATGGTCGCCAGCTCACCACTTTTGGTGGACGCCACTTCGTCCTTCTCGACCTTGCTCGGCTGCCCTTGGGCCGCAAGCCAGGACATGCGCACTTCATAACCCAACACCTGCACCGCCGCCCCAAGGTTCAGCGAACTGAACTCCGGGTCTGAGGGGATGTGCACGTGATAATGACATCGCTGCAGCTCTTCATTGGTCAGGCCGGAATCTTCACGACCGAACACCAAGGCAATCTCGGCGCCCTGCCCGGCTTCTTCCACTACTTTCACACCGCATTCGCGGGGGTCGAGCAACGGCCAGGGAATGCGACGGTCACGCGCACTGGTGCCCAGTACCAGGTTGCAGCCGACCAAGGCATCTTCCAGGGTGGCGACGACGTGCGCGTTTTCAAGGATATCCCCGGCACCGGAAGCACGGGCGTCGGCTTCGTGATGCGGGAATAACCGCGGTTCGACCAGCACCAGCCGCGACAGGCCCATGTTCTTCATGGCACGCGCAGCCCCGCCGATGTTGCCGGGATGACTGGTATTGACCAGGACGACACGAATGTTTTGCAGCACGGGAGGCGTTCTCGAACACAGAATCAGGGAGCCGAATCTTACAGTTACTCCGGGTGCCCCGCCTCAAAAATAACTGTTCACTTTTGACGGCGTTCAATGTCGGCATGCTGCGTTGCCGCTTCTCCCCATAGCGAGCTATGAGTCGGCGCCGCGCCTTGCCTGCCAACATTGACCACTCGTCAAAAAGTGAACGTATTTCTGAGGCGGGACACACCGTTAAGCTATGAAAACGAACACCGACCTTCACCTGTAGAAAAGTTCTGATAGAATGCCCGGCTTTCTTTAACAACCTTAGGTGACACATCCATGCAGCCCATGCTGAATATCGCGCTGCGCGCCGCCCGCAGCGCCAGTGAATTGATTTTCCGCTCCATCGAGCGCCTGGATACCATCAAGGTCGACGAAAAAGACGCCAAGGATTATGTATCCGAGGTGGATCGCGCCGCCGAACAGAAAATCATCGATGCGCTGCGCAAGGCCTACCCGAATCACTCGATCCTGGGTGAAGAAACCGGCATGCACGCCGGCAACGGCATCGAAGGCGAAGAGTACCTGTGGATCATCGATCCGCTGGACGGCACCACCAACTTCCTGCGCGGCATTCCTCACTTCGCTGTCAGCATCGCCTGCAAATACCGCGGTCGCCTGGAACACGCTGTTGTTCTGGATCCGGTTCGCCAGGAAGAATTCACCGCCAGCCGTGGTCGCGGCGCACAACTGAACGGTCGTCGCCTGCGCGTCAGCGGCCGCACCAGCCTGGACGGCGCCCTGCTGGGCACCGGCTTCCCGTTCCGTGACGACCAGATGGACAACCTCGAAAACTACCTGGGCATGTTCCGCGCCCTGGTTGGCCAGACTGCCGGCATCCGCCGCGCCGGCTCGGCGAGCCTGGACCTGGCTTACGTGGCTGCCGGTCGTTTCGACGCGTTCTGGGAGTCGGGTCTGTCCGAGTGGGACATGGCTGCAGGCGCCCTCCTGATCCAGGAAGCCGGTGGCTTGATAAGCGACTTCACCGGCGGTCACGACTTCCTTGAAAAAGGCCACGTCGTTGCCGGTAACACCAAGTGCTTCAAGGCAGTGCTGACGGCTATCCAGCCGCACCTGCCGCCTTCGCTGAAGCGCTAAGCGTCCAGCGACAGAGAAAGCACCCTTCGGGGTGCTTTTTTTATGCCTGCGATTTGTGCATCACCTCAATCCCTGTGGGAGCCGGGCTTGCCCGCGATGGCGGTTTCACCTGCACCATTTTTGGTGACTGACACACCGCTATCGCGGGCAAGCCCGGCTCCCACAAGGTTTTAGGTGTTCCCACAGGCGTATTCCAGACACAAAAAAAGCACCCCGAAAGGTGCTTTTTTTTGAATCTTAAACCGAGTACTTAGCGATTCTCGTCGTTCTGCGTCAGGATCAGCTTGCCTTCCTTGTCGACCGGAATCTGGTTACCCGGATCGCGATCCATCCGCACCTTGCCTTCCTTGCCATCCAGCGAATACCGAACATCGTAGCCAACGACCTTGTCGCTGATGTCGTTCACAGTGTTGCAGCGAGTCTGGGTCGTGGTGTAAGTGTCACGCTCTTGCATGCCTTCCTGAACCTTGTTGCCCGCATAACCACCGCCGACAGCACCCGCAACCGTGGCAATTTTCTTGCCGGAGCCGCCGCCAACCTGATTACCCAGCAGACCGCCTGCTAATGCACCGACCACCGTACCTGCGATCTGGTGCTGATCTTTGACCGGCGCCTGCCGAGTCACGGTAACGTCCTTGCATACTTCACGTGGCGTCTTGATCTGTGTCTTGACCGGCTCAACGGCGAGTACTTGCGCATACTCAGGACCGCTTTTAACCAGGCTGTAGGTAGCGACAGCACCACCGGCAGTCACACCGACAGCACCCAAAACCGCACCAACCAGCATCGACTTGTTCACATGAACCTCCTGACCATCACATGCGGGAAAACCCGCGCTTCTCCCAGCCTTGGAGCATAAAAAAAGGCGCGAGTTCAACTCGCGCCTTTTTTGGCAAACAGCTGGAAAACGATAACCGTTATGGGCGGTCGTCGACTTCCTTCTCGGTCGCCGCAGGAGGAATCAAATCCTCGCTGCTGAGGTTCAGCCAGATCAGCACCACGTTCGCGATGTAGATCGACGAGTAAGTACCCGCCAGAACACCGATGAACAGCGCAATGGAGAAGCCGAACAGGTTATCGCCACCGAAGAACAACAGGGCCGCAATCGCCAGCAACGTCGAGATCGAGGTCGCCATGGTCCGCAGCAGGGTTTGCGTGGTCGAGATGTTGATGTTCTCGATCAGGCTCGCCTTGCGCAGCACACGGAAGTTCTCACGAACCCGGTCAAATACCACGATGGTGTCGTTGAGCGAGTAACCAATGATCGCCAGTACCGCCGCCAAAACCGTCAGATCGAAAGTGATCTGGAAGAACGACAGAATACCGATGGTCACGATTACGTCGTGGATCAACGAAACGATGGCGCCGACCGCAAACTTCCACTGAAAGCGGAACGCCAGGTAGATCAGGATACCGCCCAGCGCCATCAGCATGCCGAGGCCGCCCTGGTCGCGCAGCTCTTCACCCACCTGCGGGCCGACGAACTCTACGCGCTTGACCTGCGCAGGGTTGTCGCCGCCGACCTTTTGCAAGGCCTCGGCCACCTGGTGACCCAGTTGCGGATCTTCACCCGGCATACGCACCAGCAGGTCGGTGGTTGCACCGAAGTTCTGCACGATGGCTTCGTGATAACCCGCTGTCACCAGCTGCTCACGCACCTTGGTGACGTCGGCCGGACGCTCGTAGGTCAGCTCGATGAGCGTACCGCCGGTGAAGTCCAGGCCCCAGTTCATGCCCTTGGTGGCAACACTGAACAACGCCAGTACTGTAAGGAACAATGTGACGCCGAACGCAAAGTTGCGAACGCCCATGAAGTTGATTGTACGTAACATGGCAGCCCCTTAAATCCACAACTTCTTGAAGTCACGACCGCCGAAGATCAGGTTGACCATCGCGCGGGTCACCATGATGGCCGTGAACATCGAGGTAAAGATCCCGAGGGACATGGTCACTGCGAAACCTTTGACCGGGCCGGTGCCCATCGCAAAGAGAATCCCGCCGACCAACAAGGTGGTCAGGTTGGCGTCGAGAATCGCGGTGAATGCCCGGCCGAAGCCTTCGTTGATTGCCCGTTGAACGGTCATGCCCGCCGCGATTTCTTCACGTATCCGCGAGAAGATCAGAACGTTGGCGTCGACCGCCATACCCATGGTCAATACGATACCGGCGATACCTGGCAGGGTCAGCGTTGCCCCCAGCAAAGACATCAAGGCCAGCAGCAGCACCATGTTCACCGCCAGAGCGACAGTGGCGATAATGCCGAAGAAGCGGTAGATGGCGATGATGAACAGCGAGACAAACAGCATGCCCCACAGCGATGCATCGATACCCTTGGTGATGTTGTCGGCACCCAGGCTTGGACCAATGGTGCGCTCTTCAGCGAAGTACATCGGGGCAGCCAGACCACCGGCACGCAGCAACAGTGCCAGCTCGGAAGACTCGCCCTGGCCGTTCAGGCCAGTGATGCGGAACTGAGCACCCAGCGGCGACTGGATGGTCGCCAGGCTGATGATCTTCTTCTCTTCTTTGAACGTTTGAACCGCGACGTCTTTCTCGACGCCGTTGACCATCTGCTTGGTGTAGGTGGTAACAGGGCGCTGCTCGATGAAGATCACCGCCATGCTGCGACCGACGTTGCTGCGAGTCGCACGACTCATCAGCTCGCCACCATGACCATCCAGACGAATGTTCACTTCCGGAGTGCCGTGCTCGCCGAAGCCAGCCTTGGCGTCAGTCACCTGGTCACCAGTGATGATCAGGCCACGCTCGATCTGTGCCGGCGGACGATTGCCTTCACGGAACTCGAAGGTCTCGGAAGTGGCTTTCGAAGCACCCGGCTCAGCGGCCAGACGGAACTCAAGGTTGGCCGTCTTGCCGAGGATACGCTTGGCTTCTGCAGTGTCCTGAACGCCCGGCAGCTCAACCACGATGCGGTTGGCGCCCTGACGCTGAACGATCGGTTCGGCAACACCCAGCTCGTTGACGCGGTTACGTACCGTGGTCAAGTTCTGCTTGATGGAGTATTCGCGGATTTCCGCCAGCTTGGCCGGGGTCATCGCCAGACGCAGCACCAACTGACCATTGAGGTCGGCCGGAACAATGTCGAAATCAGTGAAGTTCTTGCGGATCAGCACACGGGCTTGTTCGCGGGCTGCTTCATCAGTGAAGCCCAGCTGAATGGCACCGTTGAATTGCGGCAGGCTGCGATAGCGCAGTTTATCTTTACGCAACAGGCTCTTTACGTCGCCTTCGTACACCTTCAAGCGTGCGTCGATGGCTTTGTCCATGTCCACTTCCAGCAGGAAGTGCACACCACCGGACAAGTCCAGACCCAGCTTCATCGGGTGCGCGCCCAGGTTGCGCAGCCATTGTGGCGTGGTTTGTGCCAGGTTCAGTGCAACGACGTAGTCATCGCCCAACACCTTGCGCACGACGTCTTTGGCAGGCAGCTGAGCTTCAGCCTTGGTCAGGCGAATCAGACCACCCTTGCCGTTCGCCGACAGCGTGGCAGCCTTGACGTTGATCCCGGATTCCTTGAGCGCAGCGCTCACGCGATCCAGATCAGCCTGAGTGACCACCAGCGCAGTGCTTGCGCCGCTGACCTGAATGGCCGGGTCATCAGGATATAAATTGGGAGCGGAATAAATCAGACCGACCGCCAGCACCGCCAGGATCAGAATGTATTTCCACAGAGGGTATTTGTTCAGCATCACGCCGCCCGCTATATGACGCGGGGCGCCTTGCGCGCCCCGTCGATTGAGTAGAAGTTGAAACTTAGATCGCTTTTAGCGTGCCTTTTGGCAGCGTGGCGGCAATGGCGCCTTTCTGGAATTTCATTTCGACGGTGTCGGAAACTTCCAGAACAACGAAATCGTCTGCCACTTTAGTGATCTTGCCGGCGATACCACCGGTGGTCACAACTTCATCGCCTTTTTGCAGGCTGCCCAGCAGGTTCTTCTGCTCTTTGGCGCGCTTGGCCTGTGGACGCCAGATCATCAGGTAGAAGATGACCAGGAAACCAACCAGGAAAATCCACTCAAAGCCGCCACCCATTGGGCCCGCAGCAGCAGGTGCAGCAGCGTCAGCCATGGCATTAGAGATAAAAAAGCTCATTTAGCACTCCAGTTGCAAATGTTGGATCTTGGGGTCAGAAAACTCAGTCCAAAGGCGGAACAGGTAACCCGCGTTTGGCGTAGAAGGCATCGACAAAGGCGGCCAATGTACCTTGTTGAATAGACTCGCGCAAACCAGCCATAAGCACCTGATAATGGCGCAAATTATGGATGGTATTCAACATGCTACCCAACATTTCGCCGCACTTGTCCAGATGGTGCAGATAAGCACGGGAGAAGTTCTGGCAGGTATAGCAATCGCAGGTCGGATCCAGCGGCGAATCATCATGGCGATGGAACGCGTTACGGATCTTCAGCACGCCGGTGTCAATGAACAGATGCCCATTGCGGGCATTACGGGTTGGCATCACGCAATCGAACATGTCCACACCGCGGCGCACACCCTCAACCAGATCTTCCGGTTTGCCAACGCCCATAAGGTAACGAGGTTTGTCAGCCGGCATCTGACCCGGCAGGTAATCCAGCACCTTGATCATTTCGTGCTTGGGCTCGCCCACCGACAGACCGCCAATGGCCAGGCCATCAAAGCCGATCTTGTCGAGGCCTTCCAGGGAGCGCATGCGCAGGTCCTGGTGCATGCCGCCCTGAACGATGCCGAACAGCGCCGCCGTGTTGTCGCCATGGGCTTCTTTCGAGCGTTTGGCCCAACGCAATGACAACTCCATCGACACGCGAGCGACGTCTTCGTCAGCCGGGTACGGGGTGCATTCGTCGAAGATCATCACGATGTCCGAGCCCAGGTCACGCTGAACCTGCATCGACTCTTCCGGGCCCATGAACACTTTGGCGCCGTCGACCGGAGAAGCGAAGGTCACGCCCTCCTCCTTGATCTTGCGCATGGCGCCCAGGCTGAACACCTGAAAACCACCGGAGTCGGTCAGAATCGGGCCTTTCCACTGCATGAAATCGTGCAGGTCGCCGTGCTTCTTGATCACTTCAGTGCCAGGACGCAGCCACAAGTGGAAAGTGTTGCCCAGAATGATTTCCGCGCCCGTGGCGGTGATATCCCGCGGCAACATGCCCTTGACGGTGCCGTAGGTGCCCACCGGCATGAAGGCCGGGGTTTCTACGGTGCCGCGTGGAAAGGTCAAACGACCGCGACGAGCCTTGCCGTCAGTAGCAAGTAACTCAAACGACATACGACTTTGGCGACTCATTCTTTGTCCTCAGGGCCACGTGGTGCGGGGTTACGGGTGATAAACATCGCATCACCGTAGCTGAAAAAGCGGTATCCATGCTCGACGGCCGCTTTATAAGCAGCCATGGCTTCGGGATAACCGGCGAACGCCGAAACCAGCATCAACAGCGTGGATTCGGGCAAATGGAAGTTGGTGACCAGAGCATCGACCACATGAAACGGTCGGCCTGGGTAGATGAAAATGTCGGTGTCGCCACTGAACGGCTTGAGCACGCCATCGCGCGCAGCGCTTTCCAGCGAACGCACGCTGGTGGTCCCCACGGCCACCACGCGACCACCGCGAGCGCGGCAGGCCGCCACCGCATCCACCACGTCCTGGCCGACTTCCAGCCATTCGCTGTGCATGTGGTGATCTTCGATCTTCTCGACGCGCACCGGCTGGAACGTGCCGGCGCCGACGTGCAAGGTCACGAACGCGGTGTCGATACCCTTGGCGGCAATCGCCTCCATCAGCGGCTGATCGAAATGCAGGCCCGCCGTCGGCGCCGCCACAGCGCCCAGGCGCTCGGCGTAGACCGTCTGATAACGCTCACGGTCCGAGCCTTCATCCGGGCGGTCTATATAAGGCGGCAACGGCATGTGCCCGACGCGGTCGAGCAGCGGCAACACCTCTTCGGCGAACCCCAACTCAAACAACGCATCGTGACGCGCCAGCATCTCGGCCTCGCCACCGCCATCAATCAGGATCTTGGAACCCGGTTTCGGCGACTTGCTGGAACGCACATGCGCCAGCACGCGATGACTGTCGAGCACGCGCTCGACCAGGATTTCCAGCTTGCCGCCGGAAGCCTTCTGGCCAAACAGCCGCGCCGGAATCACCCGGGTATTGTTGAACACCATCAAATCGCCTGGGCGCAAATGCTCAAGCAAATCAGTGAATTGACGGTGTGCCAGGGCGCCGCTGACCCCATCAAGGGTCAACAGGCGGCTGTTGCGACGCTCGGCCAAAGGATGGCGGGCGATCAGCGAATCGGGGAGCTCGAAGGTAAAGTCAGCAACGCGCATGATGGGGTTCGTCTAGCAGGGCCGGGAAGTCTAGCGGAAATATCAAAAATTCTCCATGTACCTGATTGACCAACGGTTATCTCATCTCTATACTCCGCGGCCATTGAGCCCTGATGGCGGAATTGGTAGACGCGGCGGATTCAAAATCCGTTTTCGAAAGGAGTGGGAGTTCGAGTCTCCCTCGGGGCACCAAAATTAAGAAAGGTCTTGCTTAGCAAGGCCTTTTTTTTCGCCCACAGAAAAGTGAGCTTGCTTACCGCTGTCGTGTAGCAGCTGCCGAAGGCTGCGAGCTTTTGATCTTCGTATTATTGGCCGGTACGACCCCTCTCAAGGATTCACCCCATGGAACTGCTGCTGGAAACCGTCGCCCTGTTCTGCCTCAAGCTTGCTTATGAGACGGAGGATTCGAGTCCGATTCTTCGGGATGATTTGCTGATGAGTGATTATGAGCGGGAGGTTTTTGGGTTGTTGGTGCGGCGGGGGGATGTTGAGGGGATTCATTTGAAGGTGGATGAATGTGTGGGGTTGGCGCGGGAAGCCATCGGCGGTGTTGATAAGCCGCTGGGACAGGAATTGCAGAGGTTGGCGGCTGAATTTTCCAGTGTTCAGACGATAGCGGAGTTTGATCCCGCGCTCGGTGCGCTCAAGGATTATTTGAAAGACATTCAATGAATGAAGACGGGCGACCTATGAAGCGGAAGCGCCCGAGTCGGGCCGATATGTATTATCCAAGAATAAAACCGTCTCCTTCTCCCACAGAATTGTTCGGATTCATCGGTGGGCTGTGAGAGGATTATACCCGCACCTATTAGAGGCTGCATGGAGCGCAAAGTGAGAGATCTAGTAGATATTGCAGCACCTGGAGAGCCCGAAAAAAAGCCCGTAATAATAGGCTTTCAAAAAAGAAGCAAGTCTTACTGGGACTCTATTTTTGTTGGTCATAATTTGCATTTAACGCCGCACGGCTGGGACTTTACGAACAACAAAGGTCCCAGCCAACTTTTATTTACTTCAACTGGATTATTAGAGTATATTGAGAAAAAATCATTACGTAGATTTAACTGCAAGTCAATAAACTTCCACGAATGTGATTTTAATGGCGAGTTCGTTAGCGAAGTTTCTCGACATGAAATATCGTTTGGCAAGTGTAGCTTTACTAAATGCGACTTCGGCGGTGGTGTTTGGAGAGGGGTAAAATTTAGCGAGTGTAAATTCGATCGCTGTTCTTTTACAATGGCGGAATTTCAAGACTGTATTTTTTACGAATGCGAATGGATTGATATCACATTGTCTGGCACTGAGACAAAATTGCCGAACACACTAATATCAAATCCCGATAAATTTATAAGTGCAGCCTATACAAACCTTGACAAAAAAATCTTATCTAAGTACAGCAAGAACCCAAGCTATCAGAAAATGAGATTAGAAGGAACCAAGGCTAAATTTTCTCGAACGCTACTTAAAAACGCTGAAAACCATGGTGATGATGACGCATACTATGGCGCCGTCAAAACATATTTAAACCAATCGCTAAAGAGCAAACTTCATCAGTCGAAATACGAAATCATGCATGGGAAGGGTTTTGTAGGCCACGGGATGAATTTTTTAGCTGCATGCCTTGAACTACTTTTGCTAAACATGTCCGGATTTGTTAATTGCTGGGGCAAAAGCATCGCACGACCAGCAATAATTGGAATTCTACTAACTCTTGCATTTGGAATTTTATATGGCTATATGCTTGACGACTTTCAAAAAGGGCTCATAAAAGGTTTTGACATTACCTTTTTGGTAGGCTATACAAAATATGCTAGCGCCGACAACCCAGTTAATATCCAAGCACTGTACGGAATTAACGCCTTTTTTGGTCTCTGGTGGTATGCAGTACTAGTACCTACGCTGATTAATAGAATAAGTAGGGTTAATTAATGCCTATTCTTTCACTTGTCGTATATGGAAGTCGTGCTCGTGAGGATCATTCTGTAGATTCAGATACAGACCTGTTTGCGGTCACTGATGATGAACGATATGAAATGATAGTGGAGGGCACCACTAACATTGCTTGCTACCCTTTGGCTCAAGCTATTTCTAGAGCAGAGGGTGGCGACTTGTTTTTCATGCACATCAGCCTAGAAGCCAAAGTAATATATGACCCGGGAAACATCTTTGATAAAATCAGAAGAAGTTTTATAAAAAAAGAAAGTTATAGCACCGAAATTTCAAATGCAAGCGAACTGGGTTACGCACTGATCGCACACGCTAAAAATATTCAAGACTACTATCTCCTCAACAAAAGACTTGCGTGGTGTTTAAGAACTATTCTGATCGCCAGGTCCGCTGAGCTAGGGCACCCAACCTTTTCAAAGGAAGGACTCGCGGATATTTTCCAAGATAAAGCACTAATTGGACTAATTTCTTTAAAAGACAATGAAACATATATCGCCAAAGCTTATCCGGAGTTTCATTCGGCATTCCTAAAATACGGCACCGGCCCAAATACACAAATGCCGACAGATTTTAGTGAGCTAATGGTGTACTTCCTTGAGCGTGAAAATTTAATGGGCATGAAGACCGCAAGACTACTGAGTCATGATGTAGAGTTTGAAGGTTATGACTGGAGTTAAACTTTCACCAAGCCACTTAAAATTATAACTGCGAGACCACTTTCAATTACAACTTAAAAGTTGTTACTAGACGAGTGATCAAATTCCGACTTTACGTGAAGATCTGATTGTGAGCGACAACCAGCGATATTTAAGTTACTAGTGGGCCAGGGAACATTGAGGCGATTCAACGAAAGGTGGAAATGCGCTTAGAATTAACGCTAGAAGCAGTTGGATGGTATGGATAAAAAACTGGAACTGGAGCCATAAAGTTCGCAGTAGATTTCGGCAAAGAATTGAAAAGGACCTGATTTATTTTACAAGCATTAAATCAATGTCCACAATCCAAAACGAGAGCGATATAGATCACTAAAAAGCTATATATCAATAAACACAGAAAACAAAAAGCCCAGCCTTGCACCGGGCGTTCCATTCAGAATCACAATCAAGCCACTAGCTTCAAACGCTCACCAATTGAACTAATCAAATCTTGAGGCAACGTATCAAGCACCTCACTGATCGCCTTGGCTGTCAATCCAGCGTTAGACAGACATCGAGTAACGTCCGCAATCGCTTTCGCTATAGCCGCATCCCTACACCACTGGACAGAAAACTTACTAGAACCGACACGCTGCTCAACCCTAATTAGATATCTTTCCATACTATAAGTGTAGCGCATACAAACTTTCTGAGAGAAGCTCTCTAACTCTTCTTGATAAGAGAGTTCAAGAGTCAAAACTGAACCTCTCCTCTTCAAGGCGTAATCAGTATATTCTACATCAAACAAATTATCAGCAAGATCGGAAGGCTGAACACCCCGAGTTAGATGTAGATCAAGCAAGCCCTGGACCGATTCATCCAAAGAAACATTCATCGGAGCATACCTCTTAACTCTTCCACTATAGCTGGAACATAATCTAAAGCTTGCATTAAGGCCTTATTTTCTAAGGCCTCGCGCTTACCGAAGCGGGAGTATAGCTTGTGATTGATATAAATTACAAGCACACCATCATTGGGAGTATCCAGATTAATATAACTTACAATCTTTTTGAAAGTCCTACTTAGTTCTACTCCTTTATCTTCCAACCCACGATCAGATAACAAGCTTGCGGACTCATCCTGAATTTTCTTCGCTAATATTTTACGAAGCTGCTGACGGGCTAGGGCAGGCCTCTTCTCAATCAAATTCGGATCAATATATTGTGATACTTCTTTAGTTTTTGCGTCCACCAACACATCTTTTAAACGTTTGAGAGTCTCCTCATCAAAGTTGCCTGCCTTTTGAATCTCTGTAAGCTGAGCTTCTGCCGCCTCGTTAATTTCTTGACGCTTTTGCTTAAACAGTAGATTAAAGTCCAAATCATCTAAATAGGACTCGGCATTACCTGAAAAAATAGCCTCGGTGACGACTCCGCCCAATGAGCTATCGCGTTCGAGATAGTCACGCTCCAAAAACTCGTACTCTCTTGTCCTCTGATGCTTTGCTCTATCTACTTCTTGCTGAAAAATATGCCACATTTCATCAAGGCCTGTTTCCTGATGGTAGATGATCAGGGCATTATTATCGATTTCAAATGCACTGATCTCTTCGACAGGAATCGCTCGAAGAATACGCCCTACAATTTGCGCAAAGGCATTAATACTTCGGTAAGGTCGAAATAAGGCAAGAATGGTAAGATATTTGTGGTCATACCCCTCCATCAACATATTCACAGAAACTACTACTTCAACCTCATGCGCATCAATTTTCCGGAACTCAGACAAAACATCTGCCGAATCCATTTGACTATGTACAAGCGCCACAGGCAAACCTAGTTCGCCATACCATTTTTTCAAGTCTTCAGCATGCGCAATACTGCATCCGACAGCGAGAATCTTATGTGACACTTTGGGAGATTGCTTTTTGAGTTCCTTCAACTTCTCAACACTATGATTAATTACATCCTTTGAACACTCTTCTGACAAAGCAACGCTCTTTTCTACCCACTCCTTATCCTTAAGTTCCATCACCTCATCCCGAGTAAATTTTCGCCCGGGATAATCAGCGATTGTAAAGAACAGCGAGTGCGCGCTGACCGTCTCCTTCCTTAACCATTTTACATATTTATCCCTCATTACTTCTGAGAGTTGCGTTTCATGGATAAGAGCACCAGGGAGTTCTTGATTATCGCCACGGTAGGGTGTGCCCGTTACAAAAAGTTTTTTTGCAGCTCCAAAATACCCTAGCAACTGTTTCCAACTATCGGCCGGAGCGTGATGCGCCTCGTCAATTATTATTAAATCAAAATAATCCGAAGGAACTGCATCAACAAGAGAAGCTCCTCTACTATTTGTGAGCTGCTGAATATTCGAATACACTATATTGCTATCATCCAGATGCTGCCTGAGCAACCCCGTAGAGTACTCAACCGTAACTGGCAAGTCTTGATGATTGAATAAAACATCGAAATTAATCCAAAAATTATCATACAACGCCTCCTGAGTCTTCCTAATACTATCCTTAGTAACTAGCCCAGGAGTAACAATGAGAACCCGCCCACTACACGTACCAAAAGGAGCAATAGAAATAAGACCGCTTTTACCAGTACCCGTAGGAAGGACTACCAAAGCCTCTTTATTCTCCGGAACACAAAAAAAAGATTTTATTTTTAGGTACGCTTCGATTTGTGGTGTGCGCAACCTGCTGTTACCTTCGATGTTCACAGCAGTATCAATAAAATAATTCATATTATTATTTAATTCCTGAATAGAAACGCCCAAACGTTGAAAATCTGAAAGACTTGCACAAATTCTTCAAGCGACTCAATTTTGCTCCTACATTCCCCCCTTCCTGCGAGCTCACCATTCCACCGTTGAGCGGCAAAAACCTAATAGTGAGAATTAAACACCAGTATCGGGATTATGCTTCCAGAGCCTAGCTTACAAGTACATGCTTGCCCAATTGTCGCTGATAATGTCCTTTTGAATACGCCCATGCTTTGTCGAGCCTTCGGTGATTGGAACGATACTGGAAGGCCGCGAAATTGGAAATGTCAGAGGGTTCCGAAATAGCCGTAGGGATATTTTCTTCGCAGCCTAAAACTATTGAATTGCAGGGAAAGTTGCGCACGAGTCAGGAGCTTTCAAAGGTTGCAGGAAGCGGATCTGCACGATACTCTCCCACCGTCGCTGCCAATTCAGCGACCGGGTGTGGTAACCCGAGTTATTCAAGGCGCAACAGCGCCCCAGACACGTCATCAGGCGCTTTTTTTATGCCTGCGGCGTGAGTCATGGCGGCTGTGCGTGGGACGCCTTCGGGCGTGCCGGTTTCCTTGATTCCCGGTTTACCACCCTGCGCACAGCTGTCACCCATTCGTGTGGTAACGAATCTGGCAGCTCCATATATCAAGGAGTCTGATAATGCGCAGCATCAATCCGTACGAAATTTGGCATTTCCTTCAACGCGACTCCCGGTTGCGTAACGCCCCACTGTCTACCCTCTCCCACCGCACCTCCATCATCGGAGGTGGCCAATGACCGATCAATCCGAGCTGAAAACCATCGGCCTAACACCTGCCATTTACTGCGCAGATCAACCGCTCTTCCATGTCACTCGTGGCGTTCCCCTCGGCGATGCATTGGCCATGGCTTCTGACTTTCTGTTTCTCGCCAAGAAGCTGAACGAAGATGCCGCCTACGCCACAGACACCGATCGCCATGCCTGGGCTGCGCATTATTTGACGGCGATGAGTAAGGCGGTGGTTGATGATGCGGTGAAGGTGCTTGGGCGGGGTCGGGGTTCTGCGGCGGCGCCTGAGCGGACGGCGGGAACGTCTGAAGGGTAGCGGTTGAAAAATGGGGAGTGGGCTGCTAGATGGCGGCGGTAGGTTCAGCGTTGATGTTGGCTGAACTGGCGCTATCGCGAGCAGGCTCGCTCCCACATTGGATTTACATTTAGTCAGTTGGAGCCCCGAGCTTTCGGGGCTTTTTAGTGTTCAGATCAAAGCACGTGCTGGGAAATCAGTTTTGAGATTTCCACCATCGACGTCTTGCCGGTGAATTCAAACTTCACTTTGCCCAACGACGAAAAGTAAATCTCCAGCTCCGAGTCCAGATCAAACGTCCCGGACGTTTCCACTGAGTACGCCACGATGTTTTTGTAGGGCAGCGAGGTGAAGTCTTTTTTGCTGCCGGTGATGCCCTGCACGTTGACGGCGATGATGCGTTTGTTGGTAAACACGACGCCGTCGCGCATGGATTTGTAGGAGTCGATGACTTGCTCCCCTTCCAGCAGCAGCGCGCTGACGCGTTCTGCGTATTCTTCGTTTTGCTTGAGTTTGAAGAAGCCTTTGTTGTTGAAATCAATCATCTGTCATTCCCTTTTTTTGAATGTAAATTCCGAGTACGAGCTGCGTACGACGCCTTGGGCTGGGCCTCGTCTAGACTTAATGGGTAGTCGTAGAAAGAACCAAACACGTCGCTTTGGTGCAGTCGAATCAATAGCCGCGTGGCAAGCTCCCTTAATGCCCTTTTGAGGTGCGGCGAAGACCGCGCCGGGTACAACAAGATGCCCGCTCAGGGTGCCCTGGCCAACGGCCTGACAATGCCACGATACCGTGACGTGGTGTGAGTGCCGCAGCCGACACTTTCGGACGACCGACGACCGCCTGGTTTGTCCGTGACCGTGAGGATTGCTGAATGCCTGATGAGATGTTGCACCTGCCGATGGTCAACAGCCTGCTGGAGCGCCACAAGGGCACCCCCGGCGCACTGTTGCCCATTCTTCATGAGATTCAGGCCGGTATCGGTTACATCCCCGATGCCGCCATCCCCGAGATTGCCCACGCCCTCAATCAGAGTCAGGCGGAGATTCGCGGGGTGATCAGTTTCTACCATGATTTCCGTACCTCGCCGCCAGCTCGGCATATTCTGCGTCTGTGTCGGGCTGAGTCCTGCAAGAGTCGCGGCGCCGAGCAGCTCGCTGCGCAGTTGCGCGAACGCCTGCAACTGGACGACCACGGCAGCAGCGCCGACGGCAATATCAGTTTGCGTCCGGTGTATTGCCTCGGCGCTTGTGCTTGTTCGCCAGCGCTGGAGCTGGATGGTCAGGTGCATGCGCGGTTGAGTGCCGAGCGTCTGGATGCCCTGCTCGACGCTTGCCGGGAGGACGTATGAGCCTCTATCTGTCCTGTGATTCCCTGGCCCGTGCCGTCGGTGCCGATGAGGTGGCGTTGGCCCTTATCAGTCAGGACCTGCAACGCACCAGTTCTCGCGGCCTCTACTGGCTGGAACCGCTGCTGGAAGTGGACACCCCGCAAGGTCGAATCGGCTTCGGCCCGTTGACCGCAGCAGATGTGCCGTCCGTGCTCGATGCCCTGCAAGGCGAGCCCTGCGCTCATCCGCTGGCCTTGGGTCTTGTAGAAGAGCTGCCCTATCTCAAGTCTCAACAACGCCTGCTGTTCGCCCGCGCCGGTATCACCCGGCCGCTGTCGCTGGACGATTACCGGGCCCACGGCGGTTTCGAGGGTTTAAACAGGGCCGTCACTATTGGCGGCGATGAGACCGCAACGGCGGTGTTCGATTCGGGCCTGCGCGGCCGTGGCGGCGCAGCCTTCCCCGCCGGGATCAAATGGCGCACGGTACGCGCCACCCAGGCGGCGCAGAAGTACATTGTGTGCAACGCCGACGAGGGCGATTCCGGCACCTTCGCCGACCGCATGTTGATGGAAGGCGACCCCTTCCTGCTGATCGAAGGCATGGCGATTGCCGGTATCACCGTCGGCGCCAGCTACGGCTACATCTATGTACGCTCGGAATATCCACAGGCCATCGCCACGCTGAACGAGGCGCTGGAGATTGCCCGCACTAACGGCTACCTCGGCGCCAATGTCGGCGGCAGCGGCTTGGCCTTCGATATGGAAGTGCGTGTCGGTGCCGGTGCTTACATCTGCGGTGAAGAAACCGCACTGCTGGACTCGCTCGAAGGCAAGCGTGGGATCGTCCGCGCCAAGCCACCGATTCCCGCGTTGCAGGGGCTGTTCGGCCTGCCGACTCTGGTGCACAACGTGCTGACCCTGGCCTCGGTGCCGCTGATTCTGGCCAAGGGCGCGCAGTTCTATCGCGACTACGGCATGGGCCGTTCCCTCGGCACCATGCCCTTCCAGTTGGCGGGCAATATTCGTCACGGCGGCCTGGTGGAACGGGCCTTCGGCCTGACGCTGCGGGAATTGGTGGAAGACTACGGCGGAGGCACCGCCAGTGGCCGACCGCTGAAAGCCGCCCAGGTCGGTGGCCCGCTCGGCGCCTGGGTGCCGCCTTCGCAATTCGACACGCCGCTGGATTACGAAGCGTTCGCCGGTATCGGCGCGATGCTCGGTCACGGTGGTGTGGTGGTGGCTGACGACAGCCTCGACATGGCCCACATGGCGCGCTTCGCCATGCAGTTTTGCGCCGAGGAATCCTGTGGCAAATGCACGCCCTGCCGCATCGGCTCGACCCGGGGCGTGGAGGTGATCGACCGCTTGCTGGCCGCGCCGGATCAGAACGGTCGCGATGAGCAGGTGATCATCCTCAAGGACCTGTGCGACACCCTGCAATACGGTTCGCTGTGCGCCTTGGGCGGCATGGTTTCCTTTCCGGTCGCCAGCGCCCTCAAGTACTTCCCCGCCGACTTCGGTCTGCAATCTTCGGAGGCCGACCAATGATCACTCTCTTCGACCCGAATACCGACATCGATCTTGGCACTCCGGCCCGCGACAGCCAGGTGCAAGTCACCCTGAACATCGACGGCCGCAGCATCAGCGTCCCTGAAGGCACTTCGGTGATGCGCGCTGCTGCGTTGATGGGCACCACGATTCCAAAACTGTGCGCCACCGACAGCCTCGAAGCCTTCGGCTCTTGCCGCATGTGTCTGGTGGAGATCGATGGCATGCGCGGCTACCCGGCGTCCTGCACCACGCCGGTCAGCGAAGGCATGAGCGTGCACACCCAGACGCCGAAGCTCGCGACCCTGCGCCGCAACGTCATGGAGTTGTACATCTCCGATCACCCGCTGGACTGCCTGACCTGCTCGGCCAACGGCAACTGCGAGCTGCAGACCGTCGCCGGTCAGGTCGGCTTGCGGGAAGTACGTTACGGCTATGAAGGTGACAACCATCTCGCCGACGTGAAGGACACCTCAAACCCCTACTTCGACTACGACCCGAGCAAGTGCATCGTCTGCAACCGCTGCGTGCGTGCCTGCGAAGAAACCCAGGGCACTTTTGCCCTGACCATCACCGGGCGCGGTTTCGAATCCCGGGTCGCGGCCGCCGGTGGCGATAATTTCCTCGACTCGGAATGCGTGTCCTGCGGCGCCTGTGTGCAAGCCTGCCCCACCGCGACCCTGATGGAAAAAAGCGTGGTCAAGCTGGGTCAGCCTGAACGCAGCGTGATCACCACCTGTGCCTATTGCGGCGTGGGTTGCTCGTTCCGCGCCGAGATGAAAGGCGATCAACTGGTGCGCATGGTTCCGGACAAGAATGGTCAGGCCAACCACGGCCACTCCTGCGTCAAAGGGCGCTTCGCCTGGGGTTACGCCACTCACCCGGATCGCATCACCAAGCCGATGATCCGCCAGCACATCAACGACCCTTGGCAGGAAGTCAGCTGGGATGAAGCGGTGACCTACGCCGCCAGCGAATTCCGCCGACTGCAGCAAAAATACGGCCGCGATTCCATTGGTGGCATCACCTCCAGTCGCTGCACCAACGAAGAAACCTATCTGGTGCAAAAACTGGTGCGCGCCGCGTTCGGTAACAACAACGTCGACACCTGTGCGCGGGTCTGCCACTCGCCGACCGGCTATGGTTTGAAACAAACCTTGGGCGAGTCCGCCGGCACCCAGAGCTTCGACTCGGTGATGCAGGCCGACGTGATCCTGGTGATGGGCGCCAACCCCAGCGATGCGCACCCGGTGTTCGCCTCCCAGCTCAAACGCCGCCTGCGTGAAGGTGCTCGACTGATTGTCATCGATCCACGCCGCATTGATCTGGTGGACTCGGTGCATGCCCGCGCTGAATATCATTTGGCCCTGCGCCCGGGCACCAACGTCGCCATGCTCAACGCCCTGGCCCACGTCATCGTCACCGAAGGCCTGCTCGATCAGAGCTTTATCGACGCCCGTTGCGAGGGCAGTGATTTCGCCCGCTGGAGCGAGTTTGTCAGCCGTGCGGAAAACGCGCCGGAAGTCCTTGGCGACATCTGCGGCGTAGAGCCTGCCTACATCCGCGCCGCCGCTCGCCTGTATGCCACCGGCGGCAACGCGGCGATCTACTACGGCCTCGGCGTCACCGAACACAGCCAAGGCAGCACCGCGGTCATGGGCATCGCCAACCTGGCCATGGCCACCGGCAACATCGGTCGCGAAGGCGTGGGCGTGAACCCGCTGCGTGGGCAGAACAACGTTCAGGGCTCCTGCGACATGGGCTCCTTTCCCCACGAGCTGCCCGGCTACCGGCACATCTCCAACGAAGTGGTACGGGCGCAGTTCGAACAGGCGTGGAACGTCACGCTGCAACCCGATCCGGGCCTGCGTATTCCGAACATGTTCGAATCTGCACTGGCCGGCAGTTTCAAGGGCTTGTATTGCCAAGGCGAGGACATCGCTCAGAGCGACCCGAATACCCAGCACGTCACCGCTGCCCTGTCGGCCATGGAATGCGTGGTGGTGCAGGATATTTTCCTCAACGAAACCGCCAAGTTCGCCCACGTATTCCTGCCGGGCGCTTCGTTCCTGGAGAAGGACGGCACCTTCACCAACGCCGAGCGCCGCATTTCGCGGGTACGCAAGGTCATGGATCCGCTGGGCGGCAAGGCCGATTGGGAAGGCACCGTGGCCTTGGCCAACGCGTTGGGCTACCCGATGAATTACCAACACCCATCAGAAATCATGGATGAAATCGCCAGCCTGACGCCGACCTTCACCAACGTCAGCTATGCCGAACTGGATCGCCACGGCAGCCTGCAATGGCCGTGCAACGCTGCGGCACCCGACGGCACGCCGACCATGCACATCGAACAATTCGTGCGGGGCAAGGGGCGGTTCATGCTCACCGGCTACGTGCCCACCGAGGAAAAGGTCAACAGTCGCTATCCGCTGCTGCTGACCACCGGGCGCATCCTCAGCCAGTACAACGTCGGTGCCCAGACCCGGCGTACCGAAAACGTCGCCTGGCACGACGAAGACCGCCTGGAAATCCACCCGACCGACGCCGAAAGTCGTGGCATCAACGAGGGTGACTGGGTCGGCATCGGCAGCCGCGCCGGGCAGACCGTCCTGCGTGCGCGGGTCACCGAACGGGTCGCACCGGGCGTGGTGTACACCACTTTCCACTTCCCTGAGTCGGGGGCCAACGTGATCACCACCGACAACTCCGACTGGGCCACCAACTGTCCGGAGTACAAGGTTACCGCCGTGGAGGTTAGCCGTGTCTACCACCCTTCCGAGTGGCAAAAACGCTATCAGGCGTTCAGCGATGAACAGGACCGTTTGCTCAAGGAACGCCGGCATGCCCGTGGCGCTAAAGCGGAGGTACGCCGATGAGCACTGAAAACCTGATCAAAATGGTCAACCAGATCGCCCAGTACTTCGCCAGCGAACCGGACGAGCAAACCGCCGTGCTTGGTGTGCGTAATCACCTGAAAATGTACTGGACGCCTGGCATGCGCAAGGAATTGCTGGCCTGGCAAACGGAGCATCAGGGGGCGGACATGCACCCACTGGCACAAGCGGCTGTCAGTGGGGCGGGCTGGGAGGCTTAAGCTCACACAAACTCTTGGGCGTGGGGTCGTGAGAAATCGCGGCTCCCGCTTAACAGGAAAAGGCGACCACCTGAGCTATCATCGCCATCCTGTGCACCAAGAGCCTTGAACCCGGATGTCCGTATCTCTGCCATTGCCTGACGATTGCCATTCACTGCCTCCGGTGCTGGTCGGCCCGCTGTTGCGGCGACTGGAACCTGCACGGCTGGTCATGTGGCTGGTCGGATCCCGCGAATTGTCGCTGACGTTGCGTCTGCAAGACTGCGACGACATCCGTCTGGATGCCGGACAGTGCACGGTCATCCCGATCGGCACTCACGGGTTTATCCACTTGATCGATGTGCCGCTGGCGACGGCCCTGCCCTGCGACACACTGATCGAGTACGACCTGTTGATCGATGACGCGATGACGGGCGTCGCCGAGTGGGCCCCGCATCTGCTCTACGGCGATGCGCGTCGCCCGAACTTTGTCCTGCGCTCGCGCATTGATCAGTTGCTGCATGGTTCCTGCCGCAAACCGCACTACCCGGCCACCGATGGTTTGCTCTGTGTCGACCGTGTATTGGCCGAGGAACAGGACGCCTCGCAGCGGCCGGCGTTGTTGATGATGAGCGGCGACCAGGTTTACGCCGACGATGTGGCGGGCCCGATGTTACGGGCGATCCATGCCTTGATCGAGCGATTGGGGCTGTTTGAAGAGTGCCTCGAAGGCGCCGTGGTCAGCGACAGCGCCAAACTCTACGAACATCCGGCCAGTTACTACCACCGTGCGGATTTGTTACCGGCGCTCAAGAGCAACGAAACCCTGCGGGATCGATTTTTCGGCGGCGCGAGTAAACCGATTTTCACCAGCAGCAATGCCGACAATCACCTGATGACCTTCGCCGAAGTGATGGCCATGTACCTGCTGGTCTGGTCGCCGACGCCCTGGACACTGATCAATCCGCAACCTCCCGCGCTGACGCTCGCAAGACAAAAACTCTATGCCGTTGAACAAACCTGTATCGATGACTTCCAGTCGGGCCTGGGCGGTGCCGCACGGGCCATGGCGCACCTGCCTTGCCTGATGATCTTCGACGACCACGACATTACCGACGACTGGAATCTGTCCGCGCAATGGGAGGAAACGGCCTACGGCCATCCGTTCTCCAAGCGCATCATCGGCAACGCCCTGATCGCCTACATGCTGTGCCAGGGCTGGGGCAACAACCCGGATGCGTTTGGCGACATTCTGGAAAAAACCCGTTTGCTCAGCGCCACCGGGGGCGATCGTTACCTCGACAGTCCGGTGCAGGATGATTTGATCGACACGCTGTTGAAATTTCAGCAGTGGCAATACGTGCTGCCCACCACGCCCGCGCTGGTGGTGATCGATACCCGCACCCGGCGCTGGCGCAGCGAGATGAACCTCAAGCTACCGTCGGGTTTGCTGGACTGGGAAGCCCTCTGCGAACTGCAACAGGAGCTGCTGGATCACCCGTCGGCGATCATCGTTTCACCCGCGCCGATCTTCGGCGTCAAACTGATCGAAACCGTGCAGAAAGTCTTCAGCTGGTTCGGTTATCCCCTGCTGGTGGACGCCGAAAACTGGATGGCCCATCGCGGCGCGGCCCAAGTGATCCTGAACATTTTCCGACACTCGCGCACACCGGGTAACTACGTGGTGCTGTCCGGTGACGTGCATTATTCCTTCGTCTACGAAGTGTTTATCCGACACCGCAAGGGCGGCCCGAAAATCTGGCAGATCACCAGCAGCGGCATCAAAAACGAATTCCCGCCCAGACTGCTCGAATGGTTCGACCGCCTCAATCGCTGGCTCTATTCGCCGCGTTCGCCACTGAACTGGCTGACCAAACGCCGCCGCATGCGCATCGTCCCGCACACCCCCGAACATGCCGAGGCCGGCGAACGGCTATGGAATTCGGCAGGCATCGGCCAGGTGTTCTTCAATGAGAAAGGACAACCCCAGGACATTTATCAGCACAACTCAAACGGCTCGCCCAAGACCCGGATGGTTGCGCCTGAACATGACGACTGAAACGGCGATTCTCCATGAACCTCACCCGCACGCTGATCATCGGCAACTCTGGTTCAGGCAAAAGTTGGCTGGCGAAACGAATGGCCGCTCAACTCAAGGTGCCATGGATCGATCTCGACAAGATTCACTGGCTCTCGGACAAACACAGCATCGCCCGCCCATATGCCGCAGTACTGGACATAGCGCGGGTTGCGGCCGATGAAGAACAGTGGGTGATCGAAGGTGTTTATGGCTGGATCGTCAGCGAGCTTATGCACCGGGCAACGGCGCTGATCTGGTTGTGTGTGGATGATGAAAGCTGCGTTGCCAATATTCGCCAGAGAGAAAAACAGGACGACGAGAGATTGATCGCCCTGCTGGAGTGGGCCGGGAGCTATCGTCGACGCGAAGGGTCGAGTGGGTATTTCGCGCATCAGCGTTTGTTTCGAGGGTTCAGTGGTTCAAAAATCAAACTCATGGATCGAACTGAAGTTACGGAATTCGCCAGTCAACTGTGACCAGTCGAGCAATTCCATAGCGTTTGCCAAGGATTTTTACGTTTCTATTGAGAAATGGAAGGCACGTAATTCGGATGAGGACTACATCGCTCACCGAAACGTCGTGAAGGAGCTTCGGCGATACTGAGTGCAAGCGCAGAGACCGCGTCTGTGCAACGACCACTCAGAGGTATTACCTTGTCATCCTGTACTCATTTCTGTACGTTCTCTGCATCAAGCGAGGACTACGCCATGCAAACCATCAACTACACCACCGCGCGGGCACATCTGGCGGAAACCATGGATCGGGTCAACGAAGACCGTGCTCCATTATTGGTGACCCGCCAAAAAGGTGAGCCCGTTGTGATGATGTCTCTCGCGGAGTACAACGCGCTCGAAGAGACCGCCTACCTGTTGCGTTCACCCGCCAATGCCGAGCGCCTGATCAAATCAATCGGCAACCTGCGAGCAGGGAAATCCAAAGCCAGGCAACTCATCGAAGAATGAATATCGAGTTCACTCCTGAAGGTTGGGACGACTATCTTTGGTTCCAACAAAACGACAAGGCCGGGCTCAAACGAATCAACCTGCTGATTAAGGCGATTCAACGCGAACCCTTTGATGGACTCGGAAAACCTGAACCGCTCAAACACAATTTGAGCGGTTTTTGGTCACGCCGAATTACGGCTGAGCATCGACTGGTCTACGCAGTCGAAGAAGGTACGATATGCGTCGTGATGTGTAGATATCACTACTGAGCGAGCATCTCAGCTCGCTCTCACTATCCGACCAACCCCTCTGACAATCATCTCCACCTCCCGCTCATCAATCGTCAGCGGCGGCAGTAATCGAATGGTTTTACCCCGTGTCACGTTGATCAACAAACCGTGATCCCGTGCAGCAATGAGGGGCAGGTCGCGGATCGGTTGCTTGAGTTCGATGCCGATCATCAAGCCTTGACCACGGATCGCCAATACGTTTGGATTGTCCGCCAATTCGCTACGTAATCTGGCCAACAAACGTTCACCCTGAAGCCTGGAATTCTCCAGCAAGCCTTGTTCTTCAATGATCTCCAATACGGTGCAACCGACACGGCAGGCCAGCGGATTGCCGCCGAAGGTGCTGCCGTGGCTGCCGGGAGTGAACAGTTCGGCAGCTTTGCCTCGGGCCAGACAGGCGCCGATGGGGATGCCGTTGCCCAAGCCTTTGGCCAGGGTCATGACGTCCGGGACGATGCCTTCGTGCTGAAACGCGAACCATTGACCGGTGCGGCCGATACCGGTCTGGATTTCGTCAAGCATCATCAACCACGAGCGCTTGTTGCACAGTTCGCGCACCGCTTTGAGATAACCCGGCGGCGCCAACTGGACGCCGCTTTCGCCCTGGATCGGCTCCATCAGGATCGCCACGATTTGTTGGCCGTAGGCCTGCTGCACTTTATCCAGTGCACTGAGGTCACCGAATGGCACTTTGAGGAAATCCCCTGGCAACTCATTGAAACCCAGACGCACGGCCGGGCCATCGCTGGCGGATAACGTACCTAGCGTCCGGCCATGAAACGCGTTCTCCATGACCACCACCAGCGGTTGCTCGACGCCTTTGTGCCAGCCGTAAAGCCGTGCGAGTTTCAGCGCGGTTTCATTGGCTTCGGCACCGGAGTTGTTGAAGAACGCACGGTCCATGCCCGCCAGGTTCGTCAGTTTCTGCGCCAACTGTTGTTGCCAGTCGATGCTGTATAGGTTGGACGTGTGCAACAGCAAACCGGCCTGCTCGCTGATCGCCGAGACGATTCGAGGATGGGAGTGGCCGACGTTGGTCACCGCCACGCCCGCCACCGCGTCCAGGTACTCACGACCGTCCTCGTCCCAAAGGCGCGTCCCCAGGCCTCTGCTGAAACTCAGGGCCAGCGGTTGGTAAGTGCTCATCAGGCAGGCGGCGGTCATGGCATCAAGCTCCATCAAGGGTCGGTGTTTTTGCAGTATGGTTAGCCACCTGAGCTGGATAAATACTGCAATACTTCAATCATTTTAAAGCCGAGCTTGATAATGGATCTGTTCCAGGCAATGACCGTTTACGTACGCGTGGTAGAGGCCGGCAGCATGACGGCCGCCGCGCAGCAGTGTGAAATGTCCACGACCATGGTCGGCAATCACCTGCGCGCACTGGAGCAACGCCTGGGTGTGCGCTTGCTCAACCGTACGACACGGCGCCAGCGCCTGACGGAATTCGGCTCTGCTTATTACCTGCGCTGTCTTGAAGTACTGGGGTTGGTGGCCGACTCCGAACGCCTGGCCGAACAGAGTCAGGACGTGCCGAGTGGAGTCTTGCGCATCACGGCACCGCTGACCTTCGGCACGGAAAAGCTTGCGCCGGCGCTCAGCGATTTTTCTCTGCAATACCCTCAGGTCAAACTGGACGTGGTGCTCACGAATGGGCGCCCCGATCTGCTCGAGAATGGCCTCGATGTGGCGTTTCGTTTGGGCGCCATTGAGCCGTCCAACCTGATCGCCCGCCCGCTGATCGACTACACCCTGACCATGTGCGCGTCACCTGCGTACCTGGCGCGCCGTACCACGCCGGAAAAACCCGAAGACCTGCAACATCACGATTGCTTGTCCTTTGCCTACCCGGTCGGGGATGACTGGCAATCGGTCGCAAAACAATGGCGTCTGAGCGGGCCGGAAGGCGAAGTGATGGTGGCCGTCAGTGGTCCGATGCTGATCAATAGCTCGGCAGGGTTGCATCAGGCTGCGCGAACCGGAATGGGCATCGTGATGTTGCCCGATGCGTTGGTCGAACAGGATCTGCTCAACGGAAAACTGGTGGCGTTGATGCAGAACTATCAACTGCCAAGCCGGCCGATGCATCTGGTGTACGCCCAGGATCGCTACCGCTTGCCGAAATTAAGGCATTTCGTCGACTTTGCCATGCAGTTATGGGGCAAAGACTAGGCGTGGCAATGCGCCATGCACTAATCTCGACGCCAGGCGAGTCAATTGAAAGCAGTGCGTCAGGGAGAGGGGTGATGGGGGAAGCGTCAAATATCAAGCCATTGAAACTCAATGTGTCGGATTTTAGCGAAGACCTGCTCCACACCATTCTGGAACTGGTCAGCGATGGTATCTGGGACTGGAACGCCAACACAGGTTTTGTCTACCGCAATCCCGGTTGGTACACGATGCTCGGCTACGAGCCTCACTCCCTGGAAAACACCGCGTTGACCTGGGAAAACGTCATCCACCCTGAAGACTACCCCTCGGTCATGACCGTGTTTGATGACTACCTGCACCAGCGCACGCCCACCTATCAAACCGAGTATCGCTGCCGCATGCTGGATGGCAGTTACCTTTGGATCGAAGACCGGGGCTACGTGCTGTCACGCAACGCCGACGGCACAGTAGCGCGGATGGTCGGTGCGCACCGCAGCATCGACGACAAACGACGTCTGCTCGAGGAGCTGGAACGACGCACTCATTCCCTTGAAGCGACCGTTGAAGAGCGAACCCGGGAGTTGTCACGGGTCAATCAACAGCTTCAGGTTCAACTCGAAGAGAACCGCAAACTGGCGCAAACCGATACACTGACCTCCATCGCCAATCGCTACCTGATGGAAAAAACCCTGCCTCAGGAATGCGAACGAGCCCAGCGCTTTCGACGCCCACTGTCTTTGATCGCCATGGACATCGACGACTTCAAGACGATCAACGATCACTACGGCCATGCCTTGGGCGATGCGGCAATCGTGCAGATGGTCGAGAGAGTGAAGCACTACGTGCGTGAAGGTGATCTGCTGGCGCGGTGGGGTGGTGACGAATTCATCATGATCCTTCCTGATACCTCGTTGGCTGATGCCAGGCTCCTTGCTCAAGAAATCCGCGATGGCCTGTTGAGCTTGCCACCGGTGGGCGAGTTTCAAGTGACCATGAGTTTCGGCGTGGTGCAGCGCTTCGAAGAAGAACAACAGACCGGATTGCTGGCCCGGGCCGATCAGGCGCTGTATCGGTCGAAGGTGGCGGGCAAGAATGTGATTTCGGGGTGACCCCCGCCCCGAAGAATGGCCACCGGTTGTTGCCCTCCCGCAAAAATCCTGACCAACCGCCTGTTCATCCGTGACAACGCTGTCGCGGTCCAATAGATTAGGCGACCTGAAAAGGCCCTGTGCTTTCTCGCCTCAATTCAAGTTAAAAGAAGTAGTGAAATTTCAATGTCCGATTCCAACACCGCTGAATCCGTAGTCACCTTGTCGTCCAAAGCGGAATACGAAAACTCCATCAATCTTTCACAGCATATGCCTCAGGCCAAGATCATCAGCGAGATGGTCCTGGACGCTTTTCAATCCACCCGGGAAAGTGACCAGATCCGCGAGCTGCGCGCCGCGATTCGCCAGGCTCATGACAGCTTCGACGATGACAAAGCCTATGAACTGATGGGCGAACTCAAGCAACTCAAGGACGCGGAAGCGGCCGACATTGCGGCTCTGGAAGACCTGAGCAGCAAATTCTCGATCGGCCGGATTCTCTCCAGCTTCAAGGATGACCCGGCGTTTCAGGACATCGTCTACGGCCTGGCGCTGAAAGTGCTGAACCAGACGCATCAAGCGATCAGCAACCCGAGCAGCGGCAAAAGCAAAGCGGCTCGCGCCAAGAAAGACCTTGAAGTGTTCACCATCAGCAAGGACGGAATGAGCGTCACCCTGCCACTGCGCACCCCGCGTTCAAGCCTGAACGTGGATCGCAATGCACTGGAATTCCTCGGCTTTACCTTTGTCGGCGAAGGCGATGAAGCGGAGCTGGAAAGCGAGACGTTCCTGGACAACTCCGGGGTCGAACAAGCGGTCAACCGCAAGAACATCATCACCGCACTGCAACAGCAAACTGCGTTCGACGGCTACAGCATCGCCGCTCAGTAACACGCCTCACCTGAAAGCCCCGCCTTTGCAGCGGGGCTTTTTATTGCCTGCAGGATTTAGAGCGTCTAGGGATGGAGGGCCACGATCATGTCCACTTCTATCGGCGCGTTTTTCGGCAGCTGATAAACACCGACCGTCGTCCGGGTATGTTTGCCGGCGTCGCCCAACACGTGGGTCAAGACATCCGACACACCGTTGGCCACCTCACTCAGATCGACAAAGTCGAAGGTGGATTTCACATAAACAGTGACGCGAAGCACTGCCTTGACGTTTTCCAGTGAACCGACGGCCTCGCGGATCAGCGCCAGACCGCGTATGGCGCTGATGCTTGCGGCTTCTTGAGCGTCGGCGAGATTGAGTTCCAGCCCCACTCGGCCGGGGTACTGGATTTTGCCGTTCATGCGCGGCACCAGGCCACTGAGATACAGCTCATTGTCATGCCGAAGCAGCGGCGCGTAATGCCCGCCGGCCGGGTTTTCGTCGTAGATATCGAAGCCGAGTTCTTTGGCCATCGCGAGAAAACGTTCGTCACGGGTTATGTGCGTAATCATTTACTGAGCTCTCCTGATCCATCATGCGAACTGCGCACTTGATAGTAGAGACAGACGCTTCTCCTGATCAGGGCAAGTTCGTATAGAATCCAGCGAACTTTACTGCCAGGGAGACCAGTAAAATGCAGGCTCAGCGCGCCGTGATCGCCGCCATCGAGTTCCAGCCAGGAGCACCGCTGGTGCAGCAGATTGTCGATCAGCTGTCCGAGGCGATCAGCCAGGGAGGCCTGCCGCACGGGGCCAAGTTGCCGCCGATTCGCGAACTCTCGGAATTGATGAGCGTCGGTAAGTCCACCGTGGTCGACGCCCTCGACCGATTGCGTGCCAAGGGACTGGTGGTCTCACGCCAGGGCGCGGGGCATTACGTCCACCGCGCGAGCCCGCAAACCCCGGCCGCTGCGGGTCCGGATCTGCAACCACAAGATACCCTCAGCAGGGTCCGCCGTGCAGTGCTGGTGGACAATGGCGCGCTGCGTCCCGGCTGCGGATTTCTGCCAGGCTCGTGGTTGCCCGCCGACGAACTGCTCAAAGCGGTGCGCGGCACCCTTCGCGCGACGTCGCTGCGCATGGGCGAATACGGTGAGGTCGGTGGTTATCGGCCGCTACGTGAAGCGTTGCGGGTGAAGTTGTCGGGCATCGGTATCGAAGTGCCCGTGGAGCAAATCATCACCACCGCTAACACCATGCAGGCCATCGACCAGTTGATGCGCCTGTTGATAAAACCCGGTGATACGGTGCTGCTCGACGATCCGTGTTACTTCAACTTGCACACCAACCTGGCATTGCACGGCGCCAGGATCATCACCCTGCCCCGCGATTGTAATGGTCTGGATATGGAGGCTTTCGAGCAGTTGCTCATCGCCCATCGCCCCGTTCTCTACATGACCAACAGCACCCTGCATAACCCCACCGGGCACTCGTTTTCCGCGGCGCAGGTGTATCGCCTGCTGGAGTTGAGTCACCGTTATGGTTTCCACATTGTTGAAGATGACCTGTACGGCGACCTCCAGCAACGACGCACCCCGCGCCTGGCCGCGAGCGGGCTGGACACTGTCAGCTATGTGTCCGGTTTTTCCAAGACCCTGACGGCGAACAGCCGGGTCAGTTACGCCGTGTTGTCACCGCAACTGGCCGCCCAAATGATTGCCCTGAAGATGAGCATCGGTGGTGTGACCTCGGAATTGGCGGAGCAGATTATCCACACCATGCTCAGCAACGGCAGCTACGCCAAACACATCCGCCGTACGGTGGATCGCCTGTATGAATCGAGCAGTCGCGTCGCGAACTGGCTGGTGGAGGCTGGATGCTCGGTGTCGTCGGTACCGGGTGAAGGGCTGTTCACCTGGACCCGTTTGCCCAACGGTGTTCACGCCGAAAACCTCGCCGACAGAGGCCTCAAAAATGACCTGGTGCTGACGCCCGGTACCATGCTGAGCAAAGCGGCCGACGCCAATGGTTTTCTGCGCTTCAATGTTGCGCACAGTGATGATTTACAGGTGCGCGAGCGGTTTTTCCGTTTGCTCGATAAGTAAGATTCCTGGCACACCGATGTGTGGCCATCGCGAGCAGGCTCGCTCCCACAGGGGATCGCATTCCAATTGGAGGAACGCGGTCGAATGTGGGAGCGAGCCTGCTCGCGATGGCCGCGACACGGTCTACCAGAAAGCCCCAACAAAAAGCCCCGCACTTCTCTCGAAGGCGGGGCTTTTCTTTACAGCATCCGACGCTTAAGGCGCGTACGTCAGCAACAGCTCGGTCGGCACTTTGAAGTCCAGGGACATCATCACGCTCAACGCGGTAATGGTGAAGATCGAGAACACGAACAGCTTGCGTGCCCAGACCGTGTCATCCACTGCCTTGTAACCGGTCCAGGCCATGTACAACCAGTACATGCCCATGGCCGCGGCGACGGCGAGGTAGCTCATGCCGGCGTAACCGCTGAAGGTCAGCATCAAGGTCGCCACGAGGAACGCCAGGATGTAGAGCAGGATGTGCTTCTTGGCCACTTCGATGCCGCGCTTCACGGGCAGCACCGGAATCGATGCGGCCAGGTAATCGTTGAAGCGGAAGATCGCGATGGCGTAGGAATGCGGCATCTGCCACAGGCTGAACATCACCAGCAACGTCAGTGCGGCCATGTCGAAGCTGTTGGTCACAGCGACGTAGCCGATCACCGGCGGCATGGCGCCCGACAGACTGCCCACCAGCGTGCCGTGAACCGACTTGCGCTTGAGGTACAGGCTGTAGAAGCCGACGTAGATGATGAAACCGATCACCGCGAACAGCGCGGCCAACGGGTTCGCCACGATGTACAACAACGCAACGCCGGCAACACCCAGGACGGTCGCAAAGGCCAGGGCCAGTTTCAGGGAGATCAAGCCCTGGACCAGCGCCCGGTTCTTGGTGCGTTCCATCTTCAGGTCGATGTCGCGGTCGATGCAGTTGTTGAACACGCAACCGGAAGCCACCACCAGGGACGTGCCGATCATGGCGGCCAGGAATATGGCCAGATCGACATGCCCTTTCGAGGCCAGGAAAAATCCGCCTGCCACAGAAAGCACGTTACCGAAAATGATCCCCGGTTTGGTGATTTGGATAAAGTGCTTAAAGGACATCCGGACTTACCTCACTTCGCCATCATGAACGTGTGGATGCTGAACATGATCCACAGCGACAGGCCAACCAGCAGGACGATCACGATCGCGGCGAAGACAAACGCAATCACGTTGTTACGCTGCGCGGCCGAACGGTCCAGGTGCAGGAAGTACACCAGGTGCACCAGCACCTGGATCACGGCGAATGCCAGGACGATCATCAGGGTGATCGACTTCGGCAGCGTCGGGTACATCACCAGACCAAACGGGATGATGGTCAGGATCACCGACAGGATGAAGCCGATCGCGTAGGACTTGACGCTGCCGTGGCCGGCGTCGTGGCTGTCGTGAGCGTGTGTGTTAGCCATTTACATAGTCCCCATCAGGTAAACAACGGTGAATACGCAGATCCACACAACGTCCAGGAAGTGCCAGAACAGGCTCAGGCAGCTCAGACGGGTCTTGTTGGTCGCCGTCAGGCCATTTTTCTGCACCTGATACATCATGATCGCCATCCAGATCAGACCGCTGGTCACGTGCAGACCGTGGGTACCGACCAGGGTGAAGAACGCGGACAGGAAGCCGCTGCGGCTAGGGCCGTAGCCTTCGGAGATCAACACGTGGAACTCGTTGATCTCCATGCCGATGAAGCCGGCACCGAACATGAAGGTCATGGCCAGCCAGCCCAGGACCTGCTTCTTGTTGCCCCGGAAGAACGCCAGCATGGCGAAGCCGTAGGTGATCGAACTGAACAACAGCAGAGCGGTTTCGCCCAGCACGTATGGCAGCTCGAAGATGTCGTGGCCCGACGGGCCACCCGCTACGTTGTTAACCAGTACCGCGTACACCGCGAAGATCGACGCAAACAGAATGCAGTCGGTCATCAGGTAGAGCCAGAAACCGTATACGGTCATCTCGCCCGAGTCGTGGTGATGGTCATCGTGCCCATGTCCATCGACATGGGTGTGTCCAGCATTGGTCACTAAGTTCGACATGGTTTAAGCCTGTTCCAACGAGGTTTCAACACGGATGGCGGTGGCCGGGATTTTCCCTGCCGCGACCAGACGCTTGTGCTGCTCGGCTTCGATGCGTTCGATTACATCGACCGGCACCATGTAGCCTTGATCGTCACGTGCAGCATGGATCACGAAGTAGATGACAGTGCCGGCCAGGCTAGCGATTGCCAGCCACCAGATGTGCCAGATCATCGCGAAACCGAACACGGTCAACAGCGCGCCCATCACCACACCAGTGGCGGTGTTGTTCGGCATGTGGATCGGCTCGTACCTGGCCGGAGCCTTGTACGCAGTACCGTTTTCCTTGGCTTCGGTGAACGGGTCGATGCAGTCGGCTTTCGGCAGCACGGCGAAGTTGTAGAACGGAGGTGGCGACGAGGTCGACCATTCCAGAGTGTGGGCATTCCACGGGTCGCCGTGATCGCAGATGTTCTCTGGTTTGTTGCGGTCACGCACACTGACGTACAGCTGGATCAGCTGGCAGGCGATGCCGACAGCGATCATCACCGCACCGAACATGGCGACGTACAGGTACGGCACCCACTCAGGGTTGGTGGTGGCGTTCAGACGACGGGTCATACCCATGAAGCCCAGAACATAAAGCGGCATGAACGCGACGAAGAAGCCGGTGATCCAGAACCAGAACGCTGCCTTGCCCCAACCTTCGTGCAGTTTGAAGCCGAACGCTTTCGGGAAGTAGAAGGCGAAACCTGCGATGTAGCCGAATACCGCGCCGCCGATGATCACGTTATGGAAGTGAGCGATCACGAACAGGCTGTTGTGCAGAACGAAGTCAGCACCCGGGATGGCCAGCAGTACGCCGGTCATGCCGCCGATGGCGAAGGTCACCATGAAGCCCAGGGTCCACAGTACCTGGCTGGTGAAACGCAGACGCCCTTGGTAAATGGTGAACAGCCAGTTGAATAGCTTCACACCCGTCGGGATGGAGATCAGCATCGTCGCCAGACCGAAGAAGGCGTTGACGCTGGCACCCGAACCCATGGTGAAGAAGTGGTGCAGCCAAACCATGAAGCCCAGTACCGAGATCGCGCCCGAAGCGTAGATCATCGAGTGGTGGCCGAACAGTTTCTTGCCGGTGAAGGCCGAGATGACTTCCGAGAAAATGCCGAATGCCGGCAGGATCAGGATGTACACCTCAGGGTGACCCCACGCCCAGAACAGGTTGACGTACATCATTGGATTGCCACCAAGTTCATTGGTGAAAATGTGGAAATCCATGTAACGGTCAAGCGTCAGCAGTGCCAGGGTAGCGGTCAGGATCGGGAACGAAGCCACGATCAGAACGTTGGCCCAGGTGCAGGTCCAGGTGAAGATCGGCATGTCCATCAGTTTCATGCCAGGGGTACGCATTTTCAGCACGGTGGCCAGGAAGTTGACCCCCGTTAGTGTCGTCCCCAGACCCGATAGCTGTAGCGCCCAGATGTAGTAATCCATCCCCACGCCCGGACTGTATTGCAGACCCGACAGCGGTGGATAGGCAACCCAACCGGTCTTGGCGAATTCGCCGACGCCCAGGGACAGGTTGATCAGCACCACGCCGGAAACCAGCAGCCAGAAGCTCAGGGAGTTCAGGAACGGGAAAGCAACGTCACGCGCGCCGATCTGCAGCGGCACTGCAAGGTTCATCAGGCCGGTGAAGAATGGCATCGCCATGAAGATGATCATGATCACACCGTGGGCGGTGAAGATCTGGTCATAGTGTTCAGGTGGCAGGTAGCCAGGCGAACCCTCGGTGGCCATGGCCAACTGGGTACGCATCATGATGGCGTCGGCAAAACCGCGCAGCAGCATGACCATGGCGACGATGATGTACATCACGCCGATTTTCTTGTGGTCGACCGACGTCAGCCACTCGGTCCACAAATAAGTCCACTTCTTGAAGTAGGTGATTGCAGCGAACAGCGCCAGACCACCGAGCGCGATCATGGCGATGGTTATCATCACGATCGGTTCGTGGAACGGGACCGCTTCCCAACTTAATTTACCAAACATCGTTTACTCCTCTGCCCCGGCAGCTGAATGCGAGTTCATGTCCATTCCTTGCGTAGCGGCCACTTCTTTCTCTTTCTTCTCGTGCTTGACCTTAGGACCCGGTTTCATGCCTTCGTACTTGTCGACGATGGTCTGGAACAGGTTCGGCGTCACCGAGGAGTAGAGCTCGACTGGGTTGTTCTGGCTCTGCTTGGCAAGGGCTGCGTACTCAGCTTGTTCAAGCTGCTTAGGTGCCTTTTTGACTTCACTTACCCAGGCGTCGAAATCTTCCTGGGAAGTTGCGATCGCTTTGAATTTCATGCCGGTGAAACCTGCGCCGCTGTAGTTGGCGGAGATACCGTCCATTTCAGCGTTACGGTCGGCGATCAGGTGCAGCTTGGTCTGCATGCCCGCCATCGCGTAGATCTGGCCGCCCAGGCCCGGGATGAAGAACGAGTTCATCACGGCGTCGGAGGTGATCTTGAAGTTGATTGGCGTGTGCGCCGGGAACACGATCTTGTTGACCGTGGCAATGCCTTGTTCCGGGTAGATGAACAGCCACTTCCAGTCCAGCGCGACCACTTCGATGGTCACAGGCTTGACGTCGGATTCAATCGGACGGTAAGGGTCCAATTCGTGGGTCGAAACGTAGGTGATGTAACCCAGGGCAATGATGATCAGAACCGGGATGGTCCAGACTGCCACTTCGATTTTGGTCGAGTGCGACCATTTCGGGGTGTAAATGGCGTTCTGGTTGGAAGCGCGGTACTTCCAGGCAAACAGGAAGGTCATGACGATAACCGGCACCACGACCAACAGCATCAGCAGCGTGGCGGTGATGATCAGGTTTCGCTGTTCCAGGCCGACCTGGCCCGTTGGATTGAGCAAGGTCATGTTGCAGCCTCCCAGCAACAACGTGCCGAGCAGCGGCACTAGGCCTAGTAATCTGGGGTACCTGTTTTTACTCATCTCACGACCTCTAAAGCAGCTTGCGCAATGCAGTTGGGTTTTGATCGCCAACACTTCACCCTGCCAAGGGTTGGCATTTTTCTTGGATTGAATAAGGGCTGCCCGTCGCGCGTCAGACGCTGCTCGACAAATCCTGGGCCAGCGTTAAGTTCTTATTCGAATTCGTGGTCAAAGGCCTTGTTACAGACCAATTCCATTTGGTGCGGATAATTGGAAGGCTCCGACACCAGGGAGTCGCATGAAGCGTTCAAGCCCCCCGACGCCCTACTTCTGCTCATGCACCTGAGTAAGGGTGAGCAGTGCCGGGATTTCAGTGCGGGCGATTGTAGATATGTAGCGATTCATAAACCATGTCTTATCTCGAAATAATTTCTATCCATTCAGACAACAATCACTAGCGGAATTCGCAAAAGCGCGGCATGTTATCGAAATTCATTCTCAACAAAAACACCAAAATTAGTGGGTCTACCTTGCGCAGTTCAGACAGCTTCGAGGCCACCTCCAGTGTCTTCGTCATTGCCCAATCCCCTATCAGACAAGGGCTCTGGCGATTCGCCAGCCCCTGTTAAAACTGCCTGCTTCATCATTTCCAGGGTGATGTGATGAGCCACGGGACCCGTCAGATTTTGTTGCCTTGTCCTGCGTCAATTAATCCTCGTGAAATGCATCGCGACACTCCCGCTGTGACAACGTGTCGCACACGTGTCGCACCCCTGGTTGTCGCGTATCACGGGATTTTTATCCGGCCTCTGAAATGCAAAACGCCCCGGCCCTCTCAACGAGGGCCGGGGCGTTTCTATAGATCAAGCAGCGGCGAAGCGAACCGCTTCAGCGCGGCGCTTTACGGTTACGCGAAGTCAGCAACGGCACCAGAATCACGATCAGTACGAACGACACCAGCGCCCATTGCGCCAGCGACAGACCGAGGATCGGCGGGTACGGCGTGGAACAGAAACCATCTACCTGGAAGCCCAGCGGGAAGATCTTCGCCAGCGGCAAACCATCGACAATCGGTTGCAGCACATCGATGCCGCAGCTGACCGCAGGGTAGAACTGGGTGTAGACGTGATGCCCGGCGACCGCTGCGCCTGCAATGGCGCAGATGACCACCAACGTCTCGAACACAGTAATGCCGCGCCGGGTGCGCGTTGCCGCGCCGATGAAGGCAAATACCGCAATCAGCAACAATGCGTAGCGCTGGAGGATGCACAGCGGGCATGGTGCCTCGCCCTTGAACACTTGCAGGTACAACGCACCGCCAATCAGTGCCAGGCAGATGATGCCCAGTAACACCAGATAGCGTCGTTCGCGTCCCAACCGCATTGTTTCCTCGTTCATCGCCTATCCCTTTTAAGTATCAATTGCCGCAAGTCTACACGCAGGCTCCGACGTTTGAGAGCCTGGCGCGTGCTGGCGGATTTGGGGGAATAAACGATAAACCGGTTAAGAAGGGATTAACTTTGTAAGTGTTTTTCAAGGTTGAAGACCGTGGTGCGGCCATTCGCGAGCAGGCTCGCTCCCACAATTGACCGCGTCGAGCACCAATCATGTGTCCGATGCGGATCCAATGTGGGAGCGAGCCTGCTCGCGAAGCAGGCGACTCGGTCTCCCGAGTCGCCGCGCCCAGTTACTCCAACGCCGCAGCCGGCCCAAAGAACTCATAACGGCTTTGCTTCTCTGGAACCCCCAAGGCCTTGAGGTGGCGCTTGACCGCGGCCATGAACCCTTTAGGCCCCAGGAAGTACGCATCCAGGTCACGCTGCTCGGGCAGCCACTCGCCCAATTGCTCCTGGCTCAACAACCCGACCTTGTGCGCCGCAGCGCTGACACCATCATCTTCGTCGTAGCAATAGAAGCGCTTGAGTTGCGGATGACGCTCGGCCAACCCATCAATCCAGTCGCGGAAGGCATGCACACTGCCGTTGCGCGCGCAGTGGATGAAATGTACCGGGCGCTCGGTGGCCAACGCGGCTTCAAGCATTGCCAGGGTCGGCGTGATGCCGACGCCACCGCTGATCAGCACCAGCGGTTTGTCGTTGGCCGTCAGGGTGAAATCGCCCGATGGCGGGAACAACTGAATGCTCGAACCGACCTGCAGATGATCGTGCAAGTGGTTAGACGCACGCCCACCGGTTTCACGTTTGACGCTGATGCGGTAGTGGCCCTTGTTCGCCAGCTCCGACAACGAGTAGTTGCGACGAATCTCTTCGCCCTCCAGGATCAGTTTCATGCCGATGTACTGGCCAGGTTCCGCCGCAAGGATCGGACCTTTGTCGGCGGGTTCCAAGTAGAACGAAGTGATTTCCGCGCTTTCCTCGACCTTGGCCGCGACGATGAATTCCCGCGCCCCGCGCCAGCCACCGGGTGCTTGTTCTTTCTGGTCGTAAATGCTGCCTTCAGCGCCGATTAAAATGTCGGCAAGCTGACCATAAGCCGCTCCCCAGGCCGCAATGACTTCAGGGGTGGCGATTTCCTCGCCCAGCACTTCGGCGATGGCACGCAGCAGGCAGGAGCCAACAATCGGGTAGTGTTCCGGCAGGATTTGCAGGGCCACGTGCTTGTTGATGATCTTGGCCACCAGGTCGCCCAACTGGTCGAGCTGGTCGATGTGTCGTGCGTACATCAACACACCGTTGGCCAGTGCGCGTGGCTGATCACCGCTGGCCTGGTGGGCCTGGTTGAACAGCGGGCGGACTTCGGGGTATTCAGAGAGCATCATGCGGTAGAAGTGCGTGATCAGCGCTTCACCGCCGCTTTCCAGCAGTGGCACGGTGGATTTGACGATGGCACGGTCTTGAACGCTAAGCATAAGGACGACTCCGGAGCTTTGTGTGTATTTCCTAAGACATATCAGATTCCGTGCCAAAACTATAATCGTTACAAATCAATAACTTAAAAACACCGTAGTCATATCGACATGAGCTGTTTTATAGTCTTGCCGACTACATGGGGTCACTATGACTGCGAAATCCCTGCTCACCGCTCTGCTGCCTCTGGTTTCCGACCTGTCCCGCGAATTGCCCGAAGGGGAGCGCTATCGACGTCTGCTCGAAGCCATGCGCGCCCTGCTTCCCTGTGATGCCGCTGCCCTGCTGCGCCTTGACGGCGAATGGCTGGTGCCGCTGGCCGTCGACGGGTTAAGCACTGACACCCTGGGCCGGCGCTTCAAAGTCAGCGAACACCCGCGCTTCGAGGCCTTGCTCAGCAGCCACGGTCCCACCCGCTTCGCCGCCGACAGCGACCTGCCTGACCCTTACGACGGACTGGTCGATGGGCTCGACGATCATCTGGAAGTCCACGACTGCATGGGTTGCCCGCTGTTTATCGACGAGCGTCCATGGGGTTTGCTGACCCTCGACGCCCTCGACCCGGAACAGTTTGAACCCATCGAACTGGATGCGCTGCAAGCCTTTGCCAGCCTCGCGGCGGCCACGGTCAACGCCGCCGAACGCATCGAACGCCTGGCCAATCGTGTCGAAGACGAACACCAGCGCGCCGAGGTTTACCGTCAGGCCAGCGGTCAGCAGGACCGCGAAATGATCGGCCAGAGCAAGGCGCACAAACGTCTGGTGGAAGAGATTAGCCTGGTGGGTGGCAGTGACCTGACCGTACTGATCACCGGCGAAACCGGGGTCGGCAAAGAACTGGTCGCGCAGGCGATTCATGCCGCCTCTGCGCGGGCCGACAAACCAATCATCAGCCTTAACTGCGCGGCCCTGCCGGATACTCTGGTCGAGAGCGAACTGTTCGGCCACGTGCGAGGTGCGTTCACTGGGGCGACGAATGATCGTCGCGGCAAGTTCGAACTGGCCAATGGCGGTACGCTGTTTCTCGATGAAGTCGGCGAGCTGTCACTGACCGTGCAGGCCAAGCTGCTGCGCGTCCTGCAAAGCGGGCAATTGCAGCGTTTGGGCTCGGACAAGGAACACCAGGTTGACGTGCGCCTGATCGCGGCAACCAACCGCGACCTGGCCGAAGAAGTGCGCAACGGTCGCTACCGTGCGGACTTCTATCACCGCTTGAGTGTTTACCCCTTGCTGGTACCGGCGCTGCGCGATCGCGGACGGGATGTGTTGCTGCTCAGCGGTTTTTTCCTGGAGCAGAACCGCTCGCGCATGGGCCTCAACAGCCTGCGTTTGAACAGCGATGCACAGGCCGCATTGATGGCCTACAACTGGCCGGGGAACGTGCGGGAGCTGGAGCATTTGATTGGCCGAAGTGCGCTCAAAGCACTGGGTAACTGCAAGGACCGACCGAAGATTCTCAGTTTGAGCGCGGCTGACCTGGACTTGCCCACGGGCCGGGTCGAGGTCGTTACCGAGCAAGCAGTGGCCAGCCCTGCAGTGTCGGTGTCTGGCGATTTACGTGAAGCCACGGAGAACTATCAGCGGCAATTGATCAGTGCCTGCCTTGAGCGGCACCACAACAACTGGGCGAGTGCGGCGCGTGAGCTGGGCCTGGACCGGGCGAATCTGGGGCGCATGGCCAAGCGGTTGGGGATGAAATAACTCGGTCCCTGTAGATACCGTCTTGAACCTCACCGGGCAATCGCGTTTTGTCAGGCAAATCCCAGACGCAGCCTCGCGTTGCTCGTCAGCTGCTACGGGGAG
>NZ_AKJS01000147.1 GCF_000282215.1 Pseudomonas sp. GM21
AACTACCTTGAAAAACGCCGAAATAGCGAGAGTAAAACTGTCAAAAGGGGTATAGCCCAGCGTTGAGAAAACGTGTCAGCAAACTGACATTCTGTTGTGGTAGTGGATCCCCCAATTTCGGGGCTAAATGCCATCAAGTGCTTGTTGAGGCTGGATTTGTCGCGGTTTAGAAGGGTTTATACGGTCTTAAATAAATCGATGGACGGTCTTGCACCAATTAAATTGGGGGATGTACCCCCATTTGTGTGTCAGTTTTGAGGCAACATTTTTTTGACGCCCTTTTGAAAAGTCCGACAATTCTTGCGCTTTGATGGCTCGGTGCTAGTGTCAAAAAACGGCCGACAATCTATTGGCAAATAACATCGGAAATATAATGATTCGATATCTCAAAGAACTGCTCTTAGTTCTCTATTTGTTTAAGAACTACGACTATTACCTCGAACGTTTAAGTGCGATGGGCATCGGTTTTCCGGTGCTGTTATTTGGTGGCATGTTTATTGTGCTGACGATGGCGCTGTTTATGACGGCGTACATTCGTCAGACGTTGATCCGACATCTGTTCGCCCTGGTGATGTTCGTGTCGGCGGTGTTTTTCGACGTCTATACCCGTGTCACAGCCGATTACCTGACCTACAGCAGCTTCGTGTCGCTGGTGTATTCGGGTGGATTCATCCAGGAGGCGATCTACCAATACCGCGACGCAATCATCAGTGGCCTGGCCGGCGGTTTGCTGCTGCTGTTTGGCATCGGACTGAAGCCACGCCGGCGCATGCCATTGCCGAGTGCGTTGTTGGTGTCAGCTCCGGTGCTAGGGGTGCTGCTGCTCAGTGCGGTGTTGTTCGTGCGGGCCGGCGAGGGTGCCCGAGGCTTGCCGATCATGTACACGCCGCTGGCCTATTTGAATCTGTTTACTTATGAAGCCTTGCACAACACTGTCGGCCCGCGTGAGCCGGTGAACCTGGCGCGCAACGATCAACCGATGGGCCACGACATCGTGTTGATCATCGACGAGAGCATCTCCGGCAACTACCTGGACATCAACGCGCCGTTTGGCGTGCACAGCAACCTCAAGGAACCGCGCCCGGGGGTGGAGATTTTCAACTACGGGTATGCCGCCTCCATTGCCAATTGCAGCGCCGATACCAACGTCACGTTGCGCTACGGCGGCACTCGCGCCGACTACATGCGGATCAACAGCACGCTGCCGTCGATCTGGCAGTACGCGAAGAAGGCCGGTCTGCACACCGTTTACATCGACGCCCAGCGTACAGGTGGCAACCTGCAGAATCTGATGACCGACGCCGAGAAAAAGGACATCGACGAGTTCGTGCAATTCGACCAGACCAGCGTGCGTGATCGCGACATGGCGGCAGCGGCCAAGCTGATCGCTTTGCTCAATGACGGTCAACCGCAGTTGGTGGTGATCAACAAGGTAGGCGCGCACTTTCCGGTTCACGATAAATACCCGGATGCGTTCATGGCGTATCGCCCGACCTTGCCTCGCGGGCAGTTTGTTGAAGTCGCCGATACCGGTAAACGTGATGGGTTCAACGGGCAGCCGGATGATTGGCTGTTGTACCGCAATGCCTACAAGAACACCTTGCTGTGGAATGTCGGAGAGTTTTTCTCGCGGGTGTTCGCGCAGGCTGATCTGAGCAATGCCTTGTTGATCTACACCTCGGACCACGGACAGGACCTGCATGAGCGGGGCAATCCCGGGCTCAATACTCACTGTGGCGGTGACCCGGTGGAAGAAGAAGGATTAGTGCCGCTGGTGGTGATTCAGGGCAGTGCGTTGAAGACCCTGGACTGGCAGGCGCAATTGGCCGCAAACAAGGATCGCTCCAGTCACTACAACATCTTCCCGACGCTGTTGCAGTTGATGGGGTACGACCTGGCGGGAGTCGAGGCGGTGTATGGCAAGCCACTGAGTGTGTCGACGGCCGACGACTTCACGTTCAACTACCGGTTTAATGCGCGACTGGGGGCGAAGCCACAGTGGAAGCATATTGATTTGGAGAGCATTGTGACGCCTTCGCAGGTACCGGCGAGTGTGGCGGCGGGGCAGTGAATTGTTTGTTGTCTCGGCGGGCCTCATCGCGAGCAGGCTCGCTCCTGCAGGGATAAGTGGGAGTCAGGCCGCTATTCTTGCATCATGCTTCTTAAACGGGTTTGCCCATGCTTCAGGTCCAAGGCGTCTTCAAAAGCTACGCCACCCCACAAGGCCCACTGCCGGTGCTGCAAGGCGTCGACCTGACGCTCAAACCCGGCAGCAGCCTTGCGCTGATGGGCGAGTCGGGCAGCGGCAAAAGCACCTTGTTGCACCTGATTGCCGGGCTGGACAAGGTCGACCGGGGCAGCATTCGCAGCGGTGAACATCGGCTGGAACAGATGACTGAAGCACAACTGGCCCACTGGCGGCGTACCGAAATCGGCCTGGTGTTTCAGCAGTTCAACCTGATCGGCAGCTTGCGCGTCGAGGACAATCTGGCGTTTCAGGCGCGGTTGGCCGGGCGTCATGATCCGTGCTGGCAGGCGCATCTGGTGCAACGCCTGGGGCTGAGCGATGTGCTGCGCCGCTATCCGGAGCAACTGTCCGGCGGCCAACAGCAGCGAGTTGCGCTGGGTCGCGCGTTGGCGTCAAAGCCGAAACTGTTGTTGGCCGACGAACCCACCGGCAGCCTTGATGAAGCCACCAGCGACGAGGTGTTGAAGTTGCTCCTGGAATTGCTCGACGACACACCCACCACATTGTTGATGGTCACTCACAGCCCACGGGTTGCAGCGCGGCTGGCGGAAAAAGTGGTGTTGCAGGGTGGTCGTCTGGCTGGCACGGACGAGCGCTGAAGTGCGGGTTTTTCGCGAGACGCTGCGGGCGCTGCTCAGCCATTGGCGGCAGCACCCGGTGCAATTTTTCAGCGTGCTGACCGGGCTCTGGCTCGCCACCGGTTTGCTCACCGGTGTACAGGCGTTGAACAGTCAGGCGCGGGAAAGCTACGCCCGGGCCAGTCAGTTGATTGGCGGTGAACCGCAGGCCAGCCTTGGCGCGCCCGGTGGCGGGACGTTTTCTCAGGCGTTGTTTGTCGACTTGCGCCGTGCCGGTTGGCCAGTGTCGCCGGTGCTGCAAGGTCGAGTCATCCTCAAGGGTCATGAAGACCAGCGTTTGCAGCTGATGGGCATCGAGCCGGTGTCGCTGCCGGCCGGTTCCTCGGTGGCGGGGCAGGCGCTGCCAATCGAGCAGATTGTCGAGTTCTTCAGTGCGCCGGGCAGTACCTGGATTTCACCACAGACGTTACAGACTTTGGGGTTGCGCGAAGGTGAGCGCCCGACCAGTTTGAGCGGTGTTGCATTACCGCCACTGCACGTTCAAGCAGACATGGCCCCCGGTGTGCTGCTGGTGGACATCGGCTTCGCGCAGCAGATTCTCGGTCTGCCGGATCAACTGTCGCGTTTGTTGTTGCCCAAGGATTTCAGTGCTCCGTTACCCGATGCCTTCAAGGATCAACTCCAGCTCAAGACCAGCGGCGAGGAGAATAACCTCGCACGCCTGACCGAGAGCTTTCACCTGAACCTCGACGCATTGGGTTTTCTATCCTTCGTGGTCGGCCTGTTCATCGTCCACGCGGCCATCGGCCTGGCGCTGGAACAACGTCGGGGACTACTGCGAACCTTGCGCGCTTGCGGCGTCAGTGCGCGGATGCTCATCGCAAGTCTTGCGGTTGAGCTCGGCGGTCTGGCCCTGGTGGGTGGTCTCGCCGGTGTGGTCAGCGGCTACCTGTTGGCCAGCGTGCTGTTACCGGACGTCGCGGCCAGTCTGCGCGGCTTGTACGGCGCCGAAGTGGCGGGGCAATTGAACCTTAGCCCGTGGTGGTGGCTCAGCGGTGTCGGCCTGAGTTTGCTCGGTGCGTTGCTGGCCGGTGCCAATAGTCTGCTGCGAGCGGCGCGTTTGCCGTTGCTGGCGCTGGCCGATCCACAAGCCTGGCATCAGGCGCATGCGCGCTGGTTGCGACGCCAGGGTTGGGTGGCGGCAACGGCGGCGGTGATTGCGCTCGGTGCCTTGATCTGGGGCGACAGCCTGGCCAGTGGATTTGTGTTGATGGCGACGTTGTTGCTCGGCGCCGCACTGGCGCTGCCCGTGGTGCTCAATGCTGTGCTCAACCTGGTGTTGCAGCGCAGTCATTCAGTGCTCGGCCAATGGTTTGTCGCCGATTGCCGGCAGCAATTGCCGGCCCTGAGCCTGGCCTTGATGGCGTTGCTGTTGGCACTCGCGGCGAACATCGGCGCCGGCAGCATGACCGCCGGTTTTCGTCAGACCTTCAGCAACTGGCTCGAACAGCGCCTGACCGCCGAGCTTTACCTCAATCCGCAAACCCCGGCTCAGTCCCGCGAGTTGCACGCCTGGCTCAAACAGCAGCCGCAACTTTCGGCGGTACTACCTAACTGGCAAGTGGCGATCCAGCTGCAAGGCTGGCCGGCGGAGATTTTTGGTGTGATCGATCACCCGACCTATCGCCAGCATTGGCCGTTGCTGGAGGCCTTGGGCGATAACCCGTGGGATCGACTGGCCAAGGACGACGCGTTGATGCTCAGCGAGCAACTGGCCCGGAGGCTGAAGGTGCGCCTCGGCGATCACCTGACGATTCCCACGTCGGGCGGCCCATGGTCACCGCGTATCGTCGGGATCTACGCCGATTACGGCAACCCCAAGGGCCACCTGCTGGTCAACGTCAGCCATCTGCAGCACGGCTGGCCGCAGATGGCGCCCAACCGTTTTAATCTGCGCATTGAGCCGGCATTGATCCCGTCGTTCGTCAGCGCCTTACAAACACGCTTCGCGCTCGACGATAGCCGCATTGTCGATCAGGCGCGGCTCAAGGGCTGGTCGACGCAGGTTTTCGAGCGCACCTTTGCCGCCACCGCCGCGCTCAACAGCCTGACTCTTTTTGTGGCGGGCGTGGCATTGTTCATCAGCCTTCTGACCCAGAGCCAAAGCCGCCTCGGGCAACTGGCGCCGTTGTGGGCGCTGGGCGTGACGCGGAAACAATTGATGCTGCTCAACCTCGGGCAGACCTGGTTGCTGGCGGTGTTGACGCTGGTGCTGGCGTTGCCGCTGGGGATCGCGCTGGCGTGGTGCCTGGATGCGGTGATCAACGTCCAGGCGTTCGGCTGGCGCCTGCCATTGCGCGTCTTTCCGCTGCAACTGTTGCAGTTAATGGGACTGGCATTGCTTGCGACATTACTGGCGTCGGCGTGGCCGTTGTACTCGCTGTATCGCACGCAACCGGCGGACCTGCTGAGGACGTTTGCTCATGAGGATTAAGCTCGGTCTGCTGCTTTTGGTTTTGTTGAGTGGCTGCGACAACTCGAAGCCGGTTGAGAAAGGCTTCGCCGGTCTGGGTGGCGAGGCCGCAACGTTTGCGCCGGTGCTGCCCGGTCGGGTGTTCAGCTTTCCGGCAGATCATGGCCCCCATGACGGTTTTCGCATCGAGTGGTGGTACGTCACCGCCAACCTCAAGGACGAGCAAGGCCGGGAATTCGGCGTGCAATGGACGTTGTTTCGCAGCGCCTTGAAAGCAACGCCCGAGGTCGCAGGCTGGGGCAATCAGACGATCTGGCTGGGGCATGCGGCCGTGACCTCAGCGACGGTGCATCACGCCGCCGAACGCTACGCCCGTGGTGGCGTCGATCAGGCAGGCGTGAGCCTGGCGCCGTTCCATGCCTGGATCGATGACTGGCGTTTCAGCAGTCAGAGCGCTGACCTTTTGTCGGATTTGCAACTCAGTGCGCGGGACAAGGATTTCGGCTACCAACTGCACCTGACAGCCACCCGTGCGCTGGTGCTGCAGGGCGATAAAGGTTTCAGCCAGAAATCCGAACAAGGCCAGGCGTCGTACTACTACAGCCAGCCGTTTTTCCAGGCCAGTGGCTCGCTGGAAATCGATGGCAAGACCTATCAAGTCAGCGGCCCCGCCTGGCTTGATCGTGAATGGAGCAGCCAGCCGCTGACCGCCAACCAGACCGGCTGGGACTGGTTTTCCCTGCACCTGGACAGCGGCGAACAGGTGATGCTCTACCGCATGCGCCACAAGCACGGCGAGCCTTACCTCACTGGCACCTGGATCGACGCCCAGGGTCAGACTCAACAACTGCATGCAGACGACATCCGCCTCACCCCGCAAGACACCGCCAAGGTCGCTGGCCGTCAAATGCCCGTGCGCTGGTCAATCAAAATCCCCGGCAAACACCTCGACATCACCCTCAATGCCCTCAACCCCAACGCCTGGATGGATTTGCGCATTCCGTACTGGGAAGGACCGGTGCAACTGAGCGGCAGCCATGCGGGGCAGGGCTATCTGGAAATGACCGGGTATTGAGCCGGAACTCTCGGCGGATCGACGTCCTCCTACGTTAACCAACCCGTTCACAGGAGCCCGCCATGAGCGACGACCTCAAACCGCCAGACCTTGCCGCGTGGCAGCGCCTGTTCGACGACAGGGCCTACTGGCAGCAATCCCCCGATGCCCATTACGTCGAACTGCTACGCATGGCCGACGACTTGTTGGGGCAGGGCGCCATCGACCTCGAACAGTGGCAAGACTTGAACGCCAGGGCCGAGCAATCGCACAAGGACTCGCCCGCCGTGAACGTCGCCCAGGAAGTCGAGGATCCGCAGGCCTGATAAACCCCCGACGAACGCGAAAGTGACGCCCTGCGCGCCACTTGGCTGACCTGACGCAAGGAAAGTGTAAAAAGCACCGACAACGACGAACCTGGCGCAAAAGAAACTGCAAAAACTTCTTGAGGAGCGTCTATGCTCATTGGCACACATCGCGCTGACGCCTGAGCCAGAGCGGTCTGTTGTCATTTATTACCAAGGAATGTATTGCCTATGAAACTCCACGCACTGACCAAAGCCATCACCCTCGCAACCTTGCTGTCTGCTGTCAGCCTTGGCGCCATGGCCGAGGAGATTCCGCTGTCTGCTGACGTGGTAGCGGATCAGATCTCCGCGACAGTTGTTTCGGTCGACGCCGCAAAACATCAAGTCGTCCTTAAAGGGCCTGAAGGCAAAGAGACTGCAATCCAGCTGACTGACGAGGCGAAAAACCTCGACAAATTGAAAGCCGGCGATGAGGTCGACATTCAAGTGGCACACGCCGTTGTATTCGCCCTCGATACCGACGTCAGCAAAGGCTTGCCAGGTGCTGCCGAACGCACGGGCGAAGCTCGCGCGGCTCCAGGTAGCAACAAACCGGGCGGCGAAGCTTACCGTCAGGTCCAGGTTCAACTGAAAATTACCAAAATCGACCTGGCGAAAAATCAGGTCACCTTCGAAGGTCCGAAGGGTAATTCCAAAACGATTGACGTCGTAAAACCAGAAGTTCAAGCCAAACTCAAAGACCTGAAGGTTGGGCAAAGCGTTGTTGTCACGTACACCGACGTGCTGAAAGTGACCACTAAATCCAAAACCTGAGGATTGACGGTATAGCCTGATTGTTCTTGTATAACTTTTTGTACAAGAACAATCAGATTTAATGTTCTGGTTGGTGAGTTTTGGTGGGTGCCGAATAGTATTTCGATCGTCATTCACTTAAACATTATGTATATAAAATTTCATGTTCGCTGCGCGGACATATTTGCAAACTTCTATTAAACTCCCCTCGTTCGCCCTGTGTCGTGGCTCTTTACCAGTGCATGGAATGCCAAGGCCATTGCGCTGGGCGGACACCTTATAGAAGGGCTGATAGCGAATACACAAAAACGGGCGATCATTTGATCGCCCGTTTTTTTTACTCGGCCTGTGCCTGTAGGCGTTGGCCGAGGTCGTGTTGCGCATCGCAATGACAGGGGTGAAGTCCTGAAGCCGCGTGGGGTTGCCCTAAAGCGATTCACCGTAAACGCTCCATAAACCCCACCCTTTCTGAGGTGAGCGCGCTCAGCTAGACGATAATCAGATGTACACGGCGTGACCGTAATATGAAATCAGGTATCAGGGTTGCATGCAGTTCTCACACCAAACAACTGGTCGGCTATTTGCTTACCTCGCTCCAGTCCTTCTGTAGTCAACCAAATCGATTTGCTCTTGTTCACCGGATTACTGATGAAACCATGTTCATGCAATCGGTTCATGGTCTCGAAGTCGAACCCTTTCCAGGCATTTCCTTTGTCGGAACTGAAGGTTGCCAACAGGGCAAGCACTGCGTTTTCAATCAATTTGTCGTCGTATTCCATGATCATTGCTCCGCTCATATTCAACAGGGATGGTCGAGTTTGTGATGGGCGCCCCATAATTCCTGCCAACTTACATAAGAGTAGTGCGCTCAGCCAGGCGACGCCAGCGAGCAGTTCAAGGATAAAAGGGGACGGATTTATTTTCATCATATTTTCATCAGAGAAAATAAATCCGTCCCCTTTATTTCTTCTTTCGGTCCTTTCGGTCGCTTTCGGTCGGTCCCCTTTCGTTCTATCACTCTTCGAATGAGTGCGTTGCTACCTGCGACCAATTATTTTTCTGGATGATCTCTAAGGATGGGTTTTCAGTCTCAAATTCTACAAGTAAGGTTAGAAAGCCATTTACGTTATTGTCCACGTCGCTCGGATTTAACCAGCCCATCTCGCACTCTTCACAGTGCAAGTATAATTTTTCATTAGTAGTGTCATGGGTGATAATTAGCCTTCCTTGCTTGCAGGCCGGACAGTTTTTGTACCAGTAATATTTTTCCATTTTTATTCCGCAGGATAAGAGGTGATTATTTTGTTGGTTTCAGGGACTAGCTTCATTTCAAGATTGTAAAATAATTTGCCTAAATTGGCCTCGCCACCTCCAGAACGACCGACCATTTTTCCCATCGGTACTTTTAATGTCCCTGTCGCGTCCGGTTTAATTCCATCTGCTTGGGCTTTCCTCCAAGCCTCGTTGGTCACATCGACTCCATCACCATAGAAAACCCCATGTTGAGGCTTGGCGGGATTATCGACATTGTGAAGTTGAACATGATCTACTCGGCTTTGGCCTTTGTACTTCCCTTTCGCGGGTACGACGCTTTTCCAATCTAGATCCTCAGCAGGTGCTGGAGCAACGGGTGATGACTCGGCGACCGAACTAGCAGTTGAGTCATTGACTCCATTCCCAGCATTGCCTGGACAACCACTACTCAACCCCAACGGATCCACCCACCCCGTAGGGTTAGGCACGTACTGGTAGTTGTTCAACCCACCCGCAAGCTTGATCGGATCCGGTGTCAGGAACCGCCCGGTCCCCGGATTGTAGTAGCGATTCCGGTTGTAGTGTAAGCCCGTCTCCGCATCGAAGTACTGCCCCTGAAACCGCAACGGGTTGTCGATTTCGGCGACGTCCAATGCGGCAACGTTGCCATAAGCGCGGTACTTGGCCGACCACACGATCTCGCCACTGTAGTCAGTAAGCTCCTGCGGTGTACCCAGATGATCGAGCTGATAGTAAAACGGCGTCGCCTTCATTGGGCCTTCGCCATCCAACATCACCAGCGGTCTGAAGCTAGCCGGCTCATAGATGTAAGTGCGATAGCGGTTATCAGCGCTTTCGGCGATCAGGCGTTCGCCTTGCCACAGGAATTCGGTGGTGCTGCCATCGACGGTTTTTTCGATACGCCTGCCGAAGGCATCGTACTTATAGGACGCGGCATTGCCGCCCGGCAGGCTGGCACCAATCAAACGGTGTTGGCAGTCGTAACGGTATTCGGTGACGAGTTTCTGCCCTGTGCCACGACGTTCGCGGGTCAGGTTGCCGTAGGCGTCGTAGTCGTAGTGGCGGTCGCCCTGCATCAGCAGGCGGTTGCCTTTGATGTTGGCCAGGTGTGCGGTGGGTTGGTCGCCTTGGCCCAGCAAGTTGCCGGCAGGGTCGTGGGCGAAGCTTTCCGGGGTGCTGCCACGGACGTTGATCAGGCGGTCGAGCGGGTCGTACTGGTAGCTGCGATTGCCTTTGCGACTGTCATCGACGGCAGTGAGGTTGCCATTGGCGGCGTAAGCGTAGCGACGGTGGAACAGATTGCGCTCCTGCTGGCTGGCGCTGTGCGCCTGCAATCGACCTTGTTCGTCGTACTGGTATGACAAAAGGGGACGGATTTATTTTTCTCGTGAAAATAAATCCGTCCCCTTTTTGCCCTTTTTTGTCCTTTCACGCTTTTTCACAGGTTAAACTCAGTCCAACGGATATTCACATGACCAGGGTGGAGTGAATAGCTCTGGATTGATATCGTTCTTTTGAAGGAAGGTGTTTATTTCTTCTTCGGATTCTAGTGTTTGGCAGTTTATGATAGTGGTGTCGCTACTTCCGATACTATCTCTGGTTTCAAGTGCGTGTTTTGATATTGTAAATTCTATTGCGACATATTTTGAGTTTTTTGCGTCTTCTAGGAATTTGTAATAGAACTCACCCGGGAATCGATCTGTGAAGTTAAGGTGATATACCGCGTATATAGCAATCCATCTCCGTAAGGACTCGTCATTTGTAGGGAGTTCTTGCGCGATTTCTGTATAAGATTTCGCTTCCAGTCCCCACCAAACTTTTCGCGGGATGATTTTTTGATTTTTCATTTTTGCCCCTCAAACGGGTTTGGCCAGTATATTCGAATTGCTTCACCTTTGACGGGGTGTAGTTGCAAGTGCGGGCTATCACCATGAGGGTCACTAGGGTCGTGGTTCGCCATTGTTACTTTCCTGGTTTTTATGTCGGAAACAGGTGTGTCGTCCCAGTGATAGTATTTTTCAGGTTCCTTCACCTTCCTGAAGTGTGTTTTAGCAGTGGCCGAATTAAAATCATCGGCGTTTCTATAACCTTGTCCAACATATTTGCCTAAAAATAGCTCTTCAGCCTCTGCTCTGCTGTTAACGGTAACAGAGGTCGCACCCCGATCAAGTGCCTCTGATGCTCTTTTTACAGATGGACTTGACCAAGGAATATCTGGAACTGGCGGCTCTTTGGTCTCGACCTTAGCTTTACCTGCCGGGTTTACCGAAGGTTCTGGCTTGCCCCCAGCCCCAGGACACCCATTCAACCCCAACGGATCCACCCACCCCGTAGGGTTAGGCACGTACTGGTAGTTATTCAACCCACCCGCAAGCTTGATCGGATCTTGTGTCAGGAACCGCCCGGTCCCCGGATTGTAGTAGCGATGCCGGTTGTAGTGTAAGCCCGTCTCCGCATCGAAGTACTGCCCCTGAAACCGTAGCGGGTTGTCAATTTCGGCAACATCGAGTGCGACGAGGTTGCCATAAGCGCGATATTTCGCAGACCACATGATCTCGCCACTGTAGTCAGTGAGCTCCTGCGGTGTACCCAAATGATCGAGCTGATAGTAAAAAGGCGTGGCCTTCAGCGGACCTTCGCCATCAAGCATCGCCAGCGGTCTGAAGCTACCCGGTTCATAAATGTAAGTGCGATAACGGTTGTCAGCGCTTTCAGCGACAAGGCGTTCGCCTTGCCACAGAAATTCGGTGGTGCTGCCATCGACGGTTTTTTCGATACGCCGGCCGAAGGCATCGTACTTATAGGACGCGGCATTGCCGCCCGGCAGGCTGGCGCCGATCAGGCGGTGCTGACAGTCGTAACGGTATTCGGTAACGAGTTTTTGCCCGGTGCCGCGACGTTCGCGGATCAGGTTGCCGTAGGCGTCGTAGTCGTAGTGGCGGTCGCCCTGCATCAGCAGGCGGTTGCCTTTGACGTTTGCCAGGTTCGCGGTGGGTTGATCGCCTTGGCCCAGCAAGTTGCCGGCTGGGTCGTGGGCGAAGCTTTCCGGGGTGCTGCCACGGACGTTGATCAGGCGGTCGAGCGGGTCGTAGTGGTAGCTGCGATTGCCTTTGCGGCTGTCGTCGATGCCAGCGAGGTTGCCAGTGGCGTCGTAGGCGTAGCGCCGGCGGAACAGGTTGCGTTCCTGTTGGCTGACGGTGTGCGCCTGCAATCGGCCTTGTTCGTCGTACTGGTATTGGCTGAGCAGCAGGCCTTGCTGGCGCTGAAGTTCCCGACCGGCGCTGAACTGGTGCGTGGTCAGGCGTGAGCCGTTGAGGTCGATGCTGTTTAGCTGGCCGCCAACCTGGTGGCGGTAATCGAGTTTGCTGCCGTCGGGGAGACGGCAGTGGCTGAGTTGGCCGAGCGTGTCGTACTTGTATCGCAGGGTGCCCCAGCCTTGGTGTTCAGTGATCAGGCGGTCTTGCAGGTCATACTCGTAGGCGAGCGGCCAGTGGCGGTCGTCGACGCTGACCAGGCGGCCGAAGGCGTCGTAGCTGTAATGGATTTCCCCGCCATCGGCCGTGGTCTTGACGAGCAAGCGGCCAGCAGCATCGCGTTGGTAGGCGGTGACCAGTTCGCTGCCGTCGTCGCCGAATTCGGTTTTCTTCAGCAACTGGCCGTTGAGGTCGTACTCATAGGCGGTGCGACGACCATCGAAACCGGTTTCCTGCTGGATCAGGCCATTGGCGTAGTAATCGAGGTGGTAGTGCTCGCCACGTTCGTTCTCGATCTCGGTCAGCAGCAGGCGAGAGTTGTCGTAGCGGTAGCGCAGTTGGCTGCCGTCCGGATTCAGGCGGCGGCTGACCAGGTGCAGGCCATCGGCGTATTCGTAGCGAGTGATGCGCCCCAGTTCATCGCGTTCGGCGGTGACTTTGCCGTAGGCGTTGTAGGTAAATGCACGGGTGGCGCCACCGGGCAGGGTGACTTGGGCGAGACGATTGACGGCGTCCCATTGGTAGTGGGTAATCGCGCCGGTTTCTTCTTGGCGGGTGATCTGCCGGCCCAAGGCGTCGTAACGGTACTTGCGCTGGCCGCCGTCGGGCAGGCGCTCTTCCAGCAGTTGGCCGAGGTTGTTCCATCCCAGTTGATGACGGCTGCCATCGGGGTGGCGGATTTCTAGCAGGCGGCCTTGGCGGTCATAGCTGTAGAGGGTGGTGTTGCCGTCCGGGTCGATCTGTTGGGTGATGTCGCCCTGGTTGTTGCGCTGATATTTCCAGGTGGCTTTGCCGCGATGTACGTCGCTCACGAATCCATTGCTGTATTCGTAAGACACAGGCTCGTCTTCTGGAGGAATGACCGCCGTCATCAAGCCGTCTTCGTCGTACCGGTATTCGGTCACGGCGCCCAGCGGATTTTTTTCTGCGATCAACTGGCCCTTGTCGTCGTAGGCCTTGAGGTGTTCCGCGCCATCGGGGTCGATCTTGCTGATCAGTCGCGCTTTATCATCGTGGGTGTAGACCTCTTCGCTGCCATCGGCGTTGGTAACAGTGACGCTACCTTTATCGTCCCAGACGTAGTGCGCTTCCATCTGCGAAAAACTCGCCCAGTGATGGACGCAGCGCGCGAGCTTGCCTTCGTTCTCCCACTCCCAAAAGAAACTGGCACCACCCGCCAATTGCCGTTCGAGAATCACCTGTTGATCGTTGTAGCGATACCGCTCGGCTTCACCGGCAGCGTTCTTCGCTTCAATCAGGCGATGCTGCGCGTCATAGCTGTACGTGACCAGCGTCTGGACGGTGTTCCAGGCATCTTCCAGCGTGTCCGCTGGAAGGAACTGCTGATAGTCGACGGCAATGATGTGCTTGCGGTCGTAACGCAGGAGGAGGGCGCGACCGGCACCGTTGTCGAGTCGTTTGATCCGCCCGTGAATGTCTCGGGTGATGTGCAACCGGTAGCCATAGCTGTCGCTGATGGCGATCAGGGTCGCGCCTTGGCGGTTGAAGCGGAAGTGATAGAACAAAGGCCGTTTACCGGCCTGGGCCAGTACCAGTTCCGAAGGATCGTCACCAATAAAAATCGCGGCGCGCGACAAGCTGTTGGTGATGGCGGGGCGTTGCTGGCTCGGAAGCGGGAAGGGCGTGGCACGGTTTTCGTGGTCGGTCCAGATGACCTCGTCGCCGTTGATCTCAACACGGTGCGCCAGCGCATGGCTCCAGCCGTAACCCAGGCCACAATCGATTTCCACGGCGCTGGTTCGATACAGGCGCGTCCACTCAAAGGGCAGCAGATGTCCCCTCATTAACCTTGGTATTACTCGCTGGATCCTCAACAGATCCAGGTTTGCAATTCACTCCTCCCGGACAATTGCTATTCAATCCCAACGGATCCACCCACCCCGTAGGGTTAGGCACGTACTGGTAGTTGTTCAACCCCCCCGCAAGCTTGATCGGATCCGGCGTCAGAAGCCGCCCGGTCCCCGGATTGTAGTAGCGATGCCGGTTGTAGTGTAAGCCCGTCTCAGCATCGAAGTACTGTCCCTGGAATCGCAGTGGATTGTCGACTTCGGCGACGTCCAGTGCCGCGAGGTTGCCATACCTTCGGCGAGCTGGAAGTCGCTGCGGTGACGTTCGAGGGCGCGCTTGGCCAGGTGCTTGCCGCGCTCACGGTCGAGGAAGCGACCGGGGTAGTCGTAGTCTTCAAGGTCGGGCAGGGCGTCGCCACGGTTTTCGCTTTCGAGGGTGATGCGCGGTTTTTCGAAGTCGTAGTCGCGGCGGGTGGTGCGGCTGGTGCGGGTTTCCAGACGCAGGTCGAAACGCTTGATCACCGGGTGGTTGGCGACCATGCCGGAGTCTTGCTGGTAGGCCACGGGGTCGAGTTTCGGGAACACCGTCTGGTCATCGCCGAACACCAGTTTGTGAGCCGTGGCGCTGTGCTGGAAGTGGTAGTGGATACCTTCTTCCTCGCACAGGCGCTGGATGAACTGCAGGTCCGATTCATCGTATTGAACGCAGTAGAGGCGCTCGGGATAAATCGCCCCGACTTTGAATTCGTAGGTGTTGCTCTGGATGCCGTGCTCTTCGAGGACCTTGCCGATGATTTTCGGCACGCTGAGGTTCTGGAAGATGCGCTGGTTGATGCGGTGCGCCAGGTAGGACAGTTGCGGACGCAGGGTCACCGCATAGCGGGTCAGGCGTTTGTCGGAGTCGCCCTGGGCGGCGCGGTAGATCTGGCCATGAATGCCGCTGCCATCAGGCGAGAGCTGCAAAAAGGCCGTTTTGTGCAGCAGGGTTTCGAGGTCCAGGGACGGCTGCTCACTGACCAGTTCCACCTCAAACACGAACGGTTGGCTGATCGCCTCCCGACCTTGCAAGGCCAACACCTGTAAATCGCAGGAGAGGCCTTCGATAGTCAGGGCAAAGTGAGTCTGATTGGCCGGCGCGAACATCCCTTGTTCCTCGTGCAGTGCTGCGGCGTGCGCCAATAGCCGGAAAGGCCTCGGCAGACGCAAAAATTCTGGAAGGGCGAAAACAACATCGACCAGCAGAGCTGGCCGATGCTTTAGACGGTCGGCCTGATTCAGGCGACCGGCAGACGCCAGTCATCGGAACCCGAAGTACCGGATACTTCGTGGGTCCAGGTGATTTTGCGGTAGGTGAACTGCACTTCTTCCAGGTGCGTGAAGTGCGAGTTCGACGGGTCCTGGCAGTTGTGCATTTTGTTGTTGATGGCGACGATGATCGCGTCTTCCAGTTTGGTGGTGTAGTAGTGCTCTTGGGTACCTTGAGCCGAAGTGCGATACCACTGGATAACGATTTCGCTCATGCGCTCGCCGGAGGTCAAAGCCGCTTGCAGCAGTGGCGAGGACTTGTCGTAGACTTTGGTGATAACCACTGGCTTGTGCACGCGCTGACCGGTCGGTTGGCCGGATTGCGGGTCACGCGGGATGATCACGTCGTGGCTGAAAGCCTGAACCATGACCTGGTCTTCGTGACCTTCCTGGTAGGTGTTGCCAACCGAGTCGGCGGTGAACGCGCCGGCAGTGATCAGACCTTGCTTCTCGCCAGTGACGGACATGTATGCTGGTGTTGCCATGGATGAGCTCCTTGCTAAAAAATTAAGAGTGCCCGGGAGGCGGTATCGCCCGGTGGGTGCCAGACACTTATCAAGGTCCGTGCCAGGAGCAGTGAAAGTCATGTAGATCAAGGAATTAGGGGCGATTTTCGGTTGCTGAAAGATTTGTCGACGTAGATCCCTGAGGAACGTGCGCAATAACTTGCACACCATTGCGCAACTTCTTGCGCACTTGGCTGGAGTGCCCACCTGGCCGGGCGATCAGCATTTATGTAGGAGCTTTCTATAGGATAGGTGCGCAACTTCTTGCGCATAACGGCGTTGCGCCACCCGTCAAAGACAACCCGCATCCGGTGCAACGAATCGACCGGCCGCAGGGTCCATAAAAACAGCGCCGCCGAGCGTTCCGAACAACCCTGAACCGGAGTGAGAACGACATGAAAATCCTGATGGTTTTAACGTCCCACGATCAACTGGGTGACACGGGTAAGAAAACCGGCTTCTGGCTGGAAGAATTTGCTGCGCCGTATTTCGCCTTCAAGGACGCCGGTGCTCAACTGACCCTGGCTTCGCCCAAGGGTGGCCAACCTCCGCTGGACCCCAAAAGTGACGAGCCGGACGCGCAAACCGAGGCCACTGATCGGTTTAACAAAGACCCTGCCGCTAAATCCTCATTGGCCTCTACTGCGCTGCTCAACAGCGTGAGAGTCGAGGATTACGATGCGGTTTTCTATCCGGGCGGCCATGGTCCGTTGTGGGATTTGGCCGAAGACACCTTTTCGATTGCGCTGATCGAGGCGTTTATCAAGGCAGGCAAACCGGTCGCGGCGGTCTGCCATGCACCGGGTGTGTTGCGTCACGTCAAAGGCGCGGATGGCCAGCCTTTGGTCAATGGCAAGCGCGTGACGGGGTTTACCAACTCGGAGGAAGAGGCGGTGCAATTGACGAATGTCGTGCCGTTTCTGGTGGAGGACATGCTCAAGGAGAAGGGCGGGATTTATTCCAAGGGCGATGATTGGGCGAGCTATGTACTCACGGACGGATTATTGATCACCGGTCAGAACCCGGCGTCGTCCGAAGCGGCGGCCGAGGCGCTGCTAAGCAAACTCCGCTAAAACACCGCCCTGTAGCAGCTGGCGAAGCCTGCGTCGGCCGGTCCGCGCTCGGGC
>NZ_AKJS01000148.1 GCF_000282215.1 Pseudomonas sp. GM21
TCGGCTGCCATTGCGCCCGCCAGCAGTTGCTCACGGATCTCGCTGAGTTTGGCCACACCCATGTAGATCACCAGTGTCGTGCCACCCTGGGCCAGCGCCTGCCAGTTCAGGCTGCTGCCATCCTGAGTGTGGGCGGTGACCAGCGTTACACCTCGTGCCACGCCACGCAGGGTCAGCGGAATATCACATTGCGTCGCGCCTGCCAGCCCGGCAGTGATGCCATTGACCAGCTCTACCTCGACACCACGTTCGCGCAGCCACTGTGCTTCTTCACCACCACGCCCGAAGATGCACGGATCGCCGCCCTTGAGCCGAACCACGCATTTGCCGTGACGGGCATAACGCAGCATCAGGCGATGTATGAATGCTTGCGGAGTAGAGCGACAGCCACCGCGCTTGCCCACTGGAATAATCCGTGCGCCGCAGCAGTGCTCCAGCACCGCGTCGTTGACCAGATCGTCGATCAGCACCACATCCGCTTCTCTCAGCGCCCGAACAGCTTTGAGCGTCAGTAATTCCGGGTCACCGGGACCCGCACCCACCAGCCAGACTTTTGCGCTCATAGTGTTTTCCTCACGAGATGGCGGCTTGCGGCTGCGCGGTGGCGGCCAGCAAACGCTTGATTTCCGGGACGCAGGAGCCGCATTGCGTGCCGCAACCCAATTCTTGTTTCAGCCCCTGCAAGTCCAGGCCACGACGAATGCCGGCGCAGACCGCGTTTTGGCTGACGTTTGTGCAGTTGCACAGGATTTTGTTGCCGACCGCTTCGGCGTCCACCTGGCCCGGTGGGGCACTCAGTGGCGCAAGCAACCAGCGCCGTAGCTGTTCATCGGCGCGACCTTCGAGCCAGAGGTTCTGCAGCCAGTGTCGGGCGAGGGTTTCACCCGCCAAACGGATCGCAGTGATCCGGCCGTTTTCGATCCGCACCCGCTTACCGATTGAGCGCCGTGGGTCGTCGTAGGCCAGGACCGGTCCGTCATTGAGTCCCAGGCATTGATCGATTTCCCGCAGCAGTTGCGGATCAGGCGCGGTGGCGTTGGCAGCGCGTATCAGCAGCGCAGGGCGCTCACGGCCGGCAAGGCTGAGGCTGACGTAGGAAAACGTCTCGCAGAGCGGTCGTAGCGTCTCAAAGTGCTGTTGGACATCGCCCTCTATCAGCGCGAAAAGGTGCCAAGGCAACTGGACCGGTTCGAGGCGCACGCCGCTGTGTTTCAGCTCCGGTTGTTTCGACAACGGGTCGAAGGCGGGGAGCGTGAGGGTGTTTATGCCGCCCTTAAGAAAACGGTCGCCAAAATGCATCGGCAAAAAGGCCTGGCCCGGACGCACACTGTCATCGCTGGAGACCGGCACGATCACCGCGCCGCGCCGGCTTTTCAGGCTGATCAGATCACCCGTTTGCAGGCGATGCCGGCGCAATTCATCGGGGTGCAGGCTCAACACGGCTTCACTGACATGACCGAACAACTGTGAGGCGGTGCCGGTGCGGCTCATGCCGTGCCACTGATCTCGCAGGCGACCGGTGATCAGCGTCAGCGGGAAGCGCGCATCCCGTTGTTCCTTGGCGGCGCGATACGGATCGGCCACGAACTGTGCGCGGCCACTGGCGGTCGGGAAAATACCGTCCAGATACAACCGGGCAGTACCTGTGCTGGAACCCGTAGGAAAAGGCCATTGCTGCGGACCGATTTGGTCGATCAATGCGTGGCTGATTCCGGACAGATCCAGGTCCCGGCCTCGCGTCAGCTGTTTGTATTCGTCGAAGACCTGCGCCGGTGTTTCAAAGGCAAACAGGCTGGCCGCTTCCGGACGCAGACGTTTCTCCAGACGCTGTGCGAAATCCACCGTAATCGCCCAGTCCGGGCGCGCTTCACCCGGTGCGACAATTGCCCGGCGGACGTGGGAAATACGCCGTTCGGAGTTGGTCACCGTACCGTCCTTCTCGCCCCAACTGGCTGCGGGCAACAACAGGTCAGCAAACCTGGCGGTTTCAGTGGTGCGGAAAGCCTCTTGCAACACCACGAACGGGCACGTTTCCAAAGCGGCGCGCACGGCAGTTTGATCGGGAAGTGACTGAGCAGGGTTGGTACAAGCAATCCACAAGGCTTTGATCTTTCCGCTGGCCACCTGCTCAAACAACTCGATGGCGCTGAGCCCAGGGTTTTCAGGCAAGTGATCAACGTCCCAGAAAGCCGCCACCTCGGCACGGTGCTCCGCGTTGGCGGCGTCGCGATGCCCCGGCAGCAGGTTGGACAGACTGCCGGTTTCACGCCCGCCCATGGCATTCGGCTGACCGGTCAACGAGAAAGGTCCTGCACCCGGACGGCCAATTTGTCCGGTGGCCAGGTGCAAATTGATCAGTGCGCTGTTTTTTGCGCTGCCGGCGGTGGACTGGTTGAGCCCCATGCACCACAACGACAGGAAACTCGGTGAAGTACCGACCCACTCAGCGCATTGCTGCAGTTGTTCAATGTTGATGCCGCACAGCTGCGACACCATCTGCGGTGTATAGTCGCGCACCAGATTCTTCAGTTCGGCCAGGCCTTCGGTATGCGCCTTGATGTAGTCGCGGTCGACCCAGTCTTCCCACAGCAGCAGATGCAAAATCCCGTGGAACAAGGCGACATCGGTCCCCGGAAGAATCGCCAGATGCAGGTCAGCCAAATCGCAGGTGTCGGTGCGACGCGGGTCAATGACGATGACTTTCATCTGTGGCCGGCGGGATTTGGCTTCTTCCAGTCGGCGAAACAGTACCGGGTGGGCGTAGGCCATGTTACTGCCGACAATCATCACGCAGTCGCTCAGCTCCAGGTCTTCATAGCTGCACGGCGGCGCATCCGCGCCCAGGCTGCGCTTGTAGCCGACCACTGCCGATGACATGCACAACCGCGAATTACTGTCGATGTTATTGGTGCCCACCAGCGCTCGCGCCAGTTTGTTGAAGGCGTAGTAATCCTCGGTCAGCAACTGCCCGGAAATGTAGAACGCCACGCTGTCCGGGCCATGCTCGGCAATGGTTTGGGCGAAAACGCTGACAGCGTGATCGAGGGCGGTGTCCCAGTCGGTGCGGCTACGCGCCAGGCCTTTGCCCAGGCGTAATTCCGGGTACAACGCCCGCGCGGTCAAGTCGCCGGTCAAATGCAGGGTTGATCCCTTGCTGCACAGCTTGCCGAAGTTGGCCGGGTGCGCCGGATCGCCGCTGACGCCGAGGATGCGCTCGCCGTCATGCTCGATCAGCACGCCGCAACCGACCCCGCAATAGCAGCAGGTGGACGCGGTGATCTGGCGGTCCATCAGCCTGCGTCCCGCAGGGCCAGCATCACTCGGCCATTTTCGACCCGCGCCGGGTGATGATGGGCGCACCCGACGTCCGGGGCCAGGGCTTCGCCACTTTCCAGATCGATCTGCCAGTTGTGCAGCGGGCAGGCCACGCGTTTGCCGTAGATCAATCCTTGAGACAGTGGCCCGCCCTTGTGTGGGCAGCGGTCATCGAGGGCGAACACCTCATCGTCGCTGGTGCGAAAAATCGCGATGTCACCTTTAGGGCCGGCAATGATCCGCGAACCCAGGGCGTTGATTTCTTCCAATGCGCAGATATCGAGCCAGTTCATGCCAGCACCTCCAGGTTTTTCACGGGGATGACGTCGAATTCTTTTTTCAGCAGTGGCTGTTCCAGGCGTTCCTTCCACGGATCCTGTTCGAACGACAGGGAGAATTGCAGGCGATCATTCAGCGCCTTGCGGCGTTCCGGGTCTTCCAGCACAGCTTTCTTGATGTGGTCCATGCCGACCCGTTGCAGGTAATGCACGGTGCGTTCGAGGTAGAAGGCTTCTTCGCGATAGAGCTGCAGGAACGCGCCGTTGTATTCGCGCACTTCTTCAGCGGTTTTCAGTTTGACGAAGAACTCGGCGACTTCGGTTTTGATCCCGCCGTTGCCACCGATGTACATCTCCCAGCCGGAATCCACGCCGATGATTCCTACGTCCTTGATGCCCGCTTCCGAACAGTTGCGCGGGCAACCAGAGACGGCCAGTTTCACTTTGTGCGGCGACCACATGTTGAACAGGTCGTGCTCCAGCTCTATGCCCAACTGCGTGGAATTTTGCGTACCAAAGCGGCAGAACTCGCTGCCGACGCAGGTCTTCACGGTACGGATGGATTTGCCATAGGCGTGGCCGGACGGCATGTCGAGGTCTTTCCAGACGCCGGGCAAATCCTGTTTCTTGATCCCCAGCAAGTCGATGCGCTGGCCGCCGGTGACCTTGACCATCGGCACGTTGTATTTGTCGGCGACATCGGCAATGCGCCGCAATTCCGAAGGGTTGGTCACACCACCCCACATCCGCGGGACCACCGAGTAGGTGCCGTCTTTTTGAATGTTGGCGTGGGCACGTTCGTTGATCAGGCGCGATTGCGGGTCATCCTTGGCTTCGCCTGGCCAGGTGGAAATCAGGTAGTAGTTGAGTGCCGGGCGGCAGGTCGCGCAGCCATTCGGGGTGCGCCAGTTCAAATAGCCGATGGTTCCGGCGATTGTCAGCAAATGCTGATCGCGGATGGCTTGGCGGATTTGCCCGTGGTTGAGGTCGCTGCAACCGCAGATGGCTTTTTCGCTTTTCGGTTTGACGTCTGCCGCGCCGCCCACTGTGTTGATCAGGATTTGCTCGACGAGGCCAGCGCAGGAGCCACAAGAGCTGGCAGCTTTGGTGTGTTTCTTGACCTCGTCGACACTGAACAGCCCGTGTTCCTGAATCGCCTTGACGATCGTACCTTTGCACACGCCGTTGCAGCCGCAGACTTCGGCGGTGTCGGCCATGCTCATGGCCTTGTCCTGGCCTTGATGTCCTACATCGCCGAGCGCGTTTTCGCCGAACATCAGGTGATCGCGGATTTCGCCAATGGCGTGATTCTCACGAATCTGCCGGAAATACCAACCGCCATCGGCCGTATCGCCGTACAGACAGGCCCCGACCAGCACGTCATCCTTGATCACCAGTTTTTTGTAGACTCCGCCAATCGGGTCGGAGAGGGTGATGGTTTCCGTGCCTTCGCCGCCCATGAAGTCGCCAGCGGAGAACAGGTCGATACCGGTGACTTTCAATTTGGTCGACGTCACCGAGCCTTGATAACGGGCGAAGCCCAATTGTGCGAGGTGATTGGCGCAAACCTTGGCTTGCTCGAACAGGGGCGCAACCAGGCCGTACGCGATGCCACGATGGCTGGCGCATTCACCGATGGCGTAGACCCGTGGGTCGTAGGTTTGCATCGTGTCGTTGACCAGAATCCCGCGATTGCAGGGGATGCCGGATTTTTCCGCGAGTTCGGTGTTGGGACGAATGCCGGCGGCCATCACCACCAGGTCGGCGGGAATGATGTCGCCGTTCTTGAATTCAACCGAGCCGACCCGGCCATTGCCCGCGTCGTGCAGCGCGTGGGTGTGTTCGCACAGGCGAAAGTGCAGGCCGCGTGCTTCCAGGGCGGTTTGCAGCAACTGGCCGCTGGTCTTGTCGAGTTGCCGTTCCAGCAACCATTCGCCGATGTGCACCACGGTGACGTGCATGCCGCGCAGCATAAGGCCGTTGGCCGCTTCCAGGCCGAGCAGGCCACCGCCGATGACAACGGCGTGCTTGTGGGTCTTGGCGGTGTCGATCATGGCCTGGGTGTCGGCGATGTCACGGTAGCCGATCACACCCTGCAAGGTGTTGCCGGGGATCGGCAGGATGAACGGGGTTGAGCCGGTGGCGATCAGCAGGCGATCGTATTCGGCCTCGGAGCCGTCTTCGGCGATGACCCGGCGTTTGACCCGGTCGATTTCCACGACTTTTCGGTTGAGCAGCAGCTTGACGTTGTTGTCCAGGTACCAGTCGAGGTCGTTGAGCACGATCTCTTCGAACGTCTGCTCTCCGGCCAGCACCGGCGACAGCAGGATGCGGTTGTAATTGGTATGGGGTTCGGCACCGAAGACCGTGATGTCGTACAGCTCGTTGCTCAGCTTGAGCAGTTCTTCCAGGGTACGAACCCCGGCCATGCCGTTGCCGATCATCACCAGTTTTAGTTTTTTCATCAGGTTCTCCGGGGAGCTGCGACCCGCCTCATCAGGGCTTCAGGTCTGGCTCGACAATTTTGCGCAAACAAAAAAAGGCGTCCCGCTAGTTGCCTAGCGAGGACGCCTTTGTCCTGGTCCCGTTCTCTCGGGAAGCGCAACCTTCGTCGTTGAAGGCCGGGCTTTATGTATGGTGAAAAGGGTAATGCAGTGGTTGTGCCAAGTCGTCCAAAACGCGGATTTGTTGGGTTGGAGAGGGGTTTTACAGATCGTTATCGAGGTTTTTGCACCGCATCGAAGCGCGTTGCCCGGTAATGGAGCGCTTGTCGATGGATTTGGAGAGATTGTCAGTCTGCCATCGCGAGCAGGCTCGCTCCCACATGGGGTTTTTGAACGCCACAAATCCCCTGTGGGAGCGAGCCTGCTCGCGATGGGCGCGACTCGGTATCAGCCATGAAATACCAAAACCAGCAGCACCAGATTCAGCAGCAATGACACCAGCGCCATGGTCCGCCAGACCTTCAGCGGTTCCCGCTCCAGCAGCGGTCTGGGACGCACGCTCAAACTGCGGCGCTCGCCCTGTTCCAGAAGCAGCAGCCATTCCTCCGCCGTTTCAAAGCGCTGAACTGGATCCGCCGCGACGGCGCGGTCCAGGCATTGCGCAATCCACTCCGGCAAATCCGGCCGATAACGACTGGCACTGACCGGTACACCAAACCGGGGGCGCTGGAACGCTTCGATTTCACCGTAGGGATAATGCCCGGTCAGCAGGAAGTACAGCGTCACGCCCACCGCATACAGATCCTGTTGCGGGCTCGGGGCGCCTCCGAGAAAGGCTTCCGGCGCAATGTAACTGGGTGTTCCCGGCAGGGCAGAAGGTTGATCCTCCGACAGGCCTGCGCAATAGGCCAGGCCGAAATCCAGCAGGCGCAACTCGCCGTCGTCACCCAGCAGCAGGTTTTCCGGTTTGATATCGCGGTGCAGAATCTGCCGTCGATGCAACATGCCGACCGCCCTTAGCAGGCGTTCGGCCAGATCCCGCCATTGCACAAGCGGCAAAGTGCCTGCGCGCTCATGCAGTTCTGCCAGCGTAGATCCGGAGTATTCGCGCATCACGTAGTACAAATGCTGACGCTGACTGGCGGCATGGACTTCAGGGAAGTGCCGTCCCGCCACGCGTTTGAGAAACCATTCTTCCGACAGCAACGCTTGGCCCGCGAGGTGATCGTCGCGTAGCGCAGCGGGTAAGGTTTTCAACAGCCAGGGTTGTTGTTGCCCGTCGCGAACCCGGTACAACAAAGACTGCTGGCTGTGGCCAAGTACCCCTTCGATGTTCCAGCCTTCGAAGGATTGACCGGGTTTGAGCGTGGGTGGCAATGGCCATTGTTGTAAGTGCATTAACGCATCGCCAATGCTCGTTTCACCTAAGGCATCGACCCTTACCAGCAGCGCGCTGGCATTGTCCTGACTGCCGGCCAGATGCGCGGCATTCACCAGGGTTTGTGCTGCGCTGTCCAGATTGGGCTGATCTCGCAGGATAGCGGCAATGGCGGTGTCGCCCAGCACCGCCCAAACGCCGTCGCTGAGCAGCACGAAACTCTCATTCAGGCGCAGTTCGCCATCGAGAAAATCCAGCACCAGATGTTGGTCCAGCCCCAGCGCACGCTTGAGCACATGCTGCATGCCCGGTTGGTCCCAGACATGATCCTCACTGACGCGCTGCAACTGATCCGCGTGCCAGCGATACACCCGGCAATCTCCCACATGGGCCAGGGTAAAACGCCTGCCGCGCATGACCAATGCACTGACGGTAGTCAGCAGCGGTTGCCCACCGCCGTTGGCCTGCAACCAGCGATTTTGCGCCAGCAGCAGGCGGTCCAGTGCTTGCGCGACCCCCCAGGTTTGCGGCGTGGCGTAATAGTCCAGCGCCAGGGCCTGCAAGGTCGAGCGGGCCGCGAGACCGCCGTCGGCGCATTGGCTCACCCCGTCGGCAATCGCGAACAAATAACCCTTGCTGACCGCCAGCGCCGGGTCCGGCGTCACCAGGCGCAGGGCATCCTGATTTTCCTCCCGCGGGCCGGTGGCGCTGGATTGGGCAAAACTCAGTTGCAGGCTCATCGAGGGCTTAGACCCGAGCCGCCGTCACGGCCGCCGAACCCCAAGTGGTTCTCCAGCGACGTTTAACCCCGTGCAGACCGAACCAGGCCAGAACGCCGAGGCTGGCGAACAGCCACAAGGCCAGTTGATAGCTGCCGGTGCTTTGCTTGATCGCGCCCATGCCTGCCGCCAGCGCAAAGCCACCGATGCCGCCCGCCATGCCGATCAAACCGGTCATCACGCCGATCTCCCGACGAAAACGCTGTGGCACCAGCTGGAAAACCGCGCCATTACCTGCGCCCAAACCGAGCATGGTGCAGACGAAAAGCGCCAGCGCCGCGTAGGAACTCGGCAAATTGAAACCCACCACCGCGATACAGAGCGCCGCCACCGTGTACATCCCCAGCAGCGTGCGGATGCCGCCGAAGCGGTCTGCCAGCGCACCACCCAATGGACGCATCAGGCTACCGCCGAACACACAAGCCGCTGTGTAGTAACCAGCCGTGACCGGGCTCAGGCCGTATTGGTCGTTGAAGTAGCCGGGCAGGGCGCTGGCCAGGCCGATGAAGCCGCCAAACGTCACGCTGTAGAAAAACATGAACCACCAGCTGTCACGGTCGCCCAAGGCCTTGAAGTAGTCGGCCATGGATTTGGCTTTTGGCCGTTCAGGGGCATTTTTCGCCAGCCAGGCGAAGACGATGATGGTCAGAATCAATGGGATCAGGGCGAAGCCGAACACGTTGCTCCAGCCGAAAGCGGCCGCTAATACCGGAGCAATCAGCGCGGCCAGAACGGTGCCGGAGTTGCCTGCGCCGGCAATGCCCATGGCTTTGCCCTGATGTTGCGGCGGATACCATTGCGAGGCCAGCGGCAGGGCGACGGCGAAGGACGCACCGGCCATGCCGAGGAACAGACCCAGCACCAGCGCTTGTTCGTAGCTGTGAATCCCGAGTTGCCAGGCGGCGAACAGCGCGCAGATGACAATCACCTGGCCAATCAGCCCGGCGGTTTTTGGCGACAGACGATCCGCCAGCATGCCCATGACAAAGCGCAGTACGGCCCCGGCCAGAATTGGCGTCGCCACCACCAGCCCGCGCTGTTGGGTGGTCAGGTGCAGGTCGGCGGCGATCTGCACCGCCAACGGGCCGAGTACGTACCAGACCATGAAGCTCAGGTCGAAATAGAGGAAGGCCGCAAACAGTGTCGGCGTGTGGCCGGATTTCCAGAAGCTTGAATTCATCGCGCACCTCAGCTGTGAAGAGTCTCGAGAAGGAGTCATGAGCTAGCAGGTGGGGCGCCTAAGGGCCGCACCACCGGCCCCGGGCTGTGGGGCCAAAACGAAAAAACGCCGCCACCCGATTCGCCAAGGGCAAATGAGGTGAGCGACGTCTTTGTCGTAGGTGGGGCAACCGCCGTTGGTTACCTGTGGTGATTACTTAGCCAGATTTGTGCCAGTTTCATGAGATGGTTCCCACGCTCCGCGTGGGAATGCCGCCATGGACGCTCCGCGTCCGCTTCTCGCTGTGACGCGGAGCGTCACGGGATGCATCCCCACGCGGAGCGTGGGAACGATCGGTTACCCGAGTAACTCACTCATGGCAATGATCTGCTCCGCCACCTGGATCAGCTTCTGCTGCCGGCTCATGGCCTGGCGGCGCATCAGGGTGTAAGCCTCTTCCTCATTGCAATCTTTCATCTTCATCAACAGCCCCTTGGCCAGTTCGATGCGCTTGCGTTCGGCCAGTTGTTGGTCGCGGGCATGAAGTTGAGCGCGTAACGCCTGGTCACTTTCAAAGCGTGCCATGGCCACGTCGAGAATCGGCTGCAAGCGTTGTGCGTGAATTCCTTCGACAATGTAGGCGCTGACCCCGGACTGGATCGCCTGACGCATCACGCCGGGGTCATGTTCATCGGTAAACATGACGATCGGTCGTGGCTGGTCGCGGGTCACCAGCACCACTTGCTCCATCACATCGCGGCTGGGTGACTCGGTATCGATCAGAATGACGTCCGGACGCACCGTTTCGACGCGTTCGGGCAGGTCGATGGTCAAACCCGATTCGTCGATCACCTCGAACCCGGCTTCGGTCAGGGCGGCTTTGAGGCGACCGACTTTCTTTGCGGTGTCGTTGATCAGCAGGATACGCAGCATGTTTGCAGTCTCCTGTCAGCGGTGGGCGAATCGTTGCGAGCTGTCGCTCATGGCGTGCAGCGTGAAGCTGCGGGCATAACCGGCCGGGTCGGAACCGTCCCAGGTTTTGCCGTCGATCAACTGACTGCTACGCATGTCCTGATCACTGGCGGCGACACCGACGGCGCTGGCGGCCTCTCGGTACAGGTCCAGTTGCTGGACGTCCCGGGCCACGCCGAGGTAATCCGGATCGTCGCGCAACAAACCCCAGCGCCGGAACTGGGTCATGAACCACATGCCGTCTGACAGGTACGGCACATTGACCTCGCTGCCGGCATGAAAGCGCAGCGCGTGCGGGTCTTGCCAGCGATTGCCCAGTCCATCCGCGTATTCACCCAGCAGGCGCGGTTCAATGCAGTCGAGGGGGGCGTCGAGGTAGTCGGGCGCGCTCAACAGCTGCGCGGTGCTGCGGCGGTTCTCCGTATTTTGCTCGATGAACCGGCTGGCTTCCAGTATCGCCATCACCAACGACCGCGCGGTGTTGGGGTATTGCTCGACAAAAGCGCGGGTGCAGCCGAGGACTTTTTCCGGGTGATCGGGCCAGATTGTCTGAGACGTCGCCAGGGTAAAGCCGAGATTTTGCTGCACTGCGCTGGCGGACCAGGGTTCGCCGACGCAGAAACCATCGATTCGCCCCGCTTGCAGGTGCGCGACCATTTGCGGCGGCGGCACCACCACGCTGTCGACATCCTGCAAAGGATGAATGCCCTGGCTCGCCAGCCAGTAATACAGCCACATGGCGTGGGTGCCGGTGGGAAAGGTCTGGGCGAAGGTGAGTTTTGAGCGAGTTTGGTGCACGTGGCGGTCGAGTGCTTCAGGACTGGTCACACCCAACGTCTGTAAACCCTGGGAAAGATTGATGCTCTGGCCGTTCTGGTTCAGGCCCATCAGCACAGCCATGTCGGTGGAAGCTACGCCGCCGATGCCCAAGTGGACGGCGTAAATCAGGCCGTACAGGCTGTGGGCGGCATCAAGTTCACCGCTGACCAGTTTGTCCCGCAGGTTGGCCCAGGACGACTGGCGCTTGAGGTTCAAGGTCAGGCCGTAGGGCTGGGCGAACCCCTGAGTCGCGGCGACCACGACCGAGGCGCAATCGCTCAGGGCCATGAAGCCCAGATTGATGTCGGTCTTTTCCGGGGCATCGCTGCCATTGACCCAAGCCAGAGGGTTGGCTGGAACTTCAATCATCAATAAGCACCTTTCATAAAAAAACGCCGCAACGGGCTGCTTGCCAGAGCAAGGCCCAGTGACGACGCCCTTGTCTTGCGACCCATTCCGCCTTTGGCATGAGTGCTGATACCGGTGACGGTGCAAGGCATATGCCATCGCTCGCTGATTTTATCGCGCGCCTCGCCTGCAACCCGATGCCCGGCTATAATTGCCGCCACTTTTCGTAGCCCAGAGTCAAAGCCGCCCATGTACACCCTGGCCCGTCAGATGTTGTTCAAACTTTCCCCGGAAACCTCCCACGATCTGTCACTGGACCTGATCGGCGCGGGCGGGCGTTTGGGCCTCAACGGCTTGCTGTGCAAGGCCCCGGCGAAAATGCCGGTGTCGGTCATGGGCCTGGACTTCCCGAACCCGGTGGGCTTGGCGGCCGGTCTGGACAAGAACGGCGCGGCTATCGACGGTTTCGCTCAACTGGGTTTTGGTTTTGTCGAAATTGGCACCATTACCCCGCGCCCGCAGCCGGGCAACCCGAAACCACGGATTTTCCGCCTGCCGGAAGCCGAGGCGATCATCAACCGCATGGGCTTCAACAACCTCGGCGTCGATTACCTGCTGGCTCGCGTGGCGGCAGCCAAATACAAAGGCGTGCTGGGCATCAACATCGGCAAGAACTTTGACACCCCGGTTGAGCGCGCGGTCGACGATTACCTGATCTGCCTGGACAAGGTCTACGCCCATGCCAGCTACGTGACGGTCAACGTCAGCTCGCCCAACACCCCGGGCCTGCGCAGCCTGCAGTTCGGCGACTCGCTCAAGCAGTTGCTCGCTGATCTGGCCACGCGCCGCGCAGAACTGGCGTTGCGCCACGGCAAACATGTCCCGCTGGCGATCAAAATCGCACCGGACATGACTGACGAAGAAACTGCACAGGTCGCACAAGCGCTGATGGAAACCGGGATGGACGCGGTGATCGCCACCAACACCACCCTGAGTCGCGTCGGCGTCGAAGGCATGGAATACGGTGACGAGGCGGGCGGTCTGTCCGGCGCACCGGTTCGCGACAAGAGCACGAACACCGTGAAAGTGTTGGCGGCGGAACTGGCAGGGCGCTTGCCGATCATCGCCGTGGGCGGCATCACCGAAGGCAAGCACGCGGCCGAGAAAATCGCGGCGGGTGCGAGCCTGGTGCAGATCTACTCCGGCTTTATCTACAAAGGCCCAGCGTTGATTCGGGAGTCCGTAGACGCGATCGCCGCCCTGCGTTAATCGTGTAGCAGCTGCCGAGCCTGCGAGGCTGC
>NZ_AKJS01000149.1 GCF_000282215.1 Pseudomonas sp. GM21
CCTGCGTCGGCCGGTCCGCGCTGGGGCGTAGCAGTCGTGAAATCAAACGATGCGGTGTTTCAGGAAATCAGCGCGTTGAGGATTTACGACTGCTTCGCAGCCGGACGCAGGCTTCGCCAGCTGCTACAAAATTGTGTCGCTCCTTGAGTGGACAGCATTACCTGTTGGAGCCGGCTTGCCGGCGATGGCGTCCATTCAGTCAACGAAACGGTTGTCTGAACTGACGCTATCGCTGCGAGGCGGCGACGTTCGATTTGCACATAAATATCCACCATTCCCGCCCCACGCCATTTGCGCCATTGCATAAGCCATTTGGACGATGTGTCCCCCAAGCCTTGCGCCGACTATTCCCTCAGAGGCAGCGCCCATCTCGTTTGCCTCGCATGCCCTGGTGCGTGATAAAAACAAGAGGATCGGCCTTATGACTAGCCCTATGCACGTGTACCCCGAACAGGAGCGCTACTCATGCGCTCGGTGATCGGCTACGCCGTTTGTCTGGTGGTCGCCTTGACCATTGGCTACACCTTTTCCCCAAAATCTCCACCGCAGGTCGAGCTGTTGGCCACGCGTCCAGATCGGGTGCAGATCAACGGCCTGCTCAATCTTGGCTCACGGGTGATAGCCGTGGGCGAGCGGGGCAGCATCCTGCTCAGTGATGATGAGGGCGTCAGCTGGCAGCCAGCCGCAGTCGGCATACAACGTAACGCCACCCTGACTGCCTTGGTGGCGCTGGACGACAAGCGTTTGCTGGCGGTCGGGCATGACGGCTGGATTCTGCGCTCTGTGGACTCAGGTAGCAGTTGGCAGGAAATGCGCCACGACAGCGATCTGGGCGAACCGCTGCTGGGCATCTGGACCGGTGGTGGCGACAACGTCTTGGCTTTCGGCAGCTTCGGTAAGTTCTATCAATCCGTTGATGCCGGGCAGACCTGGACTCCGCAGTCCCTGGACATCGATAACGCACACCTGAACAGCATGGCCGGTGGCGCAGATGACCGCCGCATGATGGTGGGCGAACAGGGCCTGGTATTGCGTACGGCCGACAACGGCCAGCACTGGCAGACCTTGCCTGCGTTCTACAGCGGCTCGTTGTTCGGCATCGTGCGCCTGAACGCGAATAACTGGGTGACCTACGGCATGCGCGGCCATGTTTTCGTCAGCCATGACTTCGGCGACAGCTGGACCCGGATCAACGTGGGTAACCAACTGCCTTTGTATGGCCATGTATTGCTGCCCGATCACTCGGGACTGGTGATCGTCGGTGCCGGCAGCTCGGTGGTACGTCTGGATGCACAGGGCGCGTTGGTCGGCGTCGGACGCCTGGCCGGGCTCGGTACGTTGACCTCGGCGACGATGGTTGGCCCGCGTCTGCTGGTGGGTGGCGAGCGCGGTGTTTTGCAGGGTTCAGCTGGCAGCGTCGCTGCCTTAATGGCCACACAGGCCACCCAGTAAATGAGAGGCAGGCAATGAATCAGGGTAAACACTGGGTGACGCGCTGCGTCGAAACGTGTGCGGACCACTTGATGGCCTGGCGCAAGGGACTGCTGTTGCTGTTTGTTCTGGTGACGCTGGGCCTGGGCTACAGTGCCACCCACACGCAACTGGATCCGGGATTCAACAAACAGATCCCCGTGCGTCATGAATACATGGTCAATTTTCTCAAGTTCAGCCGCTACTTCACCGGCGCCAACCGCTTCCTGGTCAGCGTACGCTGGAAAGGCGAGGGTGATATCTATAACGCCGAGTACCTCGAGACCCTGCGTAAAGTCACCGACGACGTGTTTTTCATCTCTGGAGTCAGTCGCCCCAGTGTGACGTCGCTGTTTACCGCCAACGTGCGCTACATCGAAATTACCGAGGAAGGTTTCTTTGGCGATGTGGTGGTGCCGCCGCGCTTTAGCGGCACCTCTGAGGACCTGGCGCAGGTGCGCAGCAACACGGCAGCTTCCGGGCAGGTCGGTCGCCTGGTGGCCAATGACCTCAAATCGGCCATGGTCCGCGCCGACCTGCAGGACATCGATCCAAAGACCGGCCAGCCGGTGTCCTATGTCGACATCGCCCAGCGCCTCGAAGACATCCGCGCCAAGTACAATAGTCCCGATATCGACATCAACATCGTTGGCTTCGCCAAACTGGTGGGTGATGTGGTCGAAGGGTTGAACACGGTGATCGGCTTCTTTGTTGTGGCCTTCGTGATCACCGGGTTGCTGCTGTGGCTGTATTCGCGCTCCTTGCGCCTGACGGTGGTGGCGCTGGTTGTCGCGTTGCTGCCGGTGGTCTGGTTGCTTGGCCTGTTGCCGCTGCTGGGCTTGGGCATCGATCCGATGTCGATCCTGGTACCGTTCCTGATCTTCTCCATCGGCGTGTCCCATGCGGTGCAGATGACCAACGCCTGGAAACAAGACGTGCTGGCCGGTAGCACGTCGAAGGAGGCAGCGCGTTCGGCGTTCTGCAAGATCTTCATCCCCGGTTCTCTGGCCTTGCTGATGAACGCCCTGGGTTTCGCGGTAATCATGCTGATCGATATTCCCATCGTCCACGAACTGGGGGTGACCGCGTGCATCGGCGTGATGTTGATGATCATCACCAACAAATTGATGTTGCCGGTCATCATTTCCTACCTGCGGTTGGAGCCTGGGTTATTGCGCCGGGCGCAATCCCGACCCGCGGGCAAGCACCGTCTGTGGTGGCGCTTGTCGGCACTTGCCGAACCGGGGCCGGCCTTGGGCGTTTTTGCGATCAGCCTGTTACTGCTGTTGGCCGGGGCCTACAAGGCTCGCGACCTGGCAGTGGGGGATATCGGCGCGGGTGCACCGGAGCTGCGGGCCGATTCGCGCTACAACCAGGACAACGCCAACATCATCAGCAGCTACTCCATCGGGCTGGATGTGATGTCGGTGTTCGTCCAGGTCAAGGGTGTCGAAGAAGGTTGCTTGTCGCCTGCGGTGATGCGCGCGGTGGAAGCCTTCGATTTCCGCATGCGCACGGTCTCCGGTGTGCAGTCGATTCAGAGCGTGGCGGACATGGGCAAGCGGGTGATCGCTGGCAACAACGAAGGCAATCCGCGCTGGGCGGCGATTCCGGGATCACCTCGTGGCCTGAGTCAGGGTGCGCGGGCCTATATGCCGGATGACGGTCTGGTCACCGACGGCTGCCAGCAAATGCAGATTCTGGTGTTCCTTGCCGACCACGAAGGCAGCACCGTCAGCCATGCAATCGCTGAAGCCAGGCGGATCATTGCCGAAGTCAGCTCGCCGCAAGTCGAATTCCTCCTGGCCGGTGGCAACGTGGGGGTGATGGCGGCCTCCAACGAGGCGGTCAAGCGCGCTGAAGTGATCATGCTCGGGGCGCTATTCGGATCAGTGGCGTTGTTTTGCTGGCTTACCTTCTTGTCGATCCGCGCGGTGCTGTGCATTCTGGTGCCGCTGGCGATTGTCGCGATTCTGTGCAACGCACTGATGACCATGCTCGGGATCGGCCTGAAGGTCGCCACCTTGCCGGTGATGGCGCTGGGGGTAGGGGTGGGCGTCGACTACGGCATTTACCTGTACGAACGTATTCAGCACGAAATGCTGCGCGGATCCAATCTGCGCGAGGCGTTCTACCAGGCCATGTGCCAACGCGGTACGGCCGCGGTATTTACGGCCGTGACCATGTCCATTGGCGTCTGCACCTGGGCGTTCGCACCGCTGAAGTTCCAGGCTGACATGGGGGTGTTGTTGTCGTTCATGTTCCTGGTCAATGTGCTGGGGGCGATTTTTCTCCTGCCGGCGCTGGCCGCCTGGTTCAATCGCGGGCAACCGTTGGTTGCCGATCGGGTGCGCCAGCCGGTGCCTGCACAAGGGCAGTTCCGCCTGAAAAACAGCCCGGCGGCGCGTGATCCCGGTAGCGAAAAATAAACCTGTCGGACCTATTGTGGAGTCCGCAGGCACTAGGGAAACTGGCTGGCAAATAGCAGTCGAGTGGGGGGGAGCCCAGGTTCCCCCAGCCGAAATTATAAAAATAACAAGGGAAGGGCGCAGTCCTTACCCGAGCGAGATAAGACTATGCAAAATGGTGTCTTGACCCATGAAGCCCTGGCCAGCCTTGGCCTCGACCTCACGCGCTACAACCAGTTGGTGGGCGAAATCTATGAAGGCGCCCTCGATCCGAAACAGATGGCCCAGGCCCTCAGAAGCTTTCTCAAGCTCTACGATGCCAACTACGTCACCTTGATCCTGCGGGTGCCGGATCAACCCGATACCGGCGTGATGATCATCGTCGGCGACATCGAAGGTGCCGGTGATGTCTGCTACATGACCTACCCGCAAACCAATTCGCCTTTCTCCAATCAGCCGCTGGACCATGTGTTCACCGTGGACGACCTCATGAGCACCACGCAATGGGAGCAGAACGGTTACTACAAGATGTTCTGCGAGCCCTATGACGTGTACCACCTGATGTGCGCCGATATTTCCACCCCGGACGGCGGCAAACTGCGCTTTCGCATGACACGCCCCAAACGGGCCCCCAACTTCACTGCGCACGAGCGGGCGGTATGCGCCAGTTTCCTGCCTCACCTGCGACTTGCCTCGCAACTGCATAACCTGCGAGACCGCAGCGAATCGCTGAGCGAGTTGTACTCCCAGGCCATCAGCCGGTTATCGGTGGCGACCCTGGTGCTCGACGAGAGCGGCAGCGTGTTGCAGATCAATCCGGTGGCCCAGGAAATCCTTTCCCGTTCCGATGGCCTGAAATTGGTGGGCGGGCGCCTGGAGGCGACGTATCCCAGCGACAACCGTGAACTGCAACGCCTGATTCGTGGCGCGTTCTGTCCGGATGCACCGAAAAGCGCCGAGGCCATGTCGGTGACGCGGCCGTCCGGTCTGGTCAACCTTGGTGTGGTGGTCGAATCGATTCCGTCCCTGGACTGGGCCGAGGAGAAGGGCCAACCGGCGGCGTTGGTGTACATCCGTGATGCATCGAGCAAATCCTTGGCCAGTGAAGTGGTGACCAAGCAGTTGTTCAACCTGACCAAGGCCGAAACCGCCCTGGCCATGGAACTCGCCAACGGCCTGTCTCTGGAGGAAGCTGCCGAGGTGCTCAATATCCGGCGTAACACCGCGCGGGCACACTTGCGCTCGATCTTTTCAAAGACCGGTGTAAGGCGCCAGACCGAACTGGTGCGCATCATGCTTAACAGCGTGGTGGCCTTGGGTAAGCCGCAACTCGCGTTGAAGGTGGCCGAAAAAATCAAGGTGCCGCCACTGCGACTGGCCGTGCCGATCTATCGCCAGGCCTGATCCCGCAGACCCGTCGCCGGGCCATCCGCTGCCCGGCGTAGTGGTCATTGACGCAGCACATTTTTAGTCCGCACGGACGATGCCGTCCCGTGATCGCCCTGTCGATACTGGGCGAACCTATCACGGAGAACCACAATGCCTATAACAGCCATCACCGGCAGCGCCTCGGGAATCGGCGCCGCCGTATCCGCCGCCCTGCGCACCGCCGGGCATCAGGTCATCGGGATCGATCGCAGCAACGCCGAAGTGATCGCTGACCTGTCGACTGCCCATGGACGCGACGCGGCCATCGCGCAAGTGCTTGAACTCAGTGGCGGGGTCCTCGACGGACTGATCTGCTGCGCCGGGGTCGGTGTCACGGCGCCGAGCTGCGGCCTGATTCTGGCGGTCAATTACTTCGGCGTCAGCCAGTTGCTCGACGGCCTGCAAGGGGCGTTGATCAAGGGCCAACAACCGGCGGCGCTGGTGATCGGCTCAGTGGCGGCGACTCATTCGGGCCCCGAGGGCCAGTCGATGACGCAAGCGATGATCGCCGGTGATGAGGCCCGGGCGCTGGAATTGGCCAACACCCTCGGCCAGCCTCACGTCGCCTATGCCGCTTCCAAATATGCCATCAGCCAGCATGTACGCAGCCTGGCGGTGAACTGGGGCAAGCTGGGCCTGCGTTTGAACGTGGTGGCGCCGGGTGCGGTAGAAACCCCGCTGCACCAGGCGTCGCTGGACGATGCACGTTTTGGCCAGGCAACCCGCGATTTCGTCGCACCCCTGGGCCGCTCTGGTCACCCTGATGAGATCGCCGCGGTGGTAGCCTTCCTGCAATCGTCGCAGGCATCGTTTATCCATGGCAGCGTCGTGTTCGTCGATGGCGGCATGGACGCCATGGTCCGCGCCTCGCGCTTCTAAAAGGAACTCCCATGAACAAAGTGGCATTCATCACCGGCGCCAGCCGGGGTATTGGCCGCGAGGCGGCGCTGGCGTTTGCCCGCGCCGGTTTCGACCTGGCGATCAGCGCCCGTACCCTCAACGAGGGAGAACAACATGAACATGCCCTGCGCGACGCCGCTGGGGCACCGCTGGCCGGCAGCCTCAACAGCACAGCGCAGGCGTTGCGCGAGCTCGGTTGCCGAGTGCTCGTCGTGCCGATGGACCTGCTCGACAGCGACTCGGCCTTGAACGCCTGCCAGGCGGTGCTGGCCGAGTACGGGCGCATCGACGTGCTGATCAACAACGCGATCTACCAGGGCAGTGATCTCAATGCGGGGTTCATGGACCTGCAAGCTCAGACCCTGGAGCGGATGTTCCAGGGCTACATCCTCACACCGTTCCTGCTGACTCGTGCGGTTGCCGAACACATGGTGGCGCGTGGTGGCGGGGTGGTGATCAATGTGACCTCCGGTGCCGGGGAAAGCGACCCACCGGTAGCAGCGGGCAAGGGAGGATGGGGTTATGCCTATGGCGCGGGCAAAGCTGCGGTGTCGCGACTGTCCGGGGTGCTGAGCACGGAACTGGGCGAGGCCGGTGTGCGCGCTTATACCCTCAATCCGGGCGTAGTCACCACCGAAGCCCTCAAGGCCACCATCGGCGATAAAGGCCTGATCGCGCTGCGCGCCGGCAGCGCTCCACCCCATGTACCAGCGGCGGTGATGTTGTGGCTGGCCACTGCCGAACAGGCACCGGCGTTTCAACGCCGGACCATCGCTGCGCAGCCGTTTGCGTTGGAGCACGGCATCGTCGCCGATTGGCGTTAAAACCTATTCCATTGATACCAATCAGGAGTGGGAGCGAGCCTGCTCGCGATGGGGGTATCCAGTCGCCAACAATGTTGACTGGTCTACCGCCATCGCGAGCAGGCTCGCTCCCACAGGGGCAGTGTGGTCTTACGCCTGCCGCCGCTGACGGGCGAGGGTCATGGCAGTGTCTTCGATCATGTCTTCCTGACCACCGACCATGCCGCGACGGCCCATTTCAACGAGGATCTCCCGGGCCGACACGCCGTATTTTTTCTCGGCACGTTTAGCGAACAGCAGGAACGAGCCATACACCCCGGCGTAGCCCATGGTCAGGGCATCGCGGTCGCTGCGGATCGGGAAGTCCATGATCGGCACGACAAGGTCTTCGGCCACGTCCTGGATGCCGAACACGCTGACACCCGTCTCGATACCCATGCGGTCACACACCGCCACCAGTACTTCCATTGGTGTGTTCCCAGCTCCAGCACCAAGGCCCGCGCAGGCGGCGTCGATACGGTTTGCCCCGGCGGCAATCGCGGCGATCGAGTTGGAAACGCCCATCGACAGATTGTGGTGGCCATGAAAACCGATCTCGGTCTCTGGCTTGAGGGCCGCACGCATCGCCGCCACACGGGCACTGACGTCATGGGGCAGCAAGTAGCCCGCCGAGTCGGTCAGGTAGATGCAGTTGGCGCCGTAGCTTTCCATCAGCAAACCTTGCTTGACCAGACCTTCGGGGCTGTTCATGTGGGCCATCATCAAGAAACCGACGGTATCCATGCCCAGGCCCCGGGCGTGGGAAATGTGCTGCTCGCTGACATCGGCCTCGGTGCAATGGGTGGCCACCCGAATGGTGTTGACCCCCAGCTCATAGGCCATTTTCAGATGATCGACGGTGCCGATGCCCGGAAGCAGCAGAGCCGAGACCTTGGCCTTTTTCATCAACGGGATCACCGCCGACAAATACTCCTCGTCGGTGTGGGCCGGGAAGCCATAGTTCACCGAACTGCCGCCCAGGCCGTCACCGTGGGTGACTTCGATCAGCGGTACGCCGGCCGCGTCGAGGCCGCAGGCGATGTCCTTCATCTGTTGCAAGCTGATCTGGTGACGCTTGGGGTGCATGCCGTCGCGCAGGCACATGTCGTGAACGGTAATGCTTTTGCCGTGAAGATCCATGGTCGACTCCTTATGCGTGGGCGGTTTGGGCGGTGGCTTGCAGAACCAGTTCGCCCTTGAGAATTTCCTCGGCAAACATCTCGGCGGTGCGGGCCGCTGCGGCAGTCATGATGTCGAGGTTGCCGGCGTACTTGGGCAGGTAGTCGCCCAGGCCTTCGACCTCCATGAAAATTGACACCCGATTCCCGTCGAACACCGGGCCATTGACCAACTTGTAGCCGGGCACGTAGCGCTGCACTTGCTCGATCATTGCCTCAATGGCCGCGGTGATCGCCGGCTGGTCGGGCTCGCTGGCGGTCAGGCAATGCACGGTGTCGCGCATGATCAGCGGTGGTTCGGCGGGGTTGATAATGATGATCGCCTTGCCTTTCTTCGCGCCGCCGATCTTTTCCACTGCGCTGGAGGTGGTGCGGGTGAATTCGTCGATATTTTTTCGGGTGCCGGGGCCGACTGATTTGGAAGCGGCGGTGGCAATGATTTCGGCGTATTCCACCGGCTGCACGCTGGATACCGCCGCCACCAGCGGAATGGTGGCCTGGCCGCCGCAGGTGACCATGTTGACGTTCATCACACCCAGGCCCAGTTGAGCCTTGAGGTTGACCGGCGGTACGCAATACGGGCCGATGGCCGCCGGGGTGAGGTCGATCATCAACACGCCCAGGGCATTGAGCTTGCGCGAGTTCTGCGCGTGCACATAGGCCGAGGTAGCGTCGAAGGCGATCTGGATCTTGTCTTCGAGGACATGGGGAAGCAATCCGTCGACACCGTCTGCGGTGGTCTTCAGGCCCAGTTCGCGAGCCCGCGAAAGGCCTTCGGAGGTGGCGTCGATGCCGACCATCCACACCGGTTCCAGCACTTCACTGCGCATCAGTTTGTACAACAGATCGGTGCCGATGTTGCCCGGCCCGATCAGCGCGCATTTGATCTTTTTGCTCATGGTCTTTGGCTCCAGGGAGGGAGAAAGGGAGGGGAATGAAGGGTGATCAAGGGATGAAGCGCAGGCTGGCTTCGCCCAAGCCACTCATGGACAGACTGATTTGGTCACCGGCGACTACTGGTACCAGCGGCGCCAGGGCACCGGAGAGAATGATCTCGCCACGGCGGAACGGGATGCCCAGCTCGCCCAGGGTATTGGCCAGCCAGGCTACGGCCGCGCAGGGATGTCCTTGCACCGCCGAGCCCAGTCCGGAGCCTGCCGGCTGGCCGTTTTTCAGCATTTGCATGTGCACGGCAGCCAGGTCCAGTGAGCGAGGGTCGATACGCTGGGTGCCGAGTGCGAACACGCCACAAGACGCGTTGTCGGCCACGGTGTCCTGGATACGGATCTGCCAGTCATCGATTCGCGAATCGACGATCTCGAAGCACGGCACGACCCATTGGCTGGCGGCCAGTACATCCTCGGCGCTGATGCCCGGGCCTTGTAAGTCTTCGCCGAGGATAAAGGCGATTTCGCCTTCGGCCCGTGGCTGGATCAGGTTATAGCGGGCCAGGCTGACATCGCAGCCGTCCTCGACTTGCATGGCATTGGTGAGGAAACCGAAGTCCGGTTGGTGGACGTCCAGCATTTCCTGCACGGCGCGGCTGGTCACCCCGATTTTCTTGCCAATCACCTGCTCGCCAAGGGCTTCGCGGCGTTGCAGGAAGCGCAGGGAAATCCGATAGGCCTGTTCCAGGGTGATCTGTGGATAGCGCCGGGTCAGGGGCGCCAGGGTCTGACGGCTGCGCAAGGCGTTGAACAGTTCGTCACCGAGCGTGTTAATCAAATGAGCGTCCATGGCAGGGCTCCAATCAGGTGGGGGAAAAAAAGCCCGCCCCAACGTCATCAGGACGGGCCCAAAGAAGGCGTTCAGCCCGGCCAGACCGACGAGTCGGCGCCACCATCCACATCGATAACCTTGCCGGTAACCCAGGCCGAAGCGGGGCTGGCGAGGTACAGCGCGGCGGCGGCGATGTCTTGCGGGGTGCCCAGGCATTTGAGCGGGGTGTTGGCTTCCATGACCTCGCGCATGGCGGTCGGCATCACGCCGTTCAGCGCTTCGGTCAGGGTCGGGCCCGGTGCGACGGCGTTGACCCGGACCTGCGGCGCAAAGTCCTGAGCCAGCAAACGGGTCAGATGGCTGAGAGCGGCCTTGGCTGTGCCGTAGGCGCTGAAATGGCGCTGGGCATAGCGTGCCGCCACCGAGCTGATATTGATGATGTTGCCGCCACCTGCCTCGCGCATCAGCGGCACACACAATTGGCAGAAGGCGTAGCTGGTGGCGACGTTGAAGGTCAGTACCTGGGAGAACTGCTCGGGCGTCATCGCCAGCGGATCGTTCGGACCGCCACCGCCGACATTGTTCACCAGATGTGTGATACGACCCATTTGCTCTACGCTTTGACGCACCAGCGCGTGGCGCTGCTCGGCGTCGTTGACGTCACAAGCGAACGCCAGCGCGCGTCGTCCCAGGCCGCGAACTTCTTCGGCCACTGCCTGAACCTCGTCCAGCGACCGCGCCGAGCACACCACATCGGCACCGGCTTCGGCATACGCCAAGGCGATCGCGCGACCGATTCCCCGGCCGCTGCCGGTGACGATGGCGACGCTGCCGTGCATCTGGAAACGCTGCAAAATACTCATGGGCCCTTGCTCCGTGGGGTCGACTTTGGATGCGTTTACTATCGCTGCGGTGATCTGGTTGGGCATCGTCTCAACGGACTAGCGGGGGGGGGCGGTGTGTACATATCCGTTTCTTCGGTAACGGCGGCTTATGGTTCCGCTCTTACAGCGGGTCACTTGGAAAAGCCCCAAGTAACCAAGGGCTCTTGCCCCTTTCGTTCGGTGCCTCG